>NZ_BDBQ01000054.1 GCF_001613065.1 Nocardia miyunensis NBRC 108239
TTCGGCAGGCACAGCCGATAGACCCACAACGCCAACCGCACAGATCAGTGCGACGCCGAATCGCCTTCTACTCATGTAATAACCCTCTCCACCCCGACATTGCGCTTGATGGATTCGCCCCCGTGACTCGTCTGAGACGCGCCACGCCGAGGAGAACGATCATTCACGGCTGCAAGCATATGTCCAGCGAACGATCTACACTGCCAGAACAGAGAATTAGCTTATCAGTGTGAACGGACGGTCACCATGTCGATGGAATGCGGCTCACCCTGCGGCGAACGCCCGCGGCTGCGCGCCAACCGTGCCCCGAATGTCCGGCCGGAGACCGGCAAGCAGTCCGAATGCCTTGCACCGGAGAGCTTGCCGGTCCTGGTCGAAGCGGCACAGCCGCTTCGACCAGGCGTAGGAGCCTGGGTCAGAGAGCGCCCCCGGCATCGATCAACTGCGTTGTGCCCGTGATGAACTTGGCGTCGTCGGAGACCAGGTGCAGGACGGTGCCGGTGATGTCTTCCGGCTCCAGAAGCGCGACCGGAAGACGGTTGAGCTTCGCCGTGACTTCTTCGAAGTCCGCGCGGCCCGGATTCTCCAGCTCCGGACGGAACAACCGGTAGGCGGCCTCGTTGAGCATCATGTCCGTGGCGACGGTTGTCGGATGCACTGTGTTCACGCGGATATTCTGCGGGGCAAGCTCTTTGGCCATCACCTGCATCAGGCTGACCAGGCCCGCCTTGGCCGCCGCATAGTGCGCGGTGTTCTCGTGGGCGAGCACGGTCGCCAGCGAGCTCGTGATGACCACCGAACCGCCGCGGCCGCCGGCGATGATGTGCGGCACCGACGCCTTCAGCGACTTCCACACACCCGTCAGATTGACGTCGATCGTGTCCTGCCAGACCGACTCACTCATTTCGAGCGTCGGCGCCGTGCTGCAGATGCCCGCGTTGGCGACGACGATGTCGAGACGGCCCAGGGTGGCCACTCCCTGTTCGACGACGGCGGCCACGCCCGCATAATCGCGCACGTCCGCGTCCCCGGTGACGACGCGCCGCCCGGTCTTCTCGATCAACCGCGCCGTTTCCGCGAGGTCCTCGGCGGTCGCCAGCGGGTACGGGACGGTGCCCACCGTGGCCGTCGTGTCGATCGCGATGATGTCGGCGCCCTCACTGGCGAACCGCACCGCGTGGCTGCGGCCCTGCCCGCGTCCCGCACCAGTTACGAAGGCGACCTTGCCATCCAACTTGCCCACGCATCTCTCCAATCATTCGCAGGCTTCGACCGGCCGCCGCAACTGCGGCGGCCACGAGACCGGCACCAAATTTAATGGTGTTACTAATGTGCCACTGAAGCATAGCGCGTCAACCCCACACGCAGGAAGACCCGGCGAAATTGCAAGCTGAAGTAGTGTTGACTCCGTCACAACATAATTGCACAATGCTTAGACAGCTCCGGTGGTACAGCCCGTCCGCGGAGCGCTTTCGAGAACTCGCCATACCCATGACGAAGGAACACCGATGAACACTGACCTGCAGAACGCGGAGAACTTCCGCACCGGTCCCCCCTACGAGATCTACAAGTATCTGCGCGAGAACGACCCGGTCCACTGGCAGGAAGAGCCGGATGGCCCGGGGTTCTGGGCGCTCACCCGGCACGCGGACATCAAGCAGGTCGAACTCGACAGCGAGACCTTCTCGAACGAGCCGACGGTGACGATCTCGGACAAGAACCAGGTCGGCGACGAGACGCACAAGCACCTGATCTTCTCGGACGCGCCGCACCACACCGCGCACCGCGAGATGCTCGGCGCGGAGATCAGCCTGAGCCGAATCCGACCCGCCCGCGAGGGCATGGAACGGCTGGTCAACTCGATCATCGATCTGGTGATCGAGAAGGGCGAAGCCGACCTGGTCTTGGATCTGTCGGGCAAGATGGCCAGCTTCGCCATCGCCGACCTCATGGGCCTGGATCGCGACCACTCCCTCGCGATGTTCCACGCCGCCGAGGTCCTGACCCGGTCCATCAGCACGACCGAGGGCATCGGCCTGGAAGCCACCATGACGCTGTTCCAGCATGCGACCGACGCATGGAACGAGCGCAAGGACACCCCGCTCAACGACACCCTCAGCCGGATCGCCCACGCCGAGATCATGGGTATTCCGGTCGACGAGTTCCAATTCCAGATCGACTTCCAGCTCCTGGTGAGCGCGGGCAGCGACACCTCCCGCAACGTGCTCTCGACCGGCATGCTTACCCTGTTCGAGCATCCCGAGGCGCGGCAGGCCATCGTCGATGATCCGCGGCTGCTGCCCAAGGCGCTCGAGGAGATCCTGCGCTTCACCCCGCCGATCATGGCCATGCGCCGCACCGCCACCCGCGATACCGAGATCGGCGGCACGAAGATTCGCGCGGGCGAGAAGGTCGTCATGTACTACGGCGCCGCGAACCGCGACCCCGAGGTGTTCGAGAACCCGGACACCTTCGACATCACCCGCAAGCTCAACCCGCACCTGACCTTCGGCGGCGGCCGCCATCACTGCCTCGGCGCCCACCTCGCGCGGCTGGAGCTGACCACCATGTTCGGCGCGATGATCCGCCGGATGCCCGATATGGAACTCGCCGGACCGGTCGACTGGCCCGAGCTCGGCGAGCCGCCGATGGTCGGCGGACCGCACGGCATCCCGGTGCGATTCACCCCCGGACCGAAGGTCGCCGACGGCGCGGTCGAACCGATCTTCGGCTGAGCCGTCGTATCGAATCCGAAGGGAAATCATGAAATTCGCTGTCGACCTCGCGGTCTGTCAGAACATCGGCCAGTGCAGCTTCACCGCGCCCGAGATGTTCACACTCGATGACGACGGGAAGCTGTCGTTCCGCAACGAGGCCACCGACGAGTACGTCTCGCCCGAGCTGACCGATGACGACGCCGATTCGGCACAGAGCGCCGCCGCGCTGTGCCCGATGCAGGCGATCCGGGTCGACTGATCGCACCGTAGGCCCGCGTGAGCGGCGCAGGGGTGGCAGTCGAATGCGGAACTCGCCCGTGTCACCGGCTTTTCAGGTCGGTCCGGTCGGCTCGGTTCATCCCCGAGTCGGCCGGACCGCGGCCGGAGAAATCTACCCACTTCAGACGAATGTTCCAATCATCCACCAAGACAACACTTTCCAAGAACGCGAGGCCGGAGCCAGTAATGAGCGCACACTCGAGTGAGTCGGAACCGACAGCGGCTCTGCTGGTTTCCCGGCGGGCATCGCTGACCTCGGAGGTCATCCTGCTGGAGCTACGCCACCCCGAGGGTCGCGAGCTTCCCGCGTGGAGTCCCGGCTCCCACATCGATCTGCTACTTCCCGACGAGATGGTCCGCCAGTACTCGCTGTGCGGCGACCCGGCCGACGCCACCACCTGGACAGTCGCGGTGTTCCTGGAGCCGGAGGGCAGGGGTGGCTCGGCGTATATCCACCGATCGTTGCAAGAGGGCACCACAGTCCGGACTCGTGGCCCGCGTAACCATTTCGCCTTCGGATCCGGCAAGCGAGTCCTGTTCATCGGCGGCGGAATCGGGATCACGCCGCTCATCCCGATGATGGCCGAGGCCACCGAACGCGGTCTGGACTGGGAACTCCACTACGGCGGGCGATCTCGGACCACGATGGCATTCGCCGACGACCTCCTCACCCGGTTCGGCTCGGACCGCGTGCACCTGATTCCGCAGGATGAGCGGGGACTCATCGACCTCGAGACACTCATCGGCACGCCCCGCACGGACACCACGATCTACTGTTGCGGCCCGGCGCCCCTGCTCGACGCGGTGGAAACCCGTTGTGCGGCATGGCCGACCGACGCACTCCACATCGAGCGGTTCACCGCCAAGGCGGTCGATGACGACCAGAACACCTCGTTCGAGATCGAACTGTCCGCTACCGGTGTGACGCTGACGGTTCCGCAGGATCGCTCGATTCTCGACGTGCTCGACGATCAGGATGTTCCGGTGCCGAGCTCCTGCCGGGACGGCACCTGCGGCACGTGCGAAACCATGGTCCTGGAAGGGGTCCCCGAGCATCGCGACTCCGTGCTCAGCCCTTCCGAACAGGAGAGCAACGAGACCATGATGGTGTGCGTCTCACGATCGCGAACTCCACGCCTCGTGCTCGACCTCTAGGTAGCCCTTCACCCGGCCACGGCCGACTGGGAACCGCTCCTCCGCAACACCTATCGTGAAAGATAGGACAATTAAAACATAAGTATGGCAGGAGTACTCTCGATGTCTTTCGCCGACTCGCGTTTCGATGCGGACGCGCTCCGCCGCCGTTACGACGCCGAGCGCGAGAAACGGCTGGCGGGTCCGCGCCGGGACATCGCGGATCTGACCGGGACGCTCAGCCGGTACCTCGACGACCCGTACACCCCGGTCGTGACCAGGCATCCGGTCCAGGACTCCGTGGAGGTGCTCGTCGTCGGCGGTGGCATGGCCGGAATCGTCGCCCCGGCCGAGCTACGCAAGGCCGGCGTCACCGACACCAGGATCGTCGACGCCGCAGGCGATTTCGGCGGGGTGTGGTACTGGAACCGTTATCCCGGGGCGATGTGCGACGTCGAGTCGCTGGTCTACCTGCCATACCTGGAAGAGCTCGGGTATGTACCGCGCGACAGGTACGCTTCCGCCGCCGAGATCTGGGGTCATCTCCGGGCCGTCGCGCGCCATCACGATCTCTATGACACCGCGCTCTTCCACACCCGCGTGACCGGCATGGTCTGGGAGAGCATGTCCCGGGGATCACCGAGATGAGCTGCCACTCATTCCACACCAGCCGCTGGGATTACGACTACACCGGTCAGGACCTGGAGTACCTGCGCGACAAGGTTGTCGGCGTGGTGGGTACCGGCGCCACCGCTATCCAGTGCATCCCGCCGTTGGCCGCGAGCGCCGCGCAGCTGCCAGGTCTGGTCACGACGCCCTGAACAGCAACGGGCGTCATCGAACGGTGTCGCCGCCGAGTTCACAGACGTGGTTCATCACGTAATGCCGGTGGCCGTGGTGGTTCGCCCGTGCCCGGCAGTGAACTTCATATGCTCTCCCACTCCGGTTGCTATCGACCCCTTCCAACATAGTTACTGGACCACCATAAAGCGTCATTGACAGTCATTACAGACATGATACTATTGTGTTCTAGATCATAAATCTAGTACCAGTGCGGGCCTCACCCGCCGAGGCCCGCGCCGCTAGTGGACACAGGGAGTCAGAGGAGCCAGCGTGGACGTCAATCTGCTCGACCCGGCCGCATTCCGCACCCGCCAGCCGTACGAGGTATACCGGTGGCTGCGCGCGAACGACCCCGTGCACTGGCACGCAAACCCGGAAGGTCGCGGCTTCTGGGTGCTGACCCGCCACGCCGACATCAAGGTCCTCGAGACCAACTCGGAGGTGTTCTCCTCCGAGCCCAACACCCTGCTCAACGACGAACACCTGGTGGGCGACGAGACCCACAAGCAACTGCTCTTCTCCGACCCGCCGCGCCACACCGCCCACCGTCGCTACCTCGCCGCCGAACTCAGCCTGACCCAGGTCCGGTCGAAGCAGGCCGACATGGGGGAGTTGGTCGACGCGGTCATCGACGAGGTGATCGAGAAGGGCGAATGCGACCTGGTGGAGGACATCTCCGGCAAACTCGCCAGCTTTGTCATCGCCGACCTGCTGGGACTCCCCCGCCAGGAATCGCTCGAGCTCTTCCACGCCTCCGACGTGCTCACCCGCGGCGGCAGCCTGCTCGAGGGCCCCGGCGCGGAAGCCCTGGCGGTGATGAACCAGCACGCCGGCGACGCCTGGAAGACATTCAGCTCAGGCCAGGGCAACGACGGTGCGCTGGCGCGGATCGTGCGCACCGAGATCGACGGGATGCCCATAGATCAGATGCAGTTCGCCATCGACTTCTACCTGCTCGTCGCCGCGGGCGGCGACACCTCCCGCAACGCCCTGTCAACCGGCATGCTGGCCCTGTTCCAGCACCCGGAGCAGCACCGGATGCTGGTCGAGAACCCGTCCCTGGTACCGCAGGCGGTCGAGGAGATCCTGCGCTGGGACCCGCCGATCATCTTCCAGGCCCGCACCGCGACCCGTGACGCCGAGGTCGGCGGCCAGAAGATCGCCAAGGGCGAGAAGGTGGTCTCCTACTACGGAGCGGGCAACCGCGACCCCGAGGTCTTCACCGACCCCGAAACCTTCGACATCACGCGAAAGTCCAACCCGCACCTCACATTCGGCGCCGGCCGCCACTTCTGCCTCGGTTCCCACCTGGCACGCCAGGAACTCGTCATCATGTTCACCGCGATCATGAGCCGCATGCCCGACATCAAGCTCGCCGGGCCCGCCCAATGGCACGACCTGCCCGAAGTGCCGTCGGTCAGCGGCCCCGCGTCGATTCAGGTCTCGTTCACCCCCGGGCAGCGGAAATCGGCCGCCTAGCCAGCAGGAACCCTCATCCGGATTCGAAAGGAATCAGATGACCGATCTCGCGGATGCCACCGGCACCCTCGCACCGGCCGCCCTTGCCGACGCCTGGCTCGCCGACTTCGAGGCGGCGCTCGCCGCCCGCGACGCTTCGGCGATCTCGGCGCTGTTCGCACCCAGCGGGACGTTCCGCGATCTGCTCGCGACCGACTGGGACATCCGGCATTTCGCCGGAGAGCAGGAGGTCGGCCGGCGGCTGGCCCGGGCCGCGCGCTCGGCGGCGGTGACCGGTCTGCGCATCCGCGACACCGTGGACGGGGCATGGCGCGACGCGAGCGGGGCGACCCCGGCGATCAACGCATTCGTGCGCTTCGCCAACGACGTCGGCACGGGCGAGGGCGTCATCCGTCTCATCGAGCAGGACGGGAGCCTGGTCGCCGCGAACGTCGTGCTCGAGCTCACCGAACTCGCCGGCCGCCCCGAGGCGGTCGGCGACCGTCGCCCGATCGGCAAGGTGCACAAGCCGGTCGTGGGGCGGCCGTCGTGGGAAGACGAGGTCGACGCCGATTTCCGCCGCGCCGATCCCCAGGTCGTCATCGTCGGCGCCGGGCACAACGGCCTCATGCTCGCGGCGCGGCTGCTCCGCATCGGCATCGGCGCGCTCGTCATCGAGCGCCATGGCCGGGTCGGCGACAACTGGCGCACCCGGTATTCGGCCCTCGCGCTGCACGACCCGGTGCAGGTCGAGGCGCTTCCCTACCTCCCGTTCCCGGCCGGCTGGCCGACCTTCACGCCCGGCTCGAAGTTCGGGGACTTCCTCGAGTCCTATGCGACGCTGCTCGACATCCCGGTCTGGACCGGCGCCAGGCTCGGCGAGGTGCGGTACGACGCCTCCGCCGGGCGCTGGGACGTCGAGGTCACGCGCTCCGACGGCGAGCGGCGCACCCTCCGGACCGGCCATCTCGTCGTCGCCACAGGCGCGCACAACAAGCCGCGCATCCCCGAAGTGGCGGACCGCGACGTGTTCTCCGGCAGCGTCGTCCACGCGACCGACTTCGGCGGTGGCGCGAGCTGGAGCGGGAAGCGGGCGATCGTCGTGGGGACAGGCGTGAGCGGTCACGACATCGCCCAGGACCTCGCCGAGCACGGCGCCGAGGTCACGATGCTGCAGCGCGGCGCGACCTACGTCATGAACGCCTCGACGAACCATGAGCTGTCGTTCACCGGGTACCTCCGGGGCGAGCGGCCGATCGAGGACATCGACCTGATGGGCCAGCTCGTGCCGTACAGTCGGCTTCCCGAACTCGGCAAGACTCGGACGGCGATCGGGAAGGAGCGGGACCGCGAGACGCTGGAGGGTCTCGCGAGGGCCGGCTTCGCGCTCACCGATGGGCCTGGCGGAGCCGGGAACGTCGGCCTCGTGTTCGGCCAGAACCGGCACGGCTACTACTTCAACATCGGAGCGTCCGAACTCATCATCGAAGGCCGGATCGCGGTCCGGAGAGGCAGCATCGCCCGCTTCACCAGAGGCGGCGTCGTGCTCGACGACGGAGCCGAGATCCCCGCCGACCTCATGGTCTACGCGACCGGCTACGAGAGCGTGAACGAGTCGAACCGCGAGCTCCTCGGCGACCTCGTCGACGAGCTGCCGCCGATCTGCACGATCGGACCGGACGGCGAATTCGCCGGCATCGCGCGTCACACCGGCCACGACCGCCTGTGGTTCCTCGCGACCCTCGGCATACCTCCGAGCCGGACCTACTCGAAGCTGCTCGCGATTCAGATCGCCGCGATCGAGGACGGACTCGCCCCCGCGTCGCGGTGACGGCGGCGTTACCACACTTACAACATAATTGTGACACCGGCGCTCTCAGTGGCGGCGGTCGGTTGCGATGGAGGAACTGGACATGACAACGAGTACTGTGCCTGAGGAAGCAACTCACCGGGGCGAGGCCGACGACCATTACGATGCGATCGTCGTCGGAGCAGGCCAGGCCGGCCTGTACGCGCTGCACCTGTTGCGGGAACGCGGACTCCGGGCTCGGGCGATCGATGCGGCATCCGGCGTCGGTGGCACCTGGTTCTGGAACCGGTACCCCGGTGCGCGGTTGCACTCGGAGAGCCACAGCTACCAGTACTTCTTCTCGGAGGAGATGCTGCGCGAGTGGGACTGGAGCGAGATGTTCGCCGGCCAGCCGGAACTCGAGCGGTACTACAACCGCGTCGCGGACGTGCTCGATCTCCGCAAGGACATCGAACTGGAGACGCGCATCGACTCGTTGACCTTCGATGAGACGCGCGATGAGTGGATCGTCGCCACCAACACCGGCAAGACGTATGCCGCAAAGGTCGTGATCGCCGCGACCGGGCTCTTCTCGGCGGCGCCGATCTTCCCGGACGCGCCCGGCCGGGAACGGTTCAAGGGCGAGGCACACCACACGGCCCGGTGGCCGAAGGAGCCGGTGTCGTTCGCGGGCAAGAAGGTCGTCGTGATCGGCACCGGATCGACAGGCGTCCAGGTCATCCCGAACGCGGCGAGGGATGCCGAGCGCGTCACGGTGCTGATGCGTACGCCGAACTGGGTCGTGCCGCTCAACAACCGGCCGATCCCGCCGGAGGAGATGGCGGAGATCAGGCGCGGCTACCCCGAACTGCTCGACTGGCTCAACAGCACCTACGGCGGCTTTCTGCACGGCTTCCAGCCGAAGACGACCAAGGAGTACACCGAGGAAGAGCTGCACGCGCTCTATGAGGAGCAATGGCGCAAGACCGGCTTCGCCAAATGGTTCGGGATGCCGGCGGACGTCCTGTTCGACGAGGACGCGAACACGCACTACGCGAGGTTCATCGAGGGAAAGATCCGCCCACGCCTCGACGATCCGAACGTCGCCGACATGCTCATCCCGAAGCACCCGTTCGGCGCCAAGCCGGTCGACTGCGAGACCCTCGACTACTACGAGGTCTACAACCAGGACAACGTCGACCTCGTCTCGGTCGTGGATCACCCCATCCAGGAGTTCACCGAGACCGGCATCCGGCTCGACGACCGCGAGATCGAGGCCGACCTGATCGTGTTCGCGACCGGGTTCGAGGCCTTCGTCGGCGCCCTCAACCGGATCGACATCACCGGGCTCGACGGGCAGAAGCTGAAGGACACATGGGCCGACGGCCCCAAAACGCTGATGGGCGTTCAGGTGTCGGGATTCCCGAACCTGTTCCTGATCGGTGGTCCGCACGGCAAGGGCGGACACGGCAACTCGCCCCGATGCGCGGATCAGCCGTTGCAGTGGATCGCGGACCTCGCGCGCAAGGTCGTGAACGAGGGCATCCGGCGCATCGACCCTGAGCCCGAAGCGCAAGAGGCATGGACCGAGAAGGTCCAGTCGTCCGCCGAGGGCAGCATCCTGGCGAAGGCCAGGTCCTACCTCTTCAGCGACAACATCCCGGGTAGGAAGCGCACCTACGTCGCGTACTCGGGGGCGCTCCGCGATTTCGTCAACGGACTCGAGGAGTCGGCCGCCAACGGGTATCAGGGATTCCGCATCGTCCGCTGACGCACCAACGCGGCTCGCCGTCGACCGTCACCGCCTCACGACCGGCAACGCCCGGCGTGAGGCGGTGGGAAACCCCGGCACACCGTCACCGAACCGGAAATCGGATAACCGACTCCCGGCGCAGGACACCGGCTGGGGAATCGTCACGGAGTGGGCGAATCCACGTTGAACAGAATCATGTTGCCGCCGTCGACGACGAGCGTCTCACCGGTGATCTGCTGGGACAGCGGCGAGACCAGGAACAGCAGCGCCGTGGCGATATCGGCCGGGTAGGAGAGCCTGCCGGTCGGGGTCTTGGCGATGTTGGCGTCCAGCAACTCCTGGGTCCACTTGGGGTTGGCCTGAGCGCGCGGCGTGCGAACCGTACCGGGCGCAACGGCATTGACCCGGATGCCCGAGGGCCCCAGCTCGACCGCCGAGGTGCGCACCAGCGACATCAGCGCGGCCTTCATCGCCCCGTAGGCCGCGAGTTTGGGTGAACTCTGCAGTCCCGCAACAGAAGCCACCATCGCGATAGCACCGCTGGTTCCGGTCTTCTGCCAGAAGCGGGCCGCGTACTCGATCGCCAGATACGCGTGCTTGAGCACGATCTCCAGGTGCCACTGCCAATCGTCGTCGGTCAGGTCCACCAGCGCCTTGTAGCGGGCCAGGCCCACGATGTCGACCACACCGTCCAGACGGCCCAATTCCCGTTCCACGAAATCGAAGATCGCGGCGACCGACTCCCGGGAGGTCAGCTCCCCGACGTACGGAACGCCACCGACCTCGGCGGCGACCGCCTTGGCACGCTCGTCCTCGCGGTCCACGCACACGACGGTCGCCCCGTAGGCGGCCAGTGCGTGCGCGCTCTGATAACCGATACCCTGTCCGGCACCGAGAACGACGTGAACCTGGCCGTCCAGGCGCATGAGTGCAGCGTAATCAGGGACGACATTGGCGTCCGGCTCGATCGGCATCGGTAGATCTCTCCTGTTGGTATCGGACCGGTGGTTGTCTCACTCGGCGGACGGCGGACGGCGACGCCAGTCGACAGCGCCGTCCTCGACGGTCGCGTGCGCGACCTTGTCGTCGTGGATCTCCGCCCAATGGGCGTGATTGATCTGGTGGATGCTGAAGGCCGCCTGCATCGCGTTGGTGAAACCCTGGATGTCCTGGGTCTGATTGACCGCCTCCTTGATCAGCAGTGCCGCCACGGTCGGCCGCGCGGCGACCGTGCGTGCCAAATCCAGTGTGCGGTCGGCCAATTCGTCGGCCGGGTAGATCTGACTCACCATTCCGACCCGCTGGGCCTCGTCGATCCCGATCGCGGCGCCGGTGAGCAGCAGCTCCTTGGTTCGCCGGATGCCGAACTCCCAGGGATGCGCGAAATATTCCATGCCGCACATGCCGAGCCGGACACCGACGGGGTCGGTGAAGGTCGTGCCCTCCGCGCCGACGATGAGGTCGCAGGACCAGGCCAGCGTCAATCCGGCGGCCATCACATCACCCTGGACCTGGGCGATGGTGATCTTGCGCAGATTCCGCCAGCGCATCGAGTTCTGGTAGTAGTAGTGCCACTCCTGCAGCATGCGTTTCTCCGCGCCCTGGCGGGTGGCGCCGTTCAGCTGGAAAGTGGGGTGCTGATCGGGTCCCGGGGCGCGCTCTTTCTCGCGCTCCGCCGTCCCGAGATCGTGTCCGGACGAGAATGATTCGCCCGCGCCGGCCAGAATCACGACCCGGACATCGTCGTCGGCCTCGGCGCGCAACATCGCCTCGTCGAGCTCGACGAGCAGGGTGCGACTCTGCGCGTTCCGGTATCGCGGACGGTCGAGCGTGATCCTGACGATTCGTCCCTCGTCGAGCGATTCGTAACGGATAGCACGATAGTCGGACATCACAGCCTCACCTGATAGCGATCGGATTCAGCGGCGCGCCCACCGCGCCGGATACGGGCAGCGGAGGAGCGCAGAGCATGAAGTCGTAGCGGCCGTCCGCCGCGCACGCGGTGGCGAGCGCGTCGAGGTCCCAGATCTCACCGATGAGCACCCCGGCGTTGACCAGCAGCACGACATGCATGCCGAACTTGACCTCGGGCAGCGACTCACACGGGACGACTTCCAAACCCCATGTGTCCGAAGCGATTCCAGCTACCATGCGCGGCAACAGGTAGTCACACGCGCTCAGCCCCAGGCCGGGCGCGGGACCGGCGGCGTAATCACCCCAGAACTCTTCCTGCCGACGTCGAGCCATGTGGCCCGTCCGCACGAGTACGAAATCACCCTCCCCGATCTCCACGCCCTGCGCTTGCGCGCAGTCGGCCAGGTCGACATCCTGGATCGCCTGCTCCGGCTCCAGCCACGGCACGTCGAAGTAGCGCGCGACATCGAGCAGTACTCCGCGGCCGGTGGTGGTTTCGACCACCTCGGTGATCGCGTTGTGGCTCGCGCCCTGGCTGGTGACCGTCTGCGGCCCGTGGCCGTTGTAGGTCTCACCGTCGAAGAAGACGTGACAGAAGGCGTCCCACTGGGTGCCCGCCTGCAATGGCATGTAGACGCCGTCGTCGGTGGACTGCATCCCGTGCCGGGCGTTGTCCCAGTCCGCGAGCAGGTCCCCGCCGTGCTTGTACATCACATGTTGCGGATTCACCCGCGCGCTGCCGGGCCTGCCGCGGTTGGGCCCCGTCCGGTCCAGCGGGATGCTCAGCGAGAAGACCTGTCCCGTCTGCACGAGACCCGCCGCGGCCCGCACCGACTCGGTCGTGACGTAGTTGGTCGAGCCGCGCTCGTCGTCGGGCCCCCACTGGCCCCAGGTGCGATATCGCGAGGCCATCTCACGGACGTCGGCCGCACTGTAGGACCGGCGAGCGGAGATCGGCCGCTGCGCCACTCTCGGCTTCTTCGGTGCGCTGATGGGAGCTCCTCGGGGTGAATGGACCGTGCCGGATGGCACACGCTGTTGCGCGCCACCCTTGCAGTTTTAGATGCTACTGTTGTGTATGTCAACAATAACGCAGGTCGGTGGGCTCCTTTAGTTATGTTAGAACATGATACGTTCTTCATGGCGGACATTGCGCAGTCCGCCCACCGACTTTCCAGGAAGGGCGCGTAATGACAGCCCCGTCGACCGTTCCCGACGCCACGACGATCGAATCACTCGCACGGCAGGTGGTGAAAGAGCACCCGCCTCGGGAGGTGCCGCTCACCGAACTCATGGGCGCGTGGTACGACGCCGGGCTCACCTGGGTCCACTTTCCCGTCGGACTCGGCGGCCTGAACGCGGCGCGTGCGCTGCAACCGCTGGCGAACAGCATCATGCGCGAGGCGGGCGGCCCGGAACCTCGCACGGTGAACACGATCGGATACGGAATCGTGGCCGGTACGATCCGCCGGTACGCGTCGCCGGAACAGGCCGCGGCTCTGCTGCGTCCGCTCGCCACCGGCGAGGAGAAATGGTGCCAGCTGTTCAGCGAGCCGGGCGCCGGTTCCGATCTCGCGGGCTTGGCGACGCGTGCGGTGCGCGATGGCGACGGCTGGCGGATATCGGGGCAGAAGGTATGGAACAGCCTCGCCCACATCGCGCGCTGGGGTGTTCTGCTGGCACGAACCGATCCGGACGTCCCCAAGCACAAGGGGCTGACGTACTTCATCATCGATATGCACTCCCCCGGTGTCGAGGTGCGGCCACTGCGCCAGTTGACCGGACGCGCGCAGTTCAACGAGGTGTTCCTCGACGGGGCCTACATTCCGGACAGCCAGCGCTTCGGCGACGTCGGCGCGGGCTGGATCGTCGCGAACAGCACGCTCGGCGATGAGCGCACATCGCTGGGCGACCGGGTTCCAGCACGCGGCAGCGGCGCCATCGCGGACGCCCTGGAACTGTGGCAGCGCTACCCCGAGCGGCAGACGCCGGTGCTGCGAGAGCGCCTGGCGCGCTTGTGGATTCGCGCGGAAACCCACCGGCTCACCAGCAACCGGGCGAGAGTGTCGGCCGCGACCCGCGGCGTAGTGGGCCCGGAAAGCGCCATCACCAAGCTGGTCGGATCCGAACTCACCCAGCACATCTACGAGTTCTGCATCGAATTGCTCGGCCCCGAAGGCACCCTGATCGACACCTATTCTCCCGACGCCCCCGACGACGAGAGCGGCCCCACCGGCATCCAGCGCAAGTATCTGCGATCCCGCGCGAACACCATCGAAGGCGGCACATCGGAAATCCTGCGCAACGTCCTGGGCGAGCGGGTCTTGAAGCTCCCGCAGGAAACCCGCAACGACAAGCGCATCCCCTGGCGCGACGTGCCCCGATGACAGCTCAGCCCGACCCACCGCAAGGAAGTGCGATGCCCCAGGAGTTCGAATTCACCGACGATCTGCTCGAGCTGCGATCGATGATGCGCGACTTCTGCGACGCGACCTCACCCGAGCCGGTCGTGCGCGAAACGATGCTCTCCGACAGCGGTTTCGACCCGGCCCTGTGGCGACGCCTGGGCAGTGAGATCGGTGTGCTCGGACTCGCCGTGCCGGAGGAGTACGGCGGCGGCGGCGCGGGCCTGGTGTATCAGGCGATCGTGTTGGAGGAGCTGGGTGCATCCCTGTTCTGCGGTCCGGTGCTCGGTCTGTGCCTCGCGGTACCGGCGCTCACCGCACTGTCCGACGAGGAGATCAAGACCGGCTATCTGCCGGAAATACTTGCGGGCGAACGGATCGCGACCCTGGCGGCGCCGATCCGGAACGGTGTTTTCGACAGCGATGCGGTCACCGTCTCGGCGGAGCGGGCCCAGGACGGGTGGGTGCTCGACGGCACCGCGGCATTCGTGCCCGACGGCGCGAGCGCCGATCTCATCCTGGTCGCGGCCACCGTCGCGGACCAGGTGGCGCTCTTCGCCGTCGAGGCCGACGCCGCGGGGCTGACGCGCACGGCCCTGTCGACGATGGATCTCACCCGCCGCCAGGCCGATCTCGCGCTGAAGAACTGTCCCGCCCGGCAGATCGCGGATCCGGCCGAAGCGCCCGGGGTCATCGAGCGCGCGACTCTGGTGGGCGCGACGCTGCTGGCCGCCGAGCAGGTGGGAGTGGCCCGCCAGATGCTGGACACGACGGTCGCGCACGTCAGCGGCCGTCTCCAGTTCGGCCAACCCATCGGCGCGTTCCAGGCGGTGAAGCACCGTTGCGCGAACATGCTGATAGCGGTGGAACAGGCGCGCTCGGCCGCCTATCACGCCGCCTGGGCACTCGACGACGCCAGCGATCATCCGCGACTGGCGGTCAGCCTGGCCCGTGCCGTGGCCTCGGAGTCGTCGACCTGGATCAGCACCAGCGCCATCCAGATGCACGGTGGCCTCGGGTTCACCTGGGAAGGAACTCCGCACCTTTACTTCAAGCGCGCCACCACCGACGCGCTGGTGCTCGGCACGCCGGAACAGCACGTCGACGAGGTCGCTCGGGCAGTACTGGACCCGTTGGCGGGCGCGGCCTAGCGGTGCGGCGTCGGCTGTGGCCGGTCGATACGGGCCACAGCCGACGCGGTGCAGCGGGCGGCGCGGTCGAATGGCACCGGCGCTGCACAATCGATTCGCTTCTGGAGCATTGACGGCTATTCGGATCTTAAATATGGTGTAACACAGTTAACAACTCAGTTGTAACTGATATTTACACCATAATGTGCAAGCAGTCCGGTAGCGTCAGACGTCCGGACAAGCCTCGCGCCAGCACTGGAGGCAATGATGCCCGCAGGTCCGCAGAGCAAAATCACCGATTTCAGCCATCACGACGTCGAGTTCGCCCGCGACCCCTTCAACACCCTCGAGCACCTGTTGGAAGACAAACCGGTGGCCTGGTCGACCAAGCACGGCGGGTTCTGGGTCGTCAACCGATTCGCCGATGTCACCGCGGCATTCCGCGACTACGCGACGTTCAGTTCGTGCAAGGGCGCCGCGATCCCGGCGCTCAATCTCGGTGGCGGGCACATCCCGGTCTCGCTCGACCCGCCGGCGCACTCCGCATACCGCAAGGTTCTGAACCCCTGGTTCACCGCCGAAGCGATTACCAAGCGCGAGAACGGTATCCGTCAGTTCGTCCGGGGTGTCATCGAGCCACTGGCACAGGCCGGTGAGTGGGATTTCGTCCGCGATGTCGCCAACGTCGTGCCGGGTTCGATGATCCTCGGCATCATCGGCCTCGGCGCGGAACGTCGCCAGGAGTTCCTCGAACGGATGGAACTCGGCATGACACATCAGGGCACGGACGATCCGGATGTCCTGGCGCGGGTTCAGCGTGACAAGGAGTGGATCGACAACGAGATCCTCACCTGTATGCGAGCGCGGCGCGAACACCCCGAGGACGACCTCATGTCCGTACTGGCCAACGACCCGCTGGGCGATGGCACCGTACTCACGGACGAACAGATGCTCGGGATCGGCATGTTGCTGGTGCTCGCCGGATTCCACACCACCAGTGCGGCATTCGCGGCGATGATGGTTCACCTGTCACTGCATCACGATCAACGAGACCGGCTTCGGGCCGACCCGGCACTGATCCCGGCGGCGGTCGAAGAGATCATTCGGGTGTACTCACCGGCGACGGCCGAGGGCCGGTACCTCACCCGGGATTGTGAACTGGGCGGCGAGACCCTCGAACAGGGCGATATGGTGCTGCTGAACATCGCGGCCGCGAACAAGGATCCGCGCAAGTTCGAAGATCCGTTGCGGGTCGACTTCGATCGCGACAACCGACGTGCCATTTCCTTCGGATGGGGTGTACATCGTTGTCTCGGACAGCATTTGGCTAAGGCCATCCTGCGCATCGAGATCGAGACGGTACTGGAACTCATGCCGGAATTCGAGATCGATCACGAGAATACGGTCCGCTCCGATGCGATGGGCGTCGGTTTCGTCCACGATCGGGTACCGGCTCGGTTGGTGCGGCGATGAGGGCCGGAGTTCACCGCGAACTGTGCGAGAGCAACGCCGTCTGTGTGGCGTTGGCGCCCGACGTCTTCGACCTCGATGAGAACGGCCTCGTGACGGCGATCGACGACGATCTCGAAGACGACCAGGCCGAATCGGTCCGGTTGGCAATTCCCAGTTGCCCGAGGGCGGCTGTCTTCCTGCGCGAAGCCGGCAGCACCGGCGTGGACGACGCATAGACAACCCCGCTCCGCAAACGAATTCGACCTCAGGCTCCCCTCGCGAGCATGAGGTCGAATTCGTTTGCGATCACGCGCATTTGGGCATCACGACCGGCGATCGTGAACGCAGAGTTATTCGGCGGGATCTTCGGCAGCTATCCGGCCGACACCCGGCATCAGTCGACTGTCGGCTCCAGCGGACGCCGGTAGGACAGATCGGTGCGGTCCCGGGTGATCGGACCGGGCTGGACCCGCTGCACCGGCGGCAGATCGGGATCACCCAATCCGCCGACCCACTCCAGCAGCGAGGCCCGGTACGCGATCGCCCACCGGCCGTCGCGTCGTTCGAACCGATCGACGTATCGCCCGCCGTGCAACGTCAGGGGCGTGCCGTTCTTGTTCTGGCCGAGCATGATGAAGTACGTCTCGGTGTGCGCGGTGTCGCCGTCGAGTTCGCAGCTGTGGTTCGTCACGTAGTGCTGGTGGCCGTGTTGATTCTTGCGGTGGCCTTCGAACGCCCACGTGATGAATTCCGCCACCGGCGCTTTGATGATGCCGTGGTCGTCGATCGCGTCGGGGTGGTACGCGGAGGCCAGCAGTTCAGCGTCGTGCCGGTCGATTCCCCGGCAATAACGATGTATGCAGTCCAGAATTTCCTGGCGATCCAGGAGTTCCCGGATCGCCTGTTCCGTCGGCTGCGCCATGACGTCCTCCCTCTGGTGTCGTATCTCTATGAGTGCGCTTGACGAATGAGCGAGGCGGCATGCCAGGCGAGGGCTTGCGTGGGTGCCGAGGTGTTGCCCGACGGCTGGTACGGGAAGACGGACGCGTCCACGACACGAAGCCCGTCCACCCCGCGCACCCGCAGGTGAGCGTCGACCACATCGTCGTCGTTCGGGCCCATCGCGCAGGTACCGAGCGTGTGGTAGCCGCTGGCACCGGCGACGAGCGAGTTGTGCAGGAACTCGTCCTCGGTGCCGATCTCCGGGCCCGGGTAGATCCGCTCCCCGACCAGATCGGCCACCGGCCCCTTCGCGAACAGTTCTTCGGTCCGCGTGCTGATGTGGCGGATCATCTGCTGGTCGTATTCGGTGGACAGGTAGTTCGGCCGGATATCGGGGCCGTCCGCGGAACCACTGGTCCACCGAATTCTCCGGCCCGTACGGCGCGACGGTGAACTTCTTCGTGTACTTGGGCGACTGCATCGTGAAGAAGAAGCCCTTCGGCACCAGATGCATCGGGTGCCGGTCGCGGCCTCCCGCCTCCAGGACGAGCACGGACGCGGTCGGGTCGGCACTCAGGCGTTCGGCGACGACCGAGCCGCCGGCGCCGCTGCCGACGATGATGTAATCAAACTCCATGAGTGTCTCCCGTGACTCTCCCGCTACCTAATCTTAATACAATTATCCTACTAGCAAGTTATAACACAATTAATCGCCTCAGCCCGCGGAGCGGACCAACCTGCCCGGACGGGCACCGGTGGCCTCGCCATCGCGGTAGGTGACCTCGCCGCCGACGACGGTGGCCGTGTAGCCGTCGGCCTTCTGCAGCAGACGCCGACCGCCCTTCGGAAGGTCATAGGCGGCGTACGGTGAGCCGAACGTCAGGCGGTCGAGGTCGATGACGTTGAGATCCGCGCGCAGCCCGCGCCGGATCCGCCCGCGGTCCCGCAGACCCATCACATCGGCCGTATCCGAGGTCATCCTGCGCACGGCCTCGCCGACCGCCATCACGCCACGCTCCTTGACCCAGTACGTCAGCATCCAGGTCTGGAATCCCGCGTCGAGGATGAATCCCACGTGGGCGCCGCCGTCGCCCAAACCCATGATCGCGTTGGGATTGGCCAGCATCTCCTCACAGGTGCGCAGGTCGCCGCTGGCATAGTTCGCGAACGGGACGTGGATGAAGCCCATGCCGCCGTCCTCGAGCAGCACGTCGTAGGCGACCTCCTCGGGACGACGACCCGCACGCTGCGCGATCGCCGCCAGCGAGTCCGCGACGTCGGGGGTGTAGTTGGGCGGGTTCTCGAACCGGTACATGCGGTCGTAGGTCAGGTTCTTCGCCAGCGGCCAAGTACTGAACTCGAAGCGGTCCTCGGCGAGGATCTGCTCCTTGACCTGCGGGTCCCTCATCCGCGCCACGCGCTCGGCGAGGGGCAGGTGAGCCATGCCATGGTAGGTGGCCGTACCGGCGAACGGATGCTGACTGCCCTCGAGCCCCATCAGCAGCCCCACCGACCGCGGCGCCACCACCGGGCGCAGATTCACACCCTGTGCCGATGCCTCGTCCGAGTACTTCATCAGGTCCCGCCACAGATCCTTCTCACCGGCCCCGGCCTGTCCACTCTGCACGAGGCTGTAGACGCCCGGACGTCCCGACTTCCGCAGGGCCCGGCGCATCATCTCGAATTCGCCGATCACATCGGGGTCCTGCACCTCGGCGACGAACTCCAGGAAGCCGCGTCCGCCGTCGGCCATTCCCTGTGCGAGAGCGACCAATTCGCGTTCACGGGCCAGTAGCGTCGGGGTGAACTCACCCGCGAGATTGCGGTGGGCGGTCGAGCGTGAGGTCGACACCCCGAACGCACCGGCCAGCACCGCCTCCGCGACGAGCCGGCGCATTTCGGCCACATCGTCGGCGGTCGCGGGCTCCAGCCGCAACGCGCGATCACCCATGACGTACACCCGCAGCGGCGCATGCGGCAGCAGCGCGCACACGTCCACATCCCAGCGCCTGCCCTCGAGCACGTCGAGGTAATCCCCGAAACTCTCCCAGTTCCACGGCAAACCCTCGTGCATCACGGGAGCGGGGATGTCCTCGACACCCTCCATCAGGTCGATCAGTCCCTTGCGGTTCTCCGGCTTGCAGGGTGCGAAACCGACACCACAATTGCCCATCAGCACGGTGGTCACGCCATGCCACGCGGACGGGGCGACGCTGTCGTCCCACACCACCTGACCGTCGTAGTGGGTATGGATATCGACGAAGCCCGGGGTCACGATCCGCCCGCGCGCATCGATCTCCTCTCGTCCGGCCCCTCGGACCTGTCCGATCTCCGCGATTTTCCCGTCCAGCACGGCGACGTCGGCGGTGAACGGTTCGCCGCCGTCCCCGTCGTGCACTTCGCCACCCCGGATCACGAGATCGAACTGCGCGCTTGCCATACCTTGCTCCTGTTCGGACACCGCGGTCGCAGCACACGACGGCGGCCTGAATATTGTTGTGCGACACACGAATGCGTGTACCGGCGGCGCGGCGGCCGGCGCGAGTTGCCGACCGCCGCGCCGGAGCTGGTCGGCGCCGCGCGCGGCACGGCGCACTTACACGGCGCCGGCCACGCATGCCGACAGCCGTCAGAAGGAGGTGATCACCGATCGCGCGATGCCGCCCTTGGCGAGTTCCTCGTACGCCTTGTTGACGTCTTCGATGCCGATCGTCCGGGAGAGCAGGTCGTCGAGGTTGAACCGGCCCTGCAGGTACAGCTCGGCATACAGCGGGATATCCCGCTTGAAGTTGGTGCCGCCCATATAAACCCCGCGCAGCGCCGTCTTGTTGAACAGCAGCTCGGCCGGGCTGATCTCCATGATCTGCGACGGCGACTGCGCGCCGACCACATAGGCCGTGCCGCCCGGCGCCAGCATCCCCAGCGCCTGCTGGAGCGTCTGCTTGATATTGCCGATGACCTCGAAGGAATGATCGACGCCACCATCGGTGAGTTCGCGCACCGCCGCCACCGGATCCTGCTCGGCCGGATTCACCACATGCGTGGCGCCGAATTTCTTCGCCAGCTCGAGTTTGTCCGGCAGCAGATCGATGCCGATGATCTTGCGCGCACCGGCCAGGGCCGCGCCCTGGATCGTATTGAGTCCCACACCGCCACAGCCGATGACCGCGACGTTGTCGCCGACTCGGATGCCCGCCGAGTTGATCGCCGCGCCCGCCCCGGTGGTGACGCCGCAGCCCAGCAGCGCGGCCTGCGGGAAGGGCACCTCGACCGGAACCTTCACCGCGTTGTTCTCGTGCAGCAGTACCTGTTCGGCGAAACCCGAGATCTCCGAGAACTGGCTGATCGGCTCGCCTCCCAGCCGCAGCCGCGGCGGCTGGTCCGCGGTCCGCTGGGTGCCGGTCGGGTAGTTGCGGCACAGGTTCGTCTCGCCGACCAGGCACCGATCGCAATGCCCGCAGTAGCCGTCGAGACAGGCGACGATGTGATCGCCCACCGCGAACTCGGTGACATCCGGTCCGATCTCGAGCACGACTCCCGAGACCTCGTGACCGAGCACGATGGGAACCGGCGTACCGAGACCGGCCTGGGTCGCTACATAGATATCGCTGTGGCACAGCCCGCTGGCCTTCACCTCGACCAGGATCTCCCGACCCAGCGGGGCGTCGAGGGTCAGGTCGTCACGAACGACGAACGGTTCGCCGATCGCGCTGATGACAGCTGCTTTCATGATGTCCTCTCTCCGTGGTGCCATCTTGTCTTGACGAAGATTTGCAACACCACTTCCGCATACCTATATGGTACTCCTAATCAAGCTAGTATTGTGATAGCCACCACTGCAATAGGTGTGTAGGCAACGAGGAGTCAACGATGTCCGTAGTATCCGCAGTCCGGCCCGAAACGAGCCGGTACCGGACGATCAATCCGGCAACCGGTGAGGTGATTCGCGAGTGGGATCCGCTGACCGACACGGAGGTCGAGGCGCAACTGGCGAAAGCCCACCGTGCCTACCAGGTTTGGCGGGATGTGCCGCTGGAGGAGCGCGTCCGGCTCTTTCGCAAGGTCGCCGACCTGATCGAGGCCAAGCTGGATGATCTCGCCTGGCAGGTGACCCTCGAAATGGGGAAGATCCTGCCGCATGCGAAGGCCGAGGGAGTCGGCTCGGTAGATATGTTCCGCTACTACGCGGACCGCGCTCACGAACTCCTCGCGGACGAGGAGGTGGAAGTACCCGGTATGTCCCGGGCAATCCTGCGCCGTGAACCCGTCGGGGTGGTGCTCGGCATCGAGCCCTGGAACGCTCCCCTGTTCCAGGCCATGCGAGCAGCTGTGCCGAACCTCATGCTCGGCAACACCGTGCTGGTCAAACCCGCCGCGCCATGCGCGGGCTCCACGACGATGTTCGACGAACTCTTCCTCGAGGCCGGATTCCCGGAAGGCGCCTACCAGACGCTGCTGGCCTCGTCGGCCCAGGTCTCGCCCCTCATCGCCGACCCCCGGATCCGCGCCGTCACGCTGACCGGCTCGGATCGCGCCGGATCCATCGTGGGCGAACAGGCGGGTCGGCACATCAAACCCGTCGTGCTCGAACTCGGCGGATCCGACGCTTTCATCGTGCTCGACGATGCCGACATCGCGAAGGCGGCGGCCACCGCCGCGAACTGCCGTCTGATCATCGGCGGCCAGGCGTGCGCGCTCCCGAAGCGGGTCATCGTCACCGAGCAGGTCGCCGACGCGTTCACCGCTCAGTACAGCGAGCTGTTCGCCGGCCAGAAGCTGGGCGATCCCTTCGACCCCGAGACCACGGTCGGCCCGATGTCCAGCGCTGCCGCGGCGGACGAACTCCAAGCGCAGTATCAGGACGCAATCGACAAGGGCGCAACGGTACTCGTGCCGGGCGGACGGGTCGACGGCCCCGGCGCGTTCTTCAAGCCCGCGGTCGTCACCGGCATCACCCCGCAGATGCGGCTCTACTCCGAAGAGGCATTCGGACCACTGGGCATCGTCTTCCGCGTGCCGGACGCCGACGCGGCCGTCGCACTGGCGAACGACACGATATTCGGTCTCGGCGGCACCGTCTTCTCCGAGAATCTCGACGAGGCCCGCCGCATCGCCGGACTGCTCGACACCGGCGGTGTCGGCATCAACACCTGGCTGGGCGCCCCCATCGAAATCCCATTCGGCGGAACCAAGGCATCGGGCGTCGGCCGCGAACTCGGCCGATCCGGAATGGACCAGTTCGCCAACATCAAGACCTACAGCTGGGCCTGAGCCTGCCTGGATACGAACACAAGGGCCGGGATCGGGGACAACCGATTCCGGCCCTCATGTTCGGGCGACGGTGTCAGGACTGCGCGGCAGCCATCACCAGATCCCGATACGGCAGCTGCACGACAATACAGTCAGCGATACCGAGTTCATGTTCGATCCGTTCCAGGGCCGCTACCGCTGCGTCACGGTCGACCGCGGTGATCTCGGTTTCGACGAACACACCAACCCCTGCGACGACGTCGATCGCAATGAGGACGTTGTCGTGCTCGGGATATTGGTACTGAGTTCGCGCCTTCTCGACCTTCGCCAGCTCGATCATCCCGACCGACGCCAGCAGCGCCATCGCGGCATCGGCCTGTTCCGGTTCAGACAGTCGGACGTTAGTCTCACGTTTTGCGATCACATCGCCGTCCCGGTGAGTATCGGCCCCGGACGGCGGCTTATACGTGATCTCCGCGAACCCGTCACGACGCCGAACTCTCAGGCACTCAACGGTTTTCATGAAGTCGACGTCAGGCCGACTGTAGTAGACGTCGGTCTCGTCGAGGCGCCAGGCTTCGCGGTAGCCGCGCTCAGCGAGCCGCTGGCGGAGGGTGTCGCTGTCGGGGAGTTCGCGTTTGCGTTCGACCTCGATCAGGTGCATACGGGGATCATCCTCTCCAGTGGATTGCGGTGTGCGAGCGAGCCGTCCATCCAGCTGATCGACACGAACTTGCCCTCGGCGGTCGCCTCGGCCGCCGTGTCCAGATAGCCCTTGACCATCCGGTGCAAGTTGTCGAACTCGTCGGTGTCCCGCGCGCTCGCGCGGCAGTGTGCCGCCCAGTTGTCGACCCCCTCGCGTTCCTCGGGCAAGGTGAAACTGCGGACCTCCCCGCCGAACCGCCCGAACAGGTAGGCATCCATGCCGATCACTGCGTCGAGACCGGTGCGCTGTGATGTCCGTGGTGCATGTACAGCACCGCGACCACCGCCATGCCGCTGATCACCACGGCGAGGCTGATCATCACGATCGCGAAGATCACGATGTGACGATGCTGCCGATCGGTATAAGTCACGTTCTCACTCCAAGACTTCAGCTAGGGCCGCAAGCGGTGTCGCTGCGGCGCAACAGGTTCCGATACAGGAACAGGCCCTCGTCGGTGAGCCAGTAGACCGGCTCGCGGTGCCGCCCGATGGTGGGCGATGTTCCCGTGGCCACGTATCCGCTCTCCAGCAGCCAGCGCAGCGTGGCGATGGTCGGTGCGAGCGGGAAACTGCCGGACAGACTGCGGGCCGAGATCGGCTTGGCGATCAACCCCAACGCTCGAACAGCCCGAGTCAGGCTGCGGGAGAACTCCACATGGTCACCATCAGGATCCGATACTCGATCCGGCCCGCCCATTCGGGTTAGATGGTTCCGCACGAATTCTCTTGGACTGTAAAGAATTCCGCCCAGTATTCGCCGCGAATCGCGTCCCACAGCTCCGACAGTTTCGGGTACCGCTCCCGCATCTCCGCCAAGTCGGGGGCAGCAGCGAGCACGGCAGCCGAAAACAGGGGGTCTTCCTCGGATTCATTGCGCACCAGCAGAATTCGCACGCAGTGGTGATCCAGGCTCCAACGCGCGACCCAGCCCACCGCCTCGGTACAGCGCTCACTCATCAGGGCCCCTCGAAAAGGTTATCGACCGTCTTCGCTGGCAGGTGCGCTCGCGGTCGGGGCGGATGAGCCCAATACCGAAAGCTTGCTCAGCACATCGCGGATCGTCTGCGTAGACGGCTCGCCGGGGCCGTTCGATTCAGCGGGAAGCGGAGGGAACGCGAGCCCTCGCGCGGCGGCACGCTCCCGCGGGCTCCACCTCGGCGGCATGAGTCGGCCCGCATCCACCAACGTGCGATGCGCCGCCGCTTTCCACATGCACCGATCGACCCGGCAGACGAGATGCCGCCGCATAAGTTCGTGCGCCAACTCGACGTCAGCACGGTCACACACCTGCGGCGATGCCACGATCACCACCGCGCCGGTCACGCCGCACCCGATTCGATCGATGCTGAACGCGAGGCCCGCACCCAGGTCTCCGGCGGGTACACGGTTTCCAGGTCGAAGTCGTCACAGACCAGCGCCGGTTGGTTGTCGACCTGCGCCAGGTCGTACACCACGACCGCCGCCGCATCGAGCCCTGCCGCGATACCCAACGCGTAAGCAATCGGGTCGACCGCATCTCGCGGGGGTCGCACTGTGTATACATACCGATACCCCAACCCGGTCGCGTGACGCTCCACCTCGAGCGCGTGGCGCGGCGCATCGAGGACCGAGACGTCCCCGCGCACGAGTCCGACCGCCTTCGGTCTGCGGTCGCGATCTGGGATATCAGGTTCTGCGGGTTGCATGCTCTCACCACCAGTAACTGTCAGTTGGATTGCGAGTGAGGGGGAATTCGGCCCGCTCACGCGGTGGCGCTGGCAGGGCCGGGGAGTACGTCGTCGCCGAGTTGCTCGGCGACAAAGCCGGTCGCGAGGGTCAGCGCCGCGTCGTGCCCATCGGCGGCGAGCGGGAGCCATGGCAGCGCCAGTTCAGTCATCACAGCCCCGACATGACGGTCGGCCAATGCCCTGAATTTCTGGTTACCGTCGCGAACCTTGTTGGTACCCAACGGAATATCCGGATCGAGCTGGGTGCGGAAGACGAGGTGGTAGCGGTCGCTGTGGGCGCGGGCCAACATCTCCAGATATTCCAACCCTTCCGGGGCGCAGACTTCACCGCGATACTCGAGCGCGGCCCGGTAGTAGCCGAGCGCATCAGGGACCGCGCGGTCGACCAAAACCACATCCCCGTGCAGCCAAGCTTCGAGTTCGTTGCTGATCCCGCGCGTCATGATCCACAACGTCGAAGTCCAGGTGTGATTCCACAGGATCGGCAACCCCATACGTTGGGCTTGTTCGCCCAGGTCCGCGACCGTGGAGACCTGCAAGCCCGTCCGCCGTAGCTCGTGAGCCAGCCGGGCCAGGAAGGTGCTCTTACCGGTGGAATGGGTACCGACCACCGCGATGGTGACCGGCTGATCGAGGGTATTCACCACAAACCTCCTTCAGGTTCTGGGGCAGACAGGAACTCGGGAAGGCCAGCCGCAGTGACCAATTCGGGCCAGTCCAGGTCGCCATCGGTGATCAACGCGCACAGCAACTGCCATGCGGCCCAGGTGTCGTATCCGGCGCGGTGATAGCCCTGTCCGACAATGGAATTGGTGTCGAGGTTGCCGCGTTCGATGAGCTTGTCCAGCGCATACGAGTCCAACCCCGCCCAGACCGTCTTGGCCAGCCGCAAGGTATCCAGGATGAGCGGCGGGTTCCAGTCCGGCAGATGTGCTGCGAGAGCTTTGCGCTCGACAGTTGCGTTGTGGGCGACCAGCACGCGCCCGCACAGGGCTTCCTCGATTTCCTCGGCGACGTCATGCCAGGGCGGGCAGTCGGCCAGGTCGCCGTTGGTGATTCCGTGGACTTTGCGCGTGACGATCGAGGTCACCGGCTGTTGCGGCTGGATCAGCCACGCCCGCAACGCATCCGGAGTTGTCGGCCCATCGACCAGCAACACCGCTATTTCGATGATCTCGGGCGGATTCTGCCCGTTGCCCTCCACATCGACCACCGCCAACTGCCGCTCGTGCAGGGCGGTCGGGAACGGAATCGGGGTCATGATCGCGTGTTCTCCCTCGTGGTGGGCCAACCGAGATCGGCGCGGCCGTGCCGATAATGGTGGTGCGGCTTGTCAATGTCATGGACCTGGTAACCGTGACCGTGTTGCAGGAAGTAGCGGCGTTGTTCGTCCAGCCCGGCCACGGGACAGATGTCGCACAGTTCCCGGATGCCGTAATGACCGTTGTAGTCGGCGATTTCGTGAGCGTATGCCACAGCGCAACTGGTCTTGCGGAACGGCAACGCAGCGGCAGCGGTGCGCGCGGGCATGGCGACGGCCAGATGAACGGCATGTCGCCGATCAGGCCGCCGATCTTCGCGGCACTCTCGTAGAGGTCAATGACCGCGCTGTGATTAACGGCGAACCGGGCCGACCGCCCTCGGCAGCCTCGAGAATCCGCCGCTCCAACTCTTCCGGAAACACCTTGCGGCGGGCACCGTCCGGATACGGTTCGGGCAATCCGTTCGCCCGGTAGTAGTCGCGGATCTGATCTTTGAAGAACAAACCGGTGAACACCGTCGCATGCGCATGGTGGCTCAGCGCGAGCGCGCGGCGTAGATGCTCGTCCGAATCGTTGAGCCCCGGCACGATCGGCCGCCAGTACAACACCACCCGATACCGGTCCGCGCGCTCGAACGCCGTCGTCAGTGACTGCGCCGCGATCGACGAGTCCACCGGCTCCACACGGGGATCATCGATTCCCGAATGAGTCACCAGCACAGTAACTTTGAGATTCTTGATCGAGTTCAAGACCGCGCAGTCCTCCGGCTCGATCCGCCACCGGGTGATCACCAGGACATGATTGGTCAGCCCGCGCGTGTCCAGTAGTTTCAGCATGTTCAAGGTGTGCTGCTTGACCCTCGGCAACATCGGATCGGTAGCCCGATTCAGCAACTGAATCGGCGTCACGTGCGGCCGGAAGTACCGATGACCGGTCAGCAGATCAGCGGCCTCGCGATCGTCCATCAGTGCGCGCGGCACCTTCATTTCGAAGTTCTCGAACAGATGCCGCACGCAATACCCACAATCCAACGGACATCCGACGATCCAGTTCAGACTGAGCCCGGACTTGCGGTACTCGATCACCTCCGACAGTTCCGGCCGCATCCTCGCTCGCTGCGCCGCGTCCAACAGCGGAACGCCGTGGCGGGTAGTCGTTGTCATGGCCTGCGCCTCCCACTCGATTCCAGGCCACCGGTTTCGCGGTGCCTGGATAGAGCAGACCGCCGCAGCCCCCGGGCAAGGAAGATGGCAAATCGCCGGAAAGCTGATTTGCCACCCCCAGGTGGTGGGTAAGAATGAACCAATGCAGGGGGTACCGATGAATGACCCAACCAGCGAGCCGGAACACGAACCGGCAGGCATCGCCGACGAGTTGGCGTGCGAAATCAAACGCCGCAGGCAGGCGGCGGGGCTGAGCCAGCGTCAGCTTGCTGCCAAGATTCGCTACACCCGTCAGTACGTCGGCATGGCCGAAAGGCAAGACGCCGTGCTCCCGTCGCGCGAACTCGTGGCCGCGCTGGATGCCGAGCTAGGTGCTGACGGTGTACTGGTCGCACTGCGCGCGCAGGCACACGACGTACAACGCTCTACGCGCAAGCGCAACAGGGCGACCGCCCCGGAGGACACGGGCACAGACGCCACAGTCATGTTGCGGGTTATCGTCGACGGCCGAGTCGTAACCCTGCCTCTCGACCCGCGTATCGTCGGTGCGGCGGGCGGCGGCCTTGCCAGTCCCGCTCGCAAATCCGAAGACGATGAGGATTTTTCTGTGATAAACCGTCGCGCACTCCTCACTCAAGGAATAGCAGTAGCGGCAACCGGCGCATTAGACCCCGACCTTATTCGAAACTCCGACCCTGTTGATGCTGTTGTTCGTACACGGCAAATTTCCGAACGCACTCTAGCTAGTTTTACTGCCGTGACACGCTTGCTTGCGGGTCAGCGGCAAAGTATTGCACCCGACGCGCTGTTGACACTCATTTCGGCGCATCGAAATTCGGTGACAACGCTGTTTCGGAGTGTGGCCGACGAGCATGTCAAAAATCAAATAGGTTTCCTCCTGGGTGAAACTTCAATCGTGGCGAGCCGTCTCTGGAGCGCGATCGGAGATCGTTCAATGGCGCTGGCGGGTTGCGCTTTCGCCAAGCGCCTTGCGGACGATATCAAAGACCCGGCACTCGGCGGTATCGCAAGAATATTCGAAAGCAATCTACGCTCGGACGCGGCGACCCTGATCGGATCGGATGGAGATATCGTAGATGGCCTCCATTTACTCGGGGAAGCTGCCACCGTCGCCGATGCTCTGCCGCCCTCGGCGCAAGCTCGGATAGCGGCTGAGCAGGCTCAGGCGTTCGCAGTGTTGGAGCTTGCCAGGGAATGCCGGGAAGCGCTGGCGCGTGCACGTCGCGCTGTAGATGAGATCACAGAGCCCGATCAGACTGGCCTTTTCAGCGATTGGAATCAGACACGACTTATGGTCTACGAAGGAACATGCTGGCTGTTCCTCAACAAACCTCGAAAAGCGATACATGCATTGAATCAAGCCATCAGTGCAACGGCTGCGGATAATCGAAATGTCGCACTCGCGGCCCACGTCGACCTCGCGAGCGCCCATGTATTGAGTGGTGAACTAGAGGAGGGGTGCCGCATGCTGGGAGACGCATACGAAAGTCTCGTTGCGATGGGAAACTCGCGAGGGATCGACCGCGCCCAGCGCGCGCTTAGCCGATTCAAGCCATGGCATACCGAAACATCAGTTCGGGACCTTCGAGAGAGGATAGAAACCCTCAAGGTGTCTTAGCATCACCAGTCAAGGAAGTTATGGCCGAGACCACCATATTTGCGTCCAGCCGGTCCAAAGCCGCGTCCGGCGAATGTTGCTCCAGCTCATTTCGGGACATTCGGTGCGCGACGGCAATAACGTAAAAACCTGCGTGACGCGCACACGCAATATCATTCGGAGCATCGCCAATGACGACCGTCCTACTTGCATCGAGCGTTGTGCTGTATCGAGCGGCGAACCGTTCGGCAACCACAGCAGGAAGCTCGAACCGGTCACGTGCGTCATCACCGAACGCGCCGATATCCAGATCCAGATGTTGGTCCAGTCCGGATACGCGAAGCTTGACTTCGGCTGCAACACGTAGGTTTCCGGTCAACACCGTCTGCACGAACCCGTGTTCGTGCAGCGAGGCAATGGAATCGAAGGCACCGGGATACGCTGGCTGATCACGAGCAAGTTCCTGTTCCCCATCGGACATGACGCGAGCCAGTACCTCGTGAAACCGCGAAACACCTTGTTCGGCAACTTCGGATGGAACCCCCGAAGCGGCAGCAGTCTCCACAACGATCGACTGATCGGTGTAGCCATGCACGCGCGCCTTCGGAAAGACGATCGACTCCTCCGGCAGGCCATAGGTGCGGGCGACAGCCCTTCGGAGCCAACGCAAGTCAGCCGGAATCAAGGTGCCGTCGACATCCCACACGACCAGCCCCGCGTAAGCCGCACTCATACCGAACATTCTGGCACGCGGCCTCTCGGGGCCGCACTCTGCGCACCGTAGGGCTAGTTGTGCAACCTTGCTGCCGCAGTTGTAGTCGGCCCCGGTGCGTGCTCAGTTTCGGTAGCCGCGATACTCGACGGGTGACAGTTGGGGAATACGCAGGGATTTCGCTACAAGATGTCAACGACACGTGGCGCAATGGCGCAGTCTTCCTCCTACGAAAGCCCGCACGAGCATCTGCCTCTGTGGCGATGGACAGCTGGGTCACGTCCGTGATCCAGGGCCAGAAGGCGGTCGTGAGCTGTGGGCCGACCTCGTCGACAGACATCAGTGGAACATTCGCCGAGGCGTTGAACGCTGCCAACCGAGCGTTGGACTACTTGTCGGTTACCGGACGGGCAGACTGCGCGATTCGCGATGCACCTGACGATTCTCTGGTTTGGTGGCCGGATCCCGCAGCGGGCGGCGTGGTCATGCGATGTCAATTCGTCCAGCCGCTGGCGATCGAGATCAGTGCGACGGCCGTGGTACACGATGCGAACGGAAACATCGTACCTTCGCTACCACCCAAGCCTTCGGCCGACGACGCGTTCAGATTCGTCCGAATGGCTCGAACTTCCGACGATCTATTCGATGCATATCGCAACATGTTTCTGGCCTTCGAGTCGATACTGAGCGATATACGGCCCCGGGAGCGGGTACGTCTAAAGCAGCCGAGACTCATAGAGTGGCTACCGTGCGTAAAAAAGTCACGCAACTCGGGCAACACAAAATGGGAAACCGAAAACGACTGGTTCCTTGACGCGCTGGACTGTGCAGATCAGCTCGTGCCCCTCTCCGACCTGACGCCGCCAAACGTGACGAACCATAAGAAGTGGATCCTCCGGCGGATCTACAGCGCTGAGCGGTCGGCCCTCATGCACGCCAAGCGCGGACAGAACTACCTGCTGCCTCACGACGCGTCAGATAAAGCGGAGTTGGTCGAGTCGCTGGGCCGACTTTGGTACTACGTCAAGAACCTGATCGAAAAGCACTTCGAGGTCACGGGCCAGTCAAGCCACATGACGCCCTACACGATGAAGCTGCTAGCACAGGAGTTTCTACCGCAGTTCGGCCTAGTCGTCTCGGACTATGATGGGCCAGCTCTTAATCCAGAGGGTGACAACCCGATTGGTGCCGACGCGCGCGTAGTGCACCTGCACGCGTCGGCACCACGAGTAGATCCCAACGACCCCAACCTATGGCGATTGTTGGCACATTGCGATGCAGCCGACGTCGTCCAGCTAAACGCGATTCGGCGATTCGGTCTAATGTTGCCGGACGGCAGCGGAGCGTGTCACGCCGTCTCGGAACTTGTGGGCCCGCTTATATTGGGCACCACAGTTGTGCGACTCGAAATGGACCATGGATTGCGTTACATCAGCCCGACAGGGCCACCGCGCCAGTTCTCATCCTGACGCGACTGTTCGAGTTCCCGACCGGCTGGTTACAGCGATAGCTCTCCGTCGGCCACCAACATTTGGCCGGTGACGAACGACGGCTTCGTCCGAGAGCAGGAAGGCCGCCACGATGCGTTCATCACGCAATACAGCGAGCTACCGTTTCCGGTGACTCCGATGCGCAATCGGGTTGCGCGGCGGAGTCACCGGAGAGTCGTCACCGCTGCGTGACCGTCTCGGTCATCGCCTCGTAGAGCATGGAGGCGCGTTCGGGGCCCATCGTGTCGCTGATGAGCATCGCGCTGGTGCCGGCCCTGCCGTGCAGGTCCGCCATGGTGCGCTCGATGTCATCGGTCTCGATGTCGTAGAGGGCCAGGTACTTTCCCGGCGGAGGTACTGCGCCGTGCTCGTTGCCGGTGATCTTGAAGCGCCGGGCGGAGACGAATCCGGGCACGGCGAGCACGTCGGGAACGTGCGTCCCGTCGTACCACTCGTTGTATTCCGAGTCCTGTCCTTCGACAGCATTGGTGAAGACCACGAATGTGTACTTCGGCATCCCGTTCTCCTCGAATTGTTCACGGTCACTCGCGACCGTTGAGCCGTGGCGAGTAATGCCGGGCAGGTACCGGCATGTACTCCTGAATGTCCCTGCTGTCAGATCAAGTCGAGGGCGCGAAGACTGCGCACATAGTTGTCGATGATCTCGGGAGTGATGTGCGGAATGTCCTCAGCGCCTGCGATTCCCGCGGCGCGAACCGCGTCTCGGAACCGATCGGCGGGCGCGCTGGCGCCGATGGACGCCGGTGCCGGCTTGACGTAGCTGTGCAGAAGCGGCAGTACGGAGTGATGCTTGAGCCGATCCGGCAGCGCCTCGATGGCGGCGCTGAACTGCTCGAACCACGTCTGGTAATCCCCGACCCGGGTGATCGCCTCACCCCGCCCGATGAGCCAGTCGATGTACTTGTCGAAGCCGATGCCGTCCTCATGCGGGTTCATCGTGTGGTAGGTGCGATATCCATCCGCTTCGATCAGCGCATAGATCGCCGAGGCCAGGAAGTCGACGGGCAGGGCGTCGTGGTGTCCGCGGGCCCGCGAACCGTCGGCGGCGAGCGGGTGGAACGAGTCCGGCGCCAGTCCGGTGGCCAGGACGCTCTGCAGCAGGCGGGTGAACATGTCGGGCACGTTGATCTGGCCGGTGTCACGCTCGTTGGCCAGGATCATGTCGCACCGGAACACGGTGACCGGGAGCCCGAACCGGTCGTGTGCGTCGCGAAGCAATACCTCACCGGCCCATTTGCTGTTGGCGTAACCGCTGGCGTATCCGGCCTCGACGCGGCGAACCGGGCTGACCTCGCGAATATCGGCATCCTCGACGAAAGACCCCCGCGGAATCTGGCTGCCGACGCCGACCGTGGAGATGTACACATACGGCTTGCGTACCGTGGTGAGCGCGAGCCGGATCAGCTCCGCGGTCCCGAGTACGTTGGGGCCGAAGAGTTCTCGGTACGGCAGGACGTGGTTGACCAGCGCGCCGGAATCGACGATGAGGTCGACATCTTTTGTGAGTTCACTCCAGGTGTCGTTGTCCAATCCGAGCTGGGAGGCATCCTTGTCTCCGGCGACTACCCGTAGATGTCCCTTCGACAGCGAACGGAACTCCTCGAGCAGAGCGGTCCCTTCGTTTCCGAAGGTCGCATCGAGCCGGGCCTCGGCGGCCGCGTCATCGCTCGCTCGGACGAGGCAGATCACGGTGCCATCGTTGGCTTGCGCACGCCGGAGCCATTCGAGCGCGAGGTACCGGCCCAGGAAGCCGGTGGTGCCGGTGATCAGCACCGTGCGCGGCTCGAGCGACGCGGCAGGCAGTGTGGCGGCCTTCGCGAGAATGTCGGCGCCGATGAGCTTGTCGACGGTGAGATCGCTCGCGCGCAGGTCCGCATTTCCGTCTCCGTGCACCGACTCGAGGGTCGGACGCGCGAACGCGTCCGGGTTTTCCAGGAATGCGGCGAGCGAGGCGAGATCCGTCGCGGGTGAAGTGATCAGTCCGACAGGAACTTTCACATCGAAGATGTCGTGCAACGTCGAACCGAGCGTCAGCGCGTTGAGTGAATCCCCGCCGAGGTCGATGAACCGGGAAGCCGGTTCGACCTCACCGTCTCGCAGGTCCAGGAGCGCCGTGACCACTTCGATCAGGGTGTCCACAGCCGGTCGGCTCCCGGACTTCTCGTGAGCGGCACGCAGCCTTCTGCCGCGCTCGTCCTCCAACTCGGCGTAGAAGGACTCCAGTCGGTCGCCATAATGCTTCTTCAGCTGCGGGCGCGCCAATTTTCCGATTCCGGTGAGCAGTCCGTTCTCGAGCGAAAAGGGCGTCAGCTCGACGATGACGTCGCGAGGAATTTCCGCTGCCGTCAGACCGGCGCTCTCACCGATCTCACGAATTGCCGCGAGCAAATCTTTTCGCAAGGAATCGAGGTCCCCGCCGGCGCGGGCGATCGCGTCCCCGGTGGGTACCGCCACGCAGAGCAGATACGGTCGAGAGCTGTTCCCGTAGACGAACATCTGACGAACCGGCGCAACTGTCAGAGTGGATTCCACGTACGAGATCGTGATGAATTCGCCCTGGGAGAGTTTGATGACATTGTTGCGGCGGTCAAGATAACGCAGCTCGTCCGGCCCGACCTGGGCCATGATGTCCCCGGTCTTGTAGAAGCCGTCCTCGTCGAACACCGTCTCGGTCAACTCGGGACGGCGATAGTAGCCCATGAACATGTAATCGGTCTTGACCAGAAGTTCGCCGCGTGGAAATGGGCGGTCGGTGCTGTAATACCCGAGTTCGGGAACGTCGACGAGTTTGTAGTCGTTGACCGGTGGCCGCATCACATGTCCGTTGCGCAGGATTGCGCCGGCCTCGGTGGAGCCGTATCCCTCGGTCAGAGTCGCGCGGATGAGTCGCTGGACGAAGTCCGCCACCTCCGCCGCGATGGGAGCCGAACCGGTAAACGCGCGAAGCGGCTGATCGCCGAAGTACCGCTGGCGCAACCGGGACAATGCCGTTGCTTCGTCATGCCCGCGGCCACAGTCGGCCTGGAGTTCCTGGTAGAGCATTTCCCAGATACGCGGCACGAAATGCAGCTGGTTCGGCTGTACATCGGCAAGGTCATCGAGAAGCGAGGAAAGGTCGCCATGCCGCGTGAAATATGCTGTGCCGCCGTTCGAGAGCGTTTGATACAGGGTGCTGCGCGCTCTGGCATGGCTCATCGGCAGGAAATTCAGGGTAATCCAGCTCCGAGCCTCGACCCCGTCGCTGATCAACGGGAAGCCGCCGAAAAGCCAGCGCACGATGGCCAGCTGCGAGTACATGGCGCCCTTGGGCGTTCCGGTGCTGCCGGAGGTGTAGATCAGCATCGACAGTTGAGCCGGGTCGCATTCCTCGAAGGCAACCGCGGCGTCCGAGACTCGCTCCAACTCATCCAGAGTGACCGTCTCGACGCCGGGAATGCTGGTATCGGCCTCTGTCGCAGCCGTCGGTACGTCGAAGACCACCACTCGGCCGGTGGCCGCCGGGCCCATGTCGGCCAGCACGGTCGCGAGTTTGGGAAGTTCGTTCGCGGCGACAGCGATCACGCGCGGTTCGGTCTCACGCAGGATCTGTTCCCAGTTCGACAGCGGCGCATTGTTCTGCAACGGCACCGCGACCGCGGCGAGAGGGCCGATCACAGCGAGATCGATCAGCGTGTACTGCGCACTGGTGAAACCGATCGTGGCCACGCGGTCGCCGGGACGGACCTGCAGGCGCGTCGAGAATGCCGAAGCCACCACTAGGACTCGATCCGCGAGGGCCGCATAGGTCATGGACTCCCAGCTGTCGTCGTCACCCCGCCACCTCAGGGCTTTTCGGTCGGAGTATCCGGTAGCGAGGTTCCTGAGCACGCCGGACACCGTTCGTTCAGCGGATATCGCTCGGGACACGGCGATATCGGCGCCGAAGAGGCTGGGCACTTCGCCATGGGACGACTCGGACAATTGAGGTCCTCCAGTACTAGATTTTTTGCGCGTCGCACGTCTGCGGTCGCGAATCGCGAATCGCGCCGTGAACTGCTGGGCGGGCTCAGGATTGCCTCGGTGGCGACTGCGGCCGATCCGGTGGCACAGGCGGCGGTAACCCGCATGCCGTCGTCTACATCACTTATATCATGTAAATAACATAGTAAAGTGTCAGGGGTGCCGTAGTCCACATTTATGGACTACCACTTGTAGGCGACAGGTGGATCATTGGAGCGGCACACCACTTCAGGAAGGTTCGGGATGAGTAGTCTTGCGGGCAAAGTCGCCCTGGTATCGGGCGGCGCACGAGGTCTCGGCGCCGAGTACGTCAGACATCTCGCCGCGGCGGGAGCAAAGGTCGTGTTCGGTGACATCCTGCACAAGGAGGGCAGCGCCCTCGCGGCCGAGCTCGGCGCCGACGTGCGATTCACCGAACTCGATGTGTCCCAACCGGATCAGTGGTCGACCGCGGTCGGCGTGGCCGTCGAGGAGTTCGGCGGCCTCGACGTACTGGTCAACAACGCGGGGATCGTCGACAGAGGGCCGATCGAGGACTTCGCCCTGGAAGCATGGAACAGGGTGATCACCGTCAACCTCACCGGCACTTTCCTCGGCATGAAGGCGGCCATTCCCACTCTCAAGCGGTCGACGAACGGTCCCTCGATCATCAATCAGGCATCTATCGCGGGGATCAGCGGAGTGGCGGGATCGAGCGCCTACAGCGCGTCCAAATTCGGCATCCGCGGACTCACCAGGTCGGCGGCGAAAGAGCTTGCCGGAGATGGAATCCGGGTCAACGCGGTGGTGCCGGGAACATTCGCCACCGCGATGACAGCCGGGTACTCCGGAGTCCCCCCGCAGATTCCGTTGCAACGGATCGGCACGCCCGCCGAGATCGCGCCCACGGTCGTCTACCTGGCCAGTGACGACGCCGCGTACGTGACCGGGGCGGAGTTCGTGATCGACGGCGGATGGCTCGCCTGAGCTCCCCGCGCGTCAGATCCGGGTCAGCACGAAAACAGGGATAGGCCGATCGGTCTTCTTCTGGTAGTCGGCGTAGTCGGGGAAGGCCGCCACCGCACGCTCCCACCACAGGGCCTTCTCCGCGCCGGTTACCTCCCGCGCCTCGTAATCGTGCTTGTCGGCGCGATCCTGCAGTTCGACAAGCGGATTCGCCCGCACGTTGTAATACCAGGACGGGTGCTTCGGCGCACCGCCCAGCGACGCGACGATGGCGTATTCCCCGTCGTGCTCGACCCGCATCAGCGGCGCCTTGCGCAGTCGGCCCGACTTGACTCCGATCGAGCTGAGGACGACCACGCGACAACCCCGGACCGTTCCCCCCTCCGCTCCGTCCGACGCCTCGTACTCCGCGAGTTGAGCGAGAGCGATGTCGCTGGTGCCGGCTTCGTACTCACCCGTCAATGGCATTCGCTTGTTCTCCTTGTAGCTGCTGTGTACGTGCTCCCGGAGTGAACTCGACCGGGACGCGAGCCGGACCGTTCACCGCGGGCAACTCGTCCAGCTCATGCCACGACGGCTGACCGGCGAGGCGCAGGTCCGGCATGCGGGCCAGCAGCGCGGTGAACATCAATACGAGCTCCTGGCGCGCCAGGTGCGCGCCCAGGCAGAAGTGCCGTCCGGTGCCGAATGTCAAGTGCGGATTGGTATTTCGGGTGATATCGAAGGTCTCGGGCTGCTCGAAGACCTCCGGGTCGCGATTACCCGCCCCGTAGAAGGACACCACCTTGTCGCCCTCGGCGATCGGAGTTCCCGCGATCGTGGTGTCGCGAGTCGCGGTGCGGCGCTGATAGATGATCGGCGGATCCCAGCGCAGGATCTCCTCCACCGCGCCCGGTACGAGGCCGGGATCGTCGAGCAGCATCCGGTGCTGTCGCGGATGCTGCAGCAGGGCGATCACCCCGGTGGAGACGGCATTGCGTGAGGTGTCGCTGCCGGCGTTGACGAGCAGGTGGAAATCCATCGCGAATTGCTGCTCGTCGACCGGCACGCCCCCGATTTCGCCGTGCGCTATCCGGGTCAGGGTGTCGTCGCCGTCAGCGGCGCTGAACTTCTTCCAGGCTTGCGCCGAATGTTCGGCGAAGACCTGCAGTGCGCGTGCTCCCGGCCCCTCGGTCCTGCTGTTCGCGCGGGTGAGGATCTCCACCGCCCAGAAGAGTTCGAGCGCCTCCTCGCGGTCCAGGCCGAGCAGGTCCGCGATCACGAAACTGGCCAGCCGACCGGAGATGTCGCTGACCAGGTCGCACTCGCCCCGCTCGATCACCGCGTCGATGATGTCGTCGATCAGCTGCGTCATCTGCTCGTGGCTTCGCCGCACCCGCGGCAGCCCCAGCTCGGGCGAGAGGAACTTGCGGTGCGCGGTGTGGTGCGGCGGGTCGGAGAAGATCAGATGCCGATGCGTCTCGTCGCCCATCACGGTGTCGGTGGCCAGCACCGTGTTCGGCTCGGACGAGAACGTTTCCGAATCCGATTCCACCGCACGGATATCGGCGTGCCGCGTCAACGCCCAGAAACCGGGGCCGTACTTGGGATCGTCGTGCCAATGCACCGGATCGTGTTCGCGCAGCCATCGATAGACGTCGTAGGGCTGCCCGCCGCTGAACAACGCGGGGTCGAGCAGGTTGATCTCCATGTTTCTCCTGGTCATAACGAGAGCCCGCCGTCGGCGACGAGCAGTTGGCCGGTGACGAACGAGGCCTCGTCCGAGAGCAGGAAGGCCACCACGGCGGCGACTTCCTCCGGCGCGGCGACCCGGCCCATGGGGATCCGCTCGCGCAGCTTCCGCTCACGTTCGGCATCGCTCATCAGGCGCTCGATCATCGCGGTGGACATGTGGCCGGGACCGACCGCGTTGATCCGGATTCCGCGGCCCGCGTAGTCGCGGGCGGCCGCCTTGGTCATCCCGACGACGGCGTGCTTGGAGGAGGCGTATGCCGTAATGCCTTGTGCGCGAACGACAGCGCCCGCGTAAGAGGCGACATTGACGATCGAACCGGCATTCGCCGCCACCATGGCGCGCAGTTCCGCACGCAGGCAATGGAACGTGCCGCGGAGATTGATCTCGTAGGTGCTGTCCCACACCTCATCGGTCAGCTCGGCGGCCGGCGCCGGAGGCGGACTGACACCCGCGTTGTTGACCGCGCAATCCAGACGCCCGAATTCTTCGAGGGTGACCGCCACGAGACGCTCCACCGCGTCGAGATCGGTCACATCGGTGGGCACGGCCAGTGCCCGGCCCGACGCGGCGGTGATCTCCCCGGCCACCTTGTCGCACAGATCTATTCGGCGACCGGCCACGACGACCGCGGCGCCTTCGGCGGCCAGCCGGAGCGCACACGCGCGCCCGAGCCCGCTCGTCGCGCCGGTCACCAGGACGACGCGGTCTTCGAAACGACGCATCTGATCAGTAACCTCGCGGGCCGAGTCGCACATCGGTCGAGACGTCGGTCGCATCGGTGGGAGGCTCTTTCCTGTCCGGGTCGAAATCGAAGCCCGGCATACCGATCAGCTCCGGTGTGATGCGCGGCTTGCGGCCTGGGCCATAGTGTTCGCCGTCCAACGGCCAGTCGTATCCTTCGAGGTCGTCGGTGTCCTTGCCGAGGATCTCGCCGGTCTTCTCGTACTCCGCCAGCACGGCGTTGAGCCCGAACCGCTGCACCGGGCAGACCTTCATGCAGATCGAGCAGCCCGCCACCTTGCCCATCACCGGCAGGCAGCGCTTCGTGTTCAGCTTGGCCTTGACCACGCCGCGGCTGGCCTTGCGGACCGCGGGGATCGCGCCCGGGGGGCACCGGCGAACGCAGATCTGGCATTCGTCACAGACGCCCTCCAGCCCGAAATCGACCGGCTCGTCGTGCACGAACGGAGCGTCCGTCGTCATGACATGCAACCGGCAGCGCGAGCCGGCGTGTGGTGTCAGCAGCTGGCCGTTCAGACCTAGCTGACCGAGCCCGGCGGCAACGGCGTAGGCGATGTTCATCGATTCGCCGACGAAACCCTCCGGCCGAGCTCGGTAGCCCTGGTCGCGAATCCACTCCGCCAGCAACCGCATTCGGTCCTCGAGCACCCCGTAGGCCGACAACGCGGCCTGTTCGGAACGGACGCTCGGAATCATCTGCGTGGAGTCGTAGTCCTGCTCCAGGATCCCGACGATGACGGTGTCGCCGACGTTCAGTCCGTGATATTCGGCGAAGTTGTACTTGATGTCGTACGCGGTCAGTCCGATGGCGCTGAGCCCGAGCCGGGCCGCCTCCAACCGCAACGCCTGGGTCAGCGCGGCGGGGTCGACATTCCTCGGCGGACGCGGCGGTTCGAGTTCACGGACGAAGCGGGCACGGCGCCGTGCGGCCCGCTGGATCCGCGGGGCCAGCAGCAACGTGGACATCCACAAACCGGCTGTGGGACTTTCGTTTCCGCGCATGCCCGGGTGCAGCTCGAGGAAGTCGTGCAGCGGGTGGTCGTCGAAGGCCTGCTGTTGTTCGTCGCGCAGAAGCCGGATACCCGGTTGCGTCTTCAGCGCTTCCGGCGGAGCAGCGATGGGCTCGGTCCACACATCCTCCTCGACGCGTCGTCGGCGTAGACCGGGAGCGAGCGTCGGGAGCCACCACATCTTCGGGCGGTACGGGAGGCCGTACTTCGCGATGGGGGTCAGGGCGTGCTCGACCTCGTGCACCACACGGTGCAGCTCGCGCTGCAGACGGTTACGCGTGTGCCGCCGGGCCTGGGCGTCGGCGGTCTCGCACGAATTCCCGGTAGCCGGGTTGAGCAGCCGGAACATTCTCTTCGGCATCGTCATAACCAATCTCAACGTGTCGGATCCGGCCCGACCTGCACGAGCTGCTTCCCGAAATTGGCTCCGCCCAGAAGCCCGATGAATGCGGTGGGCGCGGCCTCGAGCCCGTCGACGATGTCTTCCCGGTAGCGCAGTCGTCCCTCGCGAACGGCCGGAGCCGTCTCGTCCAGGAACTGCTGCTGGTGCGATGCGGTGTAGGGCCCGAAGGTGAAGCCCTGCACGGTAATAGCCCGCGAGAGGATCAGCGACATCATCCCGGGCAGCCGGTCCGGCCCCGCGGCGGGCCGCGTCCCGTTGTATTCGGAGACCAGGCCGCAGACCGGCACCCGCGCGCCCGCGTTGAGATGCGGCAGCACAGCGTCGAGCACCCGGCCGCCGACGTTTTCGAAGTAGATGTCCACACCGTCGGGGACGGCCGCCGCCAATTCGTCGGCGAAGGCGGGTGAACGATGGTCCAGCGCCGCCGCGAACCCGTTGTCGCGCAACCACGCGACCTTGTCCGGTCCACCGGCGATGCCGACCGCGCGACATCCGGAGAGCAGTGCCAGTTGCCCCACCATCGAACCCACGGGACCGGTAGCCGCCGCGACCACAACGGTCTCACCGGGATTCGGGCGGCCCACCAGATTCAGCCCGACGTAGGCGGTGAACCCCGGCATGCCCAGCACGCCCAGCGCGGTGCTGACCGGCGAGACATCGGGATCGAGACGACGTACCGTCGCCGCGCTCCGCACACCGGCGCTCTGCCAGCCCAGGTCGGCGAGAACGATGTCTCCCTCGGTGAATTCCGGGCTGCCCGAGTCCACGACCTCGCACACCGTTCCGCCGGGAAGTACCTCGTCCAGAGGCAGCAGTGGCGATGCCGACCGGTACGTGTGGGCGTAACCCAACCGGCCACGCACATAGGGATCGAGCGAGAGGTAGATCGTCCGCAGCAGTAGCTCCCCCTCCTGCGGACGCGGCACCGGCACCTCCTCCACCCGAAAATCGCTCGGCCTCGGAGCCCCCGCCGGTCGCGATGCGAGAACGATCCGCCTACTCATGGTCACGTCGTCTGTCCATTCTTTTTCATTGACGCCTGGGCTGATCCCATTCATTATTACACCACCATTGTGTGACGCTAGCAACAATATTGCGTCGGGTCACTCACCTTTCGGTCGACGGGCGAACCCGCCCCGACCTGCAGAAAGTCAGAAGGATTCTTTGATGAACGAGCTCATGCCCTTCGTTGTCGCAGGGCTGGTAGCGGGCGCAGTGCTCGGCATCGCAGGGGCCGGACTGGTGCTCACCTACAAGACGTCGGGCATCTTCAACATCGGCCACGGTGCGATCGCCGCGGCGTGCGCCTTCGTCTTCTACTGGTTGTACGTCGGACAGAACTGGCCCTGGTGGCTGGCGGGATTCGTATCGGTGCTGGTGCTGGCGCCCGCGCTCGGACTCGTACTGGCCCTCGTCGTTCGCCGCCTGGCCGAGCAGCGACCAGCGATGAAGATCGTGGCCACCGTCGGCATCGTGCTCGTGGTCCAGGGTCTGGCGACGGTCAAGTTCGGGTACAACACCCTGCGTGTCCCGCAGTACCTCCCGCACGGCTCCGAGGTGCTCCACATCGGCGGGGCGAACGTCTCCTACGCCCAACTGACCGTCATCGCGATCTCGATCGTCGCGGTGGCGTGCCTGTTCTGCTTCTTCCGCTTCAGTCGTACCGGCCTGGCCATGCGCGCGGTGGTCAACGATCCCGACCTGGTCGCCCTGCACGGCACCAATCCACAAGTGGTGCAACGCTTCTCATGGGCCATCGGCTCCACGTTCGCCGGTCTGTCCGGAGTGCTCATCGCCCCGATGACCGGTGTCGACTCGGTGGCGCTCACGTTCATGGTCGTCCAGGCCTTCGGCGCAGCCGCCGTCGGCGGCTTCTCCAGCCTGCCCTGGACATACATCGGCGCCCTCGTCGTAGGCGTGGCGGCAACCATCACCACGAAATTCGCCATCGACCACACCGCGCTCAACGGCATGTCCTCGGCGCTGCCGTTCCTGGTGCTGGTGATCGTCCTGATGGTGACCCCGAAGCGCAAGCTCGACACCCCCGCGAGAGCAGAACGCGCACCGAAGATCCCGTATCAGGGGCCGACCGGCTCCCGGCTCGTCGCGGGCGTGGTCGTGGTCGCCCTCCTGGCTTTCGTTCCACAACTGTTCACGAGCCATCTGTCCTATTTCACCATCGGCCTCACCCAGGCGATCGTGCTGCTGTCGCTCGGACTGCTCGTGCGCACAGCCGGTTTGGTCTCGCTGAGTCAGGCGACCTTCGCCGGAATCGGCTCGGTCGTATTCGCGCTGCTCTCGGCGCACACTCATCTACCGTGGCTGGTCGACGTGCTGCTCGGCGCGCTCGTCGTGGTCCCCGTCGCCGCGCTGCTGGCGCTGCCCGCGATCCGGCTCCAAGGGCTGTTCCTGGCCCTGGCGACACTGGGTTTCGGGCTCACCGTCGAGCAGTGGATCTACCCGCAGGGCTGGTTCTTCGGGACGACGGGCACCGGCCGACCGATGCCACGGCCATCCGGGATGAGCACCGATACCAGCTATTACTACGTCGTTCTGTTGTTCTTCGTGGCCATCGCCGGGGTGATGATCGTCATCCACTACTGCCGGCTGGGCAGGATGCTTCAGGGCCTGTCCGAAGCGCCGCTGGCCGTGCGAACCCTCGGGTTGAACACGAGCCTGCTCAAGGTCGTCGTCTTCTGCTTGGCGGGGTATATCGCCGGGATCGGCGGAATTCTCTACGGCTCCTCGGTCAACTTCACCGTTCTCGGCGACTCCTACTACTCGTCGTACTATTCGTTGGTACTGGTCGCGACGTTGGCCCTCATGCCGTTCCGCGAGCCGTGGTACGCGATCGTAGGCGTGGTCACGGCGATCATCCCGGCGTACTGGCACGACGTCAACGCCGGTGCGTGGCTGAATGTGCTCTTCGGCGTATTCGCCGTCCAGGTCGCCATGCAGGGTGGTCCGGCCCCGCTGCCGCAACGCGCCCGCGCGGTGATCGACCGGATCTTCGGCGGCAAGCCGAAATCCGCACCGTCCGTGCTCGAACGCGCGGATCCGCGCAAGACCCCGGCCGCGGCCACGGGCATCGAGGTCCGCGATCTGACCATGCGCTACGGCGGACGCACCGCGGTCGACAACGTCGGCTTCGCCGCACCGACCGGACAGATCACCGGACTCATCGGTCCCAACGGTGCCGGGAAGACCACGACATTCAACGCGGTCAGCGGGCTGCTCACGCCGACATCCGGCCGAATCCTCCTGCACGGCAACGACGTGACCCGCTTGGACTCGGCGGCACGCGGGCGCCGGGGCATCGGACGGACCTTCCAGCTGATGCAGCTCGCCAATTCGCTGACCGTCGCCGAAAACGTCGCTCTCGGTATGGAATCCGCAATGGCGGGCTCGCGACTGCGCGCTCAGCTGGTCGCCTCCCCCGCCGAGCGACGTGCCACACGCGAGGCAACCGAATACGCCATGGATCTGTGCGGCATCGGCCATCTCCGGGACGTCAGCGCCGGTGAGCTGTCCACCGGTCAGCGGCGACTGGTGGAGCTCGCCCGTTGTCTCTGTGGACAATTCGACGTCCTGCTGCTCGACGAGCCGACCTCCGGCCTGGATCCGGTCGAGACCGAACGCATGGGCGAGACCCTGACGAACATCGTGAACCGCCGGGGCTGCGGAATCTTGCTGGTCGAACACGACATGGGCCTCGTCCTCGATATCTGTGCCGATATCTACGTGCTCGACTTCGGCGAATTGCTGTTCCACGGCACACCGGATGAGGTCCGCACCAGCCCCGTGGTTCAAGCGGCGTATTTGGGATCGTCCAACGAGCTGGATATGGCTCTCGATGAAAGTGCACTGTGAAGATGAGGAACTCCGCGCCGAACGAGGCGCCGACTCGCACCGCGACCGACTCGCCCGCCCTCGAATTACGCGGGGTGAGCGCGAGTTACGGAACAACCGCGGTGTTGCGTGATGTGTCGCTGCGTGTGGCGCCCGGCTCGGCCACCGCGCTGCTCGGCCCGAACGGCGCGGGGAAAACGACCACCCTGCGCCTGGCCTCCGGCTTGATGAAGCCGTCCACGGGCACCGTCGAGCTGTTCGGGAAGGACATTACCGGCACCGCGCCCCACCGCCGGGCAAACGATGGACTCTGTCATATCCCCGAGGGCCGCGGCGTCTACCGCAACCTGACCGTCCGCGAGAACCTCGCGATGCAGTCGACCAAGGCGACCGGCAAAGACGCTGTCGATAAGGCGATCTCGGCCTTTCCCGTACTCGGCAAGCGGCTGTCCCAGAAGGCGGGCACCCTGTCGGGCGGAGAGCAGCAGATGCTCGCTCTCTCGGCCGCGTACCTGTCCGAGCCGCGCGTAGTCCTCGTCGACGAGCCGTCGCTCGGTCTGGCGCCGATCATCGTCGACACCGTTTTCGAATTCCTGAACACACTGCGTTCGTCGGGAATCGGCCTGCTGCTCGTCGACCAGTTCGCGCTGCGCGTCCTCGAAATCGCCGACCACGCCTATGTCCTGCGCCGCGGCGCGATCGTCTACGACGGTGATCCCCAGACGCTGCTCGACGGGAACATGTTCGAGAAATACGTCGGAGAAACGGAATGAACCGACAGATCCCGAGGCTCTCATGACCCCGCAGTCCTGCGCTCCCAGCCCCATCGCCGAGAAACTGGCCCGGCTCTACGCCTTCGACGACGAGATCATCGCCGATCCGTTCCCGGTCTACCGAGCGATGCGCGCGCAAGAACCCGTAATCCGGGTGTCGTCCGTCGTCGCGGTCTCCCGCTCATGATGCCGCGGCATTCCCCGATCCCGAGTTGCTCGACATCGGCCGCGCGAACGCGCGACAGCATCTCGATCTCGGCTACGGCATCCATACCTGCCTCGGCCAGTGGCTCTCCCGGCTGGAGATCGACGTCGCCCTCGCCGCGCTCTACCGGCGTTACCCGGACCTGCGGGTCGCGGGGCCGGTCACCTACCGGCGCAGTATGAGCTGCGCTACCTGTCACGTGATGGTCGACGACGTCTGGACCGACACCATCGGGGCGCCCGGCCAGGACGAGCTGGGCATGCTCGATCAGACAGCGGCTCCCGCGACGGCAACGAGCAGGTTCGGCTGTCAGCTGATCGTCGAGGAGACATTCGACGGACTCGTCCTACACGTTCCCCCGACACAGGAGTAACGACGACCTATGCACGAAAGCGCCTCTGTCGCAATCATCGGGGCCGGTCACGCGGGCATAGAGCTCGCTTCCGCGCTGCGCATGAACGGATTCGGCGACAGTCTCGTCGTCATCGGCGACGAGACACATCTGCCCTACGCCCGCCCCATCCTGTCCAAGGGATACCTGCGCGACGGCATCGCACCGGAGCGAATCGCGTTGCGGCCCGCGAACTTCTACGAGAAGTTCGATGTCCGGATCCGGACCGGTACGCCCGCGACCCGAATCGACCGCGCCCACAAGGAGATCGGGCTCGCGAACGGTGATCTGATCAGCTATGGCACACTGGTCATCGCCACCGGTGGCCGGGCCAGGACGCTGCCCGCCCCGGCGCTGCGCGGGGCCGCCAACGTTCATCATCTACGCACCGTCGACGACGCTTCCGCACTGCGCGAACAACTCACCCCGGGTGCCAGGCTTGTGGTGCTCGGCGGTGGATACATCGGTCTCGAGGTGGCGGCGACGGCCCGCGGGCTCGGGTTGGAGGTCACCGTGATCGAGGCCGCCGGCCGAGTACTCGGCCGGGTCGCGGGTACGGCGCTGTCCCGTCATCTCCAGGACCTCCACGAGGCCGAATCCGTTCGGGTGCGGGTCGATACGCGGGTCCGGGACCTCCGCCGGGAGGGTGACCGGATCACCGCGGTCGAACTCGAGGACGGCACGGTCCTCGACGCCGACCTGGTTGTCATCGGTGTCGGGATCGAGCCCAACGACACCCTGGCCGCGGAATGCGGCCTCGCGGTATCCGACGGGGTACTCGTGGACGAATTCTGCCGCACAGCCGATCCGGCGATCTTCGCGATCGGGGACTGCTCACGCCATCCCGACCAGCAATGGGGCGGTTCGCGAAGGCTGGAATCCGTGCCGAACGCCGCCGAACAAGCGCGCACCGTATCGTCGGTGATTCTCGGAGAAGGCAAGGCGTACACCAGCATTCCGTGGTTCTGGTCCGACCAGTTCGGTACCACCGTGCGCACCGTCGGGTTGTCCGGAGCGAGCGATACCGTCGTGCACCGGCACGTCGACGGCAAGCTGCACGCCGTCTTCTTCCTGCACGACGGCGAGCTGCGAGCCGCGGAAATGGTCAACGACACAAAGGGTTTCGCCATCGCCCGCAAACTCGTCGCACAGCGCGCCCGGATCGAGACAGCATTGCTCGCCGACCCGGATGTTCCGCTGGCGTCGATCCTGGAGTCGCTGGAACCGGATCACGTGTGAGCCGCAGCCCCGGACGCCTGGCGTCCGGGGCCGGAAGTCCCTCGATCCGACCAGCGGATCACATCGACACCGCGGGGTTCGGCACTGCGCCCGGGGCGGGCGAAGCGGTGAGCCACGGATGCCGCAACGGGCTGATTCGACCTATTTGGCCGGGACGAACGGCTGGTTGATCGTGCTGAAGTACTGGATCGCCGCTCCGATCGCGATCGGAGCCGTGACGAAAATCTGACCGAGCAAGGTACCGACGGCACCGACAGCGAGGACGCCGGCGACGCAACCGACAGCCGCAGCCGGGATGAACGCGCCGAACAGGCCGATGATGGTGGCCGAGGCGACCGTCGCACCGGCGATACCGCCGAGGACGCAGCCCAGGGCGCCGCCACCGAGGCCACCGACCAGGGTGCCGATGGTGGCGCCCGTGGTGATAGAGCTGGTCAGGCGGCTCCAGGCGGCCTGCTCGCGGTCATATTCGGTCTTCCACGGTGCCTTGTTCTCATACGGCAACGCGACCGGCTTGTATACCGCGTGCTCGCGATCGATCTGCGGAGTCAATGTAGCGGTGCGACCGGAAATCTGTGCCGCGATCGGGAATTCGAAGTCGTCGATGCGGAACTTCAGCGGGGTGCCGGCGAGTACGGCGCCATTGGCCGCCTTGATCTCGAAGATGCCGTGTTCGACAGCCAGCGAACCCGCGCTCGTCGTGATGATCGATGAATCATTGACCGCCTTGGCAGTGAAATTTATTGCGCCATTGCGGCTTTCGGGCGCGGCCGGGGCAACCCCGGAGGTACCCGCGGCCACGCCTACGGACGGCACAGCCGGTCCGGTCGGTGCCGCCCAGGCGGTACCCATGCCCGCTCCGACAATCGAAACTGTCGCCGCGGTGCTCACCACGATATGCGCCAATTTGCTCATGATTCGACCTCATCTCGAATTTCCATGTTTTGATCACGACTTCAGGGCAGTCGCCGCCACGGCTGGCGATACCGGCGGCCATCGCCCGTCGATGGACAGGCGTATACCTAGCCGGCCAATTCCCGTAGACGAATTACGCCTCAGGAGTGGACTTTCCAAGGGAAAATGCTGGGGGACCGCAATCGCGGGACAGGGTGCCGACGCTGTTCAGGTCGGCGACCACGAATCACAAATGAATATCCTCGATCGGCGGGCTACCGGCGATCGAGGACAGTTGCCACGCTCTCGAGCGGCGAAGACATCGAGCCCTTCCGCTCAATCATGCTGGCTATTGCTTTCAAAGTAATCCAACGTGAGCAAGATCGCAAGTGTTCAGCCAGATCATGCCCCTGACATGGGGATTCCCTTGTAACCAGCAGCATAATTACGGGGTCTGCCATGCAATCTACATCACATATGGCCATCGGCGTCCGGGACCGGAGCGGTCGCCGGCCCGCTACGCGAACAGCCCGAGCAACGAATGCGGATCTTGCTCGTCCAGGACCCGGACGGCACGTTTCACCAGTTCGACGAGTGGCTCGACCAGCTAGCGGCCGACAGCCGAACATAATTATCTTTAAAACATGTTCAAGTGATGCATGACTCATCTAGTGTCTAGCCGACCCGGTCCGCCGCCCGACGGACGGGCAGCACTACGAGGAGCACGAACGTGTCACCGATGAACATCCCCAGCAGGCGATTCTTACGATATGGCGTCGCCATGGCCGCCGGATGCCTGCTGCTGTCCGCCTGCGGCGGCACCAGCACGAGCGACAGCGACGGCGATACGGGTGCCGTCGCGAATATGCCCCCCGGCACACCGATAACCATCGGCTACGTCGCCTCGGAATCGGGCCCCCAGGCGAACAACGGCATCACCGGAGTGGCGACGGCGAAGGCATGGGTCAAAGCGACCAATGCCGCCGGCGGCATTCTGGGACACCCGGTCGTGCTGAAGGTCACGGACTCGAAGAACACCGTCCCTGGGGCCCAATCCGCTGTCCAGGCATACAAGTCCGACAGCAGCGTCGACCTTCTGATGCTGACCGACCTGGTCGCCGAGACGGCGATGAAGGGCGTGCTGGCCGATACGAATATGGCCGTCCTCAGCGGTGGCGGTTCGTCGGACGACGCGACGTGGGGCGCCGCGCCGAATCTGTTCCAGGACGTCTCCGGTCAGCGCGCGGTGGTGCAGTCGATGATCCAGGGAGCGAAGTCCGCGGGGGCGACCAAGGTCGGATTCGCCGCGTGCGCGGAAGTCGCCGTCTGCGCGCAGAACGCCAAGCCCGCGGAAGCGTACGCGTCCCAGCTCGGCTTGAAATTCGGTGGTGCGCAACAGATCTCAGCGACGGCTACGAGCTACACCGCGCAGTGCCTGGCGTTCCGGAACGCCGGTGTCGACTCGATCGCGATGAACATCGGCGTCGATGTCGGCGTGCGCCTGATCGCCGACTGCCTGCAGCAGGGATACACCGGAACCTTCGCCATGCCGAACTCCGGCTTCGACCAGACCAAGGTGGGCAAGGTCTCCGGGGCGAAAACCGTCGACGCGACGCAGGGCTTCCCATGGTGGGCCGATACGCCCGCGGTAGCGGCGTTCCGCAACGCGATGAACAAGTACTCTCCGAAGACGCCGTACACCAGCGGCCAGGCCACCTCCGTCTGGGCATCGCTCGAACTGCTCGCGAAGGCGCTGAACAACGCCAAGCCCGCCGAGATCAACCGGGACAGCGTGATGTCGGCGATGTACACGATTCAGAACGAGACGCTCGGCGGCCTGCTGGCCCAGCCCATCAGCTACGCGAAGGGGCAGAACAGTCCCACCGTGTGGTGCCTGTGGGAATTCAAGTACAACACCGGCGACAAGGATCCGACAGCGATCCCGCCGACCGGTCCGTCGGGCAACGGCGCGACCGGTGACCTCGCGAGCACCTGCGTGAAGCCGGTCTCCTGAGCCGCTGGCGACCCGTCGAACCCGCCATTCGGCCGGGCCTGCCGGTGTCCCCTTCCCGGGGACTGCCGGCAGGCTCTACGCACGCTATGGGCCCACAACTGTCATGCTGTAATGTTGCAGTAATAATGCAATGATGAATTCGGTCCGGGGCAGGAGGAAACAGCATGGATGACACCCCATTGCCGACCCAGACCTGTCCTGCCGCACCCGAGAGCGATATGTCGGCGGCGACATCGGCCGCTGGAACTCCCGCGGCCGCAGGTGCGCTCACCGGTGTCCGGGTGGTCGATATCTCGCGCGTTCTCGCCGGACCGTACGCGGCACAGCTGCTGGGTGACCACGGCGCCGATGTCATCAAGGTCGAGCCGCCCGCGGGCGACGGGACCCGCGCCTGGGGCGAGACATACGGGGAGAATGTCAGCGCCTACTACGCCGGGTTGAACCGCAACAAGCGCCATACCAGCGTCGACCTGGCGACTCCGGGCGGACGGGAACTGCTGCTGCGCATGCTCGACCGCGCGGACGTCCTCATCGAGAATTTCAAACCCGGCACGATGGAGCGCTGGGGCCTGGATACCGAGGATCTCCTGGCCCGATTCCCGCGCCTGATCTATTGCCGCATATCCGCTTTCGGCGCCGAAGGCCCGATGGGCGGGCTACCCGGATACGACGCGGTACTCCAGGCGTACGCGGGCATCATGCATCTCAACGGCGAGCAGGGCCGGGGGCCCCTGCGCGTGCCCATGCCGATCACCGATCTCACCACCGGACTGCACGCGTTCTCGGGCATCCTGCTCGCCCTCTACGAACGCGCGGCGTCCGGCCGGGGCCAAGTGGTCGAGATCAGTCTGCTCGACAGTGCGATCAGCCTGCTGCATCCGGCGGCCGCGGCCTACTTCCTCGATGGCAAGCGGCCCCAGCGCATGGGCGCCGGGCATCCGAGCATCTCCCCGAGCAACATCTTCCGGACCGCCGGTGGCCATGACATCTACGTCTCGGCGGGTACCGACCATCAATTCCGGCTGCTGTGCGATTTTCTCGATGCGCCGGAGCTGGCCGAGGACACGCGTTTCCGGTCCAACCACGACCGCCTCGAACACGACGGCGAGCTGACGGAGCTCCTGGCGAAGCTCATCGCCGATCTGGCCACGGACGACGAGATGGTTCGCCGAATGATCGCCCAGGGCATTCCGGCGAGTGTCGTCCGGCCGCTGGACGAGGTGCTCGACGACCCCCAGGTCCAGCTCAACGGAATGGTGCAGGCGGTCGGCGATTTCCGGGTTCTCGGTATCCCCGTCAAACTCGGCCGCACGCCGGGCAGCCTTCGAACTCCCCCCGCCCCGCAGGGCCGGGACACCCGCGAAGTGCTGATCGATATGGGTCTGACCGATACGCAGATCGATGAACTGATCGCCCAGGGAATCGTGGCCCCGCCTCTGCCCTAGCCCCCTCCGCAAGCACGAAAGGAACGCGATGGAGTTCGACAACATTCTGTACAAGGTCCAGGACCGGATCGCAACGATCACCTTGAACCGGCCCGAGAAACGCAATGCGCTCAGCCCCGGCCTGCGCCGTGACCTTCTGACGGCGCTGAAATCCGCCGAGCAGGACGACGATGTGACCGTCGTCCTGCTCGAGGGCGCGGGTCAGTCGTTCTGCGCCGGTTACGACATGAACAGCTACGCCGGCGGCAGCAAGAACCCCGAGCGCCCCGAGGGGTGGAATCACAGCCCACTCTACGAGTCCTGGACGGGTCAGTTTCCGCGCAGTTGTCTGCGCGACTGGCTGACGATCTGGGATCTGATGAAGCCGGTCGTCGCCAAGATCCACGGTCATTGCCTGGCGGGCGGATCGGAAATCATGTCGATGTGCGACATCGTGTTCGCCTCGGACGACTGCCTGATCGGATACCCTCCCACCCGCGCGCAGGGGACGCCCGACATCGAGTACTTCCCGTGGAAGATGTCCATGGCGCAGGCCAAGTATCTTCAGCTCACCGGTCATTCCGTCACCGGCGCCCGCGCGGCGGAAATGGGCTGGATCGCAAAGAGTTTCCCCGCCGAGGACCTCGACGAGCAGGTGGCGCGCGAGCTGCGCCCGATCGCGAAATTGCATCCGGCGATGCTCGCCGCGAACAAGTTCACGCTCAATCAGTCCTACGAAACGATGGGGTTCCGGGCCGCGTTGCAGGCGTCGGTGCCGTGGTACGTGCTGGCCCGCAGTTTCCGGCCGGGCGGCGGCGAATTCCAGACCAAGGCCGCCGAAGAAGGGCTCAAGAAGGCGCTCGCCTGGCGGGACGGTCCCTTCAAGGAAGAAGGGTTCCCGCTCTGAGCCGCGGCCCCGACAAGCACACCGATAGACCACCACTACAGAACGGATCCGCACGATGACAACGGCGGCAGTCAAGGAACTCAATCACGTCGCGATCGGTGTACGCGACCTCGACGCATCCCTGCGGTTCTACACCGAAGGGCTCGGGCTGCGGAAGACCCTCGAAAAGCCGGTCAGCGACCTGACCTGGCGTTTGATGCGGTTGCCCGAGAACACGACCGGGCTGTCGGTCTTCGTGCAGGGGCCCTCCCGGGTCGGGCAGCTCGAGCTGGTCAAGTGGGATCTGCCCGAACCCGAGGGCGATGCCCCGAAGTCCCCCGGGCGCATGGGATACGGGCAGCTGTCCTTCCCGGTCGATCCCGAACACATCCACACCATCTACGAGCGCCTCGTGAGCATGGGATACGACGTCTATTCGGAGCCGACGACGACGATCGTCAAGAACTACGGCCCCGTCACCCTGTTCCTGTGCGAGGACCCGGACGGCAACCAGATCGAGTTGATCGCCCTTCCCCCGGCCGATGTCGTCAAGGAATTTCGCGCGAAACTTCTTGCGGAACAACAGAACAGCTGAATTCGTCCGGCGATCGCCGATGGACCGCGGATGGTGTCGGATACGACTCGCCGCGTGGCCTTCGCCGATCGCCGATCGTGCGGGACGAATCTCTCTCGCAGCACGAGCGGCGGCGGGCGCGCGGATCACCGGGCAGCCTTCCGCCGCTGCGGCATATCGCGAACCGCATCGGCATCCATGCCTCATCCAGATCGGGCGAGTAATGACCAAATATCCCTCATCGGGCGACGACCTCATCACCGAGGAAATGCGGGCGGCGATCGGTCGCGTGGTGGACTGGCAGGTGTCATTCCCGATCGCGGAGTCCGACATTCGGCGATGGGCGATCGCGGTCTACTACCCCGATGCCCCGCCGCCGCGGTTCCGGAGGTCGAACGGGCAGTTACTGGTCGCGCCCGAGGAGTTCAACCCGTTCGCATGGTCGGTCGACCAACGGATGACGCCGGTCATCTCCCCTGGCCGCCGCGATACCGACAGGCTGGAGAAAGCACTGGGGTTATCCGGCCCCGGACTGCGTCATCAGCTCAACGGCGGATCCGAGGCGGAATACGGGGTGCCGATGCGTGTGGGCGATGTGATTCATTCCGAGACCAGACTCGCTGACTATCGGGTCACCGCGGGGCGACTCGGACCGATGCTGATCACCAAGACCGCCGTCACCTGGACGAATCAAGATCACGAACTGGTCCGCACCGGAATCGACACCTCGATTCGCTACGGCCGCAATGGAAGTGAGCACTGACGATGCGGAATACGGCAGCGCACGAAGCTCGGGTGGGCATGGTGATCGAGTCCCCGCACCGCACCTCGGGCCTGGCGGAGTGGAACCGATTCGCCGCGGTGAACGACGAGTTCGTACCCATCCACATGGATGACGACGCGGCCCGTCAGGCGGGCTATTCCGGCGCGATCGGTATGGGACGACTACAGTGGTCCTACGTCCACAACATGTTGCGCGAGTGGCTGGACGGAACCGGGCGAATCGTCACGGTACGCCTGCGGTTCCGCGCTCCCGCGCTGAAGGACGCCGGATTCGTCTGCCGCGGCGTCGTCCTGGCTGTGCGCGACACCGACTCGGAACGGCTGCTCGATCTCGACATCGCTGTCGTCGACGACGAAGGCACCGTGCTGGCTCCGGGTACCGCCACCGTGGCGATTCCCGGAAAGCCTTGATGCTCAACGGTATCCGCAACCGAATGTCACGACGCGTCCTACACGGCCGACTCGTCAACCATCGCACCAGCGGCTGCTCGATCTCGGCAACGCCGTGGCCGCCGACGAGGGCACCATGCCGCCCCCGGCCACCATGGCAACACCCAGAAGCCTTGACACTCAACGATATCCGCAACCGAATGCAAAAAGGTGCGCCCTGCCGCTCGATCTCGATAACGCCGCCACCGAAGGCATCACGCCGGTCCCGGGCATCGTCACCAGACGATGCCCGGAAAGCCTTGACGCTCAGCGGTATCCGGTACCGGCGACCGAGTGCAGCGGCTCACCCTGCACGACCACACCGGCCTCGATCAGCTCATCGACCTTCGAACTGTCGATACCCGCCTCGATCAGGATCTGCCTGCTGTGCTCACCCATACCGGGCGTGGTCATCATCGGGTTATCTGCATGGCGGCCGAATGCCGCGTACTGGCGCGGCATGTAGGACCGGTTTCCGTCGGGCCACGTCACCACGCCGATATGACCGTCGGCCAACGTCACCTCGTCGAAGAGCAACTCTTTGTTGTCCCGTCCGCGAGCGACGGTGCCGCCGTGCGGCTCGACCAGGGCCGCGATCTGCTGACTGGGCAGTTCCTTGCAGGCCACGGTCAGTGCGGCGGCCAGCGAATCGTCACTGTGCAACGCCGCGGCGTCGGCGAGACCTGCTTTCAGGGCTGTCTCGGCCGACGGGAGGTGCACCCGGACCCAGCCGTCGGCGCACTCGTAGTATCGCGAAATCGCCGATGGGCCAGGGTAATCGCGCCCGCCGGACTCCGCCGGACGACGACCGGCGAAACGAACCAGCTCACCGTTCTGCATGTATGCCGACGTCGCGGCGAGCGAGGTGGCCACCGCCTGACCGCCGCGACCGCTGATCTGCTGGTACAGCGCCGCGCAGGTGCCCAGTGCGGCCAAGGTCGCGACGCCGACATCGTTGACCGACACCGTGCAGAAGACCGGCTCCGCCGCGCCGCCCTGGCCGCGCATGATGCCCGACAGCGCCTGAATGACCGGATCGTAGCCGGGCTGCCGGCCGAGCGGGCCTATCCCGCCGTATCCGGTGATCGACGTGGTCACGATGTCGGGGCGGAAGGCGCGCAGATTCTCCAGATCGATCCGCAACCGTTCGACGACACCGGGACGGAAATTGTCCAGAACGACATTGCAGGTACCAGCGAGCTCGCCGAATGCCGCATAACCGCGCGGATCCCTCAGGTCGATGGACAAACCTCGCTGACCACGGTTGATCATGTAACCGCGCACCCGGAATTCGTCGCCGCCGGTCGTTTCTACCTTCACCACATCGGCGCCGAGACCGGCCAGCAACTGTCCGGCATAGGGACCGGCCAGCACGGTGCCCAGGTCGAGCACACGGATGCCGTGCAGCGGCCCGCGGCCGGGAAGAGCGCCGGCATCCTGTGGCGCTCGGCGAGCGTGCCGCTCGTGTCGGTCGTCTTCCCATTCGACTGTGTCGGAATAGGTTCGCGCCTGGTAGTCCGGCTCGGGCAGCTGAGAGAAGCGAACGGGGTTGCCGCCCATCACTACTCGGCCGACCTGCGGATCATCGATCTCGATCCGCTGGCCCAGGGCGATGATCTGCGGGTGATCGAGCCAGGTGTCGCGGTCGCCCACCGCACTGGCCGGGCAACCGGCCTCGGCGAATTCGGCGAGCCAGGCGTCGCGGTCCTTCGCACGAAAACCCTCGGCGATCCGCGCCCGGACCTGGTCGCGGAGATCGACCGCGTAGATCTGCTCCCGATTGGCCGCGATCCGCGGGTGTTCGGTGATATCGGTCGTGCCCAGCAATTCGAAGGCGATGTCCTGGAACTTGACGCCCAGCGCCCCCAGGAACAGCCACTCACCGTCACCGCACTGATAGGTGCCGAAAGCCGGATTGGGGCCGCCCGGCCCGACACTCGTGGTGGGCAGGGAGACCAGCGGGTCGGCGAACATGGTCGTGGTCGCGGCGACTATCGCGCCGTGCAGCGGATCCACGACCACCCGCTGTCCGACACCGGCGGTCTCGCGGCCGACGAGGGCGGCGATCGCCGACGCGGCCGCCCAGGTGCCCTGGAGGTAGGTCGCGAACGGATAGACGCAGTCGACCGGGCCGCCGCCGAACGACGTCTGCCGCCGCGCGATCCCGTACTCGGCCTGCATGAAACGATCAGCGGTGAGCGGATCGAGGTCCTTACCGGCTCCCCAACCCGGCACGTGCAGGTGGACCAGGCCGGTGGGTTCGGGCCCGTCGACCGGTACGCCGAGGGCAGCCGCGGCCTGCGCGCCACTCGTCACCACCACATCGGCGCCCGCCACGAGTGCGGGACCACGTCCCATGGACGTAATGGTCTTGTTACGGTGCCACATGACCGAGCCCGGCAGGTCGGCTCCGGCATCGTTCAGGCCATCCTGCAGGCGGATGACCTGGGCGCCGAAGTCGCCCAGGATCATCGATGCGATCGGACCGGCGATTCCCGACGTCGCATCGATGACCCGCACGCCCGCGAGAGGTCCCTCGGATCGGCGACCGCTCATGCTCGCCTTCTTTCGTAATCGAAGTGTAAATCAAAACCAACATAGTTGTATCACAACTAAGCTTGGTGGTGAGCGGCTCCCGAGGCATGAATGATCTGCTCGATCGACCGCACAGTGGCCTCCGGCGCATCGATCGGTACATGGTGGTACGCGCCGGGCGCGATACGACACGGCACGTCGCGGCCCAGCACGGCGGACAGATGATCAACGGTCGTCTGGTCCACCAGCTCACTGTGTTCGCCGTAGAGGAACTCCACCCGGCACCGGATCCCCGACGTCGCGGCGTCCAGCTCGTCCCGCGGAATGCGCCCCATCGCATAAGGATCGAATTTCCAGCGCCAGCCCTCGGCGTCCTCCCGCAAGCCGGCGGCGGCAATACGGGCCAGCGTCTCGTCGTCCGCGATCGTGCCCCGCGGACGCAGCCGGAAGCGGGCAATCCCTTCCGCGTGCGAGCGGTAATGAAAGACCTGACGCGACAGCGGCCGCAGGACCGGCCTGCTCACCACGGAACTGTCGATCAGCAGCAAGGACCGTACCGCCTCGGGATACTCCGCCGCCGCCAGCATGGCGACCAGACCTCCCATGCTGTGCCCCACCACATGGACCGGACCGGCTCCGAGTCTGCCCACGACGGCCGCGATCTCAGCGCTCCACGACTGCGCGGAGTACGACGTCCGATGCGCACTGTCACCGTGCCCCGACAGCTCCATCACGACCACGTCGTGATCCGCCGCCAGCACAGGAGCGACGTGGATCCACCATCCCGCGTGCGCCGCACCGCCGTGCACCAACACGATCGGCGTCCCGCCGGGACGGCCGAAACGGCGATACCGGATCTGGGCCCCGTCCACCACGACGGACTCGGTACTGCGGTCGAGCCAGCTCATCGGACGACCGACACCCACCGGGCTCGGACGCTGATACCGCCGTTTCGCATCGTGACGTCGGCCCCTTCCTTCTTGTCGCGCGGCATATCAGCTACCGATCAACGGCGGATTTCGACCACGCAAACATGTTCAGCAAGCTTACATCAGCATTATTGGTAGGCCGTACGTGGCGTCGGACACCACAATCAGGCCAGGAGCGAGTCGATCTCGGTCTTCGCGATCGCGTAGCTCTCGTCCTCGGTGAGCGACTGCCCACCGGCTTTCAGCATGCGGGCCGTGCCGCGGCGAAGGTCGTCGGCATACCGCGCCTCGATCACGTCGAATTCCAGATTCTTGACATAGATGCGCAGGCGGTCGCGCAGCGCGCTGTCCGAATCCGCCGCCTCCACGACACTCGGCAGCGTATTCGTCTGCACCAGCAGCGCGTGCGAAACGCGGCGGGCGTCGTCGTCTCGGAGCCCGATGAGAATCTCACGCTCCGAGGCGCGAATGAGATGGTCCTTCCACCAGTCGAAGTCTTCTTCGGCGTCGATGGCGACCAACTCGATGAATGGTTGGGCGAGGGTGCGAGCCAGCGTCTCGACGGCGGTGCTCAGATACAGCTTGCGCTGCGCCGACGGCAGCGCGCCCAACGTGGTCGTCAACTCAGCTCGGGCATCGGCCGTGGAGAAGCAGTATCGCCTGATCCCGTGTATCGAGCCGTCCAGCAGGCCGTACTCGTAATTGAAGACTCGGAAAGGATTGACCGCACTCGGATTGCGCGTGGGCCGCCCGACCGCGGCGGCGGCGTCCTTCGTGAAGGCCCAGACCGGGCCGTCGAGCCGACTGCCACGCAGGATGTCGTTGTGAATCGGCGCTCCGTAGAAACGTTGCGGCAGAACCGCTCCCGGGCCCCGCGCGTACGCGATCGTCACGCCGGAACTCTGCGCCTGACGCAGAAAACGGTTGTTGTCCAGGTAGGTCAGCGACGCCGTATAACGGACCAGCGGCGGGGGGCGAAGCCCGCCGACGCTGGACACGGCGTCATAGAGCCGGGCCGTCCAATCCTCACCCCATACCTCTCGGGCGGCGTCGGCGATCGTGTGCGCGACCGCCGTATCGTCACCGCAGAATCGGGTACCGACAGTGGCCACCCCCAGCAGACCCAGTAATGCCGTTGCCGCGGAATCGAATCCGGATACGCCGACAGAGGAATGCACCAGCAACCCCAGAGATTCGGCGAGCCCCCCGAAATCGGTGGTGGTGTCCAGGACGAACTCGGGACGCAGATCGGCGAGGCGCCGTACCCCCTCGGCGGTGAATTCGCGCTTGCGGTCGCCGCTTTCCATCGCCGCGACGACGAACTCCTGCAGGATTTGGGAACCGTGCGAATAGTCGCCGGTGCCGGAATCCTCGGTCAGCGAGTCGCGCAGGCTGCGGGCGAGATCTCGCGCCCCGATGCCGCGGATGCGCTCGAGGAAGTCCATCAACTCGCGGCGGGCGACCGGTGAGAACGCCGCCGGCGCCCGCCGGTTGGCCGCGATCGCGACCTCGGACAGCGACACTCGCGGATTGCTCCGCCCCCCCGCACTGCCCGATTCGTAGATCCGCAACGTGCCTTTGCGCACCCACTGATTGACCGCCTGGCGACTGACCCCGACGACACGCGATGCCTCCGCCTGTGTCACCAGGTCGGGTGGCGCCTCGGACGGCTCGTAACGAAGCCGGAGTCGCTCCGCCGCGCGCTCGAGGGCCCGCACGAGTTCGCCGACCGGAACCGCGCCGTTCTCGCCGAGCGTGATCGCCAGGCGTTCCAGCGCAGCGGCCACTGTTTCGGTCTGCTTGTCCATGGTCGCCTCAGAATACAAGTCCGACGAGCCGCTTCCGCCGCCAGGTATCGTGTCAATAGCATCACTTGACATGATCTTGGGCCGTGACTACCGTCACAGGCGGTGAACGTCAGCGAGACCGAGGAGCACGCCCATGAAGATCGAACAGATCCGAGACCTGGCGCAACAAGCCGCTTACCTGCTCCCGGCCGCACCGATGGACAATGACGCGCTGAATTGGCTCAGCTGGCGCGAACTCGTGTGGGACACGGCCCATCGCCTCTCCGAGATCGGCGGAACGGCCCTGGCCCAAGCGGGCTATGCCCCGTCACACGATGTGGACCGCGGCGTGGTCTCGGCCGAGGATCTACTCGGACTGGCCACACAGCTGTATGCCGATATCGGACCGGCCGGCGCCTGCGAACTCAGCCGCGACCATCGATAGGACCGCGCCGTGCGACCGGGCTCGTCACGCCGATCGCAAGCCCCACTTACCTAGCGTCCTTATACATCTGCAGCCAAGTTAGACATAATAGTCAGCATGGTTACTGCACAATTAGGAAATTCCGGCCCGGCCGCTGACGTCCTCATCGGCGGCCGGTGGCGCCAGGGCGGGGCGGGCGAGTTCCCCGTCCACAACCCGGCCGATCGCAGCGTTATCACCACCGTTTCCAACGGCGATGTGGCCGACGCGAACAGCGCCGTCGACGCGGCCGCCGACGCCCTGCCGGGCTGGGCCGCGACGCCGCCTCGCGAAAGATCCGAGATCCTGCGTCGCGCCTTCGAATTGATGACGCAGGACCGCGAAGAGCTCGCGGCCCTGATCGCCGCCGAGAACGGCAAGTCGCTGTCCGACGCGCGCGGTGAGGTCGGATACGCCGCCGAGTTCTTCCGATGGTTCGCCGAGGAATGCGTTCGCAGCGGCGGCGGTTTCGGATCGTCGCCCGCCGGTGGCACCCGGACGATCGTGACCCACAAGCCGGTCGGAATCGCCGCCCTGGTCACACCGTGGAACTTCCCCGCCGCCATGGCAACCCGCAAACTCGCACCCGCTCTCGCGGCGGGGTGCACGACCTTGCTCAAGCCCGCGTCGGAAACGCCCCTGACCGCCCTCGCCATCGCTCGGCTGCTCACCCGCGCCGGGGTGCCCGACGGGGTCGTGAACATCGTGCCGACCCGGACATCCGGCGCGGTAGTGGGCACATGGCTGGCCGACCAGCGAGTACGCAAGATCTCCTTCACCGGGTCGACCGAAGTAGGACGTGTCCTGCTGCACCAGGCCGCCGACCGAGTCGTGAACGCCTCGATGGAGCTCGGCGGAAACGCACCGTTCATCGTCACGCAGGACGCCGACCTCGATGCCGCCGTCGCGGGTGCGATGATCGCCAAATTCCGCGGCGGCGGCCAGGCGTGCACCGCCGCGAATCGTTTCTATGTCCACGCGGACGTCATCGATGACTTCGCCCGGCGTTTCGGTGACGCGGTCGAGAAGCTGACCGTCGGCCCGGCCGCGGCGGGAGCGGATATCGGCCCGCTGATCTCGGCCAAGGCCGTCGAGGAGGTGACCGCGCTCGTCGACGGCGCCGTCGCGAAGGGTGCCCGGATCGCGCGGCAGGCGACCGTGGCCGACGGGGTCACCGGATTCTTCTTTCCGCCGACCGTTCTGGTCGATGTTCCCGCCGACGCGGACGTCGTACTTCAGGAGATCTTCGGCCCGGTCGCCCCGCTCGTCGCCTGGACCGACGAGGCAGCGGTGATCCGGGAGGCGAACCGTACCGAAATGGGTTTGGCCGCATATGTTTACGCGGGCGAATTGCAGCGGGCAGTGCGTATCGCGGAGGCGCTGGACTCCGGAATGATCGGCATCAACCGCGGTCTGGTGTCCGACCCCTCGGCCCCGTTCGGCGGTATGAAGCAGAGCGGCCTGGGCCGCGAGGGCGCCCGAGCCGGACTGGAGGAGTTCCTGGAGACGCAGTACTTCAGCGTCGACTGGTCGTGAGCTGACTTCGGTGCGGCGGGTCGATCCGACGAGGCGACATTCCGAATCGGTGGTGTTCGATCCGCCGCAACGTACTCGACGCGGTCATGGGCGGGTGCGTTCAGCACACTGAACGCACGCACCCAGCCGACGGCACCGGGACTCGAGTCGCGACGTATGCCGCGATGACTACTCGGCGAGGCCGACCGCGGCCGACGAGTTCGGATTCCGCCGCGACGAGTCCGCGGCCGACGGTGTAGCCGCGGCGAGGTCGCTCGTGCGGGTCTCCGGCAGGAAGCAGGCGAACCCACCACTCACCACGGCCGCGGCGATCATGAAGACCGCGACCCACACCGCGCTCGTGCCACCCGTGGCGGCGAAGATCGCGGCCGCGGCCAGCGGAGACAGTCCGCTGCCCAGCACCTGGGCGATCTGATAGGTGGTCGACACCGCTGTGTAGCGGATCTCGGTGGGGAACAGCTCGGTCAGCAGGACCGGAGCCACGGCCATCACGCAGGTGTTGATCGCGGCGAAATACACGAACAGCGCGGCGACGACCGCCACGGTCGAGCCCGTGTCGACGAGCAGGAAACAGGGGTAGGTGAACAGCGCGGTGGCGATGATCCCGCCCAGCACGACCGGTTTACGCCCGACGCGGTCCGACAGCGTCGCATAGAACGGCGTCGTCGCGATGGCCGCGATCTGCGCGAAGGTGACCGCCAGCAACGCTGTTTTCGCCGAGAAACCGGCATGCGGCGCGTACGAGATGATGAAGACGCCGAAAACCCCTTGGCCGCAATAGGCTCCGGCCTGGAAGAACACGGCCTGAACCACGTGGCGCGGGTACCTCCGCACCAGGGCGACGATCGGCATGACAGGTCGGCTCTCGGACCGCTGACGGACGAACAGCGGACTCTCCGGCACGCGGGATCGGAAGTACAGCCCGACACCCAGCAGCACGAAACTCCCCAGGAACGGAATTCGCCAGCCCCAGGACACCAGGTCCGGCGTCGGCAGGGACGCCACCAGGAACATGATCCCGTACGACAGCACCGATCCGCTGGGAGCTCCCATCGCGGCCGCGCTGCCGAACCGGCCGCGCCGCCCGTCCCGGGCGTGCTCGGTAGTCATGAGCACCGCACCGCCGTACTCACCGCCCACCGCGATCCCCTGGATCACTCGCAGCAGCACCAGCAGTACCGGTGCGAGACTGCCGACCTGCGCGTAGGTGGGCAGTAGGCCGATGATCCCGCTGGACAAGCCCATGATCGTCATCGTCGTGACCATCACCGTCTTGCGGCCGAGACGATCACCGAAGTGCCCGAACAGGATTGCGCCACCGATCCGGGCGAAATGGCCGGTGGCCAGGGTCGCCAGCGACACGATGGTGCCGACCAGCGGACTCAGGTCGGTGAAGAAGACCTTGTTGAACACCAGCGCCGCGGCTGACCCGTAGAGCAGGAAGTCGTAGTACTCCATCATCGTGCCGAGATAGCTGGACAGTGCCACCCGGCGGGCCTGACGTACTCGTTGTGATGAGGCCTCGTCTGGATACATAGCGTGGATCTCTTTCGAAAACAGTGCGATCCGGCGCAGCGGCCGGGGCAGATTGCCGTGCTCGATCGCGGCAGATCCTGTCGAATACGTCACTCCGGCAAGACAATCGAGATCGTCATACTATCATGCACAAATTATGTTGTAATGGAGTTTATGCTCGAAGACGAGGTTATGAACCACAACATCAACGTGCTACAGGACCGACTCGAGATCGAGGCCGCGCTGCGCGCCTACGCGTACGGACTCGATGAACGACGCTGGGAAGCATGGGAACTGGCCTTCACCGACGACGCGATCATCGACTTCACCCCGATGGGCGGCAAACGCGAGACCCCTGCCCAGATGCAGGCGCGGCTGTCCGTGCCCGACCCCGCCTGGCTGTTCGCGCAGCACCCGTTGATCAACACCGTCATCGAGATCAAAGGCGATGAGGCGCAGGCGTTCTCGGATTACCAGATGGAGACCGGTCGTCGCACGGACACGCCCGGTGAGATCATCCGCGTCTCCGGTGGCGGCTCCTACTCCGACCGGTTGCGCCGCACCAGCGACGGATGGCGCATCTACAACAGGTCGATCTCCTTGAAATGGCGTGAGCGTCGACGGGTTACGGACGAGATCTCCCGCTGAAGGATCTCACCGAGGACGGACCGCGGCTGATTGCTACCGCTGCCGATGATCGGCGGCGCCGGCTCGTTCGGGGTGCGGGTACGGGTGCGCGGCCACGGTCGCCTCGGACTGCATGACACGCAGTCCTGACATCGCCTCGCCGTACGCGGCGATCACGCGATCCTCCGCTGCGTAGTCGAAGGCGTCGATCATGTTGTCCACCACCTTCTTTCCCGGCGGATGGTCCAGGTACCAGCGCACGGTCGCGCCGAGCGCCTCCCGGGCCGGGACGATTTCGGTGTAGTGCAGCCGGTCGATGGCCTTGTGCACATCGACGAGGACATGGGCGGTGTGCGCCAACGGAAAGAGCCCACGCCCGGGTCCAGCGAACTCCCATGGGACAGAGACGATCTCGATCGTCCGTTCCATCGCCGCGGCCGTCATCTCGATCCACTGCGCCAGACTGTACTGCCGCAGATCGCCGGCATTGAAAACCTGCCCCGAGGCCCGCTCCGGGTTGTCGACCGCCGCCATGAGGAAACCGGCGGCGTTCTCGGCGGCGCAGCGCATCAGTATCGACAGCCCCGCGTCGGGAACGATCAACTGCCGCCGACCGTCCATGATCCTCTTGATGATCGACCACTCCCGCGGGTACAGCTGCCGCGGCCCATAGATCGACGGGTAGCGAAAGATCGTCGCGCGGAACGCTTCCCGACGGTGCAGATCGAATACATGGCGTTCGGACTCGTGGATGAGACGAGAGAACCGCTCACCATCGGACTCGATGTCCACCGGCGGGCGGGCGACGTCGGACGCGAACTCATCAGCCGAAACAGGAAGTCCGGCGGGAACGAGTCGCCCGGGTTCGTGATAGCCGGGATAGACCGGCAAACCGCTCACGGCGATGAACGCCTCGCACATACCGGCGATTGCGTCGGCGACATGCCGCAATCTCCCGTAGGTGGCGATCACGAGATCGAAGCGGCGGGAGCCCAGCGCCTGCTCGATCGATTCACGGAAATGCGGGTCGGCATGGATGTGCTCGAGGTCGTCCTGCTCGGCGAGTTCGTGCGAACCACGGTGCAGGACCACGACCTCGTATCCGCGCTCGGCCAGCCCGCTGACGATGTGCGGGCCGGTAGGTCCGGTTCCACCGATGACCAGAGCGGTTCTACTGGTTTCAGGCATCGGTATGTCACCGTCCGGGACGGGACGCGGGTATCACTCGCTCGCCCGCAGTATCCGCGCCGTGTCGGGCGCACCCACCATGCGGCGCTTACGTTCGGCGACCTGCCAGCGGCCGTCGACCCTGCGCAGGTGCCATTCGTTGATGGACGCGCTGACCAGCCGGATATCGAGACCGTCCTGGTGCAGGATGAACGAGTAGTTGTTGGCGACGGCCGCATCGCCCCGCACCGTGATCGACTGATTGTTGCCCTGCATATGCAGGCTGCGGCCGACGAATCCGTCTCCGTGTGCGGCGCTGCGGACGGAGAGGAAGTTCTTCATCTCCGCCAGGCCCTCCCAGCGAACGATGGCGTATGGATCGGGCTCGCGATCGGTCGACACGTCCATCACACAGTCCTCGGTGAACAGCCCGAAGTACTCGTCGTCGAGCTGAGCATCGGCGTAATAGCCGTATCTGGCAAGGAGTTCCCGGATCGCTTTCTCGTCCTCGAGGACGGCGAGCCGAGCCTCGAGGGCTTCGATTCGGTCGGCCAGGCTCCGGTCATGGCTCACGGCGACAACTCCTGTTCGTGCTCCGGGGACTACCCGTCAGCCGATCGACGTCTTGTGTTCCGAGTGCTCCGGCCAGGTGAGACGGGTGTAGGTCGGATCGCTCTTGTCCCGCGTACCCCGGAAGTGACCGCCCGGCACGGCGTTGGTGGCGGGAACGGTGCCGTCCCAGTCGATCACGACACGGCGATAGACCAGCTGCCAGCGGCCATCGATGCGCTGGAAGTAGTCGGCGTATCGGCCGATGGACTGGTACAGCGTGTCCGGGGTGGTCTGCATCCAGTACGCGAAGTACGTCTCGCCGTACGCCTCATCACCCTCGACGTCGAAGGTCGACTGCCCCATCAGGTGATAGAGGAACGGCGACGCCGTGGTGAATCCCGGGTTGTTGACGATGAATTCGGCGAATTCGTCACGGCCGCCCCGGAACCGTCCGTGGTCGTCGAAGGACTTCTCCGCGTAGCAGGCGAGGATGCCTTCGCGATCCTTCCGGTCGACCGCCCGCGCGATCCGGGCGACGAGCTCGGTGAGCTCGAGCTTGTCCGCGATCAGGTCCAGTCTGCTGTTGTCACCCATGACCAACTCCTGTCAAAGTTATTTTGTAATTATGTATATCAAGTAAGTAGGGGCGATCCGGCCGATTCGGCCGAATCAGTCCGCCGGACCGAACGCGGGCACCACCCCGTGCTCGCCGACCTCCCGGTAGCGCACGGTCAGTGGCATGCCCACCACCGCGTCGCCGGGATCCATGTCGACCAACCGGCCCAGCAGCCGCACGCCGCAGTCGAGTTCGACCAGCGCGACCGGATACGGGATCTGTTCCTTCAGGTCCGCGGCGTAGGCGCGGTGGTAGACGACGAAACTCCACAGCGTGCCGGTGCCCTCGACCTCGGTCCAGGTCGATTGCCGCGCAAGGCATTCCGGGCACACACCGGCGGCGGGCCAGCGGACGTAGGCGCACTCGTCGCAGCGCTGGAACACCAACCGCCCTTCCCGGGCGTTGTCCCAGAACGGCTGATCGTCACCGGTGAGACCGTAGGGAGCCGGGCTGGTCATGCGACGACCTCCTTGGCGAAGATCGTGCTGGCGGCCTTCATCATTCCGAAGGTGGAGCAGTACTGGGCGACTCGGACGTCATCGAGCTGACGCGCACCGGCCTCGCCGCGCATCTGCCGGACCAGCTCGCACAGGTGCAGGAAACCCCACATATAAGCCTCGGAGAGCTGCCCGCCGTTGGTGTTGAGCGGCAGCTTGCCGCCATATCCGATCGCGCCGGAGGTGAACGCCTCGCCCACGCCCCCGGGCTCGACGAAGCCGAACGCCTCGAGCATCTGCATCACCCACACGCTGGTCGGGTCCTGAATGTAGAGCGCGTCTACCGCGGATCGGTCCACCCCGGCAGCGGGAAAGATCCGCTCGGCGACCTGCCCCAGCCACGGACGCATCCACTGGTCGGCGTTCTGCCGGTCACGCAGACCGGTCTGCTGGGCGATGCCCATAACGTAGACCGGTTTGTCGGTCAGTTCCCGCGCGATGTCCTCCCGCGCGACGATCAGGCAGGCGCCGCCGTCGGAGATCATGCACAGATCGGCACGACGAAGGGGCGCAACCAGATACGGCGAGGCGAGGTAGTCATCGATCGTCAGCGGATCGCGGAAGATCGCCAGCGGATTCTCCTGGGCGTACTTGCGCTGCGAGACCGCGATCTGCCCGAGATCGGCTTCGGTTGTGCCGTAGAGCTTCTGATGACGCCGGAACGCCATACCGCCGATGCCCGCCACATTGAGGAAACCGTTGACCGTCGCGTCGTCCTGCCGGCCCAGCGGATACGCGAACCGATTCCCGGCACTGCGCTGATTGGTCCCGTAGACGATGGCGACCGTGGAAGCCAAGCCGGCGTCGATCGCCGCGACGGCCAGGTGCAAGGAGAAATTGCAGGTGCCGTAGTCGAGCGTGGCGCTGTAGGCGGGATTGAGCCCGGCGAGACGACCGATCTCGGTGTCGATCCCGAACCCGCCGTAGGACTTACAGGTGATCAGGCCATCGATCCGGGACTTGTCGATACCGGCGTCGGCGAGCGTGATGCGCAGCGCCTCGACGGCCACCTCGTCGGGTGCGATACCCGGCAGCTCGCCTTGCAGCGTGTTGCCGACGGCGACGACCGCGCTGCGACCGCGAATCGCGCCCGGCGTGTGCGAGGAGTCGGCCATGGATCAGATCACCCCCTCGGCGGCGAGCCCGTCGACGTCGTCCTTGGACAGGCCGAGCAACTCCTCGTAGACCTGGTAGTTGTGCTCGCCGTAGGTCGGCGCGGCCCGGCCCACCGGACCGCCGATGTACTGCGGGTTGTCGCTCAGCGACACCGAGGGCGCGGCGACGGGCCAGCGGCCGAAGTCGGTCGCGTCCAGTTCGGTGAGCCAGTTCAGCGCGCGCAGTTGCGGATCACGTTCGACCCGATCCTCGGCCGTCTGCACCACACCGGCGGCGATCCCGACGTCCTGCAGGCGCGTCATCAGCGAGTACCGCTCGCACTCCGCGGTCCACGAGCCGATCAGCGCGTCCAGATCGGCCCTGTTCTGTTGCCGCGCTTCGGATGTCGCGAATTCGGTCCGCTCCAGCCATTCGGGGTGACCGGCCTCCTTCGCCAGCCGCTCCCATTCGTCCTGACCGGCGCAGGTGATCGCGATCCACCGATCGTCGCCCGCACACCGGTAGATGCCCTCCGGGGCCGCGGTCGAATAAGGCGACCGGTTACCGGCACGCTCGTAGACCCGGCCGTTGACGCCGTGATCCAGCAGCGGAACCGCACCGAGGAACAGGCCCACCTCGCACTGCGAGGCGTCGATCCACTGCCCTTCGCCGGTCATCTCGCGGTGGTAGACCGCGGTGAGCAGGGCGAGCGCGAAGCTGTACGCGCCGTACCAGTCGAGATAGGAGTAGCCCCATCCCGCGGGCGGGAACGGGTCCGGCAGGCCGCTCATCTCGGAGATGCCCGAGAACGCTTGCGCCACAGGGCCGACCGTCCTGAACCGTCCGTAGACACCCTTGCTGCCCATACCGGACTGCTTGGCGTAGATGATCTTCGGATTGATCTCCCGCAGCACGTCGTAACCCAGGCCCCACGCCTCCATCACGCCGGGCGAGAAACCCTCGGCGACGATGCTCGACTCGGCGACCATGCGCTTGGCCAGGCGCAGACCCTCGGGATGCTTGACGTTGAGCGAGATACCCCGCTTGCCGGGGTTCTTGTTGTTGTACTGCGCACCGACCGGACCGCCCTGATCGGCGGGCCAGCGCGAGGGCACCGGTCCGGTCGCGCGCTCGCGCGCCTCCCGCCCGCCGACCGGCGCACCGCCTCGGCGCGGATCGAGGTTCTTGTGCCACTCGACCTTGATGACGTCGGCACCGAGCGCGGCCAGGAACCGAGTGGCACCGGCGGAGGCCAGCATCCAGGTGAAGTCGAGCACCCGAATCCCTTGCAGCGCAAAGGGAAGACCGTGCGGGGAGAGTCGTTCACTCTCGACACGCGGCAGGTACAGCGGCTTCGCGGGCGTGCGGGGCGCGATCTCCAGAATCGAGCGCCGATCCTCGTCGAGCAGCGGCGCGCGGCGGCCGGTGACCCAGTTCGAACCCTGGGTCACCCATTTGCTCGTCGGGTAGCGGAGGGACTTGCCGAGTTCGGGATGTTCGACATCGGTGTAGGTCTCGCGCTCGAGCCAGTGCTCGTCCTGCGCGCTCTCGTGCGGTTTGCGCACCGGAACCCACATCAGCCCGGCCTGCTGGGCTTCCCGCCACGGAACCGAGTCGAACATGTACCGCCGCATGGTCTGCTCGACGACGTCCATATTGCTGGCCGCGCCGCCCTCCATGCCGGGCAGCACGCGGGAGTCCTTCTCGGTCTCCTCGCTCCCGTCGCTGATGGTGCCGCCGACGCCCCACTCGTCCAGGAAAGGCCCGAGCAGCTTGGCATTTCGCGTCATGGCCAGGTACCAGCGACCGTCCTTGGTGCTGAAGATGGTGCGATGACGCGAGACGTTCGGCGCCGAGTGACGGCACGTCTGCCGGTTGAACGGCGTGCGCAGCGCGACCCACGACATCAGGTCGCCCTCGGTGTTCTTGGCCACCGCCTCGTGGATCGCGCACGACAGGTGCTGTCCGTGCCCGGTCCGGTTCCGCACGCTCAACGCCGCGACCAGAGTGAACGCCATCTGCTCACCGGCGATGGCGTACGAGTGGCCCAGCTGCGGCGCGATCGGCGGAGTGTCGTAGACCAGCTTGGGATCCGGGTCGTAGCCGTTGTTCATCACCACGCCGCCGAGCGCGAGATGCACCAGGTCCGAAGACTTCAGATGGGCCTGCGGCCCGGTCTCGCCGAAGGGGGTGATCCGGCCGTAGATCAGCCGCTCGTGGCGGGCGCGCAACTCGGCGCTGCCCAGGCCCAGACCGTCCAGGTAGCCCAGCGGGGTCGAATCCAGGACGATGTCGGCCGCCGCGACGAGACGTTCGTAGTCGCCGCGTCCCTCGGCGGTGTCGAGGTCGAGAACGATCGACTGCTTGCCCCGGTTGTACGCCCAGAAGTGCAGCGACCGTTCCGGGTCGGGGGTGTCGTCCACGAACGGGCCGAGCGCACGCGTCGGGCTGCCGCCGGGCGGTTCCACCTTGATCACCTCGGCGCCGAGACCGGCCAGCACCAGACCGCAGTATTCGCCCTGCTGATCACCGACTTCGATGACCCGGACCCCGGCGAGCGAGCCACCGTTTCCGGCTGTTTCCGATGAGGTCATTCTGCTCCTCCGTGATGAGCGCGGCGCGCGAACCACCGCTGCGACGTCTGGGACATGTCAGGCCGCCTCCGGCCAGCCGAGCCATGCCGCGATGGCCTCCCCGAGGACGAGATCCCTTTCGGGAGTGGTCAACTCGGGGGTGTGCTGCACGAAGACATCCACCAGCTGCTCGTAGGGCACCGGGAGCCGGGACAGGTCCGAGCCCCAGAAGACTCGATCGGCGCCGAACGCCTCGACCAACCGGTAGACGGCCGACGAAATGGACGGGAAGGGATAGGGCTCGCGGACGAAACACGGCAGCGCCGAAGCCTTCACCGCGATCCCGGGATACTCGGCGAGCGCGAGCAACGGTTCGATCGCCTCGACCAGCGGCCGCTCGGCGTTCTCGACCGCGGCGTGATCGACCGCGATCCGCAGGCCCGGATACGTGCGAGCCAGGTGCGCGTAGAGGTCGTACCGGCCGGGTGCGTAGATGCTCAGCGGAACGCCGAATTCCTGTGCGGCGGCGAAGAATCCGCTCGAGGTCGCACGTTCCAGGGTGCCCGCGACATCGCCCCGGTTGAGTGACATCCGAATTGCCAAGCGGCCGGGCACATCTCGCCAGTGCGCCAGCTCCTCGACCGCCCCGGGGTCGCCGGTCGCGAAACGGCAGATCGCCCCGAACCGCGCGGGTTCGGCCGCGGCGGCGGCCAGCACGTAGTCGTTGCGAGAGCCCTCCCAGGTCGGCGCGAGCAGCAGCGCGGCGCTCACGCCCGCGCGGGCCATCGACTCCCGGACCTCCGGGACCTCGAGCGGGACCGCGCGCTGCGGTTCGATCGCGTCCGCCGGCCAGGGACGTTCGGGCGTAGCGGCCTTCCACACGTGGATCTGAGCGTCGATCACGCGCGAACGAGAGGCCGGGACCTGATCCGATGTCATCAGCGCGACCGTTCCCGCGGCTTCGACGCGGCCAGCGGATACTCGTCGAAGTCGCTCATCTCCAGCTTCTCGTACTGCGCCTCGTGCTCGGCCCGGGTGAACGGCCAGATGACCGGAACGCCGACGGTCTGGCTGTACCAGTTCTTGCCTTCGGAGTAGGTCGTGCCGGGCAGCGCGTCCAGCACTTTCTGCAGGAAGGCGTCGGTCGCCTGCTGCGTGGGCGCGTAGCCGCGCTTCGTCCGGGCGATCACGTCGAAAAGCCGCATCAGATAACCGACTTCGTGCGCGAGCGTCGTCGGGATCGAGAGGGAGTTGACCGGGGCGAACGGTCCGCACAGTAGGAAGAAGTTCGGGAATTCCGGCACACCGATCGCCCGGAACGCCGCGACACCCTTGCTCCATGCCTCGTCGAGCGTCCCGCCGTCGGGGCCCACCACGTTCATCGGGCGCATGTACGCGTGGGCGTCGAATCCGGTTGCCCAGATGATCACGTCCAGTTCGTGCAGGGTCCCGGACTCGTCCACGATTCCGTTGGGCTCGACCCGCTGGATCCCGCCGAAGACCGGGTGCACGTTCGGCTGCTGCACCACGCGGTAGTAGTCCGGCGTCTTGGCGATGCGCTTGACGCCGAGCGGCTCGGTCGGGGTGAACTTCGCGCGCAGCTCGGGATCGGGGATCTCGTCGTGCAGCATCTTCAGGAAGCGCCGCTTCATCTCTTCGCGGTCGGGCCCCGGCACCAGACGCCACGTCTCGTTGCCGTCGGTCCGCACACGCTGTGCCGCCATGCGTTTGTCGTAGCGAGCCGCCAGCCGCGGAATGCGCAGCTGGATCCGCTCCCACAGCGAGTACGGCGGATTGTCCTTCACCTGCATCCACTGCGGCGTCCGGATGAAGTGGGTGACCTCGTTGCCGAGTTTGCCCAGCGCCGAAGTGATCTGCACCCCACTGGATCCGGTACCGACGACCCCGTACCGCAGCGAGCGATCCGACAGGTCGATCGAGTGATCCCACTGCGAGGAATGAAAGGCGCGGCCGCGGAAGGTTTCCGCGCCGGGCACCTTCGGCACCGAGGGCATCCGGAGGAATCCGGAGGCCGCCACGACGATGTCGAACGTCGCGGCCGAGCCGTCCGCGAGGGTGACCTGCCACGCGCCGTCCTCCCAGACGGCCGCTTCGACTTCGGAGCCGAAACGGATGTGCGGCAACAGATCCTGATTGCGCGCGAAGCCCTGGAGGTAGGACCGCACCTCGGAGCCCGGCGCGTAGCGCTTGGTCCAATGGAAGCTGCGCGCGAACGGGAATTCGTAGTTGCGGGTCAGCACGTCGACATGCAACCCCGGGTAGGTGTTGGTGTCCCAGGTGCCACCGGCGGCGTCGCGCTTCTCGTAGATCGTGAAGTCCAGACCGGCCTGCTTCAGGTGGTAACCGAGAAACAGTCCCGACATCCCGGCGCCGACTACCGCCACCCGCAATGGCTGCTGCATTCCCACGTCTCCGTTCTGCGCCCCCGACGTTGCGACGAACGCACGTCGTTGCGACAAACACCCAAAACCATAATCTAGGATAGTTATATCATAGTACTGAACACGATTAAATCTCACCGAGGGCCGGTGGACGCCTCGTCCATCGACTTTCTTCCACAACTAGGATGGAAGTCACACCATCAGAGCCTCTGCTCCCAGATCCGGCGCCGGTAAGCATCGGGATCTGTGACCGTCACGCTCTCGGTTTCGATACGGCGCACCCGACGGCCGTCGTCGTAGACCGGCCAGCCCGGATCGCCACCGGCGATGAATCTCACCCAGGTCGAATGAACGACGTCGGCCAGCGCCTGGGGTGCGTCCGCTCCCCTGAGCTGCTTCCCCCACGGATCGGCGAGAGTGTCGAAGACGAAGGGGATCTCGATGGTGTGGCAAGCGCCGAGCCTGCCGTCGAATGTGCCCGGCTGCCAGGCGAACTCGTATACATATGCGGACGATCCCGCGGCGTGACGCGCCTCCGCGTAGCGAATCGAGGGCACCCGGCAGAACCAGTCGGACTGGATCGCGACGAAAAGATCCGCGGGCCCAGCCGCAGGCAGATGCTCGCGGTAGGCGGCGATGACGGCTCCCGCGTCGACACCCAAGCGCGCCACCGTGCCGTGCAGCATCTCGTCGGTCATGGTGTCCGCCAAGCCCGTCGGCGCGGAGAACAGACCGTACTCCTGCCCGTTCCACCCGAGCAGCAGATCCACCGTGCTGCTCGCACCGGCGCGGGCGGCCTCGACAGGGTGCCGAGGCAGAGTGTCGCCATCGATGACCGGTTGCAGCACCAGACGGGTGAACGGCGCGAATCGAGGGTCCTTACCGGCGCTGAGCCGCCCGATCACCGTATTGGTGGCCTGATGGAGAGTCTCGACCGGAACAGTATCCAGCGACGCGGCCGTCGGCTCCAAGTCCAGTTCGATGCCGAGCTCCCGGGTGACGATCGAGGCGACCTCCGCGGTGTGGACGTGATGGCCGTCCCCGCTCTGCGAGATCGCCCGGCGGATCAGCCCTTCGCTCCGCGGCATCGCCAAGAGGGTCAGCACACTCATCGCTCCGGCGGACTCCCCGGCGACGGTGACGCGCTCGGGATCGCCGCCGAACGACGCGATATTCGCGCGCACCCAGTCCAGTGCGGCGAGCTGATCGAGCAGACCACGGTTGGCGACCTGGTCCGGCAGCAGCAGAAAGCCCTCGACGGCCAATCGGTAATTGATGGTGACCACCACTACACCGCTGCGGGCGAAGGCGGAGCCGTCGAAGGCGGTCGTCGAGCCCGCGCCGGTCGCGAAGCCGCCGCCGTGGATCCACACCAGCACCGGGCGACTGCCGACCGTGCCCGGAGTCCAGATGTTGAGGTTGAGCCCGTTGCGTCCAGGCCGAACCGGGTCCGGGAGCAGCGCGTCGATGACCGCCGATCGCTGCGGAGGGGTCGACACGGTCGGGCCGTATCGCGTGGCATCGTGCACGCCCTCATGCGGCACAGGCGGTTCCGGCGCCGCGAAGCGCAGCGCTCCGACCGGCGCGGCCGCGTAGGGGATCCCCTTGAAAGTCAGCACGTCACCGACCCGCGCGCCACGGAATGTCCCCTGCGGGATCGTCACCTCCATGCCGGAGCCTCCAGCCAATCTTGTCGTTGTCGTCATGCGCACGATTGATACGGCGGCGCCGCAGCTGCCGCGCATCCCTATCTATCGTCTAATTGTGCCACTTTGCTACTATGACACAATAGTGAAAGGGAGGCGTGACGCAATGGCGTTGTCCGACAAAGAACGACTCGAACTCCTGACCACCCCCGGAGCGGCGTTCCCGCTCCAGGACCGCACGGTGGACGGACACACGTACCAAGTCTTCGACCGCGAGCCTCGGACACTGCGAAATGCCTTCGCGGAGATGAGAACCCACGGCAGCGCCCGTGCGATCGGCTACCGCGACGAATACTGGTCCTACGACGACCTGTGGTCGGAGATGACGGCGGTGGCCCATGCGCTGCGGGACCGGCACGGGGTCGTCGCCGGTGATCGAGTCGGCATCGCCATGCGCAACTACCCCGAGTTCGTCATGATCTTCGGTGCGATTCAACTACTGGGCGCGGTCGCCGTGCCGTTCAATGCCTGGCTCAAAGGCCCCGAACTGGCCGAGCTCGTCGTCGAGGCCGCACCCGTGGCACTGTTCGCCGATCGGGAACGCGTCGAGCTCGCGCGCGGCCTCGAATTCGCCGGCGGCGCGACGGCCACGACACTGGTGGGCGTGCGGTGCCCGGCCACCGAAGGCGTTGTCGCATACGAGGATCTGCTCACCGATCGACGCCCGGCCGCGTCATCCCACGCTCCCGAGGTCGAGGTCTCCCCCGACGACATCTCGACCATCCTGTTCACCTCGGGCACCACCGGACGCCCGAAAGCGGCCGCACACAGCCACCTCAACCACTCCGCATCGCTGCTCAACAAGCTGATTCGGGCGGTGAAGGTCGATGTCCCCGCGGACGGCGGCCCGGTCCGGGTCTCCCCCGCCCCGCATTCCTGCAAGCTGGTGACCTTCCCGTTCTTCCACATCGCGGGAATCAACACCATGTACAACAGCCTCTACGCCGGTCAGACATTGATCCTGATGTACAAGTGGGACGCCCACGAGGCGATCCGCCTGGTCGAGCAGGAGAAGGTCAACGAGATCTCCGGGCCGCCCTTCATCGTGCAGACGTTCCTGGAAGCGGCCCGCGAAGGCAGCGCGGACCTGAGTTCCCTCCGCGTCCTCGGTATGGGCGGAGCGGCAGCGCCACTCGGAGTGATCGCCGAAGCCCGGAAGGTGCTGGGGCCGGACATCTTGCCGCGCACCGGATACGGAATGACCGAGACGACCTCGGGCGTCGTCGCGATCTCCGGCGCCGACTTCGAACAACGTCCGACCAGCGTCGGCCGACTGCTCCCGACGGCCGAGATCGGCATCATGGACAACAACGGCGAACTGCTGGGCGTCGACGAGGAAGGCGAGGTCGCATTCCGTGGCCCGCAAGTCATCCGGGGATACGCGGGCATCGCGGACAGCCCCGACTTCCGCGACGGATGGTTCTTCACCGGCGACATCGGCCGCGTCGACAAGGACGGATTCGTCTACCTGGTAGGCCGGGTCAAGGACATCGTGATCCGCGGCGGGGAGAACATCAACTGCTCGGAAGTCGAAGCCTGCCTGTCCAGTCATCCCCATGTCATCGAGGCCGCGGCCCTGGGCGCACCACACCCCACCCTCGGTGAGGAACTCGTCGCCATCGTCCACGTGCACACCGACAGCACGGTCGACGTCGATGAGCTGCGCGACTATGCCGCCGAGCGGCTCGCGAAATTCAAGGTTCCGGTCCGGATCGCGATCATTCACGAGTTCCTGCCGCGCACGGCGAGCGGCAAGGTCATCAAGCGCGAACTGATCGGCCAACTCGGCCTCGGCTGGCTGCTCGGGCCGGAGACGGCCTCCGCGTGATCACGACCGATTCGTAAGAAGTTTTTATTAATGATCAAGTTGTGTTACAACCATGGAAGAGTTAGCCTACGAAAAGGGCCGCTTCTCGTATGGGGGAGCGACGCCGAGGTGTCCAGAGGAGTTTCCAAATGACCGCTACCGAGACCGAGACGACCACGACGGAGGCGACCACCTTCGACGTCCTCGTGATCGGCGCCGGAATTTCCGGCATGTATCAGCTTCACCTGCTGCGTGAGGAAGGGCTGTCGGTCCGCGTCCTCGAGGCCGGCAGCGACGTCGGCGGGACCTGGCACTGGAACCGTTACCCCGGCGCCCGGCTGGACTCCGAGTCGTACAGCTACCAGTACGCGTTCACGACCGACCTGCTCGAGGATTGGGACTGGAGCGAACTCTTCTCGGGCCAGCCGGAACTCGAGCGCTACTTCCAGACGGTGGCGGATCGTTACGATCTGCGTCGCGACATCGAGTTCGACACCCGCGTCACCGCAATGACTTTCGACGAGCAGGCGAACACCTGGAAAGTCACGACCGATACCGGGAAGACCTTCGTCGCGCCGCTGGTCATCACCTGCACCGGCGTGCTCTCCGCGCCGATCTACCCGCACATTCCCGGGATCGACCGGTTCCGCGGCGAGAGCTATCACACCGCGCTGTGGCCCAAGGAAACCGTGACCTTCGAGAACAAGAAGGTCGTCGTCATCGGTACCGGCGCCACCGGCATCCAGGCCATCACCGAGGTCGCGAAGACCGCGGGGCACCTCACCGTCTGCCAGCGCACCGCGAACTGGGCTGTGCCGCTGCGTAATCAGGCGATGACGCCCGAGCGGATGGCCGAAATCCGTGCCGGATACCCCGACATGTTCGAGAACCTGCAGCACACCTTCAGCGGCTTCCTGCACGACTGGGATCCGGTGCCGACTACCGCCTACAGCCCCGAAGAACTCCAGGAGCGGTTCCAGAAGGCATGGGACGGACCGGGTTTCGCGAAGTGGATGGGGCTGCCCAACGACATCGCCACCAGCGCCGAAGCCAATCAGAAGTGGTGCGACTTCCTGGTCGAGCGAATCAAGGAGCGGGTCTCCGATCCGGCGACGGCCGCCCGCCTGACCCCGAACGACCACTATTTCGGCACCAAGCGAGTGCCCTGCGAGAGCGGCTATTACGAGGTCTTCAACCAAGAGAACGTCGACCTGGTCTCGCTGAAGGAAAATCCCATCGTGGAGATCACCGAGACCGGTGTGCGCACCGAGAGCGGTGACATCGACGCGGACATGATCATCTTCGCCACCGGTTTCGAAGCCTTCAGCGGTGCGCTCAAGCGGATCCATATCACCGGCGTCGGTGGGCGGACTCTCCAGGAAGCGTGGTCGGACGGTCCCGTGACCTACCTGGGCGTCCAGGTGGCGGGCTTCCCCAACCTGTTCATCATGGGCGGTCCGCACGGCAAGGGCGGCCACGGCAACGGCCCGCGCTGCGCGGAGAAGGTCCAGGAGTGGATGACGGACTTCGCGAAGCACATTTTCGACGAGTCCATCGTGCGAGTCGAGGCCGATCCGCAGGCACAGCTCGAATGGTCCGACGAGGTACAGGAGCGCGCGATGAAAGGTCTGATGGCACAGACCAAGTCGGCCTTCTTCGGAGACAACCTCGCGGACGACGACCCGAACAAGCCGCGCAAGCGCACCTATCTCGCCTACGTCGGCGCGCTCGACGAATACGTGGACCGGCTGAAGAATCTGACCAAGAACGGATACCCCGGATTCGTGATCACCTCGTAGGTGATCCTGCCCGGCAGATGATGAACGGGTTGCCACGTCGATCGACGTGGCAACCCGTTTTCGTTCGGAACCGACAGCCGGTGAACCTCCGGCACCCGGCTCGTACCGCGAGTTATCCGGTGATTTCCCGAATCGATATCGCCCCCTCGGGGCAGGAGAACGCGATGTCGTCCATGGCCCGCCGTTCACCACTGGGGAACGCGCGCTCGTTCACCTGGCCGTAGCCGACGTCGTCGGAAACGAACGCATCCGGCGCGAGTACGAAGCAACGCCCGTGCCCCGCGCAGATATCCGTGTCGATCGAAAACCTCAGTCGCGCATCGTCATTCATGATCTACTCCCTCGCTATCGGCCGACCCGAGTCGACCGCTGATCCTGCTGTTCACTGATCCGTCAGTCCGGGAAACCGCAGCGGCAGATTGTGGAGTTGTTGCATGAACGATCCGTAGCGGTGACTCGGCACCCACCCCGGCGTCACCGAGTACTCCGGGATCCGCTCGTGCCACACTTCGAGCGCGATGCGCATCTCCACCCGGGCCACGTGGGAGCCGATACAGCGATGCACACCCAATCCGAATGCGGTGTGCCGGTTGGGTGAGCGATCCAGTTGGATCCCCTCCGCCAACCGGCGATCCGCGGCGGCCCGGGCGAGGAAGATGCGGTCGCCGGGTTCGATCTCGACGCCGTTCAGCGTGCCCGCCTGCTTGGCCACCCGGGTGTTCGATCCGCCGGTGTTGTAGACGCGGGTCAGCTCCTCCAACGCCGACGGAATCAGCGTCGGATCACTCACGATCGATCGACGGTCCTCCGGATGCGTGGCCAGGTGGTAGAGCACATAGGCCAACTGGGTACTGGTGGTCTCCTGACCGGCGATGAAAGTCAGCGAACCGATGCCCAGCAGCGTCGGTTCCGCGATCTGTTCGCCGTCGACCCGCAGGTTCACCAGGGCCGTGGCCAGGTCGTCGCGCGGCTCGCGCCGCCGCAACTCGAACAGCTGACCGATCAGGCCCTCGATCTCCTCCTCGATCGCGCGCCGCGCCTCGGCGGTCGGGAAGTCGAACGCCGCCTTCTCCGCCAACTCGAACATCCGTTGCATGTCACCGCCCTCGAACCCCATCCAGCCGAGAAAGAACCGGGACGGCAGTTGGGAGGCGAAATCACGAGTGACGTCGCATGATCGCTTGTCGAAGATTCCGTCGATGAGCTCGTGACACAACTCGCGTATCCGGGGTTCGAGTGAGATCAGCTGGTTCGGCGCGAAAAGCGGGATGAGGGCCTTGCGGTATCCGGTATGTTCCGGCGGATCCATCGAGAGCGGCGGAACATGCAGTGTCACACGCTCTTTGGTGAACGCCATCTCCGTCGGCGAACTCGACCAGACCGCCGGCGCCTGCAGAACCGCCTTGACGGTGTCGTAGTCGGCCGCGACGAAGAAGCCACGATTGACCGGACTGTAGAAAAGCGGGGCCACCGATCCGGCCGCATCCCACATCTCGTGCGGATCGACACCCCATCGCTCGTCGCCCTCGAGATCGAACGAATGGACCGGTATACCGGCGCTCCGCGCTCGCTCCAACATCGTGGCCATCGGAACCTACCTTCTATTGATACTCATTGCGCCGCAGCGCCTTTCAGAATCAGATCGGCGGCGATCCACGCGAGGGCCATGGTGGGCGCCACGCAGTTGCCCGAGGGCTCCCAGCGCAGCACCGACGCGTCGGCGACCCGCAGGCCGGTTGTGCCACGCACCCGAAGCTCACCGTCGACCACATCGGTGTCGGCGGGGCCCATCGCGCAGCTACCCAGCGTGTGATAGCCGGAATTACCGCGGTTCAGCCCGTACGACAGGATCTGCTCATCGGTCGAGATGCTCGGGCCGGGTTCGAGTTCCTCGGACACGTACTCGGAAAGCGGTGCGGTAGAGACGATCTCGCGGGCCTTGCGGAAGCCCTTGATCAGCAGTTGCCGGTCGTGCTCGGTGGCCAGGAAGTTCGGCACGACCTTCGGCGCGTCGGACACGTGCCTGCCGGTGATGTGTACCGAGCCCTCGCTGGTGGGGTGCAGGCCGAAGGTGACGAACCGGGCGCCGGGTTCCTTGTCGACCACCAGCCGCCCGGTCATCGGGTTGACCGACGACGTCGAGATCGGCGTGAAGAATGCCTGGGTATCGGGGCGATCCGACGCGGGGTCCGACGCGTACATCGCGGTCAGACCGAATCCGCCGTGCGCGATGAGGCCGCGGCGAGTGAACAGATACTTGAAGCCGGTCCACATCTGCCGCATCGTGCTTGATGCCTGCCAGTTGTAGCCGCGGATGTTGCGGAGCTTGAACTGGAACAGGATGCCCCGGTGCTCGCGCATGCCCTCGCCCACCCGCGGGCTGTCGACCACGACCGGAATGCCCAGGCTGTTCAGCAGATCGGCTTGACCGACGCCGGACCGCTCCAGCAGCATCGGCGATTCGAAGGCTCCGGCGCACAGGATCACCTCGCGGCGCGCCTTGTAGGTGACCGGGGTGACGCCGCGCCGCAGCGCCGAGACACCGACCGCCCGGGTGCCCTCGAACAGGATCCGATCCACCTCGGTGTGCAGGGCGACGGTCAGATTGCGCCGTCGCCGCGCGGGACGCACCAGCGCGCGGGACGCGCTCACCCGCAGACCGCGCCAGATGCTCGAAGCGACGTACGACACCCGGTTGTTGTCGCTGCCGTTCATATCGTCCTCGTAGTCGATGCCGTTCTTCACCATCGACTCGATCAACAGATCGGAGACCTCCTCGCGCGGCCGGGCGATGGAGATCCCGACCGGACCCTTGTCACCGCGGAAATAGGTTCCCCCCAGCTCGTGGCGCTCCAGGGCACGGTAGGCGGCACAGAACCTCTCCCAGTTCCAGCCCGTGAGACCGATCTGCTCGTACCGGTCGTAGTCGGGGGCCCAGCCGCGATTCCAGACCATGCCGTTGATCGTGGTCGAGCCGCCCAGGACGCGACCTCGGTGCCAGACCTCGTGCGCGCCGTCGCCGTATTTCTCGGTCACGTAGTCCTTGGCGTACTTCTTGTTGTTGAGCGTGAAGTAGAAGCCCTTGGGCACCAGGTGGATCGGCGCGGAGTCGGGCCCGCCCGCCTCGATCAGCAGAACCGAGATCTCCGGGTCCGCGCTCAATCGGGAGGCCAGCACGGATCCGCTGGCACCGGAGCCGACGATGACGTAATCGAACTCGGTCCTGTCAATGGCGTTCACGAAGCACCTTTTCCTGTTCATACTATGCTTACCAAGGTAGCCGAAATGTGGGCTAGATAGTAAGGGCCTGGCAGAACCAACCCTCTAGTTGTGTTGTACATGGTTTGGGGAATATACTTCAACAACTATGAGCCAAACGACGCACGCAGCCACGTCGGCAACCGGACCACTCGCGGGAGTGCGAGTACTCGACCTCTGCCGAGTCGTCTCCGGCCCGTTCGGCTCGCTCCTGCTCGCCGACCTCGGCGCCGAAGTGATCCGGATCGAGCCGCTGCCCAGCTCCCCTGCGGCCCCGACCGGCGCACCGACCGGCCTGAGCGAAGAAGAAGCGTTCAACTGGGGCATGAACCGGAACAAGAAGTCGATCGGCCTCGACCTCAAGAGCAAGGCGGGGCAGGAGATCTTCCACCGGCTGGTCGCCGAGGCCGACGTCGTCTACGACAACTTCCGTCCCGGGGTGACCGAACGACTCGGCATCGACCGCGACACCCTGCTGGCCCACAACCCGACGGTGATCACCTGCTCTCTCACCGGATTCGGGGCCGACGGACCGTGGGCGAAACTCCCGGCCTACGACCCGATCGTCCAGGCCATGTCCGGCGCCATGAACTACACCCGGATCGACCGCAACGGATCTCCGGTGCGGTGGGGCATCCCCATCGGCGACCTCTTCGCGGGAATCTATGCCGCGATCGGCGTGCTCGGCGCGGTGATGCACCGGGACCGCGCGGGCGTCGGTCAGCATGTCGAGGTCTCGATGCTCGACGTCATGCTCGCGCTGAACACCTACCGGGTGCCGCAGGCGCTGACCTTCGGCCAGGAACCCGAGCCGTCTCCCTTCGAAGGCGGACAGGGCACGGTCCCGTTCGGCAATTTCGAATGCTCGGACGGGTGGATCGCCACCTGCATCAGCCAGCGCATGTGGAAGGACGCGTGCAACGTCTTCCAGCGGCCCGATCTGATAACCGACGAACGGTTCGCCACCGGCCACGCCAGGCACGAACACCGTGACGAACTCGTCGCCGTCCTGCAGGACATCTTCCGCGGACGCAGCGCCGACGAGTGGCAGGACGAGCTGATGGCCGCGGGCGTCGTCTGCGGGAAGGTCACCGAGATCGGCGAGGTCTTCGAGCACCCCCAGGTGCTCGCCCGCGAAATGGCCGTCGAAATTCGGGATCAGTACGACCGGGTCGCCACAGTCGCGGGAGACTCGCTCAAGTTCAGCGATGCCGCCACCTGGCGCGCCCCGCGGGCACCCGGTGCGGATACCGCGCTGGTGCTCTCCTCGCTCCTGGGCACCACCGAAGACGAGCTCACCCGGCTGAGCGACGAGCGGGTGATCCACCTGGGTGACGCGTCCGGCGGCACTCCGCTTGCGCCGCATCGCCGTTTCGTCCCCGAGACGACCACAGACGCCGAGCCGACCCAACGGCCGCTGCACGGCGTCACCGTGCTCGAGCTCAACGGTGACGAGCCCAGCAAGGGTTTCGCCGCGCAGTTCCTCGCGGACCTCGGCGCCCGCGTGATTCGGGTCGACCGCCCGGTCGGCCAGGTCATCGAGCCGTATCCGGACCACTCGCGCGAGGCGTCCTTCCGTGCCGGTCTCAACCGCGGAAAGCTCAGCGTCATCGCGAATCTCAAGGACAGCGACGGCCACGCGCTGTTCGACCGGCTGGTGGAAAACGCCGACGTCGTCCTGGACAACTACCGGCCCGGCGTGCTGGAACGGCTCGGCATCGACAACGAATCGCTGCGCGCCATCAACCCGCGCATCATCTCGACCTCCATCACCGGCTTCGGACACACCGGACCGTGGAGTTCCTACCCGGCCTTCGACAACGCGATCCAGGCACTGGGCGGCGGCATGAGCATCACCGTGGACCCGAAGCTGCCCGATGTGCCGATCCGGTGGGGCAACCCGATCGGCGGACTGACCGGTGCGATGTTCGCGACCCTGGGCACCCTCGCCGCGCTGCGCGAACGCAGCACGACCGGGCGCGGCCGCAAACTCGACATCAGCCTGCTCGACTCGCAGGTCGCACTGCTGTCCTACCGTGTCCCCCAGGCGGTCACGGTGGGCAGGAGGTTCCTGCCCGAACCGCGTCGCGGCGGAACCGGATCGCTGCCCTTCGGCGCCTTCGCGACCAAGGACGGCAAGTGGTTCGTCATCTGCATCACCCCGCAGTTCTGGAGCCGCTTCTGCCAGGCCGCGGGCGCACCCGAATGGGAGAACGATCCGCGCTTCGCCACCGAGCCGCTGCGCCAGGCCAACGAGGCAGAGCTGTACGCCCTCGTCGAGCCGAGCTTCCTGCAACGGACCGCCGAAGAATGGCAGAACCTGTACATCCAGACGGGACTGCCCGGTGCGGTTGTGCTCACGCTCGCCGAAGCCTTCGCCCATCCGCAGGCCCTGTCGCGCTCCATGCGCGTGCGGCTGCCGGACTCCGAGGTGCCGGACGGGATCGAAGTGGCCAACGCGGCCTTGAAATTCTCTGTGTCCGAACCGGTTCCGCCCGCATCCGCACCTGTGCCGGGTCGTGACACCGCGGCACTGGCCGCCGAGGTCGGCTTCGACGCACCGATCGCCGAAGCCGATTCACCTGCCGCACGGTGGGAGGCCGCGGCGTCGTAGAGAGGGTCCCTGGAATGACGGTGCCACGGAAATAAGCTCGGCCACAAGCACTTACGTGCTCCCGGCCCGTTGCGCACCGTCATCCCTCTCCAACGGCACTCATCCGGGGCCTACGACTCGATCGGCTCACTGGTTCAGCAGACCGTTCGAATGCTGACACGCTACGACGTGGTGCTGTCTCCCACGACCAGTGTGCTGGCCGGTGCCGCGAAGAGTCCGATGATCGGTGAATCCGACGGAGCAGCCAATTTCACCTCCGTATTCAACGCCGCCGGAGGAACCGATTCGGTGGACGCGCAAATCGAACTGGCCCGTGCGGAAGGATTCGGATCACCCGGGCGTTCACCAGCTCAACTGCGGACGCGCCGCCGAGTTCGCCGCGAGGCGCTCGGCGCGGCGGATGACCGGTGCGTCGATCATCGCCCCGTCGAGTACGGCGACGCCGTCGATTCCCCGCGTCGCTCCGAGAATGCGCTCCGCCCATGCCTTTTCGGCTTCGGTCGGGAGAAAACCGTCGTTCACGACCGATACCTGCTTGGGGTGGATGCACAGTTTGCCCCCGAAACCGAGCTCCTTGGCATGCGCCAGGTCGCGTTCGAGGCGCTCCGGTTCGTCGAATGCGGTACTGACACCATCGATCGGGGCCGGCAGCCCCGCGGCGATCGCCCCCAGCACCAGCTTTCCCCGGACGTGCGCGAGCGCGGTATGCGAATCGGGATCCACGCCCAGTTCCGCCGAGAGGTCGACGTTGCCCAGCGCCACGCGGACGACGCCCTCGGCCGCACACACGGCATCGATATCCCGGATGCCGCGGGCCGTCTCGACCAGAGCGACGACGCTTCCGTATCCCAGCCTCGCCACCACGTCGCCGAGCACATCTGCCGATTGCGCCTTGGGCAGCATCACGGGCGCACCGGTTGCGCGCAGCGCTTCGACGTCATCGGCATGCCACGCGGTGCCCGCTCCGTTCACCCGCACCATCGCCCTACCGCCGCGAGACAGCCATTCGACGGCGTACTCCCGCGCCGCATCCTTGCGATCGGCGGCGACGGCATCCTCCAGGTCGATGATGACAACATCGGGCCCGACGCCGACCGCTTTGTCGAAGCGGTCCGGTCGATCTCCCGGAACGAACAGGAAGCTGCGAGCCGTTGCCAGCGCGGCGTTCGCTCCGGCAACCCTCGAAGTCTCTTCGGATGACACGGTTCTCCTGACCAGTACCTCGGCGCTCACCGCAGTGTACGCAGCCACCAGTGGCGAGCTTCTAATCATGCTGCTAACAGCTTAAAATAATGTTAGCTTGTGTTGTCAGCATCACTGTAATAGGTCCGTCCACGGACTCGTCACACCTGTACCGAACAGAGTCCGGCCGTGGCCGCCACTACCCATGGAGGAGCCGATGACAACCGAGACTCTGCCTGCCCCCGACGCGGATCACGCACCGACGACCGATCGTTACGACGCCATCGTGATCGGCGCCGGACCAGCGGGACTGTACGAGCTCTATCTGCTCCGGCAGAAGGGGCTCGACGTGCGGGTGATCGAGGCAGGTAGCGGTGTGGGCGGCACCTGGTACTGGAACCGGTACCCGGGCTGCCGGCTGCACTCCGAGAGCGTCACCTACCAGTACTTCTTCTCCGAAGAGATGCTCGCGCACTGGGACTGGAGCGAGGTGTTCGCCGGGCAGCCGGAGCTGGAACGGTATTTCGACAAGGTCGCCGACATCTACGACCTGCGCCGGGACATCGAATTCGAAACCCGTGTGGTCTCGATGACTTTCGACGAGGACACCGACGACTGGACCCTGGTCACCGATACCGGAAAGACCTTCACCGCACACGTTGTCGTCTCCGCGACCGGCATGCTCTCGGCACCGATCTACCCCGACGTCCCCGGCCGGGAGTCCTTCCGCGGGGAGGCGTACCACACCGCGCGCTGGCCGAAAGACGAAGTGTCCTTCGCGAACAAGAAGGTGGTGGTCGTCGGCACGGGATCCAGTGGCGTACAGATCATCCCCCAGATCGCCGCGACAGCGGACCACCTGACGGTGCTGATGCGCACGCCCAACTGGGTGATCCCGCTGAACAACCGGGCGATCGAACAGGACGAGCTGACCGACCTTCGCACGCGGTGGCCCGAACTCCACGAGAAGCTGAAGAACACCACGGGCGGGTTCCTGCACGATGTCGATCCGACTCCGACAACGTCCTACAGCCCGGAGGAGCTGCTGGAACGCTATGAGAAGGCATGGGCCGGAACCGGTTTCACGAAGTGGTTCGGCATGCCGGTCGACGTTCTGACCGACGAGAAGGCGAACCGGCATTTCGCTGAATTCATCGCGGAGAAGGTCCGTAGACGTCTCGCGGACCCGAAGATCGCCGACCTCCTGATTCCGCAGCACCTCTACGGCGTCAAACCGGTCGAATGCGAGTCCGGTAATTACTACGAGGTCTACAACCAGGACAATGTCGAACTGGTGCCGGTCGCACAGGACCCGATCCAGGAGATCACCCCGACGGGTATCCGCACCGGCTCACGTGAGATAGACGCGGATGTCATCGTCTTCGCGACCGGCTTCGAGGCGTTCGTCGGCGCGTTGAACCGGATCGAGATCACCGGTGTCGGCGGCCGAACCCTGCGGAAGAACTGGGCGGACGGGCCGGAAACGTATCTCGGCGTCCAGGTTGCCGGTTTCCCGAACTTGTTCATGATCGGCGGGCCGCACGGTAAGGGCGGCCACGGCAACTCACCGCGCTGCGCCGAGGGGCCGCTCGAGTGGATCGCGGACCTGACCGAGAAGATCACGACCGAGTCGATCAAGCGCGTCGAACCGGATCCGCGAGCACAGGCCGAATGGACCAAACACGTCTACGAGACCGGAAACGCTTCGTTCGTGGCTAAGGGGAAATCGTATCTGTTCGGGGACAACGTCCCGGGCCGCAAACGCGCATACGTCGCCTACATCGGATCACTGCCGGAATTCGTATCGCGACTGCGGACGGTCGCGGCGAACGACTACGAGGGCTTCGTCATCACCCGCTGAGCCGAACCGTGCCGGTGGAGCCCCGATTACGGACTCCACCGGCACGGTTCGTTCTCCTGGAAAAGCGAAGCGCGCCTTCCCGATTAGCCCCGGCCGCGGAAGAACGTCCGGAGGTCACCGACCAGCAATTCGGGCTGCTCGGCCGCCGCGAAATGCCCGCCGCGCGCGAACTCCGTCCAGTGCTCGACGGCGTAATGATCGTTCGCTATCCGGCGAGACGTCGGATAGAGCTCTTTCGGAAAGACTCCGATGCCGGTGGGAGTCGAGACTCGCTCGACACGCGGCCGTTGCACGCCGCCGCCGTTGAATGCGGCGGTCTCGTAATAGAGTCGCGCGGACGAGCCCGCGGTTCCGGTGAACCAGAAGGTGGCCACGCCCGCGAGGATCTCGTCCTTGCTCATCACCGACTCGAGATCGCCGTCGCAGTCGGTCCAGCTACGCAGTTTCTCGACGATCCAGGCGGCCTGCCCGACCGGCGAGTCGTGCAACCCGTAGGCAAGGGTCTGCGGCTTCGTCGACTGCATCGCGACGTAACCCGTATCCACCGCACGACGCCGATCATTGGCCTCGATCTGCGCCTGTTCCTCGGCCGTCGGCACTCCGTCCAGCGGACGCAGGCCGCTTTGCAGGAGCGTGAGGTAGAGGCCACTGAGCCGGTCCGGAAAGCGCTGTGCGAGTTGAGTACCGATGGGTGCGCCCATATCCGTACCGAAATACCCGTAGCGACCGTAACCGAGCAGTTCCATCAGCTCCGCGAGAGCCGATCCCACCCGCCCCACATGCCAGCCGCGCGCTGTCGTCGGACCACTCCAGCCGTAACCGGGAATGGACGGTGCGACAACATGAAAGGCGTCGTCCGCCGATCCTCCGTATGCCACGGGATTCGTCAGCGGCCCCAGCACCTTCGCGAATTCCAGTGGGGTACTGGGCCATCCGTGCACCATGAGCAGGGGGCGAGCCTGGGCGAATGGCGAGCGGACGTGCAGGAAATGCACGTTCTGCCCGTCGATCGTGGTGGTGAACTGCGGCCGCGCATTCATCTCCGCCTCGGCCGCTCGCCAGTCGAATTCCGACGCCCAGTACTCACACAACTCGCGCAGGTAGGCCGGATCAACCCCGTAGTCCCAACCCGCGCCGGGTATCTCATCGGGCCAGCGAGTCTGCGTCAGGCGCCGACGGAGGTCGTCCAGCGCGTCATCGGAGACGTGTATCGAGAAGGGGGTGCACCCGACCGTGGTCATCACATCGTCTTTTTCTGTGTCAGCCGAAAACGAACCCGCGGAAGCCATCTGCGAACGCCTCCTCACATCGTTCACGGTAGGCCGGAATGCCACCGCTCCACAGCAGGTACGCCCGCTTCTTACCGTCGATATTCGACCCGAACGCCCAGGACCGGGCATTCTCCAGGACCGTCCCCCGCACGCTGTCGGCGACGATGTCGATCCAGGTGTCCTCGGCCTCCCGCGACGTCGTCACCACGGAGTGGCCCTGCTCTGTCATGAACGTGAGCAGACGAGTGACCAGGTCGGCCTGGATCTCCGTCGCCCGCGGGATATTGCCGGTCGTACTCTGCGGGCCGCCGACGATGAACAGATTGGGAAAGCCCGCCGCCTGCAGACCGAGATGTGTGCGCGGCCCGGCCTCCCAGTGGTCTCCGAGTTCCCGGCCGCCGGAACCCCGAATGTCCATGCGCGTCAGCGATCCCGTGGCCGCCTCGAATCCGGTCGCCAGCACGATCATGTCGAAGTCCATCTCGCGCCGCGTCGTCGCGAGGCCGGTCGGCGTGAAACGCTCGATGGGTTCCTCACGCAGGGAGACCAGCTCGACGTTGTCCTGATTGAAGACCTCGTAGTAGCCGTTCTCCAAGGGGGGACGCTTCATGCCGTAGGTGTGGTCGTCCGGGATGAGCATCTCGGCCACGGCCGGGTCCTGGACCCGCTCGCGAATCTTGGCGCGAATGAAATCCGTGACGGCCGCGTTGGCGGCGGCGTCGGTGGTGATGTCACGAAAGTTGTTCATCACCATGGTCAATCCCGGCTCGTCGTACAGCCGCTGGAACCACGCCGTCCGGTCCGCGTCGGAAACCTCGAACGCGGCGAGGTCACGAGGACGGTGGATGAACCCGGCCGGGGTCGACAGGCACAATTCGTGGAGCTCGTCGAAACGGGCCCGGATCCGCTCGGCCTTCTCGGAACTGATCGGCCGATTGTTGATCGGCGTACACCAATTGGCGGTGCGCTGGAAGACCGTGAGCTCCGAGGCGTCGCGAGCAACGAACGGAATGATCTGCACGCCACTGGAACCCGTGCCGACAACCGCCACCCGCTTGCCCTTGAAGTCCACAGGCGCGGCAGGCCAAAGCGCCGTGTGGTAACTCTCGCCGCGATACTCCTCGAGCCCCGGCGCGGCCGGAAAGACCGGTGCGGACAGAAGTCCGACGGCGGTGATCAAGAATCGTGCCCGATAGACAGCGCCGGCTGTCGTCGTCACGAGCCACCGCGACTGTTCTTCGCTGAATTCCGCCGACGCCACCCGGGCATCGAATTCTATGTAAGGACGAAGTCCGAGCCTGTCGACCGCGAAGTTGAGGTAGCGCTCGGTTTCCGGTTGCCCCGCGAACTCCTCACTCCACGTCCATTCGTCGCGCAGTTCCGGGGAGAAGAAGTAGCCGTAGGAGTAGCTCTCCGAATCGAATCGGCAACCGGGATACCGGTTCCAGTACCAGGTCCCCCCTACACCGCCCCCGGCCTCCAACGCCTTCACCGTGAATCCGTGTTCGCGCAATCGATACAGCTGATAAATGCCGGTGATCCCCGCTCCGACGACAAGCGCGTCGAGTTCGACCTCGGCTGCCGGGCTACCGTTGTGCTCGTTCATGGTTCCTCTCCGGCCCAGGCTGGCTGCGGGGGAGGTACTCGTACCTCGACGTTCCAGCCTCCGGTGTCCCGGACGTCGCGATCCGATGAAGTACACCGTGGCTTATATTTGTTCTAAAGCTATGCTTGAGACACGAATATGTCAATGCATGTAACACAATTAAGACAAGGGAACCCGCCGCGGACACGCGGGCGCTGACAGCGGCAATCACGGCCGCTGACAACGAAAAACCCGAGCCGACATCGCATCAGGATGTCGCTCGGGTGTTTTCAGTCGGCGCTATGCGGAATTTGCTATGTCGTCGGTTGGGTGACCTGTCCGAACAATTCGCCCAGCTTGGCCCGCGCCACCTCGAGCCGGTGCGCGAACTCGTTGCGCTCGGCTTCGAGTCGATCTCGTTCCGCGGTGAGAAGCTCGACATCCTCCTCGGATGGCCTACTCGCGGCCTGGAGATCCTCGGGGGAAGTCAGCAGCAGTTCCTGGACGAGCGCCCGGGCGAGCTTGCGGTAGTCGATGTCGGCCACCGACTGCCGCGTGGCATCGGCAGCCGGGGAAGCCAGGATCGGCCTCGGCTGCAGCGCAGCCGAACTCAGTCGCCCCGCATCCTCCAGCCGGATGGCGTAGGTCCGCTTACCCTTGATATCCCGCGAGATCTGCCCTTCCTTGTCCATGGCAGCTATCAACTGGATGAAGGCAACACTGGAACCCTGGTAGTCGACAGCGTCCATGAGAAGCGACGTTGCACGCCCGGACGGGTCCTCGACAGGTCCCGATTGCTCCAGTAACTGCCGGATCCTCGTACGTGCCGTTAGATCGCGCGTCACTTCCTCCACCTCATGCTTCCCTGGCCGGTTCTATCGACTACTGACGATGTAGAGCAGTAATACGAATAGTAGCAAGTGTACCCGTGGAACATAAGGTTGCAACACGAATAGGATTCTCGCCACCATTGGACCGCGGGTAGATCCGGACAGTGGCGGGACCACCGCCCGAACGACTCAGAAGTGACCGATTCCCCGGACGTGTCTCACACGCACATCCCGGCGGCAAGCCGCAGGAGCCTGTACGCAAGCGACTGTTCCCCGGTTCCGAGGAGCGCGAGTGCGGCATCGATGGTCTGCTTGTCGGAGCCGGCACTGACCTTGAGACCTTCCGCGGCAGCGAGAACCAGGTCGTCCCATGCCTGCCTGCTGCGCCGGTCGTTGGCTATGACCGGTCGATCCAGTGGCGGAATGATCGCAGCGGCCGCGAGGGTGAGGGACGCGATCCGACGAGCACCGGAGAGCCCGAGAGCAGGCGATTCGCACGTCCGCTCGACAGAGACATGTTCACGGATAAGTGAACAGCCGCTCCCGCGACGCCCGATCGGCCGTCGGCCATGTACTGCACGCTGCATCGTTGCACGCTCCTGACGTTCGTCGGCTTCCGTACTCCAGGATGTGCAGTACATGACCGATCGGCATGCGTATAAGTACGGAGACAGATACGGATGTGACGCCGGACAAGTCGCGAGGCACGATCCACAACCCCTGTTTCACCAGCACCGAGGCACATTTTCCAGCCTGAACCAGCGCATATACGGACAGGCACCCAAACCGATCCCCACCTCGGACCACAGAAACCGATAGCGACCGGCTATCACAGCCATACCGACGGCGAGGAGTTCACAGCACAGCACCACCATGATTTCAGCACCGATGCGAACTCCCTCTATTCGGCATCCGACCTGGAGAACGTCGCGCCGAACCGAACCGATCACCGCACCGGCACACTGTTCGAGAAGGTTTCCGGGATGCCGGTGTTGCCGGGACGGTAGGCTCGGCGAACCGGGCCCGCCGATCGGGCGGACCAGATAGCGCTGGGTTCGACCAGCAGACCGACGACGAGGCGATCATCCGATGCGGCAGGGATCTCAACGAGGACGAGGCAACGTCCCTGGCGAGACGTCGAGTCTGGTGGGGCGGCGGGCCGAGCTCGCGGCGATCAGGCGCATCATGCGAACATCACGATTGGTGACTCTCACAGGTCCGGGCGGTGTCGGAAAAACACGGCTTGCGCTGCACATCGCGAACAGCGCACGCGGCGCCTTCGCGGACGGGATCTGGATGGTGCCGCTGGCGGAACTCTCGCAGGCCGACCTGATCCCCTCCACGATCATGTCCACCATGGGAAAGGTCGGTCCCAACCGGACCGATCTCGATGACCTGCTCGCCCTTTTGGACAACCTCGAACTGCTGCTCGTCCTGGACAACTGCGAACACCTCGCCGGACCGTGCGCAGAAATCGCGTCGGCGATCCTCGAAAGATGCCCGAAGGTCCGGCTCATCATGACCAGCCGAGAGGGACTCCGTATCGACGGCGAGGCCATATTCACCGTTCCGCCGTTGTCCCTACCCGGTGCGGGAGAACGCGTAGCCTCCGGCAGCGCCGTATTGTTCGATGCTGTCGCACTTTTCAAGGAACGCGCGTCGGCGGTCAGGCCGGATTTCGTGCTGAGTCCCGAAGACGAGCCCCAGGTCGTCGAATTGTGCCGTCGACTCGACGGCCTTCCCCTGGCGATCGAGTTGGCCGCGGCGAGCATGAGGTGGTTGCCGCTGAGTGAGCTGACCGTCGGCGCGGCGAATCCGCTCGCACTGGTAACGCCCCACCGCAGGAGTTCCCCGGACCGCCAGCACACTCTGCGGGCATCGCTGGACTACAGCTATGAACTCTGCTCACCCGGAGCCCGATCGCTGTGGGCATGGATGTCGATATTTCGCGGTGGCGCCGAACTGGATGCGATCCGCTCGGTATGCGGTCCGGATCTCGGAGCAGTCGAGCCACTGGTCGCCGAACTGGTCGACAAGTCACTGGTGACGCTCACCGGCGACCGCTACGTCATGCTGGAGACGATTCGTCAATACGGATCCGAACTGCTGGCATCGGCCGGGGACGAGAGCGCCGCGCGCCGCGCGCATGTGGAGTACTTCGCCGCGATGACCTCCGATCTGGAGGCCAATTGGTCCGGCCACGATCAATCGAAACATCTCGGTTGGGCCAAAATGAATCAGGCGAATATCAGGATCTCGCTGGAATACTGTCTCGAGTCGGCCGAACTCCTGGACACCGGCCTTCGGATCGCCGCCGGACTGTGGTCCTTCTGGGCCGCATGCAATTTCGAGAGCGAAGGAGGCATGTGGCTCACACGGCTGATAAACGCCGACGCGGAGCTGTCGGGGTCGCCGCGACCTGCGCTCGCCCGAGGGCTATGGGTCATGGGTTTTCTCACCGTGGTCGACGGCCAGCTCGAGCAGGGTAGGCGCAGTCTCGACAGAGCTATCGCGATGGCTCGGGAGATCGGTGATCTCGCCGCCGAGGCGAATGCGACTCATGCTCGTGGTTTCGCCGAACTGCTGGCCGGTCGAATCGACAGTGCTCTCGACTATCTCGAGCACAGCGTGAAATTGGAGCATGGCGTTCCGGAGCCGAACCCTTTTTACGCGTTCGCACTACTGACCTTCGGGCTCGCCCTGTGCTTCAGCGAACGCCGAGAGGAGGCGGCATCGATATTGGAACGGGCCCGTTCCCTCTTCGCGGAGGGCGGAGGCGAGTTCCTGTACTCGTGGAGCCTGGTCTTTCTCGGACTCGACGCATTGCTGAGCGGTCGTCTGGACGCGGCGTCGACGTTTCTGACCGATGGCCTGGCCCGTAATGTCCAGGGCCCCAGGAACAATCAGGGAGTCATCTGGGCGATCGAGATTCTGGGCTGGACGGCGCTCTACGAGGGCGACGCCCGTCGCGCCGCGCGATTGATGGGCGGCAGCGAGACCCTCGCCGACGAAACCGGCCCCTACCTCGCTGGTTTCACGACTTTCCGCAGGTTGCACGAGGACTACACGACCCGCGTGCGGACAGCACTCGGCGGCCAGGTATTCGAACAGGAGCGCTCGGCGGGACAACGGCTCGATCTGGAAGCCTTGATCGCCGCGGCCATCGATGACAGCCGCGCTACCCAGGCCCCGAAGGCCGAGGTATCCCCGGCGAAGCTCGATCTGCCGCTCACTCCCCGCGAGCGCGAGATAGCCGAAAGAGTCGCCGCCGGCCTGACCAACCGCGCCATCGCCGCGGAATTGGTGATCTCCAAGCGGACGGTCGACACCCATGTCGAGAACATACTGGTCAAGCTGGGTTTTTCATCGAGGACCCAGATCGTTGCACTGCTGACGTCCATGGACTCCGCATCCAGCAGGAGTTGACCGCGCCCGTCCGGGCCGGGACTACCCATGGTGCTGAACCCGCTCCACGATTAGATCACTGCCACTTCAATGCCCAATGCAGCATAGACTGAGCCTACAATTATGCTGAGAGTGATTTCAGTACCGCGCCCACCGGGGCCGCGGCGGGAAGGGCAGCGTGACACGAGAACTTCAGCACTGGATCAACGGCGCATCGGTACCGGTAGGCACGGCGCAGATCACCGTCGTGACCGGCCCGCTCGAACGCGCCGAGGTCGCACGCGTACCGCGTGGGACGGCGGCGCAGGTCGACGAGGCCGTCGCCGCGGCCAAGGCGGCCTTCGGGAAATGGCGCGACCTGGCCCCGGTGGAGCGCGGCCGGCTGTGCGCCGAGCTGGCACGACGCCTGCGGGAGCGATCCGACGAGTTCGTCGAGGTGGAGGTTTCCGAGACCGGCAAGCTCATCGGCGAGATGCGCGGGGGCCTGCAGACATCGGCCGACTACTTCGAGTACTACGGCGGCGTGGTCCGCGCGCTGTTCGGTGAGACCATCGGCCTCGGGGCCCAGGACCACGCGTTCACCACCCGCGAACCCTACGGCGTCGTCGGGATGATCACGCCCTGGAACGGTCCGCTGACCCAGGCCGCGCGTGGCGTCTCCGCCGCGCTCGCGGCGGGCAACACCGTGGTCATCAAACCCGCGGAGTTCACCTCGAGCACCACGGTCATGCTGGCCCAGCTCGCGTCCGAGGTCGGCTTCCCGCCCGGCGTGCTGAATGTGGTGCTGGGCAAGGGATCTCAGGTCGGCCAGGCCCTGGTGGAGCATCCCGACGTGCGTCTGATCGCGTTCACCGGCTCGGCCGAGACCGGCCGGGACATCGCGCGGGTCGCGGCGGATCGGCTGGTCCCGGCCATTCTCGAACTGGGCGGAAAATCGGCGAACATCGTCTTCGAGGACGCCGATCTCGACAAGGCCGTGACCAGTGCGCTCACGGTGACGGTCGGCGCCGGACAACAATGTGCCGCGCTGAGCAGGCTGCTGGTCCACACCGATATCTACGACGAACTCGTCGCACGAGTCGGTGCGGCGATGGCCGAGAAGACGCCGGGTGACCGCTTGGCTCCGATGACCACCGAGGGCCAGTTCGAGAAGGTGCTCGAGTACTTCGACGTGGCCGAGAAGGACGGCGCGCGCCTGGTCACCGGCGGGCACGCCGTGGAAGGCGCCCTGGCCGCGGGACGATACGTGGAGCCGACGGTGTACGCCGACGTGACCTCCGAGATGCGGATCTTCCGGGAGGAGATCTTCGGACCGGTGCTCGCCATCTCACGCTTCGAGGACGAACAGGGAGCGATCGACCTCGCGAACGACTCGGAGTTCGGGTTGGTCGCCAGCGTGTGGACGCGCGACATCGGCCGCGCGTTGCGGGTCGCGTCACGCATCGACGCCGGGCAGGTCATGGTCAACGGCGGCCGGACCGGCATCGAAACGCCCTTCGGCGGTTACAAGGCCAGCGGCCTCGGACGCGAGAAGGGTTTCGAATCGCTCCAGCATTACACGCAGCTCAAGACAACCGTCGTCTCCACCCGGTGATGTAACCCGTCTTTGCTATTTCTAAATATGTTACTATTATGTAGTGACATCACTGCGATGAGATCTGGCCCGTAGGCAGACTCTCGCGTAGTCCGGAATCCTGGAGGCTGCCATACCATGACCCAGCTCGCCACCGCGTCGACCGCCGCCGACGCTGCATCTCAGATCTACCGCGACGCAGCGCTCGGCTGGCTCGAGGAATTCGGCCGAGCAGCCGAGCAGAAGGATGTCGCCGACATCGTCCGCCTCTTCGCAGCGGACCCCTGGTGGCGCGACATGTACGCGCTCACTTGGGATCTGACCGGCATGCACGGCGCCGACGACATCGCCGAGGTCCTCACGACCGCACTGCCCGCCACCGGACTGCGCGACATCGCACTCGACGAAACCCGGCCGGTCACCTTCGAGAACGATACGTATATCGAAGCGGTCTACACCTTCACCACCGATATCGCGACGGGCCGCGGCGTCGTCCGGCTCGTCGAAGAGGACGGCGATTGGCGAGCGTGGGTGCTCTCGACGGTTCTCACCGGTTTGAAGAATTTCCCGTTCAAACAGGTGACCACCGAGGACGTCAGCCATCCCGAATTCAACTACGCCGCGGTGCCGGGAACCCGCAAGACCGCCGAGGAGATCAAGGAGGAACGGCGCGCCTTCCGGGATTCCGATCCGAGCGTCCTGATCGTGGGCGCGGGTCACTCCGGCATGTTTCTCGCGGCCTACCTGGAAACGCTCGGTGTGCCGACGCTTCTGGTGGATACGTACGCACGCGCGGGCGACAACTGGCGCCTGCGGTACAACGGTCTGCTCCTGCACGACATGAAATGGGCGGTGCAGTTCCCCTACATGCCCTTCCCGCCCGCATGGCCGATCTTCCTGTCCAAGGATCTGCTCGCGGACTGGCTCGAATCGTACGTCGAGCACATGCGACTCAACCTGTGGACGAGCACCGTGGTCAACCGCGCCGATTACGACGCGGAAAGCGGGCGCTGGACCGTCGAGTTGAACCGTGACGGCGAGGCTCGCACCCTGAACTCCAACCACCTGGTCATCTCGACCGGTCTGAACGGTCTTCCGAAGACGCCGGAGATCGAGGGCATGTCCGAATTCAAGGGTGTGGTAGCACATTCCAGCGCCTACGAGGGCGGCGCCATCGCGAAGGGCAAGCGCGTCGTGGTGGTCGGCGCCGGATCCAGCGGCCACGACATCGCCCAGGACGCGTACGAGAACGAGGCGTCGGCGATCACCATGGTGCAGCGCAGCGCTACGTACCTCATCTCGCAGCGCTACGGGGTGCCGATGCAGTTCGGCAAGTACTACAGCCACGATCATCTCCCCATCGAAGACGCGGATCTGCTGGCGAGCGTCAACCCCACAGCGCTGGCGCGCAAGCTCGGCCCGGGGATCACGAAGAAGATCGCCGAGACGGACCGCGAGCTCCTCGAGGGGCTGGATCGTGCGGGCTTCCGCACCACCTTCGGACCGGAGGACGCCGGACTGACTCCGATCGCGTCGACCGGCGGTTCCTACTACATCGACAAGGGCGCGTCCCGGCTCATCATCGATGGAAAGATCCGCATGCAATCCGGCGAGATCGCGCGGTTCACCCCGACCGGTGTCGTCTACAGCGACGGGACCGAAGAAGAAGCCGACATCGTCGTGCTGTGCACCGGCTACACCAACGTGCGTGAGTCCGTCCGGCCGATCCTGGGCGACGAAGTCACCGATCAGCTCGCCACCGTGTGGAACATCGACGATCGCGGGGAAGTACGGACCTCGATGCGTCACTCGGGGCACGAGAAGCTCTGGTTCGTGGCCAACGGCCTGCGCATCGCCCGCATCCTGGGCAAGCCGCTGGCCGTGATGATCAAGGCCATCGACGAGGGCCTGATCGATCCCAAGATCAGCGTGGAGAAGAAGGCTCCCGAGCCGAAGTGACCTCACTTCTCGCGTAATCGAAATATTAAGGCGCTGCCGGGTTTTCGAATCCGGCAGCGCCTTTTCGCGGATCTGGTGTCACTCAGCGCAGTAGCGCATCACGCAGCACCCGAACCTCCTCGGCATCGTGGCGCTGCGCGATCGACGTTTGCCTGGCCAACGAGGCGAACGCGTGGAATGCCCCGCGGATGAGACGCAACTCGACCGAAACCCCCGCCGCGAGCAGAGTCTGGGCGTAGGCGATGCCCTCATCGCGAGTCGGGTCGAGCTCGAGCACGCAGACATGGGCCGGGCATGTCCCGGAAACCTGTTCCGCCGTCGCGCGCCCCGGCGCGGCGAGCACATCGACTCCAGCAGCGCCGACCCGGTCAGGGCCCAGATACGACGCCCACGCGTAGGCGGCATTTCCCTTGTGCCACACCGGCGTATCGACGAATTCACGGGCGCTGGGCGTGCCCTGGCGATCGTCGAGCACAGCCATCGACAGGACCTGCAATCGCGGTGGCGGAACAGGCAACTCCCGGGCCCGCAGGGCGAGCGCGGCGGCCAGCCCGCCGCCGGCGCTGATTCCGTGCAGTGCGATTCGCTCCGGATCCACGCCGAGATCGCCCGCATGCTCGCTCAGCCAGCGATACGCGATCTCGCAATCCTCGAGCGCCCCCGGGTAGCGGTTCTCCGGCGCCAACCGGTAGTCGACCGATACGACGACCGCGCCCACCTCGCGTGAAAGTTCCACCAGCCGTGCATGTCCGGTATCCAACCCGCCGCTGACGAATCCACCGCCGTGCATGTGCAGGATCGCCGGTCGAGGGTCCGGCGCCTGCTCGGCGGGCCGGTAGATCCGGACCGGTACGAGCGAATCCACGCCGGATCCGATTCGTTCGTCGCGGACCACCACCCCCGCCTCGTCCACCAGGGCTGCCTGCTCGGCAGCCCCGGCGAGCGAGGATTCCCGGAACCCGGGAACGGAAAGGTCGATGTACGAGATCCCTTCTGCCAGAACGAGAAGCTCGGGATCGACTCTGGTCCGCCAGTCGGTCATCGCACCCCACCGATCGCTGACCCCCGCCGCTTTCCTGAAACAACGAGCCCTGCCACCGCAAGTCCTTCCTCATTGGTCGACGCGCCTCGCCACAAGGGCAGACAAAACAGGTCCCTCACGCGATGGCGCAAACCGTCGTCCACCTCACCGCCACGACATAGCAGCAGCAAGCTGGAGACACAATTATAAGATAAGAACTATACGATAGTGGATACCGGCAGCTTCCGGTACGCAGACCGTCCTCGGAACCTGGATCGGTGACATGCAGCCAGTGTGCGACCCTGGGTTAGCTCACGGCGTCGATCGAATCCGTCCCGTCCTCGGACGCATCGTCACCGACGAAATCGTCTGCGTCGAATTCACGCGTCCGGTTCCAGTAGCAGAGGAAGGCAGCGAACGGCATACGCCGAGGGCAACCACGGGATCACACCGAGTCGCCGCGTAAACGCCCACGCATCCCGAGTTGTTCGACAGCCGATGTCTTCTCCGCAGTGGGCCATTCGGCTGCGGCAAAATCACGGCCGACGCGACCCGCCCGGTACGGCATGTCCCGCCCGAGTCGACATCCCGAAACGACGAACATGTTCGAGCACCTCCACTGATGCCCTCACGATAGGCTGGCTTCGGCGAAAGGGTGAGTACAGAGTGTCTGTCGACCGGAATGAGACCGGTTGGGCTGTGCACAGAGATGACCGATGATGATCCACTGCGAACCCGCCGTGAAGTGACCACGCCCATCACGGCGGAGTTGAGCACGGCCGGTTTCGAAGATGCGACCGAGATCGGGCGTGGTGGTTTCGCGGTCGTGTTTCGGTGCCGGCAACCGGAGTTGGACCGGACGGTGGCGGTGAAGGTCTTGACCGCGGAATTGGACGCCGACAACAAGGCGCGGTTCGTCCGGGAACAACGGGCGATGGGCCGGTTGACCGGGCATCCGAACATCGTCACTGCCTTGCAGGCAGGCGTCACCGGCGGTGGACAGCCCTATTTGGTAATGCCGTACCACGCGTTGGACTCCCTCGATGCCTGGCTCCGTACACACGGCCCACTCACCGTGGAAAACACCTTGTCGATCGGAGTGAAAATCGCCGGTGCGCTCGAGAGCGCGCATGAGCTCGGCGTCGTGCACCGGGATGTGAAGCCGGCCAACATACTGCTGACCGAATACGGGGAACCGGCGTTGACCGACTTCGGGCTCGCCCATATCCCTGGAGGGTTCCAGACTGCCGCAGGCACGATGAACTTCCGCGACGCTACCTTCGCCGGCGGGGCACACGCGTCCTCCAGGTCCAGAAAAACGAGGTCAGCGTCGCTGGCCGCCGCTTTCTCGATCATCCGCGGGTTACTGGCCGGCGTCGCGAGCTCACTCCGCCTGCTGCGCACTGTGCTGTCACGGCGGATCTACGTCATACGACGCGCGACGTCAATCGCTGCTTGTCACCGACATCGCCTCATGTGATCGGTCGTTCACGAAATTTCCGGCGCTAATTTCGCCAAGAAACCCGTATTGAGGTGCATATATACCGACTAGTGCACGACCGCTGATCTGGCCTGGCATCACTTTTATATTGAGACGATCTAGCTCACAACTCGGCGAGCCGGCGACACGGGAAGCAGACCTACGCAGCGGCAACGCCTGCGCTCCGGTATCGATGGGCGCAAGGTCGGGCCGCCAGGAGTGAATCGGGTCCCGATCTACAACAGCTACGCACCTGGAGTCACCTACCGCCCGACTGGACGACGAAGTCGCGCATTGATCATCGGCGCGGTCGCGTGAACGCCGGACTCCGCGCCGACCGACTGGCTGTTGCGGATTTCTTCGAGACCGGCACCTGACGGACAATTACGCTCACCGGTAGCACGGCGCTCTCACCGAGGAAGGCCACGGATATCAGCAGCGAAATCTCCTGCTCCACATCGGATTTCGCGCACCACAGATAGATCTAATCGTCCGATTCCCGTGTATCTCGCCCACCGACGAGCGCGGCGAAGTATGACGCACTGATATTGCCGCCGGAGATGACGACCCCGATGCGTCGCCCGGTGAGCCGAACCCGATCGGACAGCAGCGCGGCCACGGCAGCCGCTCCGGTCGGTTCGGCGACGATCTTCATCGTGTCGAACAGAAACGACATGCCCGCCACCAGTTCGTCATCCGTGACCAGGGCGATCTCCTCGACCAACCTCTGGTTCACGGCGAAGGTGAGTTCCCCCGGAATATCGGCCGCCTGAGCGTCGGCGATGGTCCGCGGGACCGGTATCCGAACTCGCCGACCGGCCGCGAGTGACCGTTTCGTGTCATCGCCGTCGACAGGTTCCACACCGATGACACGAACACCGGGGCACAGCGAAGTCACGGCGGTGGCACAGCCCGCCATCAACCCGCCGCCACCCACCGGTGCGAGAAATGCGTCGAGCGGCCCGACCTCCTCGACGAGCTCGAGCGCCGCGGTCCCCTGCCCCGCCATGACCCGCGGATGATCGAACGGCGGGATGACGGTCAGTCCACGCTCAGCGGCCAAGGCTTCACCGATCGCGGTCCGATCCTCGCCGTAGCGGTCGTACGTCACGACCTCTGCCCCATACCCCTTGGCAGCGGCCATTTTCGAAGCAGGAGCGTCCTCGGGCATCACGATGACCGCTGAGGTGCCCAGCAATCGCCCAGCCAAGGCAACCGCCTGCGCATGGTTCCCCGAAGACCAGGCCACCACCCCGCGCGCGAGTTGCTCCGAGGTCAGCTCGGCAAGCGCGTTGTAGGCCCCCCGAAACTTGAACGCACCACCCCTCTGAAGGTTCTCACACTTCAAGAACACCTCGGCCCCAACCCGCTCGTTCAACATCCGAGACGTGAACACCGGAGTCCGAAGCGCGACACCAGCCAGCCGCTCCGCCGCCGCCCGCACGTCCTCTATAGTGATAAGACTCGCCACCCCGGCATTCTGCCATCCGGAAGTTCACCGTTCACAGATGTCATCCCCGGTGCGGCACAGCCCAACGAACTGTGCCGCACACCCGCGCCAGATCCGTTGTGCAGCATGCCGAACCGACACCAGCAGTCCAACTCGTCTTCCCGCCTGGCAGACCACGAGCTCGAACTGAGCTCAAACCCCAATGCGGGCACGAAGTTTGGTGAGAAACCGCCCGAGATGCGGGTCGGACTCCGGGATCCCGTCCGAATCGATGTCCCACCACGCTCCACCATCGAATTCCCTTGGGTCCAAGGCATACTCGCGCTGCCGAGACCCGCGAATGACGTACCAGAGCGAGACGTCGGTATGCGAAAGGCCTTGCCCGACAGTCTGTGTCACGGTCAGGAACAACGGACAGTCACCCACGACGGTGAACTCGGCATCGACACCGAGTTCCTCGGCCGCCTCGCGCCTGGCCGTGACGAGCGGATCCTCCCCGGGCTCCACATGCCCGCCCATCGGCAAGTGCAATCCGGCGAGCCGGTGCCTCCCGAGGAACAGGGCACGTTCCTCGGGATCGACGAGCACGACGTAGGAAACCAGATGTTGCGGCGGGACAGCAGGTTTGACCCGGCGGAAAATATCGTCGGTACCGGCGAACCACGCGCAAGCGCGGTCGATGTGTTGCCGCTCGAGGGAATCGAGCGGCGTGATCGCTTCCACGATCTCAGCGACGAGCGCGGTGGCAGGCTGCATGACGAGTGACCATAGCCGCCGCCACCGACAACCCACTGCCCCGAACCGAATCCGGAGGATCAGCCGGCTCTGTACCTCAACGCCAGCTCACCTGTGCACTCTTTCGCGGCTCACTCGGCTGCTCCCACAACACCCGGGATCCCGGCCTCCGACCGCGTGGCGGGCACCGTCGGCTCCGATGCGTCGGCGCCGAGCACCGTGTTCCTGGCCGAAGCCACGGCCAACAGACTGACCGCGCAGACTCCACCGATCAGCACGGCGACCGCGATCGAGGTGCCGAACCGTGCGTACAGCGATTCGGCCAGCAACGGAACCAGACCGCCACCGACGATCGACCCGATCTGATAGCACAGCGACGACCCGCTGTATCGCACCCCCGCGGGGAACATCCGGGCGAGCATCGCCGGCTGGGCGCCGTTGATGAGCGAATTCGCCACCGCGATGAGCAGCAGTCCGAGCGCGACGAGCGGCACGACCGCGGTGTTCACCAGGGCGAACATCGGTAGCACCAGCACGATCGCCAGACCCGCACCGGTGAGGTAGATCGGCCTGCACCCGAACCGGTCACTGATGCGCCCACCGATGAGCATGAAGGCGATCCACGGCACGCTGATCGACACGCTGATCCACAACATCGTGCCGGCCGCCATGCCCAGCCGATGAGTTCCGTAGCTGACCATGTACACCGAGATGAAGGTGCCGAGAGTCGGTCCGGCGAACGACAGCAGGCTGCCCGCGACCACCTGTCGCGGAGACCCGCGCAGGAGTTCGACGAACGGGACACGAGCGATCTTCCTGGCCTGCTGCGCCTGGTCGAACTCTGCTGTCTCCGTGATGGATTTGCGTACGACCAGGCCGATGACGATCAGCACCGAACTCAGCAGGAAGGGGATGCGCCACCCCCAGGAGTGCAACGCTTCGGCCGGGAGCACGGCCGCGATCACCAGGAATACCGCTTGCGACAACAAGGCGCCCGAGGGAATGCCGATCTGGGGAAACACACCGAAGAGCGCGCGTCGATTCGGAGGCGCGTGCTCGACCGCGATGAGCACCGCACCACCCCACTCCCCGCCGACTCCCACACCTTGCAGTAATCGCAAGGCGACGAGCAGGATCGGCGCCCATACCCCGATCGTCGCGAAGGTCGGCAGGAAGCCGATCGCGGTGGTCGCCGTGCCCATCGTCAGTAGCGATACCACCAACATCTTCTTGCGGCCGACCCGGTCGCCGAAGTGCCCCATGACGAGTGCGCCGAGCGGCCGAGCCACGAACCCCACCGCGAAGGTCGCCAGCGCCGCGAGAGTTCCGCCTACCTGCGAGAAGCTGGGAAAGAACTGTTCCCGGAACACCAGTGCCGCGGCTAGTCCGTAGATATTGAAGTCGTACCACTCGACCACGCTGCCGATGAAGCTGGCCAACACGACCTTGCCGGGGCTGTTTGTGGTGTTCATCTATCACTCCTCCTCGAGTGGCGTCTGTCACGCAGACTAATATCCTGTGATGCAGAACACCAGACCCGAAGAGCAATCCAGTGCAATCCCATTGGCTCGAGCCATCGGCAGTGTTATGTTCCGTATGGCAGTCCTGCTGTCTGTCATACAGACACTCTTTGCGGCGACGGTCGGACGACGGTCCGTGGATCGACCGAGCGCCGATGCGCACACCCCAGCGAGAGGTGACATCGATGTCCGAGACGAGCGTGGAACAGGGAATCCAGCAGGCAGGCGGGGCGGTGCCGCTGCTGCGGAACTCCACGATCCGCCCCCATACCTTCCCGGTGACCGCGGAGTTCACCAACTGGCGCACCGAGCAACGCGCCTGGCGAGATGCCTGCGCGCTGCTGGATCAGTCACACCACATGACCGATCTCTACATCACCGGGCCCGACGCCCATCGCCTGCTGTCCGACCTGGCCATCAACAGCTTCGCGAACTTCGGCCCCGGTAAGGCGAAGCAGTACGTCGCGGTGAACCACGAGGGATATCTGATCGGCGACGCCGTGCTCTTCCACCTGGAGGAACAGCACTTCGACCTCGTCGGCCACCCCATGGTGCTCGACTGGGTGCAATACAACCTCGAGATCGGCGACTACAACGCCACCACCGAGCGCGACGACAACTCCTTCGACCGCGTATCCGGTCCCCCGCGTGTCTACCGCTACGAACTCCAGGGTCCGACCGCCGCGGCGCTGATGGAAAAACTCACCGGTGCACCCTTGCCCGACGTGAAGTTCTTCAACATGGCCACCTTCACGATCGGTGGACACACGGTCCGGGGGCTGCGACACGGCATGGCGGGACAGCCCGGCTTCGAGCTGTTCGGCCCGTGGGACGAGGGCGAGAAGGTGCGCGAGGCCATCCTCGCGGTCGGCGACGAATTCGGCCTCGTCCGCGTCGGCGCCAAGGCGTACTCCGCGGCCAACCTCGAGTCGGCCTGGATCCCCGCCCCGCTGCCCGCGATCTTCTCCGGGGAGAAGTTGCGGGAGTACCGGGAATGGCTCCCGCTCTCGGCGGCAGGCTCGCTCGGCGGCTCGATGGACTCCGCGAACATCGAGGACTACTACGTGACGCCCTACGACGTCGGGTACGGCCGTCTGGCGTCCTTCGACCACGATTTCGTGGGACGCGAAGCCTTACAAGGGTTCTCGGAGAACCCCCGGCGCGAGAAGGTCACGCTGGTGTGGAACTCCGACGACGTCACCGAGGCGATCGGCTCCCTCTACCGGCCCGGTGTACCGGCGAAATACATCGAGATCCCGAAGGCACGCTACGCCTTGCACCAGAGCGACCAGGTGCTGCACAACGGCGAACTCGTCGGCATCTCCATGGATGCCGGATACCTTGCCAACGAACACCTCATGGTGTCGCTGGCAACCATCGATCTCGAGCACAGCCGCCCCGGTACCGAGCTCACGCTGCTCTGGGGGGAAAGCCCGAACTCGACCAAACCACTGGTCGAACCGCACGCGCAGCGAGAAATTCGGGTGACGGTCCAGCCCGCCCCGTACGTCCGGTACGCGCGAGAAAACTACCGGACGCGATGACGACGCGGACCAACCCACCGCCCCACAGGCACACATCTCGTTCGGCGTCGAAGGTTCTCCGCAATATCAGCTACGAGATCATGCCGTTTCGCAGGACCGAAGAGGCAGTTCTCGAACACGTGCCGACAGATGTCCCCCTGACCATCACAGTGACAGAATCGAAGGGAGTCGACGCGACCGTCGATCTGGCCACAAGGTTGTCCACGCAGGGTTACCGAGTGGCGCCACATCTGGCGGCACGCCTGATCGAAGACCGTGCGCACGCCGACGGCCTGCTCGCGCGACTCGCCGACGCGGGCGTCGAGCGGTTGTTCATCATCGGCGGTGACGCGCCGACTCCAGCGGGAAAGTTCACCGCGGCCGCGGACCTGCTCCGAGTGATCGAGCAGGACAGCCGATTCCGTTCGATCGGAATCGGCGGGTACCCCGAGGGGCATGCGCACATCGGCGAGGACGCGCTGTGGACGGCCCTGGCGGACAAGGCCCCGATGGCCTCCGAACTCATCACGCAGATCTGCTTCGACGAGAAGACCACCGTGGACTGGGCGCGCGCAGTTCATCGCGCGCATCCCGAACTCGAAGTCCGCGTGGGTGTTCCAGCGCCGGTGAGCAAGCAGAAGCTGGTACGGATATCGGCGGGGATCGGACTCGGGCAGTCCGCCCGCTTTCTGCAAAAGCAGCAGAATGTGGTCTGGCGGCTGATGCGACCCGGCGGATACCGCCCCGACAAACTGCTGCGAGCCTTGACGCCGCACCTGTGCTCGCCGGATCTCAACATCGGCGGAATTCACCTTTTCACGTTCAATGAACTCGAGCGGACCGAGAAGTGGCGACAGGCTCTGCTCGCCCGGCTCGGTGACGGATAGAGCACCCGAACAGGACAGCACATGGAATCGTTGCCAAGCCACAGCTCCGGAACATGTCACCACTCCGGTGACCAAGGCCGGCTTCTCGTGTTCGGTGCGGACGGACCGGGGATCGTCGCGGAAGTATCGGCCATACTCGCCGGCCACGGGGCGAATATCGTTTCACTGGACCAACATTCGACCGGACTGCAAGGCGGCCGATTCTTCCAGCGAGCGGTGTTCCATCTGGCCGGGCTCGACACCGCGCGAGCAGCACTCGAAGCGGATCTGCACCGTCGTCTCACCGAACGCTTCGGCCTGGAATGGTCGCTCATCGACGCGGCGATACCGAAGCGGGTGGCGCTGTTCGCGTCCAAACTGGACCACTGCCTGCTCGAATTACTGTGGCGACACCGGCGCGGCGAATTACCGATGGAACTGGTCCGCGTCGTGTCCAACCACGCGGACCTGGCCTGGGTTTCGGACCGTTTCGATGTGCCGTTCACCCACATTCCGGTCGAGAAGGGCAATAAGCAACAGGCCGAAGCGGCACAGCTGGAATTACTGAAGGGCGAGGTGGACCTGCTGGTTCTCGCACGCTATATGCAGATCCTGTCCGGCGACTTTCTTTCCGCGATCGGTATACCGGTCATCAACATTCACCACTCGTTCCTGCCCGCGTTCATCGGCGCGGCGCCCTACCACAAGGCGAAGAAGCGCGGCGTGAAACTGATCGGCGCGACCGCTCATTTCGTCACCCCCGACCTCGACGAAGGCCCGATCATCGAGCAGGACGTCGTCCGGGTCGACCACACCGACACCACCGCCGACCTCGCCCGCAAGGGTGCGGATGCCGAGAAACTGGTGCTGGCCAAGGCGGTGAAGGCGTTCTGCGAAGACCGCATCATGCGCGACGGCCAGACGACAGTGGTGTTCTGATGCAACCTCGGAGGTGAGAACCTGTACCCGTGACCACATGGACTGACCGTCTGGGCGAACTGACCGAACCGTCCGATCGGGTCGCGCCCGCGTACCCGATCGCCTCGGTCGACAACACCCTGCGCATCCTGTTGTTGTTGCGCGACCGCGGTCGCCTCACCCTCAATGACGTCGCCGCCGAGTTGGGCATCGCGCGTTCGAGTTCGCACCGGCTGATGGCCATGCTCACCTATTACGACTTCGTACGCCAGGACCCGCTCGACCGTTCCTTCCATATCGGGCCCGCCGTGATCGATATCGGCCTCACGGCGGCACGCACACTGGACATCCGGGCGCTCGCGCGACCGATCCTCAACAGGCTGGCCGAATCGACGGGCATGACCGCACATCTCGTGCTGCCCCGAGGCCGGACCGTCCTGTTCACCGACGGCGTGGAAAGCCAGCGCACGATCCGCGCCGCACTGCGCACCGGGAGCACGCTTCCGGCTCATGTGAGCAGTGCGGGTAAAGCGTTGCTCGCGACGCTGTCCGACCAGCAGTTGCGTGAGCTGTACACGGGCAATCCCCCGGAATCACCCACCGACAGATCGATATCCTCGGTCAACGCCTTGCTGACCGAGGTCGGTCGAATTCGGCGGGTGGGCTACGCGGTCAACCGCGGCGAGAGCGAGATCGGTGTCCTCGCCATGGGTGTCGCCTGCCTCGTCCCCAACGCCGACCTCGTCGCGGGCCTGTCCGTCTCGGGCGCCGAATCCACGATCGACGAGACATGGGAGCACCGCACAGCCCAATTGCTCCGCGAGTCCGCCACCGAGCTCGTCACCCGGATACAGACCTACCAGGTGTAGCAACCGGCCGCTGCGGCCGACCCGGGAGCCGGTACGCGAGCGAATCGAGATCCTCCGCGACGGAACTTGGGGATACGCTGGGCATTGATGGAAACCAAAGCGTGTGCCCCAGCCCGGACGTGCTGATAAGACGGCCCGCAGCTGATGAGCCAGGAGGATCCGTTCCGGACCCTGCGTGATCTGCCCGCACCGGTCACAGACGAACTGAGCGCGGCCGGGTTCACCGATGCCCAGGAGATCGGGCGAGGCGGTTTCGGCGTGGTCTATCGCTGCACCCAGGCCGAGCTGGACCGGACGGTCGCGGTGAAGATCCTGACCGCCGAGCTCGACGCGACCAATCGCGCCCGGTTCTTCCGGGAGCAGCAGGCGATGGGCCAGCTGACCGGGCACCCGAACATCGTCACCGTGCTGCAGGTGGGAGTCACGGCCGGCGGACGGCCCTATCTGGTGATGCCGTATCACCCGCTGGACTCACTCGAGGCACGGATCCGCAAGAACGGTCCGCTGCCGACGGAGACCGCGTTGTGGATCGGGGTCAAGATCGCCGGGGCGCTGGATACCGTCCACCACCTCGGCATCGTGCATCGCGACGTGAAGCCGGGAAACATCCTGCTCACCGATTACGGCGAACCCGCGCTGACCGACTTCGGCATCGCGCGCATCCCCGGGGGCTTCCAGACGGACGCGGGCATGTTGACCGGCTCGCCGGCCTTCACCGCCCCCGAGGTGCTCGAGGGCGAGACGCCCACCGCCGCCGCGGACGTCTACGGCCTGGGCGCGACCCTGTTCTGCGCGTTGACCGGCCACGCGGCCTTCGAACGGCGCAGCGGCGAGAACGTGGTCACCCAATTCCTGCGGATCACCAGCCAGCCGGTGCCGGATCTACGCGAGAGCAGCATCGACGACGACGTGGCCGCGCTAGTGGCGACCGCGATGACCCGCGCTCCCGCTGGTCGGCCCACGGCCGCGGCCCTGGGCGAGACGATCCGGCAGGCCCAACGCCACCACGGATTCGCGGTCGACGCCATGGCACTGCACACCGAACCTCGCGAGCGCCGGGACCGCAAGCCCGCCGCGCGCAATTGGTCGCCACCGCCTCCGGCAGCACGGGCACAGAGCGCCGGCAGCCTGCCGCTGGAGTTGACCAGTTTCATCAACCGCCGCACCGAGGTGGCAGAGGCGAGGAATCTGCTCACCTCGACCCGGTTGCTCACGTTGGCCGGGGTCGGCGGGGTCGGCAAGACCCGGCTGGCGCTGCGGGTCGCGACGGCCGCGCGCCGGGAGTTCGCCGACGGCGTGTGGTTCGTCGAGTTCGCCGACGTGTCCGACCCGTCGCTGCTGGTCGATGTGGTCGCAGTCACGCTCGGACTGCGCGACGAACCATCCCGATCGCTACAGGAGGTGGTCGTCGAGTACCTGTCCACCAGACAGTCGCTGCTGGTATTGGACAACTGCGAACAGGTGGTGGCGGCCGTGGCCGCACTGGTCGAGACCCTGCTGCAGGACTGTCCGGACCTGCGTGTCCTGGCTACCAGCCGCGAACCACTCGACATCGCCGGTGAATCGGTGCTGCGGGTGTCGCCGCTGACTGCTCCGGCCACCGACCGCAAGCCGTCGCCGCGGAGCCTGCCGCGCTACGACGCGGTCACGCTGTTCACCGAGCGCGCGGCCGCGGTCGTGCCAGGGTTCGAGCCAACCGACGACAACAAATCCACCATCGCCCGCATCTGCGCCCGGCTCGACGGGCTGCCACTGGCGATCGAACTCGCCGCCGCGCGCATGCGCACGATGTCGCCCGAACAGATTCTGCAACGCCTCGACGACCGCTACTCGTTGCTCACCCGCGCCAGCCGCACCGCACCGCACCGCCAGCAGACCTTGCGCTGGTGCATCGACTGGAGCTACCAGCTGTGTACTCCCGTCGAGCAACAACTGTGGGCCCGGCTTTCGGTCTTCAGCGGTCGCTTCGAACTCGACGCCGCCGAACAGATCTGCGGTGCGGGCCTGACTCCCGGCGCTCCCCTCGACGCGCTGTCCTCACTGGTCGACAAGTCGGTCGTGATCCGCGAGGAATCCCGCACCGTGGTGCGGTTCCGCATGCTCGACACAGTGCGCGACTACGGCCGGGACAAGCTTCAAGAGTCCAACCAGGACCAGCGGTGGCGGCGCCGGCACTGCGAGTGGTATCAGCGGTTGGTCCTCGACGCGGAGGCCGAGTGGATGAGCGACCGGCAGCCCTACTGGATCGCCAGGCTCGAGCGCGAACTCGCGAACCTGCGCGACGCGTTCGAGTACAGCCTGGCGCAGGACAGCGAGGAGGCAGCCGGAGCCAGGCTGCGGACCGCCGCCGCACTGCTGTGGTTCTCGATCTTCCGGGGTCTGTACAGCGAATTCCGACGCTGGATAGAACGCGCGATCGCGCACCCTGCCCAAGGGCCGGTACCGGACCGCGTCAAGGCGCTGAACGCGGGCTGCGTTCTGGCGTCCATGCAGAGCGATCTGCCGACCGCGGCCGACCTCGCGCGGCAAGCGCGTGTGCTCACCGAACAGGCTCCCACTCCGATGAACCAGGCGCTGACCGCTTACGCCGAGGGCCACGTGGCGCTTTATCGCCATGAGCACGCCCTCGCGTCCCGCTACTTCGAACGCACCATCGAGCTGCTCGGCTCGAACCGGCAGGAAACGCTGTACATCGCCTGTTCGATCCTGCTCGGTTGGGTGCATGAACTGACCGATGATCACAAGCGCGCGATCGAGTGCTACGAGAAAGTAGTGCCGATCACCGAGGCGTGCGGCGAGACGCTCTTCCAGTCGTCGGCGTTGTGGGCCATGGGCGTTTCCGAGTGGGCACAGGGCGGGCGGTCCCGGGCAGTGGAGTTGCTCGAAAATTCGCTTCGCGTCAACGGGCGAATCCGCAGCCCGCTCATCACCGCGGCGGATCTCGAGGCGCTGGCATGGATCGCCCGAGCCGACGGTGATGCCGAGCGCGCGGCCATCCTGCTGGGAGCCGTGCAAGAGATAGACCGGTCCATGGGCACCGTGGCGACCCTGCCGCTGGTGCCGCGCAATCACGAGGAATGTGTCCGGCTCGCGCGCGCCGCCCTGGGAGAACGCCGATACGATTCGGCCATTCGGCGCGGCCGCGCGATGGACATGAGCGAAGCCATAGCCTATGCACTCGGCGAGCGGCCCGCCGCCGCACCGCCCGAACCGGGCCCGTCGACACCTCTGACCAAGCGCGAGCAGCAGGTCGCGAACCTCATCGCCCGAGGCCTCACCAACAAGCAGATAGCCACCGAACTGGTGATCTCCCTACGGACCGCCCAGGGCCACGTCGAGCACATCCTCAGCAAACTCGGATTCACCTCCCGCGCCCAGGTCGCAGCCTGGATCACCGAGGGAAGCGATGAATCCGACGATGGTCCCGACCCGATTCGCTGAATCTCCGGACGATCCGAAACGACCGCTGACCGCAGTCCGCGCGGCACCGTCAGTGGCCGCGCCGGCCGATCACGACACGATGTGCCCTCACCGATCGGGGAACCGAGGTTCGTGCCGTGAGCTTTCAACCCCGCACTTCCTCGAAACGGATTGCGTCGGTGGATCCTTCGGAGAGAATCGACCGATGTTGGGGAGGATGGGCCGATACGGCACGCGGACGACCAAGTACATGACGCGAGTTGCTCGTTACCTGAACCGTGTAGGACTGTTTCCCGCGATCGTCACCGCGCTCGGCTTCGGCGCCGTCCTCGCTGCCGGCTCCTACTGGGCTCTGCACGGACTCATCGCGACCAGTTCGGCACAGGCGGCACCGATCGATGTCACCAAGCTCGCGCTCACCGTGGTCGCCGGAGTGGGCGGCATCGTGGCCCTGGTCGTGGCCTACCGCCGCCAGCGTGACCTCGAGCAGGGCCGGTTCGTGGAACGGTTCGGCGCCGCGGCCGCGCAACTCGGCGACAGCGACGTCGCGGTCCGCCTCGCCGGGGTGTACGCGCTGGCGGGCGTCGCCGACGAATCGGCCGGGCTACGCCGCCAGCAATGCATCGACGTCCTTTGCGCATACCTGCGCCTGCCCTACACATCCGACGTCGGCGCCAACGACATGACCAAGGAGATTCTGAAGTACCCGGCTTCGGAACCGGCAGGCCCCGAGAAGGAGCGGCACTTCGAGTACCGGCACAACGACCGCGAAGTCCGAGCCACCATCGTCCGCATGATCGCGGACCACCTGCGTTTCGACGCCGAATACAGCTGGTCCGCAAGTGATTTCGACCTCCGTACCGCCAACCTCGAGAACGCGGACTTCACCGCCGCGCGGTTCGGCGGCTCCGCTCGGTTCGAGGGCGCGACCTTCTACGGCACCGCCCTGTTCGCGGAGGCCACGTTCGCCGAGGACGCACGGTTCGGACGCGCCAGTTTCCGCGACGCCGCCCAGTTCGGGCACGCCACATTCGCCGGCAAGGCATTGTTCGAGGACGCCACGTTCGCCAGCGCCGCTCAATTCGAAAACGCCACCTTCTCCGACGTCGCCCGGTTCGGTGGTGCCACCTTCTCCGGCGGCGCCGGGTTCGTGAGCGCGACGTTCTCCGACGTCGCCTGGTTCAACCGCGCGACGTTCTCCGGGGACACCCGGTTCCAGCACGCCGCGTTTCCCGGCGAGGCCAAATTCGAGGGCACCACATTCTCAGGCGTCGTCCGGTTCAGGCACGTCACGTTCTCCGGCGAGGCTTGGTTCATGCACGCGACGTTCGCCGACGCCGCCTGGTTCAGCGCTGCGACATTCTCCGGCAATGCCCGATTCGAGCACGTCACGTTCTCGAGCACTGCCGACTTCGGCGGCACGACGTTTTCCGGTACCAGCTGGTTCGGCGACGCCACTTTCGGCGGCAGCGCCGGGTTCGTCGGCGCCAGATTCCTCGGCGAAGCATGGTTCATGGGGGCGACGTTCTCCGGCGACGCCGGCTTCGAAGGCATCGCGTTCGCCGGGGAGACCAGGTTCGAACGGGCCGATTTCGGAGGCGAGACCGTCTCGTTCGCCGGCCCACAGCAGTGGGGCCCACCGAAACCAGTATTCGACTGGGACGAGGACCACACCCAAAAACCGGCCAACGTCCAACCCCAGCACTGGCCACCGACCACAGCAGTCGCCGCCGAACGATGAGCTTGATGTGTCGAACAGGCAAATCCACCCGCTGCGATCGAGACCTCGATCCCACGATGAACCGATCGGTTCAGTGGGAGCTAAGGGGTTCGAGTCCCCCTTAGCTCCACTCAGATATCTGCATGTCAGAGGCAGGGTAGTTAGACTGTCTCCGTTCACGTCAACGCTCGTTACCAGCGGTCCGGTAACAGCACATCTCAGGGGATGTCGGCTGATACCCAACCGGAGGTAACAGATGCCCACCCCACGCCCCCGTCCCCGCAGCGACGGGACGGTCGCCTGGCAGGTCCCGTTCAGCATCTACGAGCACGGCCGCTCCTCGTGGCCACCGACCGTAACCGACCATAGGATCGTGACGACGAAACATCGGGTTCACCAGGTGCTTTCGGCGACCTCCATCGTTCACGGTTGAGCTCGCATCCCCACACGAGTCAGGCCCGACAAGTCACATGACGGTACGAACTGTTCGGTAGGACATAACAACTCGGCTGCTGCAGCACCGAATCGCGTTGCCGCACGGCATGTCAGCCATACGATCGCCCTGCTCCAGGCGCTCTCCCGGGGCGCTCCATCCCGCGGTCAGCGGTAGCCCAAGCCGCGGACCGCGTGCTGTACCGCAGTCTGGCGTGGCCTGGGCGAGCATTCTCTCGGGCCACGCCTTCTGGGCAGCCGCATCTGAAGTTCGTGCACAGCGCTCTGGCTGGCGCTACGAACGATTCGGCGACCACCACACCACCTTCATGCCACCAGCGACTCCCCCAACGAGGTCGAATCTGTATCGCCGCGTGCAGGACCTCGATGAAAGGCTCGAATGCTGTGACAGAGGAACTGTGCCGCCTGGTGCACCATCACACGAGGTGCGAACATCGCCGGTCGGAACAAAAAGCGTCCGTTCTGCCGGACGAGACATTTCGATGCGTGTTAGACAATGCCGCGATGGCGATGGCGATCGGTGACACAGACGGCACTCTTCTCTATGCCAACCACAGTCTGGCCGACATGATCGGTGTTCCGGTGGAGCAGTTGCAAGGGATCTCGATCTATCGTTTCGTCCACCCCGACGACCAGGACGAGATCGACACGGTGGTGTTCGACGGCTTGGTCCGGGCGCGGGAGGGCATAGCGAAGCTGCACCGCCGGTTGGTCGGGATAGACGGCAGCATCAGGTGGGTGGCGTTCACGATCTCCTACGTGCGGGGTTCCGCGGGGCTCCCGGACTATCTTTT
>NZ_BDBQ01000055.1 GCF_001613065.1 Nocardia miyunensis NBRC 108239
GAATCTGATCACGATCGTCCGCACTCCGCGCTGTCCGGACGACCGGACGAGGGTGTCGTGAGTCTGGCACCAGGGCGGGTAATCGGAGCTAGCGATCCATAAGCCGCGAGTTCACTCCTTGGCACCGTGTTCGGCCCAGTGATAGAGGTGTTCGGGTCGCCCGGCTGCGCCGTAGCGCAGGGCGATGTTCACAGTTCCGTTGTCGTGCAGAAACTTCAGGTATCGGCGGGCGGCGGCTTGACTGAATCCGGCGGCGGTCGCCAACTCCGTGGCGGTGAGCCCGCGGGGGGCTCGGCGGAGCAGGGCGGAGACGTGGGTGAGGGTGGTCGCGGAGATCCCTTTCGGTAGCGAGTCCGCGCCGCTGCTGCGCAGTCGTCCGTAGAGCCGATCGATGTCGGTCTGCGCGGGTGTGCGCATGTGATCGAGTTGGGTGCGGGCGGCGGCGTAGCTGGCCAGCCGCTCTTGGAATATCCGGAAGGTGAACGGTTTCACCACATAGTGCACGACACCCAAATGCATTGCCGAGCGCAGGATCTCGACGTCCTTGGCGGAGGTGATGGCGATGACGTCGACAGCCGCGGTACGCGCTGCCCGGATTCGGCGCAGCACCTCGATGCCGCCCAGATCCGGCAGGTACATGTCCAGCAGCATCAGATCCGGCGTCAAAGTCGCGACCGCGCGCAGGGCGCCGGTGCCGGTGGTGGCCTCGCCGATCACCTGGAACCCGTCGACGCGCTCGGTGAATTGGCGGTGCACCGACACCGCCAAGGGGTCGTCATCGACGACGAGCGTGCGGATCATGATCGGTCCTGCGCTGTCGTGCTGGTGTATCGCAACGGGGTGACGACGGTGAACAGCGCCCCGCCGTCGTTGCGTACCTCGATGCGGCCGCCGCGGCGGTGTACCTCCCGGCTGACCAGCGCCAGCCCGAGGCCGCGGCGGCGGTCGGCGGCCCGGGCGGCCTTGGTGGTGTAGCCGTGCCGGAAGATCTCCTGCGACAACGATTCATCGATGCCTGGCCCGGAGTCGTGCACCCGGAACTCGAGCTCGGCGTCGCGGACGACGATGGTGACCTGGACCCGGCCTCCGGCGTGGGCGGATTCCAGCGCGTTGTCGATCAGGTTGCCCAGTACGGTCACCAAACCCTCGACGCCGTCGAGTTCGTCGTGCAGGGTGCCGGTGGTCGACACCGTCAGCTCGATCCCGCGTTCGGACGCAACCGCGGCCTTGCCGAGCAACAGCGCCGACAGTATCGGGTCACCGACGCCCTCGACCACGCGCGAGGCCAGTTGCTGGTGCACGAGCGAGGTGCGGTCGATGAAGTCCACCGCATCCTGATAACGGCCCAGCTCGATCAGTCCGCCGATGACGTGCAACCGGTTGGCGAACTCGTGTTCCTGGGCGCGCAGCGCGTCGGCCAGGGAGCGGGTGTCGTTCAATTCCCGCAGTAACTCGTCGAGTTCGGTGCGGTCACGCAGGGTGACCACGGCGCCGACGGGCCGCCCGCGCACCTCCACCGGCATGTGATTGACCACCAGGATGTGGTCGCCGACAAGGATGATCTCGTCCCGTCCGCTGACTCGTCCGGCCAGTACCTCCCGCACACGTCCGGCCGGCACGAGATCCGCCAAGAGTTCGCCGAGGGCGACCGCCCGATCGATACCGAGCAGCCGCTCGGCTTCGTCGTTGACCAGTGTGACCCGCTCCTCCAGGTCGAGGGTGATCAGTCCCTCGCGGGTGCTGTGCAGCATGGCTTCGCGCTGTTCGAGCATGGCGGTGATCTCCGCGGGCTCGAGGCCGTAGGTCTGGCGTTTGATTCGCCGGGCGACCAGCAGCGCGCCGATCACGGCGAGCACCAGCGCCAGTAACGGGGGGAGGAAACTCTGCACCAGCCGCGACCACAGGTTCCGGTGTACGTCCTGTACCCGGGTGCCGACCGATACCAGCCCGATCACCTGGCCGGTGGCGTCGCGGATCGGCGCCTTGGCACGCACCGACCGGCCCATGGACCCGTGCTGCACTCCGATGTAGGTGCCACCGGTCAGGACGGCGTCCGGGTTCTCGCCCGGGTCGTTGAGCAGTGATGTGCCGATCAACGCCGGATCGGGGTGCGAGTAGCGCACGCCGCGTCGGTCCGCTACGACGACGAAGGTGGCGCCGGTGGTGCGCCGGAAGGTTTCCGCGATCGGATCGATCACCCGCGCGGGATCCGATGCGGAAAGCCCTTGCGCCACAACGGGGTCCGCGGCAACCATGCGCGCGATGGTCAGCGAGTTCGTACCGGCGTCGCGGTCCAGCTCCTGACTTTCGTCGCGCAGCGAAAGATAGCCGTCGACGCCCGCGAACACGAACAGAATGCCGAGCAGCAGAACGAGTACCTGGGTCGAGATACGCCAGCCACGGCGCCGGCGTGTGAAGGGCGTCACTCCCGGGATCGTAATGCATGGTTCGCCGTCCGATCAGTGAGCTTTATGTGCAGAAATGCGCGTAAGTCGCACAAAGGGTGAACCGTCGCCGAAAAGGTCGACGTGACCTGGTTCACCCTCGATAGTCGAGCGGTATCACCAGCTCCACCAGTTCAGGAGACGATGCGATGCTCGCTCGAACCACCCAACCCCCACCGGCGACCTTTTCCGACGCCCGGATAGAACTGTCCGGGGTCACCCGACGATTCACCAGCCCGACCGGCGAGGCGTTCACCGCGCTGCACGATGTCGACCTGACCATCGAACCCGGTACGTTCTGCGCGATCGTCGGCCCCACCGGCTGCGGGAAATCGACCACCCTGGGCATGATCTCCGGGCTGGACCGGCCGACCGCGGGCGCGGCGCGGGTCGGCGGCACGCCTGTCTCGGGCATTACGCCGGGCACCAGTTTCATGTTCCAAGCCGATGCACTGCTGCCGTGGAAGAGTGTGCTCGCCAATGTCGGACTCGGGCCGATGTTCCGGCACCTGTCCAAACGGCAGGCCCACCAGCTTGCCCGGGATTGGATTCGCCGGGTAGGCCTGGCCGGTTTCGAGAACCACTACCCGCATCAGCTCTCCGGCGGTATGCGCAAGCGGGTGAGCCTGGCGGCGGCGTTGATCAACGAGCCGTCGATCCTGTTGATGGACGAACCGTTCGGCGCGCTGGACGTGCAGACCAAGGCGATCATGTCCAACGAGCTGCTGGCGCTGTGGGAACAGACCCGGCCCACGGTCGTTTTCATCACCCACGACCTGGAGGAGGCCATCGCGCTGGCCGATGTGGTCGTGGTGATGACAGCCCGCCCCGGCACGGTCAAGGCCCGCTACGAGATCGACCTGCCGCGGCCGCGCGGCGCGGTGCAGGAGATCCGGTTCGAGCCGCGCTTTCTCGAACTGCACCAACAGATTTGGCAGTCGCTACGCGAAGAGGTCGAACAGGCTTATGCACAGACCGCCGCACCGCAGGAAGGGCCACGACCATGACTCCGCGGGAACAAGCAGCTCGGGAACAGGCACAGCCCGAATCCGCGCTCGCCGCACTGCAGAGCGATATCCGTCATGTCACCAGCGAGATCGACCTCACCGTGGCGGCCCGCCGCAATGCGCGCAGGCGCGCGATCGAGGTGAATGCCACGCGGGTCGCGGTGTTCGTCGTGGTGGTCGGCGGCTGGCAGGTATTGACCGGCTGGAAGGTACTGGACCCCTTCTTCTTCGGGCGGCCCAGCGGCATCGTGTCCACCCTGATCGACTGGATCGAGCACGGCACCCAGTACGGCTCGGTGTGGGAGCAGATCTGGATCACGATGAAGGAGGCGCTGCTCGGCTTCGCCTACGGCGTCGCCGCCGGTATCGTCGCGGGCATCCTGCTCGGTCAGGTGCAGTTTCTCGCCGACGTCGCGGGTCCATATATCAAGGCGCTCAATGCGATGCCGCGCATCGTGCTCGGTTCGATCTTCGTGGTGTGGCTGGGGCTGGGCACCGCGTCGAAGGTGATGCTGGCCGCGGTTCTGGTGTTCTTCGTGGTGTTCTTCAACGCCTTCCAAGGGGTGCGCGAGGTCGATCACAATCTGCTCGCCAACGTCCGGGTACTGGGCGCATCGCGCTGGCACATCGTCCGGCACGTGGTCTTGCCCTCGGCGCTGACCTGGATCACCGCCAGCCTGCACGTCGCCTTCGGCTTCTCGGTGATCGGCGCGATCGTCGGCGAATTCCTCGGCTCGCAAAAGGGATTGGGGCTGGTGATCTCCACCGCGCAGAACAACTTCAACCCCAACGGGGTGTTCGCGGCCATGATCATCATCGGCATCATCGCGCTGACCGCGGAATTCCTCATCACCCGAGTGGAGAACCGGCTGCTGGCCTGGCGACCCGCCACACCAGCCGCATCCGCCGGCATCTGACCGTGACTTCTACTGATTCCCAACGCTTTTCATCGAAGGAACACCCATGAAAACCGCACTCCGTGTGCTCGGGGCCGCCGCTGCGGCCGGCCTCGCCGTCACCCTCACCGCCTGCGGCGGCAGCAGCAACAACAGCAACGGCCTGCCGACGGTCACCATGATGGTCGGCGGCATCGACAAACAGATCTATCTGCCCTACCAACTCGCCGAAGGGCTGGGCCTGTACAAGAAGTTCGGGGTCGACATGCAGTTGAGCACCGAACAGCAAGGCGGCGTCGGCGCCGAGGACGCCTTGGCCTCGGGGCAGGTCGACATGGCCGGAGCCTGGTACGTGCATACCATCAACTTCCAACAGGCCGGCAAGAACATCATCTCGGTGGCCCAACTCAGCGGCGCGCCGGGCGAACGAGTGATGTGCGCCAAAGACTCCGCAGTGTACACTCCCGCCGACTTCAAGGGCAAAACCATCGGCGTCACCGACCTTGGCTCGGGCACCGACGATCTGACCCTCGGCCTGGCCGCGCACGCCGGTCTGCCGACGAAGGACTTCAGCCGGCTCGGCGTGGGTGCGGGCTCCACCCTCGTATCGGCGTTGCAGCAGAACCGGATTCAGTGCGCGATGACCACCGAGCCGACCGTGACCGCGCTACAGCACAAGGGCGTCGCTACCCCCGCCGTCGACGTCGCGACCACTGCTGGCGCGAAACAGTGGTTCGGCGGCGTCTATCCCGGCGCCGCGGTACTGGCTCAATCGAGCTGGATCGACACGCACAAGAAACAGACCCAGGCGGTGGTCAACGCCCTCGTGGGCGCGATGCACTACATCGCCACACACAGCGCCACCGATATCGCCGATCACCTTCCGCCACAGTTCGTTTCCAACGGCCTGATCACCAAGACGGACTACATCGCGGCCCTGCAACGAGACAAGGACCAGTTCCTGCCCGATGGCATGATGCCCGCCGGCGCACCCCAGACCGCCCTGGCCGTCGACAAGGACGCCGGCCACGTGACGAAGGACATCGACCTGTCCAAGACCTACACCGACGCCTACGTGATCGAAGCGAACAAAACCCCGGGCGTCACCGGCAATTGACGGCAACCGGCACCACTCGGCAACAGCTGGTGTCAACCGACCCTGCCGCTCGATCCGGCAGATGAGGGGCGGCCGGCGGACCTTGGAGGTCCGCCGGCCGCGGTGCGTCGTCCCTTCGAACATGATCGGCTTCCCTGTCGGTGCCCGAACCGGTCCCGGTCTCGATAGCGGCCCCACCGCCCGGAGCAGATCTCTTCGCGATTGTGGGCCTCGCCGGCAACGGGGTCGGCCACTGGGACTTCGCCCGTGTGGTCGTGGTCCCGGATCTCGGCAGAGCCGATATCCGCCGGCCCTGCCGGATCCGGATCACGCGAGTTCGGGTACGCGCAGGTGTGCGAGAGCCAACTCGAACTCACCGGTGTCGATCACCACTGCGTCGTATCGCCGACTGGCATCGGCCCGCAGCGAAGCAGCAGCGCCCCGGGCACGAATCATCGCGCGTGCACTGTCGTATGCGGCACACGAGACCGCACGCCCGGACGAGCGGTTGATCATCAGGCTCGCACTGCAGAATCCCTCGAGAGTTTCCATGTCCGCCAGGAATTGGGACCGATACGCCTCGACTACCGCATCCAGCCGTGCCGGCGCGGTCTCCGCCCAGGCAACGCGCACACACGCACCGCGGCGCGAGTGGTGCTCGCGGTGCAGGACGGCGATCTCCCATTCCGCTATCCGCACGCCGCCGAACATCTCGGCGGCGCGATCGCGAATCGAGCGAACCTGATCCGCGCTGGAGTGCATCGCCTCCGCCGACTCCCACGCGCTGGTGGCGATGCACCGACCATGTTGGCGATCGACCAGCAAAGACAGACCGACACAGCCTGTGATGCCCTCCAATGCTGGCAACACCTGGTCGCGCACGTACGCGATCCCGACGTCGATCGCGGAGGGTTGCGCCAGAATCGTGGTGGAACGCGCGTACACGATCCACCCCCTTCCCGCTCGAGGGCCGCGCCGCGCGGTCGCACCACCGGCGCCCCTTCACCTTGCTCCTCCACAGGCCTACAGGCAATAGTCGGCAACCCGTATCCGCGCGTCAGGCAGATTCGCTGTTGCAATACGAGCCTGCCGCGATTACTCGACCAGGAACGGGATGGCCGGTTGGAAGGTCACCTCGGTGTGGGCGCCCTGATCGTCCGCCATTCCCGAGCCCATCCGGCGTTCCGGCGAGCAGTCGGCCCCTAATGCGTCACACGGTCATCGCCGCCACAACCACTTGACCACGCGCCTGCTGCGGCTGGTCGGCAACGGCGCGAACCCCCGGGCTCGAGCCGCCATCCGCGGGTAGGTCGGGGTCCGCTTACCTGCCGAATCCGGCAGTGAGCCCGGCAACCAGATAGCGGCGACCGAGGATGTACAGGGCGAGGACGGGCAGCGTGGACAGCACGACGGCGGCCAGTACCGCGGGGATGTTCACCCGGAATTGTCCCTGGAATGCCCACAGCGCCATGGGCAGGACCCGCTGATTCGAGCTCTGCGTGAGGATCAGCGGGAACAGGAAGCCGTTCCAGACGGTGAGCCCGTCGTACACCGCCACGGTCAGCACGGCCGGGCGGACCAGTGGCAGGACCAGGCTCCACAGGATTCGCCAGTGTCCGGCGCCGTCGACGCGCATCGATTCGAACAGCTCGTTCGGCACGTCGCGCAGGAAGTTGGCCAGGATCACCACCGTCAGCGGGATCGCGAACGCCACCGACGGCAGGATCACCGCGAGTAGCGTGTCGTACAGGTGGATCCGGGTGATCAGGTAATAGATCGGAATGATCGTGGCCTGCAACGGTATTGCCAGCCCCAGCAGGAACGCCCGATAGGTGAACCCGGCGAATCGGGTCCGGCTGCGCACCACGAAATACGCCGCCATCAGCGATACCGCGACCGTGATGACCACCGTGCCGATCGTGACCATCGCGCTGTTGCCGAGGTAGCGCGGAAAGTCGTTGCGCAGCACCAGCATATAGTTGTTCAGGGTCGGATGGGTGGGCACGGACAGGGGATTGGCGTCGTAGAATCCGCGCTGCTCGCGCAGGCTGGTCACGACGATGTAGTACACCGGAACCAGCACGATCGCCAGCCAGGCGAGGCCGGCCAGACCGCCGGGAATGTTGCTGTCCCGCAGTGTCTTCGGAGCCATGTCACGCACCGTCCAGCTGGCTGCCGCGCGAGAACCGGGCCAGCCGGGCCAGGCTCAGCGACAGGACCAGGCCCGCGACCACGAGCAGCACCGCCACGGTGCTCGCGCGTCCCATGTCGTTGTTGGAGAAGCCCTGCAGGTACATGTCCAGCGCCAGGATCCGGGTCCCGTTGCCCGGTCCGCCGCCGGTGAGCACGAACACCAGGTCGAAGTAGGTCAGCGAACCCACCAGCATCAGCGTGGACGAGGTGAGGATCGTATAGCGCAGCTGTGGCAGCGTGATGTGGGCGAACTGCCGCACCCGCCCGGCGCCGTCGAGCCGCGCGGCCTCGTACAGCTGCGCCGGGATCTGCCGCACGCCAGCCTGATACAGCAGCGTGTGGAACGGTACGAACTGCCAGCCGATCACGAAGATCACCACATAGAGCGCCAGCTGCGGATCGCCGAGCCAGTCCTGGGACAGCATGCCCAGCCCGAACGCGCGGCTCATGCCGAAATTCGGATCGAGCAGCGCCTTGAAGGCGATCGCGATCGCCGCCGAGGACAGCAGCAGCGGAACGAAATACATCACACCGAGCAGCGACCGGTACCAGCCGCGGCCCGCGATCAACACACCGAGCAGCAGCGAGATCGGCGTCTGGAACAGCCAACCGAGCACCATCACCTGCACCGACAACCAGATCGCATGGTACGTCACCGGATCATGCAGTGCGGTAGTCCAATTCGTCAGCCCCGTCCAGCCGGGTGCGGCGACGCCGTCCCATCGCAGCAGGCTCAGCGCGACCACCCCGGCCATCGGCAGCAGAGCGAACACGGTGAAGAACGCCAGCGCGGGCACGGCCATGAGCGGGTGGGGGCCGGTCCGTGCCGGTCCCCGGCCGGGTACCCGAGTACGCGGGGTGGCCATCAGCGTCTCCGTCACTTGCCGATGGTGGCATTCATGGTGGTGGAGAACTGTTCCGGCGTAATCTGCCGGCCGAACAGCTGATCCAGCGCGGTGAGCAGCGCATCTGCCTGCCCCGGCGAAATCGCCTGGTCCCAGGACAATTGGAAGCTGGGTGCGTGGCGCGCCAGGCCGTACACGAACGAAAGATACTGCGGGTCCTGAGCTTTGGCCACCTTTGCCTCGATGCCCGTGACCGGGGGCACCGAGCCGCCGGCGAGCAGGTTCTCGACGTAGGCCTCGTTCATGTCACCATCGCGCAGATACTTGACCGCCGCCTGCTGCTGGGCCTTGCTCGCCGTGGCCGACACCGACCAGAAGTTCGCCGGGTTGCCGACCACGTCGGCGGGGTCGCCCTTGCCACCGGGAACCGCCGGAAATGTCGTATACCCCAGCTTGGTCGCGGCGAAATCCGGATCGGCCTGTTTGATCGTCGGGAAGGCCCAGGAGCCCATCAGATACATCGCGGCCTTGCCGGTGTAGAGCAGCGCGGTGTCGGCATTGGAGTCGGTGGCGATGGAATCGAAGCCCTTGACGAATCCGCCCGCGTTCACGAGTTGCTGGATCATCCGGTTCGCCTGCAGCACAGCCGGATCGGACCAGGCGCCGGGCTTCTGGGCCGCGATCGCATCGAATACCCCGGGCCCGCCGATGCGGTCGACGAGGTACTCCTCCCACATCAGCTGCGGCCACTTGCTCTGCCCGCCCAGTGACAGCGGGGCGATCCCGGCCTGGTTGAACCGCGGCACCAGGGCCATCAATTCGTCCCAGGTTGTGGGCGGTTGTGCGCCGATCCGGTCGAACAACTCCTTGTCGTAGAACAGCATGACCGGCTGCATGCTGTTGTTCGGTACGGCATAGGTTTTGCCGTCGATGGTGCCGGTCTTGGCTACCGAGGGCAGGAACCGGCCGGTCAAGGCCGGATCCTGCTGTACCAGCGGGGTGAGGTCCATGATCTTGCCCGCATTCACCCAGGACTTCAGCGTGCCGGCCGCGCCCCAGCTGAAAATGAGCGTCGGCGCCTGACCGGACCCGACGGCGGAGCGGATCTTCTGTTTGTAGGCGTCGTTGCCGAAGAACTGGCCGTTGATTCCCTGGCTGCTGAACGAACTGCGGAACACCTGCTCGTCGCCGCCGGTGAGGGCCCAGGCGCTGGGGCGTCCGGAGGCCGGGCCCGCGGTGCCGCAGGCCGCGACGAGGGTGAGCAGAGCGGTTGCGGCGGTCGCACGCAGGACGGTGCGTCGAGTGAGCAGCGCCATGATGTCACTTCCCCATTGAAGATTCGAAAACTTTCGAAAGTAAATAGCTCGATGGACGGAAGATAGGCCGCGCACCGGAGCCGGTCAAGGGCTGTTTATTCGAGAAAGCTCGGCGTAAAGTGTGTCGAAAATTTGCGATTTGGAGGTAGTTGGTGGGCGACGTGCCGAGCAGGCAGGTGACATTGGCGACGGTGGCCGACATCGCCGGGGTATCGCTCGCGACGGTGTCGAAGGTCGTCAACGGTCGCGCGGACGTCGCGAATACCACCCGGGCCCGGGTCGAGGGGGTGTTGCAGGAGTCCGGCTATGTACCGCAGCGCGGGCGGCGCGTGGCCGAGCCCGCCCGCACCATCGACGCGGTATTCGACTGTCTCGACAGCCCCTACGAGCTCGAGGTCATTCGCGGCGTCACCGAGGCCGCGGCCGAGATGGCGGTCGATGTCGTCGTGGGCCGGGCGCGCGACGCGGACCGGGGCGGCCCCTTGACGCCGCAGGACCAGTGGGCCCAGCGGCTCAAGAGCAACGGTCGCGCCGGGTTGATCGTGGTCACCTCGGAGCTGACGTTGGCGCAGGTCGAGGCCTTCGCTCGGGCGGGGTTGTCACTGGTCGTCATCGACCCGCTGAACTCCCCGCGCACCGAGGTCACCAGCGTGGGCGCGACCAACTGGACCGGCGGCGTCACCGCGGCCGAGCATCTGCTGGGCCTGGGGCACCGCCGGATCGGATTCGTCGGCGGGCCAACGCAATCCGTGCCCGGGCAGGCGCGCCTGCACGGTTATCGCGCCGCGCTGGAGGGCGCCGGCGTCGCCTACGATCCGGAGCTCGTGCTGCATGGCGGCGCATTCGACTATCCCGCGGGCGTCGAGATGGGCGGGCGGCTGCTGGGTCTGGCCGACCCGCCGACGGCCGTTTTCGGCGCCAGCGACAAGACCGCGCTGGGTGTCATCGAAGCCGCTCGCCGCCGCGGGCTGCGAGTGCCCGAGGACCTGAGTGTCGTCGGGTTCGACGACACGGTGCTCGCGCGCCTGGCAACCCCCGCGCTGACCGTGATCCGCCAGCCACTGCAGGATATGGGCCGGGTCGCCGTGCGCACGCTGCTCAAGCTGATCGATCGTGAACCACTGGATTCCCATCATGTCGAACTCGCGACGCAGCTGGTCGTGCGCGACTCGACCGCAGCTGTACAAGGACGTCGATGAATGAGCCTGCGAATGACCAACGGGTACGGCTCTGGCACGACAGCTCCCTGTCGCCCGGGGAGCGCGCGCGGGCGCTGCTGGCGGAGATGACGCTGCCGGAGAAGCTGGCCCAGCTGGGCAGCGCCTGGCCGGGCAGCGCTGAGATCAGCGGCGACGTCGCGCCGATGCAGGACGTCTTCGCCGATGGATCGTCTCGGTCCGATGGCGCATCCGAACACGGAATTGGCCATCTGACAAGAGTTTTCGGCACCGGTCCGGTCAGTGCCGCCGCGGGGGTGGACCGCCTGCTCGCGCTGCAACGCGAGATCGTCGAGCGGACCCGGCTGGGTATCCCGGCGTTGGTGCACGAGGAGTGCCTGACCGGGTTCACCACCCTCGGCGCCACCGTATATCCGACCGCGCTGGCCTGGGCCGCCACCTTCGATCCCGCGCTGGTGGAGCGGATGTCGCGGGCGATCGGGGCGGATATGCGTGCGGTGGGCGTACATCAGGGACTGGCGCCGGTACTGGACGTCGTGCGGGACTACCGGTGGGGGCGCGTCGAAGAGACCCTCGGTGAAGATCCCTATCTGGCAGGCATTCTCGGCGCTGCCTATGTGCGGGGGCTGCAGGACTCGGGAGTGGTGGCGACGCTGAAGCATTTCGCCGGATACTCCGCGTCCCGCGCCGCGCGTAACCATGCGCCCGTATCGATCGGCCCGCGCGAGCTGCGCGATGTCATCCTTCCGCCCTTCGAGATGGCGGTCCGCGAGGGCGGGGCAGGGTCGGTGATGAACGCCTATGTCGACCTGGATGGTGTTCCGGCGGCGGCGAATACGGCGCTGCTCACCGGAATCCTGCGGCAGGAGTGGGGTTTCGAGGGTGTGGTGGTGTCGGACTACTGGGCCATCGCCTTCCTCGAGACGATGCACCGGGTGGCCGACGGCACCGGCGCGGCGGGCGCGCTCGCGCTGCGCGCGGGTATCGATGTCGAGTTGCCGCAGACCCTGTGCTACGGCGACGAATTGCTGAAAATGGTTCAGGAGGGGGAGGTATCCGAAGAACTGGTGGATCGCTCGGTGCTTCGGCTGCTGCGGCAGAAGGCCGAACAGGGTTTGCTGGATGCGGGGTGGACGCCGCGCGCCGAGCCGGTCGATCTCGACTCGCCGGGGAACCGGGCGATCGCCCGGGATATCGCCGAGCGGTCGGTGGTGTTGCTGGCCAACGATGGCGCGCTACCGCTGGCCGCATCGGCATCGACCATAGCGGTGGTGGGACCGTGCGCGGACGATCCGCTCGCGCTCATGGGCTGTTATTCCTTTCCGAATCATGTGCTGCCGCGCTATCCCGGCCTGGGAATCGGTGTCGCCGCATCATCTTTCGCCGAGGCGCTGCGAAACGAGCTGCCGGGCGCGACGATCGCGGTTCACCCCGGTTGCCCGATCAGCGAGGTCGACCGCTCCGGTTTCGGCGCGGCTGTCGCCGCCGCGCGGGAATCCGATGTGTGCATCGCGGTCGTCGGCGACCGGGCCGGAATGTTCGGCCACGGCACCTCCGGTGAGGGATGTGACGCCGAGGACCTGAATCTGCCCGGCGTGCAGGGGGAACTGGTGCAGGCGCTGCTCGCCACCGCCACACCCGTTGTGCTCGTGGTGATCTCGGGGCGCCCGTATGCGCTGGGCCGGTACACCGGGTCGGCCGCGATGATCCAGGCGTTCATGCCCGGCGAGGAGGGCGGCGGCGCGATCGCCGGGGTCGTGTCGGGGCGGATCACCCCGTCCGGACGTCTGCCGGTGCAGATTCCGCGATCGCCCGGATCGGTGACCACATATCTGCAGCCGCCGCTCGGCGGGAACAGCGCGGGCATCAGCAATCTCGATCCGGCCCCGCTGTTCCCGTTCGGCCACGGCATCTCTTATACGGCATTCGCCTATTCGGAGGCGGCGCTGAGTGACTCCGCGATCCCGACGGACGGCACGGTCGAGGTCTCGGTGAGAGTGCGCAACACTGGTGACCGCGCCGGAGCGGAGACCGTGCAGCTCTACCTGCACCACACCCGAGCTCAGGTCACCAGGCCCGTACGCGAGCTCGCCGGATTCACCCGGGTGGCGCTCGCGCCCGGGGACAGTGCGCGGGTGAGCTTCACCCTGCACGCGGACCGCACCGGATTCACCGGTATAGATATGCACCGCATCGTCGAGCCGGGCACCATCGAGATCTTTGTCGGGCGCTCGGCCACCGACCTGCCCTGCACCGTGTCCGTCGAGCTCACCGGCCCGCGTCGGATTATCGGCCACGACCGGATCCTGGTCACACCGGTCCGGATCGACTGAGCTGCGGTGGATTCGCCCGGGACGCACCGGTTCCCGAAGTCGTCGGAGCAATACCGTCCCGTCATCCCGGCACGGTCGGCCGGGATCTGGCGGAACCAGGATCTGGTCCGGGACCGGACGTGCGGGTGCCGGGGCCCCTCACGCTCCGGCACCCCCGTGCGGGCCGTTCACGGCACGGCGTGCTCGGCGATCACCCGCGAATACCACTGGGCGCTGGCTTTCGGTGTGCGAACCTGGGTTTCGTAGTCAACGTGAACGATGCCGAACCGCTTGGCGTATCCCTCGGCCCATTCGAAGTTGTCCAGCAGTGACCAGTAGAAGAACCCGCGCAGGTCCACCCCCGCCGCCAGCGCCGTGTGCGCGGCACGAAGATGGCTGTTCAGGAAGGTGATCCGGGCATCGTCGGCGATCGAGCCGTCGGCGGCGATCCGATCCTCGTAGGCCGCACCGCATTCGGTGATGTAGAGCGGCATGCCGGGATAGTCGCGATGCAGCCGCAACAGCAGCTCGGTCAGCCCTTCGGGCACCACGTCCCAGCCGCATGCGGTGCGTGGCAGGCCGCGGTCGGGGAACCGGACGTGCTCGGCACTCACCCACGGCGTGTGTACCGGCTCCGTCCCGTCGGGTCTCGCGGTGACGAAATAGTCACGGTAGTAATTGAATCCCAGGTAGTCGATCGGGGCGCCGATGAGTTTCGCATCGTCGGCACCGATCAGCTCGGGCAGACCGAACGGCGCCAGGTCGGCCAGCATGTCCTCCGGATACGCCCCGCGCAGTAGTGGATCGAGGAAGATCCGGTTCTGCAGCCCGTCGATGCGGCGGGCCGCGTCCAGGTCTGCCGGGTCGGTGGGATCGGCCACTCGCACCGGATAAAGGTTGAGCGTCAATCCGGCCTGCGCGTCCGGCACCAACTCACGAATCACCCGCAGCCCCAAGCCATGTGCCAGTAACAGATGATGGGTGGCCGCCACCGCGGCCGCCGGTTCGGTGCGCCCGGGGGCGTGCGTGCCCTGGGCGTAGCCCATGAACGCCGAGCACCACGGTTCGTTGAGGGTGCCCCAGTGCCGTACCCGGTCGCCGAGTGCGCCGGTCACCGCCTCGGTGTAGTCGGCGAAGCGCTGCGCGGTATCCCGATTCGCCCAGCCGCCACGTTCCTCCAGTGCCTGCGGCAGATCCCAGTGATAGAGCGTGATCCACGGATCGATCCCGGCCGCCAGCAGCGCGTCGACAAGCCGGTCGTAGAAAGCCAGCCCGGCCGGGTTCACCGCCCCGCCGTCGGGCCGCACCCGCGGCCATGCGACCGAGAACCGGTAGGCGTTCAAGCCCAGTTCGACCATGAGCCCGACATCGTCGTGCATCCGCCGGAAGTGGTCGGCTCCGGGTTCACCGGTATCGCCGCCCGCGATGGCACCGGGCCTGCGGCAGAACGCATCCCAGATCGAGTCGGTCCGCCCGTCGGCCGTCGTCGACCCCTCGATCTGAAAGGCGGCGGTCGCCGCCCCCCACACGAAACCGGGAGGGAAAAGGAGCTGGGTCACGGTCGTCCTTTCGGGTCAGCCCTTGACGGCGCCCTGCATGACGCCGGCCACGATCTGGCGGCCGAGCGCGGCGAGGACGATCACAATCGGAATGGTGGCGAGGGTGGTCCCAGCCAGGACCAGCGAGTAGTCCACGTAGTAGCCACTCTGCAGTTCCTCGATGGCGACCTGCACGGTCGGGTTGTCGGCGTCGAGCACGACCAGCGGCCAGAAGAAATCGTTCCAGGCCGTCATGAACGTGAACATGGCCAGGAACGCCGCCGCCGGGCGGACCGCGGGCAGGCAGACGTGCCAGTAGATACGGATCATCGAGCAGCCGTCCATGCGGGCGGCCTCCACCAGCTCGTCGGGAATCGCGTCGAGGATGTACTGGCGCATCCAGAACACTCCCAGCGCAGACACCAGGCTCGGCACGATCACCGCGGTCAGGTGCCCGGTCCAGCCCAACTTCGACATCGCGATGTACAACGGGATGACACCCAGCTGAGTGGGCAGCGCCAGGGTCGCGACGACGAACAGGAACAGCGGCTGCCGCCCCCGGAACCGGAGTTTCGCGAACGCGAATCCGGCCAGAGTCGCGAACAGCACCATGGACGCCGCCACCGTGCCGGACACGATCATGCTGTTGCTCAACGACTTCCAGAACGCCACCGCGTGCACGGCCCGGCTCGCGTTGGCGAAGAAGTTGCCGCCGGGCAGCAGCGGCGGGATCTTGTCGCCCAGCATCCCGTTGTCCCGGCTGGCGACCAGGAACGACCAGTAGAACGGGAACGCCGAACCGAGCACGAACGCCAGCAGCAGCCCGTAGACCCAGAGGCCGCGCAGCCGGGTCCATCCGGATCGCCTCATTTCTCACCGCCCGCGGCCAGCCGCCTGGTCAGCAGGAAATTGAACAGCGCGAACACCATGATCACGATCATCAGTGCGCAGCCGATGGCGGCGGCGTAGCCGAGCTGCTGAGTCTCGAACGCCGACTGGTACAGGTACAGGGAAATGGTCTGGAACTGGTGTTTCGAGCCGCCGTTGTTGGACCCCGGCTGGGCGTCGAACAGTTTCGGTTCGGTGAAGATCTGCAGCCCCCCGATGGTCGAGGTGACGATGATGAAGATCAGCGTCGGCCGCAGCAGCGGGAGCGTAATGCTGACGAACCGCCGTACCGCGCTGGCGCCGTCCACGATCGCCGCTTCGTACAGTTCCCGGGGAATCGCCTTCATCGCCGCCAGCACGATCAGCGCGTTGTACCCGGTCCAGCGCCAGTTCACCATCGTCGCGATGGCGATGTGGCTGGCGAATCTATTTGCCTGCCAATCGATTCGGTGCACATCGACGACCTCCAGCAGGGCGTTGATCAGGCCGTAGGTTGGCCCGAACAGGTTGGCGAAGATGATGCCGACGGCGACCAGGCTGGCCGCGTAGGGGAGCAGCACGGCCGTCCGCCAGACCGTAGGGAGGCGGGTGACTCGGTCCAGCAGCGCACCCAGCAGTACCGCGATCACGATCTGCGGCCCGCTCGATAGCAGGAAGATGCTCACGGTGTTGAGCAGCGCTGTCCAGAACTCGTCGTCGCCGAGCAGCGTGCCATAGTTGCCCAGGCCTGCGAACCGGGGGTGGTCGGTGCCCAGTTCCCAGTGGAACAGCGACACGTAGACGGTGTAGAGCAGTGGGAACACACCCGCTACCCCGAAGATCACGAAAAATGGTGCGATGTAGAGGTAGGGCGACAGCTTGCGATCCAGCTTCGCGAATCGGGCGGTGTCGGACCGTCGTGCGAAGAACATGCCGGGCCGCTACTTGCCGACGAGTTTCTCGGCGCCGTCGACGACCTGCTTCCAGCCGTCGGCCGGCGAGGTGCCCTGTTCGACGGCCGTGAGCGCGGGTTTGACGACGCTTTCCTGGATCTGGCCGTCCTTGGGTCCCTTGTACTGCGCGTGTCCGACCTTCGTGGCCTGCGCGGCGAACAGCTCGCCGGAGTGCACGCCGCCGAAGTAGTCGTCGGTGGCCGACAGCAGCGCCGGATCCTGCAGTGCCTGCACCTGGCTCGGGAAGGGGCCCTTGACCTGGAACGCCTTGATCTGCTGCTCGGGCGCGGTCAGCCACGCCGCCAGCTCCGCGGCCTCCTTGGGGTGTTTGCTCTGCTTGGGTACGGTCAGGAACGATCCGCCCCAGTTGCCGCCGCCGCCCGGGAAGGCTTCGGTGACAGCCCATTTCCCGGCGTTGCCGGGACCGGCGTTCTCCTTGATGACGCCGAGCATCCAGGCCGGGCAGACCGTGGTGGCGAAGGCGCTCTGCTTGAACCCGGTTTGCCACTCGGGGCTGAACGAGGTGAGTTCGGCCGACTCACCACCGGAGATGGCGGCGGTCACCTTGTCCCAGTCCGCCTTCAGCGGCGGGTTGCTGCCGATGGTGAGGGTGTCGTCGGTGGTGAAGTAGCCGGTGTCGAGCTGGTTGACCATGGAGTTGAAAACCTGTGAGCCGGAATCGAACCAGGGCTTGTGGGTGGCGGCGACGTACTGCCGCCCCGCCGCGAAGTAGCTGTCCCAGGTCGCGAACAGCGGTTTCACCGCGTCGGGGTCGGTCGGCAGCCCGGCCGCGGCGAACATGTCCTTGCGGTAGCACATGGCCAGGGGGCCGATGTCGGTGCCGTAACCGATCCACTTGCCGTCCTTGGACTTTCCTTCCTGGTACTTCCACGGCAGCCAGCGGGCGGGGGTGAGGTCCTTCGGGCCGATCGCGGCGAGGTCGTTGAACTTGCCGGACTTATCGGCAATGTCGGAAAGGTGCCCCTCTTCGATCGCGACCACGTCCGAAAGTCCGGATCCGGCAGCGAGTTTGGTGAGCAGGTCCTGGTGGTAGGGGCCGCCCTGGCCGGTCTTGCGCAGCGTCACGGTGATGCCGGGATGGGCCTGCTGGTACTCCTTCACCAGGTTCTCGTAACCGAACTCGCCGAACGTGGCGACGGTCAGAGTGGTGCCGCTGTCACCGCCGGCGCAGCCGCTGAGGGCGCCGGTCCCGACCGTGAGCACGGCGCACGTGATGAGCACTTTGCGGAGTATGTGTCGCACCTTCGAACTCCTCACTGATCAACCTCGAGATGCTTGGGAGCGCTCCCAGAGATGGATCAGAGTGTGACCGCGCTCTCAATGGCCTGTCAAGAGCATGTCGATGGGGTCGAAGTGGCGAAAGATTAGCTGTGGAAGCGCTCTCAGGAAATGTGTAATCTCGAGAGCATCGACAGTCCGATCGGCGGGAGGTGAGGCGGGTGTCTGCTCGACCCGAGCCCAACCGGCCCACGCTCGAGGACGTTGCCGCCTACGCTGGGGTCTCGCGGTCCACGGCGTCGCGGGCTCTCAACAACGACAGCTACGTCAGCGCACCCGCGCGCGACGCGGTGCTCACCGCGGCCGCCCGGCTGGGCTACACCGCCAATCTGGCAGCTCGGTCGCTGGTCACTCGCCGCACTGGAGCAATGGCACTGGTGCTGTCGGAGCCGGAGGCGAAGGTGCTCGACGACCCGTACTTCGGTGCGGTGATCCGCGCCGCCTACGCCGAATTATCCGCACACGGTGGGCAATTGCTGGTGATGTTCGTCGACAATCATGCCGATGTGCCGGGCGTGGTCCGGTTCCTCGACGGCGGCCATGTCGACGGCGCATTGGTGTTCGCCCCGCACCGCGGTGATCTGCTGCCCGGCGCGCTGGGCGCGCTGCGGATCCCGGTGGTGTTCGGTGGCCGCACCCATAGTGGCCGGCGGGCCCGGCACGTGGTCGACTTCGACAACGCCGCCGGCGCCCGGCTCGCGGTTGATCACCTCATCGACCAGGGCCGCCGCCGGATCGCGACGGTATCCGGCCCGGCCGAGCACCCCGCCGCCGCTGAACGACTGGCCGGCTGGCGGGCCGCGATGCGCGACCGCGGGCTGCGGGGGCGGAATCTGATCGAGTCCGGGGACTTCACGATCGCCGGGGGCGAGGAGGCGATGCGCCGGCTGCTCTACCGCGCCCCCGATCTCGACGCGGTGTTCGCCGCCAGCGACCCCATGGCCGCCGGTGCGCTGCGGGCGCTGGCCGCGCTCGGTCGTCGGGTCCCCGCCGACGTGGCCGTGATCGGCTTCGACGATCACCCGACCCTCGCCCCGGCAACGACACCGCCGCTGACGTCGGTGCATCAGGATCCCCGGGAACAGATCCGCGCGATGGTGGCGATCCTGCTGCGGCTGATCACTGGCGAGCAGGTCCCGGGCGAGCGGGTGGTGCTGCCGGTGTCGCTCACCGTCCGTGCCTCCACCTGACCGGGCGGAAATCTGGACAACTTCGCCGCTGTCCGCGACCTGGCCGCCCCACGATCGGGGAGTCGGACCAAGGCTGGGCCGAGGGGTCGAAGGTTGCCGCTACATCGTGCACACCGCCTCCCCGTTCCCGCCCGCCGCCCCGAAGCACGAGGACGAGCTGGTCCGCCCGGCCGTCGACGGGACCAAGCCGAGATTTCTCGCGCTACGACTCCCTGTGTCCGATGGGGCTGTTGGCGGCGGGCGCTGCTTGTCGATGCTGGTGGACCGGCAGAGCGTCCTGGTGATGGTTGGATCGGTGCGGCGGCCCAGGTCGGGAATCTTTCGTTGGCGTCGATGGCGGCGGTGGTCAGTGGGGTAGTCCGTTGAGCAGGTATTGGAACTCTTCGGTGGGTTGCAGGCGTACGGCGTCGGCGTCTCGAATGAGTCCCTCGATGGTAGTGCAGCGACGGCGGCCGAGGGGATTCGGGCTCAGACGAGTCCGTGCTCTACCAGGCTGCGGCCGGTTTCCTCGATCGTCTCGGGTATCGAGCGGAGAGGTCGGCCAAGGAGTGCCTCGGCGGGCTCCCGGTCGAAGCGTTGCGCCAATCCGATGAGCCATCGGTTGTCACGCAGTTGAGGTTCGAACATGCTCGCGACCCAGGTCAGCCAGGTCGGCATCGCGCGGGTGGGCATCTTCCCGCTCGCCTCGGGCAGCCTCTCCCGCAGCACCGCGGCGACTTCGATGAGCGATGACGGGTCCGTGGCGACGATCGTGCGGCTGCCGCCCGCCGTCTCGGCGGTCATGGCCTCGATATGTGCGTCGGCGACATCCCGCACGTCGATCCAGGGGAGACGCAGGTCGGGAATCATCGGCAGCGCCCCTGCCATGATCTGCCGGATCGCCGTGACCGAGGTTCCCGGGTCGTCGGAGAGAAGCGGGCCGATGACCCCGCCCGGGTTGATGACGGCGAGGCGGTCACGCGCGCCGCGTCGCTCGGTGATGTCCCACGCCGCGCGCTCGGCCCGAACCTTCGAGGTGACATAGGCGCCGAGCCCGCGCTGATCGAGCGGGGTCCAGTCGGATGCCGTGAAGAGGTGATCCTTTCGCGCCGGGGCGTACTGCACCGTCGCGAGGGCGGAAGTGACCACCACGCGGTCCACGCCCGCATCGAGCGCGGCGTTGATCGCCCTGGTCGTGCCCTGGACGGCAGGACGGATCAGATCATTCGGGTCCTTCGGCTTCGTCGTGACGAAGGGGGAAGCCACGTGCTGCACGAAACGACACCCTTCGGTCGCGGCCGACCAGCCCTGGTCCGAGAGTAGGTCGAGTTGCACGATCTCGAGCAACGCGTCGTCGGCGACCGCCGCCATCGCATCGCGCACCTCGTCGGCGCGGGCCGGCGACCGCACCGACCCGCGGACCGCATATCCGCGGCGCAGAAGCTCAGCGGCGATGTGACCGCCGATGAATCCCGAAATGCCCGTAACCAGAACCGTGTCGGCCATGTCCACCCAATCGATCTGCCATCTTGACAGTGAGTAGTTTACGTTTGATCTACTCACTGTCAAGATGTAGGCATCATGATGACCGAGGAGACCAGGACCGGCGACCGCTACCATCACGGCAACCTGCGCGCGGCGCTGCTCGACAGCGCGCTGGATGTGTTGAGCGAGAGCGGCGTCGCCGGCTTCAGCATGCGCGAGGCGGCGCGACGGGCCGGTGTGTCGCAGTCCGCGCCGAAGCACCACTTCGGCGATGCACGCGGGCTGCTCGGCGCGCTCGCCACGCGCGCCTACCGCCAGTTGTGCGAGCGCCTCGAGGCGGTCGAGCTCTCCGGGCGCGATGTGCGCGAGCGGGTGACGGCGCTCGCACTCGAATATGTTGCGTTCGCGCGGGACAACCGCGCGCTGTTCGACCTCATGTGGCGCATGACGCAGTTCGACTACAACGATCCGGAACTGGCCGAGCAGAAGCACCGCGCCCTGCGCGCCCTGGATCGCGTCCTACGCGGCACCGATGCCGCACCGACGTCCGAGGAGGATCCCCCGCTGGTGCAGAGTTACGCAGTGTGGTCGCTCGTGCATGGATACACCACCCTCGCACTGGAGGGAGCGATCGACGAGGACGCTGCCGACCCACTGGCAAACGACCTGCTCCCCGCAATGCTTCAGCTCGTCGATGTCAGCCTCGGAGATCGGCGGTAAGCGACGAACGCTCCACGTCGTGGCGCAGCCTCAACTCGCCGGCCCCATCTCGAGGCGCCATCAGGTGCCGATGCGGCGGCGTGGATTGTCGGGGGAGCAGCGATCATCACAGCCTCGGCCGTATCCCCGAGCGAGTGGCCCCGGCCGGTGCGTCACCCGTTCCGCGATCCACTCGCCACATGTCCACGTGGTGAAGCGACGTTTCGCAGAAGTAACGACATGGCAAGGGTATTGCGGATGCCCGATTGGTCGGGCATGCTGCACTGTACACAAAAGTGTATTCATTTTGGAGGCGACTTGACTACGCGGTGTGCGCCGGTGACTGGTCCAGTCTCGATGCCGAACTCCCGGCACGCGGGACCCGAGATTCACGTTGACAATTCGGCGGCCGATGGGCTCGAATCGTGGGTCGGTACAACACCGGTCGCCGCGGATTGCCAAGCGCCGGTCGGGCCCGGTCGCCCGCCGAGCGGGCTCCCGCGGGCCCCATCACCGGCCCCGGGTATCCGGCAACGGAGGGGCGCGGTCGGCCCGGAGACCGACCTGGACAGTGCTCGCGCCCGCGCCGAGTACGGTAATGCTGTCGAGCGTGCCAATGTGTCGGCCGAGCCCTGCGCGCGGAAATAGCGACCGGCGTCGCAGCGGGTCTCGTCGCTGATGAAATTGTTCGACGGCGCCCCTATGGTCTCTGTCGTTGCCATATTTGTTCCGGAACGTGCGCCCATACCTGGAGGACATGCGCTCCGGGCCTTTGCCGGAGGGCTGCGACGCCCTGTCCCAAGCCCACGGCGGACAGATATGTGCACCCCGGGAAGAGTTCCTGGAGAAAATTCTGGCGCTTCCTGAACAGCTGGTGGTGACCTCGACGGAAATCTGTCGGGTAGCCGCCGAAGATCTCGGTCGTGTTGGATCGGGAAATACGAGAAAGAAAAGAGATGAGGGGTTATACACAGCATCTCCCGGGCCACCGGGCCACGGTGATCGCCACCTCGGCCATTGCCGCCAAGGCCGGCCTCGCACTGTCCGGGCGGCGAAGTGGCCGCATGCGGCCAGACACCCCCGCGCATCGGAGGAATGCGCCGCCACGCCGCGGCTGCGGTGCGATGAAAAACGGCTGGCCGCCGCGGTGATGCATTCGCGAAACCTGCAACCCGGTAGGAACATACCGATAGCCTAAAGCTCTCCGTATCCATATCTCGATCGCTATTCTTTATTGTATACAGTTGTGAACACAGTTTGTTGTATTACTATCCTTAGAAAATTCTGGAGGCGTTATGCCGACCCTGTCCGCGCCGCATTCCGATGCCGATGAAAACTACAATGCGCACCCGGTGCCTTCCAACGCTCGACTCGGCCGCTGGCAAGTCGCCATGTCGTACTGGTCCCTGCTCTCGGCGATGGTCTGGCTGTTCTACGGCGCTCTCGCTGCGAGTTTGTACGGAACCCGCGACGCGATGATTGCCATTGCGCTGTCAACCGTGGTGTTCGCGCTGGCGAACATCATGATGACACGACTGGGAATTCGCCACGGCGTCAATTCGACGCTATTGACGAAATCCCTGTTCGGACGGTGGGGATCTTTGCTCACCGCCCTGCTCGTTGCGGTCACCGTGCTCTACTACGCGATATTCGAGTCGAGCACCCTGGCGGTCGCCTTCCGGAGCTACGTCAAACACGGTGACATCCGGCTGTGGTATGCCGTGATCGTCGTCGTGATGCTGCCGCTCATGCTCGGCAGCGTCCAGTCGTGGATGGCCAAGCTCAACGGTGTCCTGCTGCCGTTCTACCTCGTCGGTCTCGTCTCCATCCTGATCGCGGCGGGCGTGAAGTTCGGCCACGGCTCGCACTGGCTCAGCTTCTCCGGAGTCGTTCCCGCCGAAGGTCGTTCGTTTCCCGGCTGGATCCTCTGCTTCGTGCTCTACATGGGCATCTACATCACCATGCCGACGACGATCGACTTTGCGCGATTCGCCCGGCGCGAGGACGAGAAGTTCCACGAGGTCGTCACCTTCGGATGGGTGTTCTACCTGCTGCTGTTCATCCTCAACGGCTTCGCCGGCATCTACCTGGTGCAGCTGGCGCTGCCCACCGAGCCGGCCTCGGAAACCGGTGTGGTGCAGGCTATTCTGGCCAGCCTGGGATGGATCGGCCTGCTGTTCATCGTCATCTCGCAGACGCGGGTGAACACCCTGAACTACTACCAGTCGAGCACGAATTTCGAGCGGATCCTCAGCACGGTCACCTCGGTCCGTCTGCCCCGCTTCGTCTGGGTGACCGCCGTCGCCGTCGTCGTCTTTCTGATGATGCTCACCGATGTCTTCAGTTATCTGCAGACCGCGCTGAACTGGCAGGGCGTGCTCGTCATCGGATGGGTCGGTGTGGTTTTGACGCATTTCGCGCTCAGTAGGCGAGACCGGCGGTTCGGCCCGGTTGTCGACGAGAGCATGCCGCGCATCGGCTGGGGCCTGATCGCCTGGATCGTGCCTTCGATCGTCGGCATCGTGCTGCTGGAAGTGTCATCGGTGCCGGCGGCCGCCAGGCAGTCGGCACAGTTGATCGTCCTTGTTCTCTCGGTAGTGCTCTACACGGTGACCTATCTGCTGACTCGCCGGGCCGATGACGCGGCAACTGCCGGGCGGGTCGACGGCGCCGAAGTGCCCTCGGCCGTCCACTGAATCATCAGCGGCCTCGGCCGTCGCGTCCACGGAATCATTTCTCGACAGAACAGGACCCGTCACGGGTTGGGGGCCGCTTCTTCCAAGTGCTGCGGTCCTCAATGAACATGTATGAGGGGCCGTAAAGTCTTCGGACAGTGAGTATTTGGTTTCTCAGGCTGCTCTATTCCGTGTGAGCCATTCGGACTCTACCTCGTTCGGTGTTCGGTAGCCAAGCGCCGAGTGAAGCCGGATCTGGTTGTACCGCAACTCGATATAGCGTGTGATGTCCTTTCGGGCGGATTCTCTGGTGGGGTATTGTGTGCGGTGTACGCGCTCGTTCTTCAAGGTGCCGTTGAACGATTCCGCCCACGCGTTGTCGTAACAGATTCCGGTTCGGCCGACGGATCGCAGTATCTTCAATTCCTCTGCGACAGTGGCGAACTCCGCCGATAGGTATTGAGTGCCACGATCGGAATGAAAGACCGTGACCTCGGCGACGATGTTGACGCTGCCTGCCGCCATCCGTAACGCGTCGATGACGAGTTCGGTGCGCATATGATCAGCCATCGCGTATCCGGCGACCTTCTTGGAGAAACAGTCCAAAACGGTCGCCATTCTGTGGAATCTGAAATGTCCTGTTTATGAGGGTTTTTCGGGGGTTGTTGGGGTTATGGGCAGTAGGGTCGCGGTGGGTGGAACGCCGATCTGTCGGGGTGTGGCTCCGGTTGGGGCGGGGACGTCGATGAGGCGTTCGAGGAGCTGGTCCAGGGCGCTGTGTCCTTCGTCGACAGCGACTCGTTCTTCGTCGGTGAGCGGGATGTTGGCGAGCATCCGTTGCAGGTTCTCTTTTGCTTCGAGGAGTTGGCCCTTGCTGGAGCTCTTGGGGGTGTAGAAATCGCAACGGGCGCAAGCCATTCGGTGGGGGCATTGCTCGAAGAAGGTGTAGGTGCAGAAGCCGTGACCGAGGTCGTAGTGCTGCCAGGGTTCTCCGGCGGTGGCTGCGCCGGAGGTGACAGCGTCTCGGTCGAGGAGGACCTCGATGGTGCGGACGTTGCGGGCGAAGTACCCGGCTTCGGAATAGGCCTTGGACAGGGTGTTCGGGGTGATTTTGGCGTAATGCTGGGTGGTATTGGGGGTGCGGTGTCCGAGCCATGCCTGCAGTTCGAACAGGGTCATGGGTTCCTTGGCGTTGTAAAGCTGGCTCGCGATGGTGGATCGGGCGCGGTGGCTGGTGATGGTGCCGCGGACATCGGTGGTCGGGACGCCGGCTTTGGCGCAGAGCGCGGGGATGATGGTGTGGTTGATGTAGGGCTTGCCGACGGGCAGGGCGCGAATCGAGAACAGCACCTCGACGCGCTCGCCGGTCTTGCGGTCCAACCGTTTCGGCTGGTCGGGCCGCAGCGTCTGCCATGCGTGGATGGCTTGTCCGACGAGGGGGTCGACAGGTTTGGTGAACGCGGTGCCGGTCTTGTGGACGGGAACGTCGAGCAGGCAGACCGCGTCCTGGGCGAGGATGTCGCGGGAGTCGCCGCGGATGGGAGCGCCGTCGTGCTGCCAGCGGATGCAGCCGACGCGCAGCCGGGTGATTTCGTCGCTGCGTAACCCGGAGAACAGCCAGGTCACGGTGACTGCGCGGATCAGCTCCATCGGATAGAAGGTGTCGGCGGAGTTGCCGGGCAGGTCGGCAGGTTCCAGGTTGAGTCCGGCCCAGAGCAGTTTGGCCCACACGTCGTCGGCGATGACGCGGGGATCGGGGCCGATCAGCGCGGCGACGCTGCGAGGAACGGCCAGCGCCCGATTGGGGTCGAAACGGCGGGGAATCCATTCCCATTCCTGGCAGTCCCGCAAGAATGTCCGGGCGGCATTGAGATTCTGAGCCTTGGTGCGTGGTGAGATCGGGGTGCCGGCCCGTTCGCCGAGGGCGTCGTGACGCTGAACCCAGGCACCGACACTCATCCGGTCGACCGCGGCGACCCAGGCCGCGCAGGTAGTCCTGGTCCAGTGCCCTGGTTCGGTGATCTCGGGGTGCTCGGCGGCCAGCCAGCGACCGGCTTTGGCCATGATGTTGCGGACCGAGGCGCGGACCTTAGGAGTCAAAGTTGAAGTGGCATACCAGCGTTCGACCCACTGCGCCCAGGCCGGATCGGTTCCTTCGATGCCCAGGCCAGGGAGGTATCCGCTGCGGACCGGTGGGTCGCAGTGTCCCAGCTCGGCGACGGCGCGTTGCAGCGCGTAAAGCATCGATCCCTGGTGGCCGTCGGTGGCTGGATGGGCTCGCAGCATCTCGAATGCCGAGGTGGACAGGTCGGCGAGCCGAGGGCTGCGGTTGAGCAGCAAGGCTTGGCTGAACACGCCGTGCATCCGGGTTCGGGCGCTGTCGAGGCGGTATCCCCACCGGTCGAGAACCTGCTCGGCATCGCCCATCGCCTCGGCGACCGCGGGCTTGCCGAATATCAAGCAGGCCAAGTGGAATCGGTTGAACGTGCCCAGACGGTGGAAGTCGGTGAACCCGCCGAGCAGATAGGCCAGGGCCACCACGAAGGGCCGGACTGTCGACTCGGTCGGCATCTGCTGCGCGGCGGTGAATTCGCGGGCGCTGCTGCCGCAGAGCGCGGCCCATTCCCACGGGGTCCAGCCCCACCAGCTGCGGCTGGTCTCGCCGCAGTGGGCCAGCACGATCGCTGCAGCCTGTCTGCCGGCGCGGCGGAACCGGTCGGCGTTGTCGTGATCCAACCCGGCAACCGTCGCGTCCAGCGGCTCGACCAGCCGGGTCAGTGCCCGCCACTGCGCCGCGGTCCGCCGCGGAATGCCCACGGCCTTGTTGCGGCGTAGCTGCTGCGCGTCGAGCGCGGCCAGCGCCGCGATCTCGGTGTCGCTCAACGCGGTCCGCCGATCCCACCGCGTCGAGTCAGACAGCCAGCGATCGACGGCGGTGCTTGCCCGCGCCCGATTGGCGGCGGCGCTCACGCCGGCATGTCCGGTCCGCCTCCGGAACTCCCAGCGCCGGTGAGCATCTCGAGGCGCCAGGTGTGAATCTGTGCCATGGAGGAATTCAGTTTGTCCGACAGATCCCGGCCCGACAAGTGGATATAGGTCAAGGTCGAGTCGGTGCTGCGGTGCCCGGCGAACGTCGCGATCGCATGCAGCTCCCAGCCCATCCTGGCCAGGTCGGTCAAGCACAGATGCCGGGTGGTATGAGTGGAGAAGTTCGGCACTCCGGCCGCTAACGCTATGCGCCGCACCACTTTCGACCAGGTCCACAATGTCAGCGGCTCAGCGTGATTGCGCCGCGATTCGGACAGAAACAACCCACCCCGAGCCCGGCTCATCGTTGCCCGATGCTGCAGATACTGCGACAACAGCACCCCGGTGGACGCCGAGTAGGGAACCATCCGCTCCCGGCGAGTTTTGGTCGTCTCCGCCCGCACTCGCAACATGCGGTGCGCGGGGTCGAGATCATCGCTGCGCAGCGAACACAGCTCTTCGCGGCGCAGCGCGGCATCGTAAGCCAGCGCGAGCATCACCCGATTCCGGATCGGCTCCTCGGCGAACACCTCGAGCAGCCGCCGCCATTCCGCCTCGCTGGGAATCCACGGCAGCTTCACCATCCGCGGCACCAGCCCACGACTACGACCGCCGAACCGGCCGGCAGGCGTATATCTGCCCCGCCCAACAGGATTCGACTCCCGAACCCCTTCCTCGATCAAGAAGTCGAAGAACAGCCGCACCGGAACCAGGCGCTGCTGCAGCGTCGCGTTGGCCAACCCCGCCCCTGAATCCAGCGCCACCACGTTCGCGCCGCGACGACTCGGGCGCGCGGTCAACTCCCGTACGAACACCGCCACGTCAACCCGCGTCGCGGTCACCGGATCGATCCCCTCGCGCTCGCACACCTGCAGAAACTCCGCCAGGCCTCGCGCATAGGCGTCGATGGTGCGCGGCGCACGCCCCAGATCAGCCCAGACTTGTAGCCACTCGGACGCCCGTTCGTGCCGCCCCAACACCGGCCACCGGTCAACCACCCTCATCCCACCGCTCGAACCCACCCCTGTGGTTCGTGGTCACAGCCGCCGCGGATGGCTGCGAGATTCCACGTAACTTATAGATACAGCCAGCCTTCCCAGGTACGGATGTAGGTGATGTCGCCGACCAGCTTCACGCCGGGCCGATCGGCGGTGAAATCGCCACCCACCAGATCCGGGATCCGGCCTGCGTCGCCGGCCAGGGTCGTGGCCGGCCGGAACGGACGCGGCTGGCAGGCCACCAGGCCCAGCTCGCGCATGATCGCGCGGACCGTCTCCGGATCCACCGCCGTGCCCCAGCGAGCGAGCTGGGCATGGATACGGCGATAACCGTAGGTGCCGTCGGAATGCTCGAACGCGAATTTCACCTCCGCGGCCAGCAACTCCCGCCGTGCGGCCGTGGCCGACTGCGGCCGGTTCTTCCAGTCGTAGTAACCCGACCGCGACACCCGCGCCCACTCGCACATCCGGGTGACCGGATAAATGCCTTCCTCGGATTCGATGAACGCGTACTTCGCGGTCACCGGTATCTCTTCGCGAAGAAGGCCGCCGATTTTCCCAGGAACTCGTTCTCGAGTTCCAACTCACGCACCCGACGCTCGAGTTCCTTCAACCGTGCACGCTCAGGAATCGTCAACTCCGGCTCGTCCGCAACATGGGTCTGTCGGTATTTCTTGACCCAGTTCGCCAACGTCTGCTCCACCACACCCAACTCACGCGCGACCTCCGCGACCCCGCGGGACCGCTCGATCACTTCCTTCGCCGCCGCCTCCCGAAACTCAGGCGAATACCGCGAATTCCTCCGTGCCACAACAACTCCTGTCAATGAACCCCAATCCTACGTTGGGGCCACTGTCCGGAAACCTCCCGGCGCCTCAGTATCTTGTTGTGGGTCTTGGTGGTTCGGGTGTGGTTGAGGTGGGTTCTGCCGAAGGTGCTGGTTGCGCGTCCTGCAACGGGATGTGGTGGAGGAGCGGAAGATTCGTAGGCTTGCTGGGGCTCGGCATGCTCCGGGTGATTGGATTCACCGGGCGCGGATGATCATGGCGAGTTGGGACGGGAAGTCCACCATCCAGATCGCGCACGAGGTGGGTTGTCATCCGCAAACGGTGCGAGAACGCTTGCACCGGTTCAATACTCACGGTCTGGAAGGTCTGGGAGACCGGCCGGGGTCCAGTCACCACAGCAAATCCACCCGCGAATGGCTCGAGGAGTCCCCGGATCAAGCACGCGTTCATCCCGGTCGGGGCGTGCTGGCTCAACCTGCAAGAACCATGGTGGCGGATCTTCCGGCGAGAAGCCCTCGCAGGTCAAAAGAGGTCCGAGATCTCGAGCAGGCCAACGAGATCCTGAAAGCAGCCTCGGCTTTTGCGTCAATGTAATGCGGTTGGGGTCCAGCGGGGGTTTCGCTCGTTTTTTTCGCTGCCCCGGTGTTCGGATGCTGGTGGCTTGTCACGATGCGCGGCCCCGCTGGGCCCGGCCGGTCACGCATCGTTCGGGACCTGCCTGTGCGGACGTAGCCGGACGATCCATTGCGGGCCAACGCACTCCCGCGGCGGAAGCGGTGACGGCGTGAAAAGTCAACTGTGCGCTTGGATCAACCGCGCTGTATTCGGTTACAGGTCACCATGGTTTGGCGAAACGGACGGCCCAGACTCCGGCGCCGACTGCGATGGTGAGGACGATCGCGGTGGCCACGATGACGCTTCGGTCACTGTGTAGCGCGAGAGCGAGGGAGATTGCCAAACCGCTCACCAGAAGGATGCCGAAGAACATCCATCCGAAGCCGCGGATCGCGACTGTGCCGAACCCGTCCCATGTCCTGAACAACAGGCCCCACAGCACAACGCCTAGGCCGAAGAACGCCAGACACAGCCAGCTCGCGAGGATGATGGCGCAGTCCGGCACGGCCCAGTCCGTGTCGCCCGCCACGGTGATGCCGACGATCTCGTTGTGCCACAGTTTCACTACTGCTGATTGGCCCTCATGAGCTTTGTTGTAGAGGGTGTGCGAGTTGATCTCGTGGGTTCGGCGGGTGCCGTCGGGCCATTGCAGGGCGAGTTCGTAGTGAGTGGTCGTGGTCGTCGTTGTGCTCGTCTGACCGTTGACGGTGCTGACGGTGTCCGACGATGTTGTCGTGTAGGTCCACCGGTCGACGATGGAGACGGTCTGGCTGGCGAAGCAGTCTCTGCCGCCCGGTCCGCATGTCATGACGCTGTTGAACTGCCGGGTCTGTCGATAGGGGCCGGCGGCACCGGCGATCGCCACCGCGATCACGCACAAGCCGAGTAGGACGACGATCGCCCGCCCGAGTGGCCTTTCGACCGGATGTTTGTGTAATGGCCTGCGAGACAGGGGTTTGCGCTGTCGGTGAAGTTTCATGACCAACCTCCGGCGTCGAAGCTTGGGAGCAATATTCTTTCGCTCTGCGTCGTGGTGGTGTTACTTCGGTAGTGGTGAAAATTCCTGTGCCGGAGCCCGGTTCGGTGTCCGACTCTACGGACCGTAGGACTGGTGGCTCTAACAGTAGACCGGGGCGGTGGTACTCACCGACTTCCAGAGGTTGTGCGAAGGCTTCTCCAAAATCGGCCTGAGCGACAAGTTTTCCGGCCACTCGTACAGCGGTCGGGGTCCAGCAGATCTCTCCCACCGTGTACATCCTGATCTCACCTTGTAGCCTCGGCATATTTCCTTTTTGAGGACCCGGTATGCGTACCACTTGTGGTGCCGATGCTGACGATCGTGGCGGTTTTGATGTGCACGTCGTAACGGGGGTGTGGGATGTTGGTTGGTGTGCCCGGGTGGCCGTCCGGGGCTGGGTCTGGATGGTTTCGGTGCGCTGGCCGGACACGCGATGTTCGGACGGAGGTGCCGAAACCCTCGCCGGACACGAGCGGGTGTAAGTCGTTGTGGGGCAGGCGGTTTCTCCCAGGGGCGCCGTAGGTCGGTGGTGAGGTCGCGGGCGAGGCGCAGCTGTGTGTAGGCGGCCAGGAGTTTCCATGATCTGGCCACGGCCGGTCCGTAGAGTCTGGTGTCGGTGGTGGTGTCGGTGTCGGGCTCACTTCAGGTCGCTGGAGACGAACTCTGCGCCGTGGCGAGGCGGGCGGCCGGTTGTGCCGGGCAGCCAGGGTGGAGCGGATCGGCGCAGGACACCTGCACGGGCAGGTCGGATAGGAGGAATGCCAGGCGAGCACGACCTGGTGCTGCTGCTGGATCTGCTCGATCTGGTGCAGGATGTCCAGGTCGCGGGCGATGTCGTTCAGAACCAGCTGGATCTGCTCGAGCCTGTCGATCCTGGTGGCCGCGGATGGTGTCTTGGTTTCGGGCTGGTCATGAGGAGCTGTAGTGGTGGCTGCCGCGCAGCTGGTCGCGTTCGGTGGTGAGCGCGGCGTTGCTGTGACGCAGGGGTCGATGCCCGGCAGCGAGCGGCTCGGGATCGCGGCGCTCGGTCAGCATGTCCGTCCCTCCTCTTACTTTCTCCGGATTATCTCACCATAACCCTTGCAGTCTCCTGGGGAGAGTGCTAGAACAAAGTTAAGTCAGATGACAGAGATTATCTGGACCGTTCGATCGAGAATGGAGCGAGCAGGAGGTGGCGACCATGCTTTTGGGTACCGACCCGTTCCGGGATCTGGATCGTTTGACCCAGCAGGTGTTCGGTACACCGGCGCGGTCGGCGGTGATGCCGATGGACGCGTGGCGCGAGGGCGATGAGCTCTTCGTGGAACTGGATCTGCCCGGTATCGACCCGCAGTCCCTGGATGTGGATATCGACCGCAACGTGGTGACGGTGCACGCGCAGCGTCCGGAGTTGGATACGCAGCGATCGATGATCGCCGCGGAACGCACTCGCGGAGTGTTCAGCCGCCAGCTGTTCCTGGGCGAGAACCTGGACACCGACGCGATCCGCGCCGACTACCACGACGGGGTACTGCGCCTGGCGATCCCGATCTCCGAGCAGGCCAAACCCCGCAGGATCGAGATCGCCCGACACGACGAGCGCCAAGCCATCAACGCCTGACCTCTGGGCACTGCACGCGAGGTGCCCGTGAAGGTGCACGCGGCCGGTCGTGCGACGGCCGCGCCCACCCGGGGCTCGCGGCTCGAGGTCCGGCTCCTGGCGCTCGCCCTCGATCCCGGAGGGAGTTGTCCACCGGGATCGAGCAGGCCCTGCGCCCGATCCGGAACCGGTGTTGCCGGTCTCCCGGTACCGTCCGGGCGCGGGGCCGCCCCGCCGACGCGTCCCGGCCCCTGGGGCGCGCCGACGGTCGCGGTATCCGATGGTTGAGTGAGAGCGAGGTGATGCCTGTCGACGATAACCGAAGACCACGCGAAACCCCTCGCGCAGAAGTATTCTCGCGACGATCGGAAAAGGCGGGCCGGCCCCGGCGAATTCCATTGCAGCGCTCATGCGGCCGGACCAGATGGTCCGGTGCGGGCACGGCCACTAACGGTGGCAGCACCACGCCGGTGACGGCTCGCCATCCACCGCGCGGGTTGCCGGGGGGTTGCGTGGTCACAGTCGTCCCGTCAACGGGTGGGCCCGGACAGCGCAGCGCTTCGAGGCTCACCCGTCCCTTTCCCTGAACCGACCACATCGTCGAAGGAGGACCAGAAGGAGGAACTGCCGTGACCGACACCAAGGACATCTTCCCCGCCGGCAGCGACGCCGACCGCGCCGAGCAGAACACCCTCATCCGCGACCGCGAGAGCGCCTTGGACGGCACCCGGATGCATCCGCTCGCCGAAAAGATCCGCACCGCGTTCGAACGCGCCGAGATCACCGACCGTATCGACCAAGCCTGGATCGCACCCCTGGACTGCGATGACGAGACTACGACACCGACGACGGCGACGGTGTCACCCGCTGACTCCGTGACCGCCTGCCGCACCGCGCGTATCGAGCCCGCATGGCACGACCCGCACGACCCGCACACTCACGGCCGGGGCGATCTGCCCCGCTGGCAGCACGGCCACGTCGCCTGGTTCAACCCCGACAAGGGAATCGGGTTCCTGACCCCTGATACCGGGCCCGCCGTGCTCGTCGGCTCCCAGGCCATCGACGTGCCCGGCATCGAGACCCTCGCGACCGGACAGCCGGTGGTGTTCACCGCCACCGACACCCCGCACGGGCCCGAAGCCAGCCACGTCGTGCCCTACACCCGAACCAGCCTGCCCCTCGCACCGCCGAACCGGACCCCGCACCAGGCGCACGAGCCACCCACCCACACGCCCTGACCCCTATCGCAGACCAGACACACGCTGTATCTCCGATGCGCCCCTGAGGCGCGCGTCTGGAGCGACCAGCACAAGGATCATTCTGACCTCCCGATCACACCTCACCCGCCCAGCGCCCCACACCGCCCCAGTCGATCGCCCCTCGCGGGTGGACCGTGGACACACCGCGACCACCGATTCAGACGGCTCACCGGTGTTCTGGCCCGACCCCAGCCCGTTGCAGTCCTGGTGGGACACCGTCATGGCCCCGGCCTGGCCTCGGGTACGCCACCGAGACCCTGGCCATGTCGGGCCAGGGTCTCGAGGATGTCGTGGTTCAGGCGTGTAGCGCCTCCTCGACGCTGTGGTAGAGGGCAAGGAACTCCTCCAGCCCGGTAATTTCTATCGGGCGAATCACCGGCTGGGTGGCGTCTACGACGATACGCAGCGGCTGTCGGCGGTTTTCGGCTGCTCGGGTGGCTTTCAGCAGAGCGCTGAGGCCGTGCCCGCCCAGGAAACGAACCTCGGTCAGGTCCAGGACACAGAGACCGTCCCGGGTGCGGTCCAAGCCCGTCCGCACCGCCTGCATCAATTCGGGAGCACTCGTGTGGTCGACCTCCCCGCTCACCGCCACGACCGCGGCTCCACCGGCCATCCGATGCGTGATCGACAGCCGTGACACCGCCGAGGCATCGTCCTTGTCAGTCATACCCTGCACACTCCAGCCACTTACCTTCGAAATTGTCCGTGAGTGCGACGCCTGTATTCAGGGAAGTATGCGCCAACTTCCGGCAAGTTAGAGGATAGTCATTCGGGCCTGGCAGCATTCTCCGGCATGTTGAGTGGTGGGCGTGGACGGCCCTACGGTGAGGGATGGGATGGGGCCGTATCCAGCGAAGGAACTCAATTTCATGAGTTGGTTGAATCACCTGCGGCGATTCACCGCGAGTCATCGTAGCATCCAAGGGTGTTGGGAACCGTCGACGTGCAGTAAGCGGATAATTGTCGAGCGGATTGTCCCGTGTAGATCAGGGCGGGTCGGTGACGTCATGCGATTGCCTGGCATCATGAACGGAACCCTTTCCGCTGTCCTCGAAGTCGGGTAATTCGCGCGGGAGCGCAATTCTTTTACGGCCGATCCGCAGGCAGTCGATTTTTGTGGGACGGCCCCCGTATGACGACTCCAGGCGGGGCCGTACCCAACGCGCAATCAGTGAGTGAAAATCTTCTGTGGTGGTGGATTGGATGGTTTGATCTGGTAGGAAGACTAGCGCGGCTCGCCGAATTCGTGTGCAGGTGCGGGGGAGTGTCGGGGTGGTGTGGACCGGCTGGGTATCGCCTGGGCTCGCTTCGGTGTGTCCTCAGGCGCGGGCGGGGCCGACCGGAAAGAACGACAGCGGGGACGCACTGTGGGCGGAGTGATCAGCCCGTGCTGCTCGTACAGGCGCGGGGTTTGAATCCCGATACCGGACAGTTCGGCGGCCACCGAGATCGAATACACCGCCTGCCCGGACGGTGGCACGCCGTCCTGGTCGCGCTCCTGCATCGTCCTCTCCCCCTCATCCCTCATCTATTGACGCCGACTTTCAGATTACCTCTCTCATCACCCTGTACTTCTTGTAGTGGAATGCTAGATAATATCTGTATTAGATGCCATAGATTTGTCGGAACCTTCGATCGGGGATTGCAGTGTTGCGATGCCGAGTGAGAGCGAGGTGATGGCCATCGAAGCCGACGACAGTACGAAATATTCTGGCGCAGAGGTGTTCTCGCGACCGGGTCGAGGGCCGGGTCCCGGAGTTTGCGCTGCGGCATCAGCACATCACACCTGTCCAGAGCGTGCACAGCCGCGGTCGTGGCATCAGTCGGCGGGTACGGTCGGTCGGGCCGCGCGGGAGCACTGATATCTCCTGTGCAGATCCGTTGAGGGCGGGTCCGGTCAGCAACGGATGCGGGCTCACCCGGCCCTTCGTCGAATCGACCACTTTCGGAAGCGAGAGGAGACCGCCGTGACCAACACCTGGACCAATACCCCCGCCGCCGGCGGCGTCGACCGCATCCGGCAGAACGTGCACGCCCGCGACCGCGAGCCCGCTGTCGGGTTGGGCGCCACCGTGATCGAACGCGCCGGTACTACTGGCCGAGCCTGGATCACCCCACTGGACCTCGATACCGACTACGACTACGACCCCGCCCGGTTCACCAAACCACCCCCCACCGATACCGTGCACTGCGACGACGAGCACACGCGCCGCGGCGAGATCTAGCTGCCGCGCCGGCAACACGGCCGGACCGTTTGCGGGCCCGCGAGAAGATCATCTGCCGCAGCGCACCACGGTTGAGTCCCACCAGACCGCCCGGGGCGCGTAAACCACTGTCAGCTGGTGGATTACGTCATATCCGCTCACATTCCGGCCGGTCTGGTGCCGATCATGCCTGTGGAATGGCGGCGGCGTCGGCCAGTGCGTCGACCACGGGAGTCAGCCGCCGAAGTTCTTCCAGATGCGTGGCGCTGAGCAGGGCGAGGGTTCGTTTGCCCGCTTCGGTCAGGCTCAGGCGCACGACGCGGCGGTCCTTGCCGTCTTCCCGGTTGCGGGCGACGAGCCCGAGTTGCTCGGTGCGATCGATCAGCTGCACCACACTGTGGTGCCGGGCGCACAGATACTCGGCGACCTCGCCGACACTGGGCCCGCCCGGATCGAGATGCCCCCGAATCGCCAGCAGCAGTTGATGCTGAGCGCCAGTGAGTCCCACGTCCGCGGCCCGGCTCTCGCTCCAGCGCAGGAACCGGCGCAGGCCGGCACGGAACACCAACAGTGTCGAATACTCCTGGTCGGTGAGTTCACACGACGACATCGACTCATACATCACAGCATGATAGTATCACAGTATGACATATGAACCGGTCGGTGATCGGACCGGTTCCGCGTCCCGCGGTGACCGGTAGCAGCCGCCTGGTTCGGGTGCCTTGACTGTGCGTGCGAAAGGTGGTGGGAAACATGGCTACTGAGTCCATGAGCCGGCATCCCGATATCGTGGAGTTGCGGGCGAAGTATGAGAAGTACGAGCTGGCCGCGATGGAACCGGCCGCCCAAGCGGTCACGGGCCTGCTGTTCCTGACCGGGCTGTACATCGCGATCTCCGGGTGGGTCGTGGGCTTCCACGGGTATCAGAGCTTGACCGCGAACAACCTGATCGTCGGGATCGCGCTGGCGGTGCTGGCGTTGGGGTTCGCGTCGATGTACGGGCGGATCCACGGCATCGGCTGGGTCGCTCCGGCGATCGGCGTGTGGATGATCATCACCCCCTGGGTGGTGCGCGGCGACGTCGCCCATCCCGCGACGATCTGGAGCAACGTGGTCGCCGGTGCGGTCACCCTGCTACTCGGCCTGAGCTCGATGGCGCTGGTCATGCGCCGGAGCCGATGAGCGCGAACCGCCCTCGATAGTGCACGCCGGGCGATAGGAGAGCCCGGCGTGCGCTCGGCTTCCCCGTGGACGAGGCCACCTCGCCCGCCGGGGACCCCACCTGGGTCGAAGCAGGCCGGGTGGCGATCGCTGCGACCGATCTCGTCGTGGGCGCGCCGTCGGGCTGCTGCTTCGCGGACAACGGAGTCCAGAAGGAGACGATGACAATGACGTCACCCACCAGCGAGCCCACGACCCTGCAGCCACTGACAGCGCTGCACACCGGGTCCGGCGAGCCCGTGGTGCTGCTACACGGGTTCATGACCCCACGCTGCTGGGAACCGGTCGCAGCACGGCTGTCGAGCACCTGTGAGGTGTTCGCCCCGGCCTTGACCGGCCATTGGGGCGGACCCGAGCTTCGGCGCAGATTCCTGAACGTCGCCGCGCTTGCCGACCAGATCGACAACCAGCTCGACGAATTGGGTTGGCGCACTTGCCATATCGCGGGCAACTCGCTCGGCGCCTGGATCGGATTCGAACTGGCCGCCCGGGGCCGCGCCCGAACCCTGACCGCGATCGCCCCGGCCGGTGGCTGGGACTGCCCGTCACTGCTGCAACTGCGGATCGGGCTGAAGTTCCTGGCACTGCTACCGATCGTGCAACTCGGCAAACACCTGAGCCCGGCACTGCGATACAGCACTCCCGCCCGCCGACTCGCACTCACCGCGACCAGCGGCGACCCCTCGGCAGTGCCGGAGCGCGCGGTGACCACGGCGATCACCGCGGCCCTGCACTGCCCGGCCATGCTGCCGCTGCTGATCGGCGGTCTGCGCATGCCCGGACCGGACCAGCTGACCACACTGAAAACCCCGGTACGCCTCGTGATCTGCGAACACGACCGGGTCACCCCCAACCGCTCCTACACCATGCGTTTCCTGCGCGATCTGCCCGACCCGACCGACCTCATCGTGCTACCCGGCGCCGGACACGTCCCCATGCTCGAGGCCCCCGACCGCATCGCCGCCCTCATCGCCGAACACATCCACACCAGCATCCACGAGCGCGTAGCGTGAACCACCCTGCCACCAGGCCAGACACGGTGCACGCGGTGCAACCCCCGTGGGTCGGGTTCGCGATGAGCACGGCAACCGATTCACCCATCACGGTGCCGGGGGCAGGCAGCCCTCCACCGGCAGGACGGGCGTGGTTCACGGGTGTAGTGATGTCGGTGGACACCGGCAGCGACAGCACATATGTGTGCAGATGGTCGTCGCCGAGGCCCCGCGAGCAGATCGACGACGCCGGGCCCGCCGTGCCGTGCCGGGCGCACCGCGACGCCGATTCCGACCTCGGTGTAGAAGTCGATATCGCACACGTCGTAGTGGAAGAACATGACCGAGGCGATTCCGAGCCCCGGCGCGATCCAGGGGCGTCAATCCCTCGGGCAGCCGCTTGCGGGATGGCGCGGGCGCGGGTCGGCATCACCAGGCGCGCGGTGCCGCCGTTGCGCGCTCAGGTGCCGTACCTGTTGGAGCGCGCGGTATCGATACGAACTGGAACCAGCGCTGCGTGGCCATGGTGAGGTGCGTGAGCGCCGCCGCCAAGCCACCCATCCGGAGAAGACCGAACCAGAACGGGTGGCCACCGGCACGAATCAGGTATGGAGTTGGGACGCAACGAAATTGGCGGGCCCGTTCAAGGGCGTCTACTACTTGCTACTGGTGATGCTGGACATCTTCTCCCGCAAAGCGATCCACTGGCGGGTGGTTCCCACCGAATCCCAGTGGGTGGCAAAACAATTCCAGCTCGGTGCGATCGCAGCGAACGACGGGATCATCCCGGGTTACGTCCATGCCGACAACGGCGGACCGATGATCAGCAAACCGGTCTCGGAGCTGCTGATCGACCTGGGTATCACCCGCTCGCACTCGCGACCGCACGTCAGCAATGACAATCCGTACTCGGAGGCGAACTTCAGCGGGCGGTTCCGGCGGCGTCCCACCCCACCCAAGCTGCCAGCAGCGGCCTGGATCAACGCACCAGCGAAGGAGAACATCAACACAGAATTCGTGGCATGACCGGTCTCATCCGGTTTGACAGCTTCCGCTGTGGGAGCCCGGGGTTGAGATACCCCGGGCGACCCGACCGTTACCTGGACAGACTCGAGGAGGTCGCCGGGGGTGAATGCAGCGTGGCTCGATCGACTGGTCGCATGCGGTGATCGACGCGGCGTCGGTGCGAGGGAGACCGGGCCGAACCCGGTCGGCCGCGGCAAAACCTGACAGAGAGGTTGCTACAGGGGCGGATTCATTGACAGTCCAATTGGACTGTGAAAGCGTTTCGGCACCATCGCTGCCGAGGTTAGGACGTCGATATGACTTTCATCGGAGACACCGTCGACTACGAAGTGCATGAGCGTCGTGCCTACCTCACATTGAACCGCCCGGACCGGCTCAACGCGATCACCGCCGACATGGCCCGAGAGATCGAGGAAGCGGTTGCCCAGGCGAATGCCGACGATTCGGTGCGCGTCATCGTGGTTCAGGGCGCGGGGCGTGCGTTCTGTGCAGGCTACGACCTGAAGCTCTATGCCGAGGGCGGCGTGGAACATCAAGGCACGGTGTGGGATCCGATCAAGGACTTCCGGATGATGAAGGGCAACACCGACCACTTTTTCTCGCTCTGGCGATCGGCGAAGCCGACGGTCGCCAAGGTGCACGGGTACGCCGTTGCGGGTGGCAGCGATATCGCTCTGTCCTGCGATCTGGTGGTGATGGCCGAGGACGCCCAGATCGGGTATATGCCCGCACGTGTGTGGGGGTGCCCGACGACCGCGATGTGGGTGTATCGTCTCGGCGCCGAACGCGCCAAACGCATGCTGCTCACCGGCGACACCATCGACGGTGTCCGAGCCCGGGAGTGGGGGTTGGTCATCGACGCTGTTCCCGCAGCAGAACTCGACGCCGCGGTCGAAAAGCTCGTCGATCGTATGGCAGGCATCCCGATCAACCAGCTGGTCATGCAGAAGCTGATGATCAACCAGGCCTACGACAACATGGGCCTGCAGACAACCCAGAATTTCGCCGTGTTGTTCGACGGCATCACCCGGCATTCTCCGGAAGGTCGCTGGTTCGTCGACTTCGCGCAGCAACACGGCTTCGGCACCGCGGTTCAGTGGCGCGACAGCGGCCGCCTCATTCCCGACGGCGGAGGCGACATCCCCACCGAGGACGAAATCGACCGAATGAAACGAGAACTCGACGACAAGGGGGCCGGGGCGGCGACCCGATGACCGCGCTCACCGAATCCTCATGGCCGGTGGATACCAGCCGGCCTGTCCTGAACATCTCCGTCGGCGAACTGTTGCAGCAGGCCGGGGCCGAGGTACCCGATAGGCTCGCTCTGGTATCGGTCGCTCCGGAACGCGAAGCACGCACCTGGACCTACGCGGAGTTGTGCGACGACGCCAAGCGGGCGGCTGCCTGGCTGCTCGACCGTTTCCGGCCTGGCGAACATGTCGCGGTGTGGGCCCCGAACGTCCCCGAATGGATTGTGCTCCAGTATGGTGCCGCGCTCAGCGGACTCGTGCTCGTTACCGCAAATCCCGCACTGCGCGGACCCGAACTCGAGTACGTCCTCGACCGGTCGCATGCGGTCGGCATCTTCTTCGTCGACAGCTTTCGTGGTTCCGATATGGCTGCACTGGTCGGCGCCGCACTTCCCGCGGTGCCCGCGGTACGCGAGGCAATCGCCTTGGAGGGTTGGCTCGGACAGGTGCGTGGTACCGCCAAGCGAGCGGAGCTGCCGGTTGTCGATCCCTGGTCCGCCACGCAGATCCAGTTCACCTCCGGTACAACCGGTGGCGCGAAACCAGCGGTGCTCTCGCACCGGGCGATGGTCACCAATGCCGCTTTCGTCCGCGACCGCTGCACCGAGGCGCGGGGGGCGACGTTCGCCACCGCCCTGCCCCTGTTCCACACCGCAGGTTGCGGTCTGGCCGGGATGGGATCGGTGCATCAGCGGGGCACACTGGTGATCGGCGAGATCTTCGATCCGACGACGATGCTTGCGGCGATACAGAACTACCGCGCGAAGATCCTCGGTGGCGTGCCCGCCATGCTGCGCGCCATGCTCGCGCATCCCGCGCTGGCCGATTTCGATCTCGGTTCGCTGGAGGTGGTGATGTCCGGGGGCGATGCGGTCCCGCCCGCCCTGGTCGATGGGTGGGCGGCGGCCTGCGGTGCGGTGACCAGCGCGGTCTACGGCCAGACCGAACTCGGCCCGATCGTCTGCCAGACGCGCCCGACGGACAACCGCGAGGACAATCTGTTCACGGCGGGTCAGCCGCTTCCGCAGGTCGAAGTATCCATTCGCGATCCGGCTACCGGCGCGGTGCAGGCCATCGGGGTCGAGGGCGAGATCTGTGCACGCGGATACCAGCAGATGATCGGCTATCTCGATATGCCCGCCGAGACTGCCCGGACGATCGATGCCGACGGCCGGCTCCATACCGGCGACCTCGGGACCATGGACGCACGCGGATATGTACGGGTCACGGGACGGCTGAAGGACATGATCATTCGTGGCGGGGAGAACATCTATCCGCGCGAGATCGAAGAGGTCTTGGCCACGCATCCCGCGATCACCGACGCGGTTGTGCTCGGTCTGCCCGACCCTGCGTGGGGCGAGAGTGTGGCGGCCGTCGTCCGGCTCGACCCGGCGCAGCACTCTCCTGCCTCACACGAGCTGCACGACTATCTGCGAGCCCGCCTCGCGCCGCATAAAACCCCGAAGTCCTGGTTCATCGGCGAGAGCTGGCCGATGACTGCCCTGGGCAAGGTCCAGAAATTCCGGCTTCGTGATCAGATCGTCAACGGTGAGCTCAGGCCGTTGTGAACCGGAAACCGCGAGGCCTTACGCGAAGGCAACAGCACGCAAGAACGCGTGAGGCCCTTCTGGAGGCCACGATCAGCTGTCTGGTCGACCGTGGTTACGCGGGCACGACGACACAACGGATCCAGGACGCGGCCGGGGTCTCGCGAGGTGCGCTGCTGCACCATTTCGGCTCGAAATCGGAGTTGCTCGTCGCTGCGATCCATCACATCGCCGATATCCGCCTGCACCGTGTCGGTGAACTCGTTGCCGATCTCGACGACGGACCCGAGGCCCTCGAGCAGCTGGTGCACGCGATCCGATCGGCGATGGCGGGCCCGGCATTTCAGGCCGCCATCGAATTGTGGGCCGCCGCACGCACCGACCGGCAGTTGCGCGCCGCGCTGCTGCCCGCGGAGAGGAGACTGGGCTGCGCACTTCGTACGCTTTTCCACCACCATGCGGGCATCGCTGATCCCGGAGATGCGCGGATAGCTTTCGAGTCGCTGATGGCCCTTGTGCGCGGGCTCGAGCTGACCTGCATCATGCGGGCCGATGAATCCCTGGCCGACCAGATCATCGAGGACTGGCTCGGCAACGTCGCCCGGCTGCGCCGAGGATGAGGGCTACACCGAGGTGAGCGGAGGCGACGCGGGGAAGTGGACGGGTAGGGCAGTCAGCGCACGATGGAAAGCGCCTGTCCGCCAAGTCAGCTCGGCGGCTGGCACTCCGAGACGCAGCTCGGGCAAGCCGTCGAGCAACTGATCGATGGCATCCTGAGCGATGAGGTAGGCCAGCGAGTTGGCCGGACACAGATGCGGCCCGCCGCCGAAGGCCAGGTGCGCACGATTGCCGATGTGCTGGTCCGTGCCGATCACCGGATCTGTGTTGCAGCCCGCCAAACTGATGACCACGGGCTGGTTGGCGGGCAACCAGAAGTCATCGATGAGGATCGGCTGCCGCGGGAAAGTGAAGCAGAAGTTGGCCATCGGCGGATCGTTGAACAAGACTTCATCGAGCGCGTCACGGGTCGACAGGCTTCCGCCTACGACGCTGCCGCCGAATTGTTCGTCGGTGAGGATGACGCGCAGCGCATTGACTATCAAGTTCTGGAGCGGTTCGATGCCTGCCCCGTAGAGCGTGGCCACCTGGTTCACGATTTCGGAGTCGCTCAGGTCGGTCGAGTGCCGGATTATACGGGTCGTGACGTCATCGCCGGGCTCGGTGCGCTTGAGATCGATCAACTCCAGCAACGACTCGATGAGAACCCTGCCTCCGCGCTCGGCATCGACGCCCTCGAACATCGCCGCCATCCCGGCAGCGGCGCGCTGCGCGATCTCGGTTGGGCACCCCATCAGAACATTCAGCACGGCGAACGTGAGTGGAAAAGCGTACTGCCGGATCAGGTCCGCGGATCCGTCTTCGCAGAACGAATTGATCAACTGCACAGCGACCTGTTCGACCGTGTCGTGCACGCGGTACGGAACGACGTCCGCGAGACCCGCGACGATGGCCTGCCGATACCGGGCGTGTACGGCGCCGTCGTTGCGCCGCGCGTTCGGTCGCCACTGCATGAGCGGAAGCACCGGGCAATCCGGCGCGACGTTCTGCTGCCAGCCACGCGGATCGGCTGGAAACCGCTCCGGATCGTTGAAGATCCGCAACGCGGTGTAGTAGCCGATCACCAGTGTGGCGGGCACGCCGGGCGCCAACTGCACCGGAACCAGAGACCCGTACTGTTCACGCATCGCTCGATAGGCGCTGTGCGGGTCCCTCGCAAATTCCTTTGCGTACAACGAAATTCGTGGACCCTCGATATCGATCGGTGAACCGTGCGGAACCTGCCCGGATCGATGGCTGGAAATTGTCATCGGACGGATCTTAGACGGTGTCCCAAGTCGTTGTGATCGTTTACGCCGTGTCGGAATGAGTTGTGTCGCATGATGTTCGGTCTGTGACCGATGAGTTGTCGAAACATCTTGTGCCGGAAGAGTTGTGGGTTCTGGCCGAGCCGTTGCTGCCGGGGCTCTCTGCCCGTCCCAAAGTGGCGGAACCGCGCCGACCGATGAGCGGGGGGTGTTCATCGCGGTGGTCTTCGTGCTGACCAGCGGTTGTGTGTGGCGGATGCTGCCGCCGTCGCTTGGGGTGGGCGTGCCGACCGCGGCAAGACCAACTCCAAGATCCATGCTCTGTCCGATCGTGCGGGAATCTCTCTGTCCGTGGATGTTTCGGCTGTCAACACCAACGACGTCGAGGCACTCGAACCGCTTGTGAAGGCGATCCCCGCGGCGCGGGCCGCGGCGTCGCAAGCCCGCAAAGCTGCACGCCGACAACGCATGCGATGCCGCTGACCTGCCGCGCGCGCGGCGGGCCGAGGCCCACCAAGTTTCGTGGGCGGACGTGAATTTCCCGGCCGCGCGGGCCTGCCCGAACGCGCGCCCGGCAGAGCCCCAGGCTTGCGGAGCAATCGTTGCAGATGATGATCGAGGTCGAGTCGCGATTGTGCCTCGCCGAACAGCCGCTCGTGTCGCGCGACCTCGGTGTGGCCGTCGAAAACACCGAATGGTCGGCGGGCGACTGAACCCACACTTGCCGCCCGATCGGCTGGCGCGCCCGCGCCCCGCCGCCGCGGCACCGGGGTCGGGGCGAGTATTCGATTCGGCGGTAGTAATAGCGCGAATCGCTTCGATCGCTCGATTCGGGGCTCCGGTCGGTGTGTACTGCGATTCACTTCGCTGCGTGAGTTCGATGACAGACAGCGTCCGTCCAGGTAGCTATATCGACGGGGTGTGGCGGCACCGCCGAAGAGACGATATGTTCACCGTCGCGGATCCGGCGACTACCGCCACACTCGCGGTGATCGAGCAATCGGGGCTCGGTGAGGCCGATGCCGCCCTCGCCGCCGCTGACTCCGCCTCGGGCGCTTGGGCCTCCGCACCACCGCGAGTCCGATCCGATGTCCTGCGGCGTTGCTACGAACTCGTATCCGAGGCTGCGGACGAGTTGGCCGCGATGATCGTCGCCGAAGCTGGTAAGAGGATGTCGGACGCCCGCGCCGAAGTTGCCTATGCGGCGGAATTCCTGCGGTGGTATTCCGAGGAGGCAGTCCGGGTGCCGGGACGATTCGGGTCGTTGCCCGAGGGCGGGGGCACGATGTATGTCAGCCGTCGGCCGGTCGGCCCGTGCCTGCTGCTCACACCGTGGAACTTTCCGCTGGCCATGGTGACCCGCAAGGTGGCCCCCGCCGTGGCGGCCGGGTGCACCGCCGTGCTGAAACCGTCCGAACTCACGCCGCTGACCTGCTATCGGTTTGTCGATCTGCTCGAGGCAGCGGGTCTGCCTGCCGGGGTGCTGAATGTCGTGACGACCACGAATCCCGGCCCCCTCGTCGAACGACTGTTGTCCGACCCGCGCCTGCGCAAGGTGAGTTTCACCGGATCGACTCCGGTGGGACGCACCCTGATGCGGCAGGCCGCCGAGCGCATGCTGCGCACGTCGATGGAACTCGGCGGAGACGCGCCGCTGCTGGTTCTCGCCGACGCGGACCCGGCCGCAGCGGTGGCGGGCACGCTGGTCGCCAAGTTCCGGGGCAGCGGCCAGGCATGTACCGCGGCGAACAGAATCCTGGTGCACTCCTCGGTGGCCGGGGAATACCTCGACCGCCTCGCCGAACGTGTCATCGCGATGCGAGCCGGCACCGGGACCGACCCATCGTCCGGCACAGGTCCGCTGATCAACGCCGCGGCGGTGGCCCGCACGCGTCGCAGGGTCGAGGAGGTACTGGCGGACGGAGCCGAACTCCTGGCTCAGGGACCGACGACCACGGGACCCGGATGTTTCTTCCCGGCCACGCTGATCGGCGGAGTACGACCCGACTCGGTCGTCGCGGGGGTGGAGTGGTTCGCGCCGGTCGCGGCGGTGAGCGTATTCGACGACGAGGAAGAATTGGTTGCGGCCGCGGCATCCTCGGATTCGGGACTGGCGTCCTACATCTTCACCGGCGACATCGCGAAGGGCCGGCGTATCGCATCTCGGTTGGAAGTCGGCATGACAGCGCTCAACACCGGACTGCTGTCCAATGCTGCGGCGCCGTTCGGGGGAGTGAAGTTGTCCGGGCACGGTCGCGAGGGCGGCTCGGAAGGGTTGGACGAATACCTGGAAACCCATTACCGGCTGGAGTACAACTGATCCAGGCGACGGAAGGAGTTCACAGTGGCCGTCGTGGACATGATCGAACATCGGATGAGTTCGGGTGATCTCATCTCCGCGCTGGCGGCGCGGGCCCCGGAACTCGGCGGCAACGCCGGTATCTGGCCGGGATTGACGATCTACCGTTTCACCGAGCCGATGGCGCCGACCTGGGAGGAGATTCAGTCGCTGTCCCTGGGCATCGTCGCGCAGGGTTCGAAGGCGGTGATCGTGGACGGCAAGCGGTATGTCTACGATCCGTTCCACTATCTGGTGCTCGGCAGCAATCTCCAATTCCAGGCCGAAATCCTCACGGCCAGTTTGCGTATGCCGTTTTTGTCTTTCGTCTTGCAGATCGATCCGGCGCTGGTGAAACGGGTGTCGACGGATATGCTCGAGCGCCGGGTGACGTCGTTCCGGACGCCGGACGGCGACGAGACGCCCGAACCGGCCGTGGTATCCGCCCTCGACGGTGAGTTGATGGGCGCGGTGTTGCGGTTCCTGCATGCGCTGGACAACGGTGCCGACCGGCGGGTTCTCGCGCCGATGTGCATCCAGGAGATCGTCTATCGGGTGTTACAGCGGGAACAATATTCGCGGCTGCTGAAGATCGCCGGGAAACAGAGTGCTATGAATCCTATTTCCGCGGCACTTACCTTCGCGCGTGATCATTTCGCCGAGCCGCTCACGGTCAACGACCTCGCGGAGCAAGTGGCGTTGAGCCCGTCTGCCTTCTCCGCTCTGTTCCGCGAGGTCACCGGACGGTCACCGTATCAATTCCTGAAAGAGCTACGGCTGGACCGCGCCCGTGCGCTGCTGATCGACGGCCATACCACCGTCGCCGAGGTGTCCCGGCGGGTCGGATATACGAGCGTCTCGCATTTCATCAAGGAATTCCGCAATCGGTTCGGCACGACACCGAGGACATACGCCGACGCCCATGCCCTCGATGCCGGATTGCGTCGGCTTCGTTAATCGCCTGACACCGCCGCGACCAATTGCGCGGCGAGCGGCCCCGAAGAAGCGGGGTTCTGACCTGTGTACAGGGTGCCGTCCACGACCACGCGTGAGGTCCACGGCTCGCCACTCTGCTCGAATTTGCCACCGGCCGCCGCGAGGCGGTCCTCGAGCAACCAGGCGGCCTTGTCCGCGAATCCGACCTGAGTCTCTTCGACATTCGTGAATCCGGTGATCCGGCGGCCGGCGAATATCCATTGGCCGTCGGTGTCGGTCGCGGGCAGGAGTGCGGCGGGTCCGTGGCATACGGCAGCGACCGTCTTGCCCGCCGAGTCGAACGCGGTGACGAGCCGACCGAAATCCTGTGAGGTCGCCAGATCTTCCATCGGGCCGTGTCCCCCCGGGATGAAGATCAGGTCGTAGTCGTCGACGTCGGCGGTGTCCAGATCGACGGGTGCGTCCAGTTCCTGGTCGATGGCGGCCAGATACGTCCGGAAGCGCTCTCCGGGTTCGGCGCTGCCGCCATTCATCTCCGGCGTGAAACCCGCCTCGTCGGGCACCGGGCGGACCCCGCCCGGAGTCGCGATGGTGACGTCGAAACCCGCCGCGCGGAAGATCTGATGCGGGACCGCGAGTTCCTCGGGCCAGAATCCACAACGGTGGCGGGTCCCGTCCGCCAACGTCCAGTGGTCCGAGCCCGAGACGGCCATGAGTACGCGTGTCATGTTTTCTCCTTGGTCGTGCGTGAGTGTCGCCAGTGGTCGTCTCCGAACGCTAGGCCCAGCTCGCGCCGATCTCCCAGGTCTGTGGACGAATCCGACACATTCGAGCCGGTCTGCGACACCGGCCGGTCGCCCGTGTCGACGCGGCGGTGGAATGGGCACTGATCGGATCGGAACGCAGTACCACTCGGTGGGTGTCCTCGGCTTTAGTGGAACCCGTGATGCCTGTCACAAACGAAGGTGAGCGTGGCGGGCGCGACAAGTTCGAGATGAGCAAGTTCGAGACGAGGAGGCATCCGTTGTCGGAAAACAGGCGGATCGCATACGTGGTCACCAGCGCCACCACTATGACGCTGGCCGATGGGTCACCACATCCGACCGGCTATTTCGTCGAAGAGGTCGTCAAGCCTTATCGGGCATTCGTCGCCGCCGGATTCGACGTCGATGTCATCACCCCCGACGGCAACCCTCCCTCGGCGGATCCGTACGGGCTGAGCTGGTTCTTCCACTATCCCGACGAGGACAAGGATTACCTCGACTCGGTCGTGCGGACCTTCCACCACGACGTCGACGACATCCGGTTCACCCTCCATCAGAGCAGCGAACTCGGTATCGCCGCCGCGCGGCGCGTCGCGGAACTGCTGCGGAAGGCGGGACTCTCGGAACGTGCGGCCCATGCGGCCGTGTCGGCGGCGGCGAAGACCGCGTGGCGCCAGGATCGCCAGTTCATCGATGTTCTGGCCGCGGGCGAGCTGCCGACGGGCGTGACTCGGGCGGACCTCGAGCGGGCCGCCGATGCGCAGCGGCAGGCCAGCGCCGACCTGTCGGCCGCGCGCAAAGCGGAGGTCGATGCGAACCCGAGCTTCCGGGAACCGGTGAAACTAGGCGATCTCACCGACGAGGAACTGGCCGGCTACGACGCGGTGTTCGTCCCCGGCGGCCACGGACCCATGGTCGACATGCACGACAACCCGGACATCGGCCGGATGTTGTCTGTGCTGCAGGCCCGGCGGGCGGCGATCGCGTCCCTGTGCCACGGTCCGGCGATGCTGCTGTCGGCACCCGAACGCCACGACGGCCAGTGGCTCTTCGACGGTTACCGGATGACCTGCTTCACCGATGAGGAGGAGGACCAGACCGAGGCCGGACGACTCGGCATGGAGTGGTACTGCGACACCGCACTCAAGAACGCGGGTGCGGTCTTCGACGATGGTCCGAGCGCTTGGACCAGTCACGTCGTCGTCGACCGCAACCTCATCACCGGCCAGAACCCCGCCTCGTCGCAGGCGATCGCCGACGCGGTCATCAAGTACCTGAGCGTCGCGAACGCGGAGGTCGCCGCATGAGCGCGCGCGATGCCGTCACCGGTCTGCTCGCCGCCGTGGATGCCCACGACCCGGATGCCGTCGTCTCCCGGTTCGCCGAGCAGGTCGTCGTGCGCATACCGGCAATCGGTGTGTACGAGGGCGTTCGGGCCGATCTCGAGGTGTTCTTCGCCGACCTGCTGCGCGCGTTCCCGGATCTGCGGGTGAATGTCAAGCGCGTCGTCGTCACCGGCGACGCGGTCACGGCGGAAGTGAATGTCGAAGGCACCCAGGACGATGCGTACCTGGGAGCGATCAACCAGGAGAAGCACCTGGACGTCGACGAGGCGTGGCGTTTCGAGATCACCGACGGACTGGTGTCCGGATTCGAAGGCTACTGGTGTCAGCAGGCGCTCTATCGCCGACTCGGAGTGAAACGGCTCGACCGGATCGCACTGGTCTGAGAAGAAAGCGAACGATTCATGACCGCAATTCGAGAACATATCCGCGCCGAGCAGTCCGCGGCCGTGGCCACCGATTTCTTCGATCGTTATCGCGCCCACGATGTGGACGGCATGGCCGAACTCTGCACGGTGAACGCCGAATTCTCCTATCCCGCGTTCGAAGTGTGGGGCAAACAACGCGTGGTGCGTGGCGAGGGGAAGGTCGCGACGGTCGGAAAGCCGATCTGGCGCGGCCTGATCACCGCGTTCCCCGATCTGACCAACACCGTGCGGCGCACCGAGTCCAACGACGACGGTGATGTGGTGGTCGAGGTCGACATCAGTGGCACACAACAGGCGGCGTGGGGATTCATTCAGCCCAGTGGCGCGACATACACCGAGCCGCACCTGTTCATCCTGCACGTCGACGAGGACGGGCTGATCGACTCGATTTCCGGATATTTCGACAACGCGGGAATCTGCCGGCAGCTGGGTCACACCGAGATCGACTGACGCCCGGAACGAACCGTCTCGAAGGAGAGATGACAATTATGACCCTGCTCAAGCGCGAAGAATGGCAACAGTTCGTCCGGGATGTGGACTGGGCGCCGTCCTATGTCGACGAGGAAGCAATCTACCCCGAATGGCACTGCGGTACCGGGAAAGTCCCCCGGGAGGCGTGGGCGAAATGGGAGGAGTCCTACAAGGTCACCTACCCCGAATACGTTGTCGGACAACGAGAGAAGGAGGCCTCGGCATACGCGGTGAAAGCCGCGCTGCAGCGCTCGGACAATTTCGACAACCTCGACGAGGGGTGGAAGTCGGCCACCAAGATGCATTTCGGCGGCGTGGCGCTCGTCGAATCCGCCGCGATACTCGGTGAGTTGAAGATGGCCCGCTTCGGGCTCAACGGCGCCTGGCGCAATATGGCCGCCTTCGGCGCTCTCGACGAATTGCGGCATTCGCAGGTCACCACCTTCTTCGGTCACGAATTCATCGCCAAGGATCCGCAGTACGACTGGACCCAGAAGACCTTTCACACCAACAACTGGGTTCCGATCGCCGCGCGGATGCTGTTCGATTCGATAATGATCAGCCCGAATGTGGTCGATATGGCCATCGAGCTGCCCTTCACGTTCGAAACCGGGTTCACCAACCTGCAATTCATCGCGCTGTCGGCCGACGCGCTGGAGTCGGGCGATGTCAACTTCGCCAATATGATCTCCTCGATTCAGACCGACGAGGCCCGGCACAGTCAGCAGGGCGGCCCCACCTTGGAGATCCTCGTCGAGCACGATCCGGTGCGCGCCCAGTGGGTGATCGACAAGAGTTTCTGGGGCTCGGCCCGGCTGTTCTCCGCGCTCACTGGTCCGGCGATGGACTACTACACGCCGCTCGAGCACCGACGCCAGTCCTACCGGGAATTCATGGAGGAGTGGATCGTCGATCAGTTCATCCGGACCATCGAGGATTACGGGCTCAAGAAGCCGTGGTACTGGGATGAATTCATGAATGGTCTCGACACCTGGCACCACGGCCTGCATATGGGACTGTGGTACTGGAGGCCCACCCTGTGGTGGCGGCCGAAGGCCGGGGTGAGCAAGGATGAGCGCGCGTGGCTGACCGAGAAATACCCGACGTGGGAGAAACTCTACGGCGACAAATGGGACGTCATGATCGACAACGTCAATGCCGACAATGTCGAGGCCACGCTTCCCGAGACGCTGCCGTGGTTGTGCAGCAACTGCAACCTGCCGTGCAGCATCGTCACCCAGTCCCGCTCCGGCATCTGGCGAGCCCGTGACTGGGAACTCGAGTACGACGGTCGCAAATACCATTTCTGCACCAACGCCTGTCGCCAGATCTTCTGGAAGGACCGCGACACGGTCAACCACGAGACGCTGATCGATCGGTTCCTCGCCGGCCAGATCCAGCCGATGGACGTCGCCGGAATCCTCGGCTACATGGGATTGACCCCCGAGGTGATGGGCGACGATCCGGATTACGAGGCATGGACCCGCGACTACGTTGGCCGCCCGGTCAGCGGACTGGTCACCCCCACGGGGGTGACGGCTCGATGACCACCAGCACCGGAACCGAACTTCCCGCCGCGGACCGCGCACCCGAACTCGTACCCCTGCACGCCATCTTCGCCACCGACTTCTGCCCGATCCTCGTCGCGGTCACCACCGCGCACACGATTGCGGAAGTCGCCGCCGAGGTGGCCCGGCACGTCGAGGGCCATCGTGTCCGGGCGCTGCCCTACCCCAAACTCGTCATCCACGGCGGCCGCGTGCTCCCCGACGACATGACGGTCGCCGAGGCCGGTATCGGGCCACTCGACCACATCGCCGTCGAATACGACATCCCCGACGCCGACACACAGCAAGGAGTCCAGTCGTGAACGATCCTGTGGGCCCGGTTCTGCGGATGGGCGGTGAGATCGACGATGTCGTGGCGGCGATCCGCGACGACAACCCGGACCGGGAGATCGAGACGATCGATCGCGGCTCCTACGTCCGGGTACAGACCTCGACCAGAATGCGGCTGAGCCTCGAGACACTCCGCGTCTATCTCGGGCCTTCCTACGAATTGGCGCTGTTCAGTTCGATGATGCCGTCCTTCGTCGGACGCATGGTCACCAGCAGTGACGAACTGATCTGGGAGTCCATCAAGACACCGAGGACCGACACGGCAGGGGCCGAGGAGAAGAACGCAGAGGAACTGGTATGAGCGAGAACGCAACGGGCAGGCCGCGGCGCCGCCGCACCTTCAGCGCCTTCGGCGACGTGCGGAGGATGCCCACCGAATACGAAATCGTCACCCACGGCCAGAACTGGACGGTGCGTAGTGCGCGCAATGGCGCGTTCGAGCAGAACCCGTCCTCGGCGCCCAACCTGTGGTTCGACACCTACCGTGACAATTCCGCCTTCCGGGCGAGGGACTGGGACGCCTTCCGGGCTCCGGATAAATTCACCTATCGCATGTACGTCAATGCACAAGCCGAATCCGAGCACAAGGTACAGGGCGTACTCGAGCAATTCGGCGATATCGACGCCGATGCGCGCCTCGCACCGGGGTGGGTGCGGACTCTCGCTGGGCTGTACACGCCGTCGCGATATCCGACCCACGGATTCCAGCAGGTCGAAGCCTATATCGGGTATATGGCACCGACCTCGTATGTCAACAATGCCGCGGCTCTGGCCACCGCCGATCTGCTGCGCCGGGTGACCACACTCGCCTATCGGACCCGGCAGCTGCAGATCGCCCACCCCGATTCGGGAATCGGCACCGCCGCGGAGGGTGAGCTGTGGCGGACTCACGAATTCTGGCAGCCGCTGCGCAGAACCCTGGAAACGGCACTGGCGACATACGACTGGGGTGAGGCGTTCGTCGCGCACAACCTCGTTCTGCTGCCGACGATTCAGGATGTGTTGTGCCGCCAACTCGGCGAGATCGCCCGAGTCAACGGCGATGACCAGACCTGGCTCATCGAAGGTTTGCTCGCCGCCGACCGGCAACGTCGCGACACCTGGAGTCGCGCCCTGCTCGACATGGTTCTCACCCAGCAACCCGGCACAGGCGCGGTCGTCGACAAATGGCTGGCCAAGTGGGCGCCCCGAGCCGACGACGCGGCCACGGCGATCGCCGGATTCCTCGCCGCAGCGCCCGAGCACCCCCGGACAGTCGAGGAGATCGGCGCCGAGGCCCGAGCCGCACGTGAGCACCTTCTGAACGGACTGCTGGGCCGAGCGTCGGACGCTCCCGGCGCGGATGTCGGAATCGAGGTGACGACGTGACGATAGGGGACACCGATCGAAGAGCCGAATCCGTGCCGCACATCGACGACCTGTGGGAGGGCGATCTCATGGGCGTGATCGTCGACGGCAAACCCGTCGTGCTGGTGAATATCGACGGGACCGTCTACGCCTACGCCAACCGCTGTCCGCACCAGGAATTCGAGCTGTCCGACGGTGACCTCGAGGAAACCACATTGACCTGCAGCCGACACCTGTGGGAGTTCGACGTCACCACCGGCTGCGGGATCAACCCGGCGGACGCGCGTCTGGCGCCGTACCCCTGTCACGTCGACGCCGACGGCACTATCGTCGTCGACGTCACCGGCGGGTCGAAACCCACCCCGGGCGCCGCATCGTGAAGAGGTTCGTCCTGGTCGGCGGCGGACCGGCCGCCGTTGCCGCCGCCGGAACCCTCCGGGAGGAGGGGTTCGACGGTGAGATCGCTCTGCTGACCGCCGACCAGGAACTGCCGTATGAGCGCCCGCCCCTGTCCAAGGCGTTTCTCGACGACCCGCGACATTCCGACGGTCTGTCGGCGTTGTATCTGCGATCGCCGCAGTGGTACGCCGAGCACGGGGTCACGGTGCGGACCGGCACCGCCGTGACCCGGCTCGACCCGGCCGCACGACGGCTCGCGCTCGCGGACGGGTCATCGCTCGCCTACGACGCCGTGCTGCTCGCGACCGGAGTCCGTGCGAAACCCGGCGTTCGCCTGATCGACGACAAGGTGATACGGCTGCGTTCCGCCCACGACGCGACGCGATTACGCGATCGGCTCGCGACCGCTACCCGGATCATCGTTCTGGGCGGCGGGTTCATCGGCTGCGAGGTCGCGGCGACAGCCAGCCGCATGGGCAAGACGGTCGTGCTCGTCGAACGGGCCAGCTCATTGCTCGAGCGTGCACTCGGCGCTGATCTGGGCAGGGTCCTGACCGATGTCCATCGCAGCGAAGGGGTCCAGGTCAAACTCGGCACCATTGTCCTGGACTGTGTTTCGGGTGCGGACGGAGTTACCGTCCGCACCGACAGAGGTGATGTCGAAGGCGATCTCGTCGTCGTCGGGGCCGGGTGCGAGCCCGAGGACCGACTGGCCGACACCGCCGGAATTGCGACCGGCAACGGCATCGTCACCGATGAGCTGTGCCGCACCAGCGCCGAGGCCGTGTATGCGGCCGGGGACGTCGCCAATTCCTATCATCCCTTTTATCGCAAGCACATCCGCGTCGAACACCATGACTCCGCCCACCGTCAGGGTGCGGTGGCCGCGCGGGCCATGCTAGGCGGAGCCGAACCCTACGCTGAGCCGCACTGGTTCTGGTCGGATCAGTACGAACACACCATTCAGCAGGTCGGCCGCTCCGAGCCCACCGATCGACTCGTCATCCGCGGCTCACTGGAGGATCTGTCCTTTTCCGCGGTGTGGCTGCGGGAGGATCGCATTACCCGCATCGCGGCCCTCAACCGGCCCAGAGACGTCATGGCCGTACGCAAGATCCTGTTCACCAATCATTCCGTGCGCGCCGAGGACGTTGCCGACATGGGCAACGACCTGCGTCGACTGACGCGCCCGGCCCGCATCGTTCAGCGGAAGGAGCCCCGATGACACTCACCGCACATCGTGTCCGAGGCGAAAGCCTGCGCGTGCCACCCGACCGAGCTCGCCGAGCGCTCCAACCCATTCTCGGGAGTTCGGTAACCGCCGCCGTCGCGCGTCTGAGGCACGGCCCCAACGCGTGCGAGCCGCTGGCACGACTCATCGATGGCGCACACTCCCCGGATGACGGCGACGTCGTGATCGCCGCGGCTTCCGTCGGAGCCGGGATCGATGTCGTGCGCGTTCGACGCAAAGCACACGGCAAGGCCGACTGGATCAGCTCGCCGACCTGCGACGTCGTCATCGTCCTCGGACCGTCGCTGGTGGAACCGGAGATCTCCGAACTTCCCGTCCGGGCACCCGAAGTCCCGGTCACCGGAATCTGGGAACGCGAGCTTCCCGCGCCGGAGGCCGCGGTCCTGGCGCGTCTCTACGACGTCCTCGATCCGGATCTGGGCATCAATATCGTCGATTTCGGCTTCGTCCGCGACATCGCGGTATCCGACGACCACGTCGCCGCCATCACCATGACACTGACATCACCCACCTGTCCCGTGACCGGCGTGATGACCGACCAGCTCCGTGCCGCGCTCCTGGGTGAGGACCCGATCGTGTCGGACTTCCGTATCGAGTGGAGTTGGACGCCGGCGTGGCGGCCACATGACCTCAGTAGTGACGGTGTCGAACAGTTGCGTGCAGTGGGCTTCAATCCGGTGGAGGCGCGGTGAGTTACGTCGTCATCGCGACATGGGTCGCGAAGCCCGGTGAGGAGGAGTATGTCGCCGCCGCACTCGCGGAACTCACTCCTGGAAATCGTGCCGAGCCCAAAATGCTGTCCTTTCAAGCACATCGGGCGCTCGACGCCCCGGCTCGGTTCGTCCTCGTCGAAACCTATACCGACGCCGACGGTTACGAAGAACACCGCGCCACCCCGGCCTTCCGGAGCCGTGTCGTCGGCGACATCATTCCGCGGCTGGCCGACCGAGATGTCCACGCGTACACCGTCATCGAGACCTGACCCGATTCGCTCCATGACCACACCGCGCTTCGCAACGAAATGGCGAACGCTAGGCGGGTCACCGAGGAACGGTGCGCTGCATGCTTCTAGCTTGAGTTTTAACCTGTGCGGCGTGGTCGCGGTCCGGCTGGTTTTGATGCGCGGGTGTTGCTGGCGGTCTTGATGTGCCCGTCGTAGCGTGGTGCCGGGTGTTGGTTGCGGTGCCCGGGCGGCCTGCCCGGTCCGGGTCGGGAGGGTTTCGGTGCACTGGCGGGACAGGCGATGTTCGGGCGTAGGTGCCGAAACCCTCGTCGGACACGGGCTGGTGTAAGTCGTTGCGGGGCAGCGGGTTTCTCCCACGGCCTTCTCAGGTCGGCAGCCAGGGGGCGGGCCGGGCGGAGTTGTGTGTAGGCGGCCAGCAGCAGCCAGGTCCACCGGTCGGCCGCTGCCGGGTCGCGGAGTTTCGGGCTGGTCCAGCCGAGGGTCTGTCTCAGCATGCGGAAGGTGTGCTCGATATCGAACCGGCGAAGAAACGCCTGCCACAACAGATCGACCTCGGCAGCATCGAGATCGACGACCGAATGCCACAGCCACACCGGCTTCGGGATCGCACCGCTGGGCAGCCGATCGACGTCGAGGCGGATCACGGTGCCCTCGATCACCGATAGCTTCCCGAGCTCGGTGACCCAGGACGAGCGATGAGTCAGCCTGGGATGCAGGCTATTCCACGACTTGGCGGTGGCCTGGCCGTAGAGTCGCGTCTCGGTCGTGGTGGCGATGTCCGGCTCGCCCCAGGTCGCCGGGTCGCCGAAGACGAACTCTCCGCCGTGACGAGGCGGACGGCCGGTTCCGCCGGGCAGCCAGGGCGGAGCGGGTCTACGCAGGACGCGGTCCGAGCGCATCCGGCCCAGCACGGCCACGGGCAGGTCGGCCAGCAGGAACGCCAGCCGGGGTGCGTCGTAGCCGGCATCAGCGACGATCCAGATGTCCGGGTCACCAGCCCGCTGCTGCCCGCCGGCGATCAGGTTGCCGATCACGGCCCGCAGTTGGGCGGCGGTGACGGTGGCCGCGTCGTCACCGGGCGCCAAGCGGACCGCATCCAGCGGAGCGGTCCACGAGCTGCGGCCGGTTTCCAGCGCGCACACCACCGAGTACGGCCAGCCCGGGATCATCTGGTGTGTGTTCTTGGCTCGGCCGTAGGTGTGACACAAGATCCGTTCCGGGCAGGTATGCGTTTCGGGCCGCAACCAGCACGTGATGTCCACCGCCAGCACCAGCCGCCCATCCGCCGCCCTGGGCAGCGGGACACTCGCCAAAGCCCGCCGCAGCCGGGCCACGTCGATCCGGCCATTCTCGAGCGCTGCATACACGCTGCCGTGTCCCCGGCGATGCTCACCGACCAGCGACAACTCCGGCAGCGAACGCACCGGCCCATCCGCGCACAACACCGCCTCAACCAGGTCGAACACCGCATCCGACCGCGCGGTCACACACCGATACAACTCCTGTCGGAACACCGACAGGTCCCCGAACGCACCAGCATCGCCGGTGTCGTGCACACTATTCACCGAAGCCCTTGGAGTGAGTTTCTTTCTGTCGCAAGAAGAATCATCACCCAAGGGCTTCGTTCAAGATCAACCGGGGCACCGCGGCGCAACCCTCAGAGCTTAAAACTCAAGATAGGGCGTGTCTCCCAATAGTCGGAGCCATTCGATGACGAAGGCCAGGACGACTCCGGCCCGGTAGTTCAGCGCTAACTTGTCGTAGCGGGTGGCGACGGCTCGCCATTTCCATACCGTCTGCCATGGGCCGAAATGCTCGGGCAGATCCCGCCATGGCAGACCGGCGCGCAGCCGATACAGCATGCCTTCCACCACGAGACGGTTGTTGGCGAAGTTGCGGCTCACGCGGCCTTCGGATTTCGGCAGCAGTAGCTCGAGCAGTTCCCACTGTTCGCCGGTCAGCACGCGGTGCCGGTCACCGGGTGCGGTTGCTGAGACGGCCATGATGAACGACCGGCCCCTAACCAGGGGCCGGTCGATTCGGCTCATCAGAGGGGTCTACAGGGCGCGGCCGAGGGCTTCGGTCAGCGCAACCGCGTTGATCTCGAGGCCGTTGAAGCGCCAGCCGTTCTCGGTCCGGCGTGCCCGGTAGCGGTGAATCCCGGCCGCGACGGCCTCGGTTTTGTCGTCGATGACGAACACGGCGATGTCGTGAGCGCGCACCGTAGCGGTGTCACCGTCGAGGTCGATGACGAGGTTGCACTTGTTGTGCAGAGTCCCTGCGTAGGTGCCGTGGCCCGCGTGCACGAGTCCGATGAGCGCCTCGATGCCGCTGGCTTGCCCGCGCGGGGAGGTGACGACGACATCCTCGGTGAAGAGCCGGTCGGTCTCATCGAAGCTGCCCTCGTCGATCCACAGGCTGTGGCGGGCGACCAGGTCGGTGAGTTCGGCACGGTCGGCGAGGTCGCGGATCAGGGTTTCGGTGCTGGTCATAACAACATCCTCATTTGTTCGTAACTCTAACGTTTATGGCACTAACGAATCTAGATCGTTAGTGGCTCTAACGCAAGGGTATGCTGACTCCGTGCAGACCAGCGATGAACTGCGATTCGACGATGGTGAGCAGACCCCCGCCCGACTCAAAGGACAGCTGTCACGCCTCGTCGGAATGACAGCCGCCCAGACGCACCGCGTCGCGGGCGACGCCCTGCGCACGGTCGGCGCTCACAAGGACCACTTCGTGGCACTGGCCGCCCTCGCCGAGTTCGGCCCCGCGAGCCAGGCGGCCCTGTCCGGTCGCACCCGCATCTACAAGAGCGACCTCGTGTCGGTCCTCAACCACCTCGAAGACCATGGCTGGGTCCGCCGCGCCCCCGACCCGGCCGACAAACGACGCAACGTCATCACCATCACCGACGACGGCGAACACCGGCTCGCCGAACTCGACCGTGTCCTCGACCGGGTCAACGAACACATCATGGCCCCGCTCAGCCACGAAGAACGCACGCAAATGTTCGACCTGCTCGGCCGCATCAACGACCACCTCGCGAACCCCACCGACCACACCTGATCGCCAAACTCGCCTCGACCTAACCGGAACCCGTCACGGCCTCCACCGCCGAATGGTGAAAACCATTGGGAGATACGACCTAGGTGGCGGAAAGTCCGTGGCAGGTCGATCAACATCACTGACCAACCGGACAATCGTCCGGGCTCACGGCTTCTTCAGGTTCGCGCACTGAGAACGAGGTGACGAAATCGGTAGGCATGGATTCTACGCGAACGGGGTGTACAGCCTGTCGCGCTGAAAGCTGTTGCGGGTCAGCGGGAATGCTGATACCTGAGCCTCCGACAACATCAGATTCACCGAGGCCCGCCGCCCACAGCACGGTTTGCGAATATCGAGGACCGCGGCGACCCGACGGCACCAAGATCCCGGCACGGGCGCTTCGCTTCGCTGTCGAGAACCAGATCCCGCCCACCGAACGGCGCGGCGATCGCCGCTGCTGGTTTCCGGATAGGAACCAGTGACATTGCGTTGATTCCTCCGCATATCGCGACAAGAGTCCGCGGCCTCGGTCGCTCGGCTGCAGCCCGGTAGCGCCATGAGCATCGTTATGCCGATTCGGCGAGCACCGGGTCCGGAATGTCTCGGAGCGTGCCCGAGCGCGGCGCGGGCCGGTGCAGTCCGGTGTGCTTGGTGCAGGTGAACTGCATGACGTCGAGCCGGCCGTTGCGGAAGTGGTCGGCGCACGCGGTCATGTGGCCGATGTAGGCGTTGTAGGTGTCGTGCCCGGCGAGTTCGATCGCCCGATCGCGATGCTCCTGCAGCGCCGAGGCCCAGCACTCCAGTGTGGTGGTGTAATGCTGTCCCAGTCTCTCGATTCCGGTGATCATGAATCCGGCATCCTCCGCGTGCTGGGTGACCCCTTTGGGGTTGCGGCCGTTCGGTGGCAGGAGTCGGTCGCCCGGGAAGATGGTCCCGGGCGTGGACACCGCATCGGCAGCCGCGAACTCCGTCTGGTGGGCATCGGGACGGTCGGGGCCCGGTGCGACGACGGTCTGGATCAACAGCACGCCGTCCTCGGGCAGGGTCCGGTAGGCGAAATCGAAGAAATCGGGGTAGCGCTGCGGGTGGAGGTGTTCCAGCCTGCCGATACACACGATGCGATCGGGGCGGCGATCGAATTCCTCCCAGCCTTGCCGACGTACCCCGCCGTAGGGGTGGCCGCGGATCAGGCGGTCGACGAGCTGATTGCGGACATATCGGTGCTGGTGGCGGTTGCTGGTCAGCCCGATCGCGTTCACCCCGTAGGTGTCCATGGCGCGCAGCATGGTCGACCCCCAGCCGCAGCCGACGTCCAGCAGGGTCATCCCCGGCCGCAGATCGCACTTGTCCAAGGCGAGGTCGATCTTCGCGAACTGGGCTTGTTCCAGGGTGTCGTCCGGGTGCGTCCACAGCGCGCAGCTGTAGGTGCGGGTCTTGTCGAGGAACAGGGTGAAGAAATCATCCGGGAGTTCATCGCGAGACCGGACCGTACTGGGGATTGGTCCGGCAATAGTCATAATGGCGGATCCTCTTCGCAATCGAACACTGCCGTGTACGGGAAGCGGGGTAGCCCGCTCCCTGCGTCATCACCTGCACCTGGGAGGCACAACATCCTGTCAACGCTAAGCAATCTCACATGATGGACTGAATGCCTGTGAGCAGAATTTCACCTGCATGTAACTGTGCCGGGTGCGCAACGCGGGCGCGCGTCTGGTGGATGACTGAAAAATTCTTCGGCTAACTTCTTGCATTCGGGTGTTCGCTCCGGTGATGGGGGTGCGCACGGCGGCGGAGCGGTTGCGTTGGGAGTACACCAGGTTGATCGGGGCCTCGAAGCCGGGACCAGGCGGTGGTAGGAGTTCCCCGTCGGGTTGGTGAACGCCGGCAGCGACGGCGCGTGGTACAGGATGCCGCCTCGCCGGCCACGAGGAGATGTGGCGGCTTGATCTCGGTGCCTGTTGGTGCGTTTGTTGTTGCGGTGCAGCTATTTTCGGCTGGGAACCGAGGTGGGGACGGGCATGTGCAGGGCGAGCTGGCCCTCGGTCATGACATCGAGCCGCAGAGTTCTGATCGGGTTGAGTGAACGCAGGTCCTCGGCCAGCCGGCCGTGCCCGAGTTCGAGGTCGATGTTGCGTGGCAGCAGCGCGCTCCCGCCCGAGAGCATGTTGATCTCACTCTTGGTGGAATGCCAGGCGTCGTCCATCCGTGTGTAGGAGGTCAACGTCGACACACGTTCGCCGGTGCGATGCGCTTTCTGGGCGGGGGTCGGCGCGGAGAAGGCGATATCGGTCCGCCCGTCGGCGGCGGCTACCCGTGCGGTAGTGCGGCCGGGGTCGATCTGCACATCGATATCGGTGACCCATTTGGGGAAGCCGTACCCGTCATGCCCGCGTACCTGGGCGATCTGGGTGGATACCGGGAGCGAGAGCACGTACGAATGCAGGTGGTCGTCGCTGAGTCCGGCGAGCAGATCCACCAAGCCCGGGCCCCTGTGCCGGGCCGGGCGGACCGCGACGCCGATGCCGACTTCGGTGTAGAAGTCGATATCGCACACGTCGTAGCGGAAGAACATGACCGAGGCCAATCCGAGTCCCGGCGCGATCTCCAGCGGTGTCAACTCCACGGGCAGCCGGGCGCGGATAGTGCGGGAGCGGGCCAGGATCACCAGGCGCGCGGTCGAGATGCGGTAGTAGAAGTTCGGGGTGAGTGTCTTGCCGATACGGGAATCGACCTCGGTCTTGGGGGTGTTCCGGAAGAAGTCGACGCTGCTGACGTGCGGATCTCGGGCGATATCGTCCAGATCGGTCCTCATCCGGTATCTGTCGTAGAGGCCGCCCGCGGGGACGCTGAGGGTGCGGGTGCCCAGGATGACCTCGACAGTGTCCTGGCTGGTGGATGGCATGGGATGCAACTCGCTCACTCGAATGTAGGCGGTGTAAAGATCGGGTGGATGGCTGTATGTACGCGGAGTCGACAATGGATCCGCGGTCGATCTCGCAGCGGTGCGGTGCGGGCGAGAGTGCTACCCGATCGATGGCAGCGATGCTCGGTCTAGGTCGTCGAGTGCGTGCCGATATCGGCGACGAGCCGCTCGGCCAGTTGCCGCGAGGACTGGGGATTCTGTCCGGTATAGAGATTTCGATCGACAACGATATAGGGCCGCAACGGAATTAGCGCCTTGGAGTAGTTCACGCCGGTCTCTTTCAGTTTGTCCTCGAGTAGCCAGGGTGCTTTCTTCGCGAACCGGTTCAGCAGTTCCTCGCGGTTGGACAGCCCGGTCATCCGGTAGCCGGCGAACGGGGAATTGCCGTCGGGGGTGGTCCCGGCGAGAATCGCGGCCGGTGCGTGGCACAGCAGGGCGAGAGGCTTGCCGGACGTCAGGCGTTCGGTCAGTAGCGCACCGGAGGTCTCGTCGTAGGCGAGGTCTTCCATCGGGCCGTGGCCGCCGGGGTAGAACACGAGATCGAAGGCGTCCGGATCGACGCTGTCCAGCGCCACTGGATGGGCGAGGGCGTCAGCGATGCGCTCGAGGTAACTTCGCACCTCCCGGCGTTTCCGCGGCATGCCGCCGGCGATGCCGAGGCTGAGCCGGTCGAGTGTCGGCGCTTTCCCGCCTGGTGTGGCCACGGTGATGTGCCAGCCGGCTTCGGAGAAGATCCGGTGGGGAACCGCGACCTCTTCGGCCCAGTATCCCGAGGGGTGTACTGTGCCGTCGTTCAGGGTCCAGCGGTCCGCGGCCGAAATCACGAACAGCACTTGTGTCATAGCCCTTATACCTCCTGGGGCGGCGGTGGGGAGACTCGAAAATCTGTGTTTCAGCGTCCGGTCACAATCATGGCGACAATGCCGGTTCTCGTTTCGAACGATCGGGGGTGACCGGCGGGAAGTTTGCACTGTTAACATTAATGGTTCGAAGGGTGCGGGTCAATCCTGTTGCGATATCGCCGAGTTCGGCTGATGGATCCTCACCGAATCCCTGTGTAGGTTGCTCGCAGATTCTTTCGAGTGGCGGTCGGTTCGCGGGGACGACCGTGCGTGGACTCAGCGCACTGCCGCACGGGCGGTCGGGGTTGTGGTCTGTTCCCGTTGCTCGGATGTCAGCCATCGGGAGTAGTGGCGCAGTGCGCGCGCCTTCGCACGCTGGTCGGCGATGAGTGCGAGCGTCGGCCGGATGCCGGGGGCGGGCTCCTTCCCGGCCGCCATCCGCCGCATCTGGTAGCGGACCTGCGCCATCTGCGCCAGGGAGGCGAGCGGTTTGTCGGACCAGTTCACCGGTTTCAATGTTCCGGCCGCGCCGAGTCCTTCGCGCCACCGGTTGGGCAGATCGGGGGTGACCGCAAGCGCGGTGCCCATCCCGATGACGGCGACCTTCTCGGCCAGCACGTGTTCGGCGGTGTCGCTGCGCGTGATACCGCCGGTGAGCATGAGCGGGATCGGGCTGCTCTTTGCCAGGTTTGCGGCCAGTTCCAGGAAGTATGCCTCGCGCGCGGCCGTGCGTCCGTCGGTGGGCCGGCCGGACATGGCGGGGCTTTCGTAGCTGCCGCCGGATACCTCCACCAGGTCGACGCCCAGCGCGGCGAGCATGCCGATGACCTGGTGCGCGTCGTCGGCGTCGAAGCCGCCGCGCTGGAAGTCCGCGGAATTGAGTTTCACCGCCACGGCGAATTCCGGTGACACCACCGAACGGGTGGCGCGCACGATCTCGGTCAGCAGTCGTGCTCGGTTCTCGAGCGAGCCGCCCCACTCGTCGATGCGGTTGTTCACCAGCGGGGACAAGAACTGGGACAGCAGATATCCGTGTGCGGCATGGATTTCCACGCCATCGAATCCGGCCAGCTCGGCCCGCTCGGCGGTGATGGCGAACCGGTCGATCGTCTCGCGGATCTGGTCGACGGTCATCGCCACGGGCTTGGCGAATCGTTTGGAGTGCCGGCCCACGTCGACGGCGATATCCGAAGGGCCCCAGGCGACTCCGGGCATATTCGCCTGTACTTGGCGACCGGGGTGGCTGATCTGCATCCACATCGCCGCCCCGGCGGCCTTACCCGCCCACGCCCACGCCGCGAACGGCTCCAGTGGGGAGTCGGCGTCCAGGACGATGCCGCCGGGGCCGGTCAGCGCTTCCGCGTGCACCATCACATTTCCGGTGATCAGCAGTCCCGCGCCACTGGCTCCCCACCGCCGGTACAGGGCGATGGATCGCTCGTCCGGCAACTGCCCCTGTCCGGCTAGACCTTCTTCCATGGCCGCTTTCGCGATTCTGTTCGGTAACACCGAACCGGACCGCAGCTGAACCGGTGAGAACAGCCCGTCCTGTGCTGAAGCGCTGGGCATCGGCGATCTCCTTCGAATAGGGGATGGTCACAACACTCATATCGAGTATGCGGTGCTAACATTAGAGCAGAATGTAAGCGGCGTCAACACTTGTTAAAGTGGTTAGCTATGGCAACGTCGACCACGTCGTATCACCACGGCGATCTGCCCAATGCCCTGGTACGCGCTGCGGTGGAGCTGCTGGAGGAGGGCGGGGCCGCCGAACTGTCGCTGCGCGCGGCGGCGCGGCGGGCGGGGGTGTCCACCGCTGCGCCCTACCGGCACTTCGCCGACCGCGACGCACTGCTGTCCGCGGTTGCGGCGGTGGGCTACCGTGAGCTGGCCGAAGAGCTGGCCGCGGCGCACTCCGCGCAGGCGACGCCCGAAGGTCTGGCCGCGGTCGCGAACGTCTATGTCCGCTTCGCTCTGACACGTCCGGGAATGTTCCGGGTGATGTTCGCCGAACCGTGTGATCCGACCAGCCCCGAGCGCGTCGCGGCTGCGGAGGCGATCAATGAATACCTCAAATTACTTGTGCAGCAAGCATTTCCGGATGCAGATCCGGAGCCGATGGCCACTGCGGTATGGGCCCTGGTCCACGGTCTGGCCTTCTTGCATCTCGACGGCAAATTGGATGCCTCGTCGCCGGCGGCCGTCGCCGAACGCGTCGATTCGGCGGTGGCCGCAGTACTCGGAGCGGTGGGGCGAGGGTAGCGAACGCGACTTCGGCCGGGTGCGGTCGAGCGCACGTGACCGATGGGGATTCATCCAGCGAAACCGACCATGGGTCGAAGCCGGGCCGGCCGCTCGGACATGCTCTGGCGTCCTTGGGGGTCGCGGATGGTGAGCGAACTTCCCTCATGCGCGCGATGAAGATCGATCGAATGTTGACGTCGCTCACACCTCTGCTAATGTATGCGCCGTTAACTCCTGCTTCGGTGGTCGACTGGGGTCGCGAGCGGCGGCCCGGTCGTGAGCCGTGGCGAAGATTCGCGACAAGGGGCATGCGGTGGGTAAGAACGCGGTAAAAGACGGCGGGGCGAAGTTGATGAACCTCGCGCACCGTGTGGTTCTCACGGTCAGTGGAAACAGGTTGCTGGCCAATCCATTCGGGATGCCGGTGGTCGAATTGCATACCATCGGGCGGAAGTCCGGGCAGCCACGGTCCTGCTACCTCACCTCTCCGGTGCACGACTCGGATCGGGTGGTCCTGGTCGCATCGAAGGGCGGCGACGATCGGCATCCGGATTGGTACCGCAATCTCCAAGCTCACCCGGATGCCGAACTGGTGATCTATGGTCGTCGGCGCAGGGTGCGCACCCGCACCGCGAATCCGAAGGAGCGTGCGCAGCTGTGGCCGCAGATCACCAAGGCGTACAAGGGGTACGCGAATTACCAGACTCGGACCACGCGTGAGATTCCTGTGATCATCTGTGAGCTGGAGAGCTGATCGCACCTCTGCGACCCGCCGATTCGGGGGAAGTCGCACGCGGCGAATGCCGATGTCGGCAGCCCGGCCACCGCTGGTGGTCTGTCCCGGGTAGCCTGCCCCCAGCCGGGGCTCGACCGGTGCGCTCCGCGAGCAACAATTGTCGGGCGAAGGGCGTGCTGGATCGAGCATTATCCGTGATGTCTTCTCAGGATGTGGCGAAGCGGGCGGCAATGTCGGCGGCTGTCACCGTGGCCAGTTCGACGAGGAACGGGACTCGTTCGGGGATCATGAGGGTGGTCGGGCCGCGGAGGCCGAGGGCGAAGCGGCAGTCTCCTGCCGGGGTGAGGATGGGCAGGCCGATGGTGCGGAAGCCGGGGTCTAGTTCTTCGTCGTTGTAGGCGTAGCCGCGGGCGCGGGTGTTGTCCAGTTCGGTGCGGAGTTCGGTTGGGGTGGAGACGGATCGGGTGGTGCCCTCGTCGTAGGGGAGTGTGTCGAGGAAGTCATCGGGGGTGTCGGACCAGGCGAGCAGGGCCTTGCCCAGGGCGCTTGCGTGCAGGGGTAGGCGCACGCCCATCAGGCGGTGTCCGTCGGTTTCCCGCCAGCGACTGGTGCCGAGCAGAACGGCGTGAATGCTGTGGCGGATGGCGACCGAAGCATTCGCGCCAGTGGTGGCCGCGAGCTGCTCGAGGCTGGGCTCGGCGAGATAGATCCGATGCTGGCGGTACGCGATCTGACCGTATTCGGCCAGCGCTCCGCCCATGCGATACCGACTCGAGGCTTCGTCCTTGTCCAGGAATCCGGCCTGGACGAGGGCGGTGAGCAGTCTGTGAGTGGTACTGATCGCCAGCCCTTGCTGACGGGCGACTTCCGATACGCCGCGGTCCTCGCCGTCGCGGAAACAGTCGAGGACCGATAGGGCGCGGGTGACGGTCTGCACACCGGAGGATTCCACGAGCCCGACCGTAACACGGTCGGGCAGCATGGACGGTACAAGCTTTCCGATATTCGGAATGATGTCCGAAGGCCGATTTGTATTCACGATGCGTGAAAACCTGTACCGCTGAGTAAAATTGGTCAATAACCGGGACTTCGGCACCCCTGCATCTGAACGGCTGATCTGTCAAGCTTTCCGATCTTCGGAAAGCATTACCTCGTATCGAATCTCGCGCGGACCTACTGTCGCCGAGTAGTCGCTCGACTTCGGTCGATGAATTCGGAAGAGGTGCTCCACGATGTTCCGCACGCGCAGGCCACACGGCTGGCGTCTCGCGCTCGCGCTCGCTCCCGTCGTCGCTCTGGCCGCGGCGTGTGGCTCCGGAGCCGCTACCGACGCGGGCCCGGGTAAAGAATTGGTCTTGAAGGTGGCCGATCCGGGAAATTCGGGTCCGCTGGCGGTGGCCAAACGGGACGGGACCTTCGACAAGGCGCTGGCCCCACTCGGCGCGAAGGTCGAATGGGTCACCACCACACCGGGTTTCAGCTCCATGCTGAAGCTGTTCAACACCCGGCAACTCGACGTGTCCGGGGCCGCGTTCAGTCCCGTCGTGGGCGCACTGTCCAAGGACGTGGCCGTGCGGATCGCGGCGGTGCAGGATCCGGCGGGTAAAGACCAGAGCGGCATCATCGCCACCAAGGCTTCTGGTATCCACTCCGTGACCGATCTGGTCGGCAAACGGGTCGCGGTGAATCCGGCGGGCAAGGGCGAATATATCCTGCTCAAGGCGCTGGCCCAGGCCGGAGTCCCGGCCGACAAGGTGACGCGGGTTCAGTTGCAGCAGAAGGACGCCGCCTCTGCCTTCGCCACCGGCAAGGTCGACGCGTGGGCCTCGTTCCTGGTGCCGTACCAGGAGGCCAAGGCCAACGGCGGCGTCGAGATCGCCACCGAACAGAGCATCGGTTCCAAGGACAACACGGTGGTGGTGTTCCGCACCGAAATCCTCGACAAGCGACCGGAAGTCGCCGCCAAATATCTCGAAGTGCTGCAAGGGCTGACCGCCCAGCAGCACGACAATCCGACCGCGTTCGAGAACGTCTTCGAGCGCAGCGGGCCCACGGCGCTCAGCGGCGCCCGGCTGGCGGATGCGCTGCGGGTCGACGCGGAGGCCACCATTCCCCGGCTGCCGCGGGACTCCGATGCCGCGGACCTCGCCGATGTGGTGAACCTGTTCGCCGACAACGGCGTCATCAGCCGCAAGATCACCGCCGCCGACATCTTCTACGACCTGAAGGCCAAGCTGAGCCCCGATCAGCTGGCCGCAGTGCAGAAGGGGCGCTGAGATGACCGCCGTCGTCGCTCGTGCCGAATCGGCGGGCCCGCTCGCACCACCGCGCAGCAGAGTCGAGAAGCGCAGGCCCGCATGGCTTTCGGTGCCACTGCGCATCCTGCTGCCGGCACTGATCGTGGCCGGCTGGTGGATCGGTTCGGCGACCGGCGCACTGTCACCGCAGGTGCTGGCGGGGCCGCCGAAGGTCTGGTCGGCGTTCACCGAACTGGCGCGCAGCGGCCAGCTCGCCGACTTCGCGCTCGCCTCGTTCACCCGCGCGGCCTTCGGCGTCCTGCTGGGCGTGACCGCGGGTCTGTTACTCGGGCTCGCGGCCGGATTATCCAGTCTCGGTGAGGAATTGGTCGACTCCACGATGCAGATCGTGCGCGCGGTCCCGTTCCTGGCGCTGGTGCCGCTGTTCATCGCGTGGTTCGGTATCGACGAGCTGTACAAGGTGCTGCTCATCGCGGTCGCCACCATCGCGCCGATGTACGCCTACACCTACCTCGGGGTGCGCAATGTGGACCGCAAGGTGGTGGAGGCTGCGCGCGGATTCGGTCTGACCGGTACGCGGCTGGTGGTCGAGGTGATCCTGCCCTCGGCGCTGCCGGGCGTGCTCATGGCGCTGCGAGTGTGCCTGTCCATCAGCATCACCGGTCTGATCGCCGCCGAACAGGTCGGTACCAGCAAGGGCGTCGGATACCTGGTCACCCTCGCACAGGAATACAACCGGACCGACTACATGGTCCTGTGTGTCGTGCTCTACGCGCTGCTGGGTCTGATCTTCGACGGTGTGGTGCGGCTGATCGAACGCTTCGCGATGCCATGGCAGCGACAGGTGGCGATCCGATGACCATCGTGGATGAAACTCGCACCGTCGCACCGGCGGCCGTGCGCATCGAAGGGTTGCGAAAAGCGTTCGGCGACAAGGTTGTTCTCGACGGTGTGGATCTGACCATCCGCCGCGGCGAATTCGTGGTGCTGCTCGGTCCCAGTGGCACCGGCAAGACGACCCTGCTGCGTCTGCTCACCGGGCTGGAGGTGCCGGATGCGGGACAGGTGCTGGTACCTGCCGTCCGCACCACCGTCTACCAGGAGCCCCGGCTCATTCCGTCCAAGCGGGTGTTGGCCAATGTGGTTGTCGGGCAGCGCCGCGCGAAGTCGACGCGTGACGCGGGCCTGCGCGCCTTGGCCGAGGTGGGGCTCGACGGGAAGGCGCGCCAGTGGCCGGCCACCCTGTCCGGCGGTGAGGCCCAGCGTGCGGCGCTGGCCCGTGCCCTGGTCCGGGAACCCGAACTGCTGTTGCTGGACGAGCCGTTCGCCGCCCTGGACGCGCTGACCCGTTTGCAGATGCAGGATCTGGTCGGCGACCTCGTGGCCCGGCATCGCCCCGCCGTGCTCATGGTCACGCACGACGTGGACGAGGCGGTCCGGCTCGCCGACCGCGTCCTGGTCCTGGACCGCGGCCGCTTCGCGGTCGACATCGATATCGATCTCACCCACCCCCGGGACCGCACGGACCCCGAGGCCCTGCGCTATCGGGCGAGTCTGCTCGCCGAACTCGGCGTTGGACGCGTCGCCGACAACCACCGAACCCCTTGACCTTCAGGAGTATTCGATGACCGACACACTCTGGTACACGCGCTGCCCGGTCCCCACCGCCAGCGGTCTTGCGCACAGCCTCGGCTGGCTGGGGGATACCGCCCAGCGTAACGGCCTGCGGTTCGGTGTTCTGCAGGACGCCGGGCCGGAACTGGCCGGATCCCACTTCGATCACGGACTGCCCGGACTGATCCGCGAGGGCGGTAATGTGCCCGCGATCGCCGCCAGGGCGCAGGGCTCGCCGACCCGGCTGATCGGTCTGACCTGGATCGACGAGGCCCAGGCAATTCTGGTGGGCCCGGATTCGCCGGTGCGCACGCCCGCCGAGCTGGCCGGCCTGCGGATCGGTATTCCGGCCTGGGCGCAGGACCAGGCGCGCAGCTTCCCGCGAGCCATGGCGCTGCACGGCTTCACCAGCGCCCTGCGCCTGGGTGGGCTCGGCCTCGCCGACGTCACCGTCGTCGAGCTGGGCGTCGAACGAGATCCGCAGGTGCGCACCGAAATTCAACAGCGTGCTCGTCGAGTGACCTGGGGTGCGGAGGAACTCGTGCGCGGTGAGGTGGACGCCATCTATGTCAAAGGCGCACGCGCACAGGAAGTCGCCGCGCAGCACGGTTTGCGGGTGGCCGTGGACCTCGATGCCACCGAGACGAGGCGGCTGCGCGTGAACAACGGCACCCCGCGCCCGATCACGGTGCACCAGGATCTGCTCGATACCGCTCCAGAGGTGGTGATCGGTTTCCTCGCGCAGAGTCTGCGAGCCGCCGACTGGGCCGCCGACAACCTCGACGGTGTGCGCAGCGTGCTGCAACGCGAAACCCTCTCCGGCCCCGAAGGCGTCGCGGCAGCCTATGGGACGGACTTCCATCGCGGCCTGCACCCGACACTGGACGACGATCGGGTGGAACTCCTGGGTGTCCAGAAACAGTTCCTGTATACCCACGGATTCCTGTCCGCCGACTTCGATCTCGAATCCTGGGTTGCCCCGGAACCGCTGGCACGCGCCCGCGAACTCGTCGCCGCCGGGCAGGTAGCGGCATGACCGAATTCCTGTGGCGGCTGCCCAGCCGCGGCGACGGTCGGCGCGCGCGCCCCGAACTGCGCCACCGCGGCGGCTTCTCCGATCCGGCACCCATCCCGGCGACGGGTATCGGTGCCCCGCGAGCGGCCGATCGCGAGCCCACCGACGTGCGGCCCGGCCGTTTCGGGCCCTTCGACGACCTGCATCAAGTGATCGATGCCGCCGAACTGGCCGGACTCGACGGGGTTCTCGCCCCCTACGATCCGCTCGGCGAGGAATCCTGGATCGTGGCCGGGGGAGCGTTGCGCGCGACCCGCCACAGCCGGGTCGTCGTCGAATTCCAGCCCGCCTTCGGCACTCCGGTGTACGCGGCCAAAATGTCGGCCACCCTGCAGCGATTGTCGGGCGGGCGGCTGGGATGGCGGCTGGCGGTGGATACCGACACCGAGGACGGGCGCAGCCGTGGTGACCGCGTGACCGGAGACGATCGCTACACCCGAGCCGCCGAATTCCTCACCGTGGCACGCGGGGTCTGGAACTCCGAACCCGTGCCGGGCGCCGGATTCCGCGGCACCGGGGTCGAGTTCGCGGGGGAGTACTTCGACGTGATCGACGGCGGTTTCCGTGGCGTATTGTCCGGCCTGCCGTTCCCTGAAGTCCAGCTGTCAGGCACTTCCGCTGCCGCACTGGATCTTTCGGCCCAGCACGGCGATGTGCACCTGTTCACCGAAACACCCCACGGTCCGGCCGAAGAGCTGGCGGGGCTGCGAGCCCGCACCGCCGAGACCGGCCGCACCGTGCGCGCCGGGCTCGAACTGCCGATCATCGCCCGCGAAACCGAGGACGAAGCCTGGGCGCGCGCGGAAAGGCAATGGCGCGAGGTGCGTCCGGACGGCCCCGGTGCGCGCTCGCTGAGCTTGGGGGACGGGCGCTGGGCAGGCTTCGACGCCATCGGACATCCGCAGACCATCGGCCTGGTCGGCAGTTACGAGCAGGTGGCCCGGCAGCTTCGGGCATACGCCGCAACCGGATTCGACACCGTCGTACTCACCGGCCACCCGCACATCGAAGAGGTGCACCGCGCCGGCGAGCACCTGCTGTTCCTCGCCGATCCGGCCACACGAACGCTGAAGGAGGCCGCGGTATGACCATCGATATCTACTGGCGCATCGGCATGGAAGGCGACCAGGCCTCGTTGCGCACGCCGCGCCGCTACAACCGCGGCAACGTCGGCGGGTACGGGCCGGGCAACATCGCTCCGGCCATCCGGGGCGGAGAACTGGACGGCTACAGCTACATCGACCATGTCGCCGCCGTCGCCAGGGCCAGCGAGTCCGCCGGATTCCTGGGCGGGTTGCTGCCCTCGTTCCCGGTCACCGAGGATCCCTGGGCCTTCGCCGCCGCACTGGCCCGCGAGACCACCACCTACCGATTCATGGTCGCCTTCCAGCCGGGCTTCCTGCACCCGGTGCAAGCCGCGCGAATGTCGGCGAGCCTGCAGCGTGCCACCGGGGGCCGGCTCGTCTACAACATCATCAGCGGTGGTGGTGGGCCTGCCCAATTGTGGTGGGGCGACAAGGTTTCCCACGACGACCGCTATGCCCGCACCAGCGAATTCCTCGACGTGCTGCGCGGAGTCTGGGATGGCGACCCGTACTCGCACGACGGCCGCTTCTTCCGCACCGAGGGCGCCGCACTGCCACCGGGCCTGGCCGGTCAGCCCTTCCCGGAGGTGTACTTCTCCGGGTCCTCGGGCGCCGCGGTCCAGGCCGCCGGCCGGCATGCGGACTACTACCTGTCCTGGCTCGAGCCGTTCGGCGACCTGCGCGCCAAATTCGACGGCGTGCGCACCCACGCCGAGAAGATCGGTCGCACACCGAAATTCGCGGTCCGCATCGACATCCTGGCCCGGCACACCGAAGAGGCGGCCTGGGACGAGATCCGCAAGGGCTGGGCCTTCGTCGACCGGGACGCGGCCAACCGTGCCGCGCAGGGCGATTCGGTGGGCGCGGGCCGCATCAAGGGCTGGGTACCCGAAACCATCACCGGCTACCGGGATCTGGAGGTGCAGCCCAACGTCTGGTGCGGGTTCAGCCTGATTCGCGGCGGCCCTGCCTTCGGCCTGGTCGGCAGCTATGAGCAGGTCGCGCAGCGTCTGGACGAGCTGATCGACCTCGGCGTCGACGCCTTCATCCTCGCCGGTAACCCGCATCTCGAAGAGGCCTACCGCGTGGGGGAGGAAGTGCTGCCACTGCTCGGCCGCTCCCGCCTGACCACCACGGCCGGTGCGTCCGCGCTCACCCACGCCCACTAGGAGAAATCATGACCAGCACCGAGATTCGGCTCGGCGACACCGTGGCCGACTTCGTAGCCGCCGCGACCCGTGACGCGGAGAAGGCGTTCCGGGTATTCCGCGATACCGGCACCGTGACCGGCAACGGAACCGTCAACTTCGTCGAACGCGTGCCCGGGGCGGACATCGCCGTCGCACTGAACGAACCCGGGCCCTGGGCCGAGGACCGCAGCGTGCAGCCCGTAGTGGCGACGTTCGATGGAGAAGTGTTGTCCGGCAACGGCTCTGCCGGTTTCGTCACCGGCTACGCCCCGGTGTTCCGCGCCCATCCGGAGATCACCTCCGTGGTGCACGTGCACAGTCCCTGGTTGGGTGGCTGGGCCCAGACCCACCGCACCTTCCCCATCCGCTACGCGGCCGTGCAGCGCCTGACCCTGTCGCGGGAGATCCCGCCGCACATCGACCGCAGCATCGGCGCGGGTGCGTTCGTCCTGGACCGGCTCACCCAGGATCCCGACCTGATCGCCATCTTCGAGGCCAACGGCGGCGCGAACGTCATCGGCCGCGCCGGACTCCTGGACCTGGCGAAACTGGTGGTTCTGCTGGAAGAGGGAGCCCAATACCAGGCCATCGCCGAAACCCTCGGCGGCTCAGTCGAATTCGACAAATCCAATCTGGCCGTGCAGTGGGGTCGCACGGGTCTGGCCGACGAGGCCCGCCGCCGCGGCCTGATCTGATTCGTCCCGCAACAACTTTCGAGGAGCACCCGTGACCGTTCGTGTCGGCTACTTCCCGCACAACAACTCCCTGTTCGTCCTGCGCCACCGCGGCATCCTGGAACGCGCACTGCCCGATGTGGAATGGGTGGATCTGCGCGCCCTGCCCCAGCCCGGCCGCGCCGACGTGAAATCCGCGCTGCCGTCGGTGCATTCGGACTACCTGTTCACCGAGGACGGCTACGACTTCATCGGCACCGGCTTCACCCCGCCGATCACCGCACTCGGCAACGATCGCGACATCGTGTACGTCGGCATCTCCGGACCTCGCATCGAGAACGGGCGTTTGGTCACCAAGGCAGGCAACGGAATCGAGTCGGTAGCCGACCTGAAGGGCAAGCGGGTCGGGATCGCGCACGGATCCTGGCAGACCACCCTTCTGTTGTTCGCGCTGGAGAAGGCAGGACTGGGTTGGGCCGATATCGAACCGGTCGACACCGATGTCCACGACGGCGGCGCGCTGCTGCTCGACGGCTCCCTCGATGCCTGGGTCGGCGCCTATCCTGGCCTGACCGCGGTCGAAGCTGCCACGACATTGCACACCCTCGTCGACACCGAGTCCGTGTTCAGCCACCCCTCCCTCTGGTTCACCCGCCGCGAGTTCGCCGAGAACAATCGCCCCGCACTGGAAGCCGTCATCACCGCGCTACAGGAATCCGACGCCTGGATCGTAGAGAATCCGCGCCATGCGGCCCAGTACTTCGTCGACGACATCGTCGCCCGCGGTGGCACCGCCGACCTCGACGCCTGGGAAGCCGCCCTGCGCGGCCGACCGTTCGGGATCGGCCCGGTGACCGAGGAATTCCTCGACGAACAGCAGCATGCCGCCGACCTCCTCGCGGTGAACAAGCTGCTCCCCAAGACGATTCGAGTTCGGGACGCGGTCGAACCCTCCATCGGAGATTTCGTCGCCAAGGCGGCGACCAGGGACTGACCCTCACAACTCGAGAACGAGGCTGCCGCGAACAGAAGAAGCCGCCGTAGCCATGCGCTCTTCGACATGATGGTGCGCTCGGACGCCACTGGCGAAATCCCCCCATGGATCGCAATGCGGGCAAACGGTATGGTGTGCAGACCTGGTCTGGAGAGTGGACCGCCCGGGTTCGTGGAGGCGATCATGCAATCGGTACTGGGTAAGGCGCAATTGCTGCTCGAGGCATTCGATGCCGAGGCGGGGGAGCTGTCACTGACCGAACTGTCACGCCGCAGCGGGGTCGCCAAGGCTACGACGTTCCGGCTGGCGACCGCGCTGGTCGAGTGGGGTGTTCTCGAACGAGCCGGGACGAGCTACCGTCTCGGCCTGCGTCTGTTCGAGCTCGGACAGCTGGTGCCCACGCAACGGGTGCTGCGCGATGCCGCCCTGCCGTACCTGCAGGAACTGCATGCCGCGACCGGCGCGACGGTGCATTTCGCGATTCGGGACGGTTTCGACGTGCTCTATATCGACAAGATCGTCGGCCATGGCGCGATCGAGATGCCGTCCCGGGTCGCGGGACGGCTGCCGCTGTACGCGACCGCGACGGGCAAGGCGATCCTCGCGTTGTCCGCCGCCGATGTGGTCACCGGGGTTGTCGAGAACGGGCTGCCGGCCTACACCCGGCGGACGGTCGCGTCGGCGGCGCATCTGCACCGCCAGCTCGTCACGATCCGGCGGAACATGCTCGCGGTGGAGGCAGAGGAAGTAGCCCTCGGTGTGGTCAGCGCGGCGGTGCCCGTGTTCGGGTCGCACTCGGTGCTGGTGGGGGCGGTCGGCATGTCTACCACCACCGCACGGATGCGACTCGAGCGGATGTCCGGCCCGCTGAAGACCGCCGGCGCCGGTATCACCCGGACACTGGGCTCTCTCGCGCGCTCGGCCTAGCACCCGGGACGGGCGGACGTCTGCTGCTCACCGCGCCCAGGGCGGCGAAACCGAGCCCGGCCGATGCGGTCGTCACGATCGCCACCGCGAGGCTGGTATTTCCCAGCAGCCCGACGATCGGTGCGACCACGGCCGCCGCGCCGAACTGTGCGAAGCCGACCATCGCGGCGGCCGTGCCCGCTATCGCGCCGTGCTGGGACAACGCCAGTGCGGGCGCGTTCGGCATCACGAATCCGGTGGCGCCGAGCAGGGCCAGGACCGGCAGCGCGAAACCGGCGAACCCGCCGGTCGCGGTTGCCGCGAGGACGATGAACGCCACACCGACCGCCGTACTCACCAGCAGCGAGACCAGGCTGATCCGCAGCGGGGACCATCGCTTCAGTAGCGCGACGTTCAGCTGGGAGGCGCCGATCAACACCACCGCCCCCGCCGCGAAGGCGAAACCGTAGGTCTGCGATGTGAGCCCGAACTGGCCTTGCATCACGAAGGACGACCCGGCGATGTAGGCCCACAGGACCGACCGGCCCAAGCCGCACACCAACACCAGGACGAGGAACCGCGGATCACCGATCAGGGTGCGATATCCGTTGAGCGCGTGCGAGATTCCGCGCTCGGCTCGCGCGTCGGGCGGCAGTGTCTCGGAAAGGGCGCAGGCGCCGAGCAGCATCATGCCCGCACCGAGCCCGGCCAGTACGAGGAACACCCCCTGCCACGAGACCGCGCTGAGCACCAACCCGCCGACCGACGGCGCGAGAATGGGAGCGACGCCCATCACGAGCATCAACCGGGACAGCACGATCGCGGCGGCGCGACCGACGAACAGGTCACGCACGACCGCCATCGCGATCACCCCCGTCGCGGCGGCACCGAAACCCTGGAGGGCGCGCAGGGCGCCGAGTGCCGCGACCGAAGGTGCGAAGAAGCATGCCACCGAGGCCGAGACGTGCACGGCGGTGCCGACGAGCAGTGGCCTGCGCCGCCCATAGCTGTCCGACAACGGGCCCACGACGAGCTGGCCGATCGCCAGTCCCGCCAACGTGCCCGTCAAGGTGAGCTGCACGGCGGTGTCGGTCGTGTGGAAATGTGCCGAAATCGTCGGCAGCGCAGGCAGATACATATCCACGGTGAACGGCCCGAGTGCGGTGAGCACCCCCAGGACGAGCACGAGCCGAATCCGGTCCGCGCCCTCGGGCGGGCGCACCGGAACCGCGTCACGAATGTTGTTGGTCAAGGAAGCCGGTCACCACGGAGTAGTAGTCGTACGGCCGTTCCTCCTGAAGGTGATGCGACGCCTTGTCCATCACGTACAGGTGTCCGTGCTCGATCATTCTGGCCAGCATCAACGGGTAGTCCGGCGTGAGGAAGGCGTCGTACATTCCCCAGGCGAACAACACCGGCGCGGTGATCATCCCGAGTTCGGCGGTGAGATCCTGCCAGTCACCCCGTGGGTTGTCCGACGCCGCCGCGAGAGCCATCTCCTCCGGGTCGAGACTCTGTTCGTAGCGCATGTCGAGGGTCTCGGACGGGAGCTTGTCGCCGTCGAACCACTCGAGGCGGGTGATCAGCTGACGCATCTTCTCCCGGGTGGGACCTTCTCCGCCGTAGTAGACGTCCCGGGCCGTCCGCCCGCGGTGACCGTTCTCCGGTAGCGGAGCGAGCGGGCCGTGGAACACCGGCATGCTGCCCGTGATCACCAGCGCGCGCACCCGGTCGGGGTATTTGGCCGCGAGGTTGAGCGCGATCGTTCCGCCCCACGAGTTGCAGACGAAGTCGGCGCGGTCGATGGCCAACTCGTCGAGCAGCGCGACGATCTTCGCCGCGTGGAAATCCCACATCGGGCCGGTGATCGTGCACTTCTCCGACCGGCCGTACTGCAGGATGTCGACCAGTATCGCCCGGCGGTCACGCGCGAAAAGCGGTGCGACAGGACCGAAGTCGGACCAGGCGGTGCAGCCCGGTCCGCCGCCGTGCAGGAAGATCGTGGGGTTCCCGGCACCGAGGTCGTGGTAGTGGAACTTCACGCCCGCCGCGTCGGCGTACAAGCTGTTCGGTAGTTGAGCCATGCGCACACTTGACGGCATTTCGCGAGTGGTGTGAAGGATCGGGGTCCGCTGGGCGGTCCCGGTCTGTGGCCGTGCCCCGGTGCGCGCGGTTAGCTTGCGGCGCATGCGATCAGATCTGCGAACGGCCCAGGATCGGGCTCACGCCCTCCTCGGCACCGTCGAGCACCGTGATCTCGGCCCGTTGCGGGTTACCGAGGCGGTGGCCTTCGCGCGCGCGTGCGGCGAACGCGACCCCCGGCTGCTGGACCCCGGATCGACAGGCTTCCAGGTGCATCCCCTGTACCTGCCCAGCCTGTTGCGCGGGCCCGACGGCGGCGTCGACGGGGACTACCGCGAAGACGGCATGTTCCGCGACGAGGTCCCCGGCACCGATGGACTGGATGTGCGTCTGATGGCGGGTGGGCAGAGCATCGCCTTCCACCGGCAGACGCCGCTCGGGGATCCGATCGCGGTGCGGCGCACGCTCGATGACGTGGCGTGCAAAGGCCGGCCGGGCTCGGAGTTTCTCCTGATGACGGTGTCGAAGGTCTTTCGAGCCGCGCGGGCCGGAGCACTGGCCACCGTCACCGAAAGGTTCATCGTCCGATGACGGCCCCGCACAGTGCGCATGCCGTCACAGGCCAGGGCATCGACCCTGTCGTGCTGCGGACCGACCCGGTGCGCCTGCTGCGCTTCGGCGCTGTCACGCACAACGCGCACCGCATCCACTACGACCCGGTCCACGCCGCGAGCGAGGGCCTGGACGCGCCCGTGGTGATGGCCCAGCTACACGGTGCGTTGTTGTTCCGCGCGGCGGCCGAGTTCGCCGGCGGGCCCAGTGGCGTGGTCTCCGTGGGATGGCGCAACCGCGCGCCCGCGTACGTGGGGTGTGAACTCGTCGTGACCGGCGTCGTCCGCGAGGTCGCCGACGGGCTCGTCACGCTCGAATTGCGGGAGCACACCGGGGACGGCGTGCTGTGCGCCGAAGGTGAGGCCGTGGTGGTCGCAAACGCGGACCGGGTCTGCTGAGTAAACCGAATCCGTTGGCGTCCGGCCAGGACTCGCCCAGTATTCGCACTATCACTCATCTCGTCTCGGGAGGACTTCACATGACTGGTGTCGAGGCGCCGAAAGCCGCGCAGGAGGTGCCTGAGCGTCCGCGTGCGGCCGGAAGGCAGGACTGGACGGCTTGGCCCAAGTACGATGCGGCCGGCAGCGGGTACCGCGGCTACTGGTATCCCGTCACCTGGTCCAACCACATCACCGGGACCCCGCAGAGCTACACGATCTGCGGGGAGAAGCTCGCACTCATCCGGGACGCGGGGAAGGTGTACGCGCTGCACGACCGCTGCCCCCACCGTGGGGTGCCGCTGTCGGAAGGCGACCAGCAGTTCCCCGGCACGGTCAGCTGCCCCTACCACGGCTGGACCTATCGCCTGACCGACGGCAAGCTCGTCGCGGTCATCACCGACGGCCCGGATTCGAAGATCTGCGGCAAGGTCGAGGTGCAGACGTACGCGGCGCAGGAGCGACTGGGGTTGGTCTGGGTCTACATCCCGATCACCCGCGAGCCCGCCCCGCCGCTGGACGAGCAGTTGCCGCGCGAACTCGTCGAGAACGAGGGCATCGTCGGCGGTCGTATTCAGCCGCGTGCGGGTAACTGGCGTTTCGCCTGTGAGAACGGCTTCGACGAGGGGCACGCGAAATATCTGCACCGCACCTCGCTGTGGCGGCTGTTCAAGCCGATGCCGACCTGGAACATCACCCGCATCGTGCGCGAGGGCCGATGGCTCTACCGCGTCCAGGACGAGGTGTATTGGGAGGCGGAATTCCCCGGCGTGGGGAAGTGGACCAACAAGCGGTGGTGGAAGAAACGGCCGGACGAGACGAAAGTCTCACAGATCGGCAACGTCGGCGCCGGACTGGAGGTGAATCCGGTCATCGCGGCGCAGAACTTCCCGGGCTTCGCGTCCCTGTCCATGCCCGGCGTGCTGCGCATCGCCTACCCCGACTTCATCCACTACGAGTTCTACGTGCCGGTCGACGACGACAATCACCGATATGTCGGTCTGATGGTGAATTTCGTGACCGGGGTGCACAAGCTCGGCTTCTACGCGAAGTACCTCGGGGCGATCCGCTGGCTGTTCCACGGTCAGTTCTCCGGGCAGGACGCGTGGATGGTCGAGGTCACCGACGCGCCGCCGGAAAAACTGTACCGGCCCGACGTCTCGCTGACCGCATGGCGCAATCTCGCCGAAGAGGAGTACGCCGAAAAGCTCACGGCCGCTGTCGAATTCGTCAAGCAGCCGGTGGCGCAGGCGCGTGCGCGCCGGGCGTCGGCGAAACAGAACGGCACCGGCGAGGCGGCCTCCGCACGCTCCGTTCCGTCCAGTGAATAGGGGAAGTACATGCTCAAGACACTGATCGCCTTCGTCGCGGGCGGCGCTGCCGTCGTGGGCGCGCCCGCCGCGTGGCGGATTCTCGCGCGGCACAGCAATACCCAGGTACACCAGGTTCGTCGATGACCGTCGTGGAAGCGGATGCGCTGGCCGGGCTGGACCCCCGGCGACGCCGCTGGGCCGAGGCGGCTTGCGCACGGGTGGACCGGAACCGGTTGCGCGAGTTGCTGACCGGCCTCGTCGACATCGCGAGTCCCACCGGTGACGAGGCGCCGCTGGCCCGGCACATCACCACCACCCTGGCCGCGGCGGACATCGAATCGCAGACGATGTATCTCGATGACCGCCAAGCCAATTCGTGGGGCCGGGTGCGCGGCGACGGCACCGGACCGGACCTGCTGCTGTACGCGCCGATCGACACCGTGACCACGGGCGACCCCGACGAGGATCTGCCGTGGGTCGGTGAATCGCTGCGCGCGGACATGCTCGCGCGAGCCACGGCGGTCGAGGACTACGTCATCGGGCTGGGCGCCTCCAATCCGAAGGGGCACGCCGCCTGCGTGCTGGCCGCGGGAGAGGCGATCCGGGCGGCCGGCGTGCCGCTCACCGGAGACCTGCTGCTGGGTTTCGGGGCCGGTGGGATGCCGACCAACGCCCGTCCCGGCGTAGGCAATCCGCGGCGGAACACCGGTCAGGGCGTCGGCTGCTCCTTCCTGCTCGAACAGGGGGTGTGGGCGGATTACGCCCTCATCGCCAAGCCGGGGTGGACCGTCTCGTGGGAAGAGGTCGGCCTGGCCTGGTTCGAGATCACGGTGCACGGCAGCCACACGTACGTGGGCTCGCGGCACCGGTTGCCGTACCGGAATCCGGTGGCCCTGGCCGGGGCGGTGGCCACCCGGCTCGAGGAATGGTTTCCGCGGTACTCGCGAGCGCACGACGACGGGCTCGTCCAGCCGCAGGGCATGGTGGCGAACATCCGCGGCGGCTGGGAGCGCACCGCGTCGTTCACACCGGCCTGCGTGCGCATGATGGTGGATCTGCGCCTGAGCCCGCGCACCACGCCCACCGCGGCCAAACGCGAATTGGTCGCGGCCGTGCGGCGCATCGCCGCCGAACTGGACATCCGCGTCGACGTGGAGCAGATACTGGCGATTCCGGGTGAGCGTTCGGATCCACGGATGTGGCTGTGCCGCAAGGCTGTCGAGGCGTGGGAGGCGGCCGAAGGCGTTCCGCACCGGGAGTTCCGGGACGCGAGCGGCGCGACCGACGCGAACATCCTGCGCGGCCGAGGGATTCCCACCGTGCGGGTCGGCATGCCGAAGGTCGTCGACGCGCCGTTCGAGGTCGATTTCGCGATGGGCATGAACACGGTGGACCTGCGGGACGCGGAGAAGCTCACCAAGTATCTGGTCCGTGTCGCACTCGACACGGTCACCCGCAGCCTCGAGGAAGTAGGGATGGCCTGATGGCGACGATCGTGCTGGGGGTCGGAGCCTCGCACAGCACTCTGATGAACACCCACTGGGAGCAGACCACGCACAAGGCGGAAGCCGAGCGTTTCCGCAACGCCCTGTACGTCGCGCGGGAACGGATCGCGGCCGCAGCGCCGGACGTCGCGCTGATCATCGGCTCCAACCACTTCCGCGGATTCTGGCTGGATCTCATTCCGGCCTTCACTCTCGGTGTGGGGGAATGTATTTCGAGCGGCGAATCCGGAACTCCGAAGGGGCCGCAGCCGGTCGATGTCGAGTTCGCCCGCTACCTGGCGAACACCGTGATCGAAAGCGGCCGTTTCGATCTGGCGTACTCGGCGCGGCTGCAGATCGATCACGGGCAGTCCCATGCGATCCAGTACCTGCTCGACGGACTCGATGTGCCGATCGTGCCGCTGGTGGTCAACGTTTTCGCGCCACCCCTGCCCACCTTCGCGCGGTCCGCGGAACTCGCCACCGCGATTCGCGCGGCGGTCGCGAGTTTCCCGGCGGACAAGCGGGTCGTCGTCATCGCGTCCGGCGGGCTCTCGCACCGGCTGCCCTGGCCGGACTGGCGCGACCCGCACGGCGAGGACGAGGATTTCATGGTCCGGGCGTGGCTGGACGGCCGGGAGAACTGGTCGGACTACGACGTGCGCCGCCGCGAGATCATCCGGGCCGCGCAGGCCGCCATCACGCCCGAGTTCGATGATCACCTGCTCGACCTCTTCGCGGCGGGCAAGGCCGCCGAACTCGCCGAGTACACCACGAACTATGTCCAGGAGGCGGCCGGGAACGGCGCGCAGGAGCTGCGCACCTGGCTCATGATGGCCGCCATCCTGGACTACATCCCGGCGGAACGCCTTGCCTACGAGGCCATTCCGGAATGGCTCACCGGAATGGGCGTCGCCGTACTCGACCCCTCTCCTCGCAACTCGTCATCACGAAGGACACGATCATGACAATCTGGAACGAACTGGCCGGGCTCGACTTCAGCCTGACGACCGTCGATGCGAACGGCATTCCTACCCGCGCGCTGCGCGCCGGCACCGGCGAGGAAGCGGTGGTGTTCCTGCACGGCACCAGCGGCCATCTCGAGGCGTTCGCGCGCAACATCCCGGCGCACGCGCCGCACTACCGATGCCACGCCATCGACATGCTGGGGCACGGCTACACCGGCAAGCCGGACTATCCCTACGAAATCCCGCGCTACGTCGAGCATCTGGTCGACTACCTCGACGCGGTCGGAATCCAGCGGGCACATCTGGTGGGTGAGTCGCTCGGCGGCTGGGTGGCGGCCCATCTGGCGAGTGAGCTGCCCGAGCGCGTGCTGTCGCTGCAACTGCTCGCCGCGGGCGGCACGGTCGCGAACCCCGCCATCATGGACCGCATCAAGACCTCCACCACGAAAGCAGTGCGCAGCAACGACATTCAACTGACGCGGGACCGGCTGCGGCTGCTGATGCACGATCCGGCGGATGCCACCGAGGAACTCGTCGAAGTCCGGCACCGGATCTATCACCAGCCCGATTTCGTCGCGAACATCCACAACCTGCTGTCCTTGCAGGAGATGGAGGTTCGGCAGCGCAACCTGCTGCGGCCGGACCGGCTCGCGCGCATCCAGGCGCCGACGCTGGTGGTCTGGGGCCACGAGAATCCCTTCGGTGACGTCCCGGAGGCCAAGAAGATGGCCGAGGACATCCCCGGCGCGCGGCTGCAGCTGTACCCCGAGTGCGGCCACTGGCCGCAGCACGAGCAGGCGGAGCAGTACAACCCGCTGAGTCTGGACTTCCTGGCCGAGGCGTCCGCGAAGGCTACGGCACCGGCCTGAGACAGGACGATGCCGATATCGGTGGCCGGTCACGCATGGTGGTGCGTGACCGGCCACCGCCCGTTGACGGCTGGCGCAGAACGTGGCGCGCGTATGCATGGGCGATCGCCCGCACTGGACCCTATGAAAATACTCCGGCCGCAAATGGATTATTGCCGCGATGTTTCCGGAATCAGTGCCCGTGACGCGCTGGATGTTGCGTCGGCGTAAGGCCGTCGCTGCGGGTTCATTCGGCGGACCGAGATGATTTCCAGCCCTGACGTACATGGCTAAGTTGCTTCACACCACCGCACGAATGCGGCCCAGATCACAGAACGAAGGTGTCGGTATATGGCCTGGCGATCTCCATTCCGTAGCGCTGCACTCGCAGCGGTTGTCCTTGCCACGATGGCGGCAGCCGCGTGCAGCCGCCCGGCCACGCACAGCACCGCCGACTCGGCAGGCGGTTCGATCCGGATCGCGGTGGGCATCGATGCCTCCTACGCGCCGTTCTTCGTCGCCGACCACGAGGGACTGTTCAAACAGGCGGGTCTGGATGTGCAACTGGTGCAGTTCGGTCGGGGCGGTGAGGCCGTCGACGCCCTCTCGACGGGGCAGGTCCAGATCGCGGGCAGCTCCGACACCACCACCATCGCGCAGCTGCGGGAAAATCCCGCGCTGCGGGCGATGTACTCCTACGAATCCTCCGGCGACTACATCAAAGTCGTGTTGCGCAACGGGATCGATGCGCCGGCCGCAGGACAGAAAATGGGCATCGTCCCCGGCCTGAGCCAGATCTCCACGGAGAAATATCTCGAAGCGCACGGCGTGCGGCCGGACTCGGTCAAGATGATCACGGCTACCCCGACCGACATGCCCGCGCTACTGAGCCGCGGCGACATCGACGGGTACGTGCTGTGGGAGCCGTGGCCCGCCGCGGCGCTGAGTCAGCACACCGGACATGTCGTCGCCCGGACCGGCGACTACAACTGGCTCTACCACCACTGGGCGATCACGACCCAGCCGTGGCTGGCCGCGCACGAGGACACCGCGCGCAAGGTCGCCCAGGTTCTGGACAAGGCCACGCAGCTGGTCGAATCCGATCCGCCGGCTGCCGCGGCGGCGACGAAATCCGCGGTGAACGTAGCCGAGGACCAGACCATCACCGCGATCAAGGAAATCGACTTCGGTGTCCACAATCTGACCGCGCAGGACATCGTGTCGGCGCAGTCGGTCGTCGATTTCTACAAGAAGATCGGCGCCCTGCGCGACCAACCGGACCTACAGTCGGCGATGCTCATCGACTGGTACAGGAAGAGTGCGTGATGAGTGTAACGGCAATCAAAGGCGTTCCCGTCGAAATCGAAAGCCTCGGAATAAGTTTCGGTGCCGCGGATATCGTCTCGGGAATTGATCTACAGGTGCGGGAGGGCGAATTCGTCTGTCTCCTGGGCCCCAGCGGATGCGGGAAGTCGACCCTGTTGTCGTCGATGGCGGGCTTCATCGAACCCACCGTCGGGGAAATCCGCTGTGACGGTACGACAGTCAGGCGAGGCAACCCGCACGCGGGCATGGTCTTCCAGAGTTCGGAGGCGCTCTTCGAGTGGATGACCGTCAGCGGGAACGTCTCCTACGGACCGCGCATGCACGGGGCGAGCAAGGCCGAACAGGTGCGGATCGCGGCGGAATACCTGGCCATGGTGGGCCTGCCGCACTCGGGTGACAAATTTCCCTCGCAGCTCTCGGGCGGTATGCGCCAACGCGTGCAGATCGCCCGTGTGCTGGCCAATCAGCCCTCGCTGGTCCTGATGGACGAGCCGTTCGGCGCCCTCGACGCGCAGACCCGGCAGGTCCTGCAGATCGAACTGGACAAGATCTGGCGGCACACCGGCTGCACCGTCGTATTCGTCACCCACGACATCGACGAGGCGCTCACGCTCGCCGATCGCGTGGTGGTCATGTCCGCCGGACCGCGGGCCCGCATCAAGAGCATCTACCAGGTCGACGCGCCTCGCCCGCGCGATCGCGCCCATCCCGACGTTATCGATCTGTACGAGCAACTGCGCGACGACATCCGTGCCGAGGTCGTGGCGTCGTTGCGGAACCAAGGTATCGAGGAGGACGAGCTGTGACCGCCATCGTGCAGCGCCCCGCAACGTCGGCTGGAAATGCGAATGCCAAACGGACACAGCGCAAATCGCTCGCGGCGGCGGGGCGGGTGACCCGCACCGCGCTGCTGTGGGTGGCCTCGGGGGTGCTCGGTCTCGCGGTGTGGTCCTTCCTCGCGTGGTGGTACGGGCCGACGACCATCGCCTCTCCGGGGCAGGTGTGGTCCGCGGCGGTCGAACTCACCCAGCGCGGCGTGCTGTGGGCGTCCGTCTCGGCGTCCGCGCAGCGAATCCTGCTCGGTTGGAGCCTCGGCGTCGTGATCGGCGCCCCGATCGGCATCCTGATGGGGCGCGTCAACCTGGTGCGTCAGTTGCTGGACCCCTATATCGAGTTCTTCCGCTTCATCCCGCCGATCGCCTTCGTCACGCTGGCGGTGGTGTGGTTCGGCATCGGCGAAACCTCCAAGATCGTCCTGATCTTCTACACCTCGGTGTTCATCGTGACGGTGAGCACCATCGCGGCCACGGTGGCGATCAGCGAGAACAAACTCCAAGCCGCGACGAATCTGGGCGCGAACCGGCTGCAACTGATGAAGACCGTCGTGTTGCCCTCGGCGGTGCCGGGCATCGTCACCGGGGCCCGGCTGGCGATGGGCAACAGCTTCCTGACCATCGTCTCCGCCGAGATCGTGGCCGCCGATCGCGGTATCGGCTCGATGATCTGGCAGGCCCGCAACTACGGCCGGATCGACTGGACGTTCGTCGGGATCATCGTGCTCGGCATCATGGGGTTCGTCTTCGACCGCGTGCTGCGGTTGCTCTCGGCGAAATTCCTGTCCCGGTACGGCGTCAAATAGAAAGGGCCACAATGGATCAGCCTCCTACAATCGCCGAGCTGGCCGGGATCCCGGGCCGCCCGGACTCGGATGATCTCGACGAGGAACGGCGGCGCCGCAAAACCGCGGTGATCGGCGGCTATCGCATCCTGTCGCGTTTCGGGCTCGACGAAGGCATCTCCGGGCACATCACCGCACGCGACCCCGAACGCCCCGATACTTTCTGGACCGCGCCCTTCGGACGGCATTTCGCCACGGTGACGCCCGATGAACTGCTCCACGTCGCCTCGGACGGCACGATCCTGTCCGGCCGGGGCCCGCTGAACCGGGCGGCGTTCGTGATCCACTCGAAAGTGCACGAGGCCAGGCCGGAGGTCGTCGGCGCCGTGCACGCCCACGGATTGCAGGGCAAGGCGTTCTCCTCGCTGCACCGCTTGCTGTCTCCGATCACGCAGGACGCCTGCGCATTTCACGACGACCACTCGATCTACGAGGAGTACCACGGCGTCGCACTCGACGAGGAGGAAGGCCGCCGTATCGCGCAGGCGCTCGGCGCCAACAAGGCCGTGATACTCACCAACCACGGACATCTGACCGTCGGCACCTCGGTGGAGAGCGCCGTGTGGTGGTACGTGTCGATGGAACGCTCGATGCAGGCCGAACTGACCGCCCGCGCGGCCGGGGAACCGGTTGTCCTGCACGACAAGATCGCGGCTCAGACCTATGCGGCGGTGGGTACCGAGAAGGTCGGCTGGTTCGCGTACTCGACCATCATCCAGAAGATCGCGGCGGAGGAACCGGAATTGTTCGCCGCCTGAAGAACGATCCGTCATTTCCATCCGCCGGGCCCGGCGGCCACTTCGTGTGGCTGCCGGGCCCGTTTCCTGCGCCGAACTCGATCCGGACGGAGTCTGCTGACCGGACCGAGTTCATTTATCAAGGGCCGTAAGCTGATTAGCGTTCGCGCTGTGAACGAATCGCCCCTCCTCTCGACCACCACCGAACTCGACGTCGACATCCTTGTCGTCGGCGCCGGCCCGGCGGGACTCTACGGCGCGTACTACGCGGGTTTCCGCGGGCTGCGCGTTGCCGTGCTGGACGCGCTCGCCGAGCCGGGCGGGCAGGTGAGCGCGATGTACCCGGAGAAGTCCATTCTCGATATCGCGGGATTCCCGTCCGTGCGAGGTCGTGACCTGATCGACGGGTTGCTCGCGCAGGCCGCACCGTTCGACCCGGTCTATCTGCTCGGGGAGCAGGCGTTGAGCCTGTCCCACGACGCGTCCGGCAATGCGGTCGTCGCGACGAGCAAGGGACGCACCATCACCGCGGGCGCGGTCGTCCTCACCGGTGGTATCGGCACCTTCACACCCCGGCCGCTGACGAAGGGCCTGGACTTCCTCGATCGGGGACTGAGTTACTTCGTTCCCGACCCGTCGGTGCACGAGGGGAAGGATGTGGTGATCGTCGGCGGCGGCGACAGCGCGTTCGACTGGGCCGTCCATCTCGAGCCGATCGCCAACTCGGTGACCCTGGTCCACCGACGCGACAGGTTCCGGGCGCACCGATCGACCGTGGCCAAGGTGTCCGACAGCTCGGTGCGGGTACTGGTCAACGCCGACGTCGCGGCCGTGCGCGGCAACGGCTGGATCGCCGAGGTCGACATCGCGCACAAACTCGACCGCTCGACGACCACTCTGCCCGCCCAATCCGTCATCGCCGCACTGGGTTTCACCGCGGATCTGGGTCCGCTGACCGAATGGGGACTCGACATCGATTCTCGGCACATCGTCGTGAACACCCGCATGGAAACCAATCTCGCGCGCGTGTACGCGGCCGGCGACATCACCGACTATCCCGGGAAGGTTCGTCTGATCGCGGTCGGTTTCGGGGAGGCTGCCACCGCGGTGAACAACGCGGCGGCCGTCCTGGATCCGGACGCGGAGATCTTCCCGGGGCATTCCACCGAACAGGAGGACTGACAGATGGCATTCGTGATAGGCGAGGCCTGCATCGACTACACCGACCGCTCGTGCATGGAGGAATGCCCGGTCGATTGCATTTACGAGGGCGAGCGCAAGCTGTACATCAACCCGAACGAGTGCATCGACTGCGGCGCATGCGAATTGGCCTGCCCGGTGGAGGCGATCACCGTGGACCGCAAGGCCGCACCGGAATTCAAGGAGGACAACAAGAGGTTCTTCCTGGATATCCTGCCGACCCGGACCGAGCCGGTGGGCAATCCGGGTGGCGCGGCGAAGATCGACGCGGTCGGCGTCGACACACCGATGGTGGCGGCGTACTGATGGGCGCGAACCTCCGATTCGCTTATGCGGACACGTCTTTCGGTCAGCTGCACTACGCGGAGCAAGGGGACGGTCCGGTACTGCTCCTACTGCACCAGACGCCTCGCTCCTGGGACGAATTCCGGGAATTGATCCCGTTGCTCGCCGACGAGCACCGCGTGATCGCGATGGACATGGTGGGTTTCGGCGCGAGCGCGAAACTCCTTGCGCCGCAGACCATCGAGCTCTACGCCCAGGGTGCGTGGGAACTGCTCGACGCGATCGGCGTCGACCATGCCGCCGTTCTCGGGCATCACACCGGCGCCGCGGTGGCGCTCGAGCTGGCTGCCACCGGCAGCGAACGGATCGCCGCGGTGGTGCTGTCGTCCTGTCCGTGGACGGACGAGCGCTACCGTACCGACCACGCCACCGGAGCCGGTGTGGACCGCGCGCAGCAGAGCGAGGACGGTGCGCATCTGCGGACGCTCTGGGAACTGCGCAGACCGTACTATCCGGCACCGGTCGCGGGGTTACTGGACCGGTTCGTCCGCGACGCCCTCGCCCCCGGCGTCGACCCGGCCGAGGGGCACCGCGCATGCGCCCGCTACCGGATGGAGGACCGGATCGGTTCGGTGACCGCCCCCGTACTCCTGATCGGTGCGGGCGAGGATCCGTTCTCCATGCCCAACCTCCCGGTGCTGAGCGCCCACCTCACCGCGGCCCGCTCGGTCCGCAGCGCCACGATCGAGAACGGTACCGTCGCGCTCATCGAGCGCGAGGCCGCGGCAATAGCCTCGGCGACGCGGGAGTTCCTGGCATCGATAGAGGTCACCGGGGCCGATGTAAACACTGTGAAACGGGTCCACTGAGCGAACCCTGTGACGTGCCTCTCATGGCATTCGGCCCGTAGCGTGACGACATCAGGTGAGCGCGCCCGCGGTCGGCCGAATCGACAAGTTCCGCTCGCCGCGGCCCACCAGGAGGTATCCCTTGACGACAGCCACTCGAGGACCCGGTGGAATCGGACCGGTAGTGCCGATTGCGCAAGCCCAGCAGTCCGGCACCGACATGCCCACCGTGCTCGGCAAAGCCCGACTGATTCTCGACACGTTCGACAGTGAAAGCAGTGATCTGTCCCTGACCGAACTGACCCGCCGCAGCGGCGTGGCGAAAGCGTCGGTCTATCGGCTGGCCGGCGAGTTGGTGGAGTGGGGCCTGCTCGAACGAGCGGGCACCAAGTACCGGCTGGGTCTGCGGTTGTTCGAACTCGGTCAGCTCGTGCCCCGGCAGCGGATCCTGCGCGACGCGGCGCTGCCGTACATGGAGGATCTACTGCTGGCCACGCAGGAAACGGTGCATTTCGCGGTTCGGGACGGTATCGACGTGCTGTATATCGAGAAGATCGTCGGTCACCGCGGGCTCAACGAGCAGTCGCGTGTTGCGGGCCGATTGCCGCTGTACTGCACGGCCACCGGCAAGATCATCCTGGCGTTCTCGCCCCCGTCGGTGTTCGACGAGGTCGTCGAGCAGGGGTTCACCGCGCTCACCCGCCGCACCACCATGTCCGTGGGTGTGCTGCGCACCCAGCTCGAGCGGATGCGCAAGGAGCAACTGGCGGTCGAGGTCGAGGAGACCCGGCTCGGCTACATGAGCGTCGCCGTGCCGGTGTTCAGCGGCCCGCGCGTGCTCGCGGGCGCCCTGTCGGTCACCGCGCCCACCGCCCGGCTCAACGTCAGCCGCATCACCGGCGCTCTGCGGACCGCGGGTGTGGGTATCACGCGGACACTGCACGCGATGCGCTGCACGCATACCGCGGGTGAGACGGCGCCGCGCGAGAGTGCGTGCAGTGCCGCGATGTGTTCGTTCAACGGGTGCGGGCGCTGACTCCGCTATCGCGTACGGGTCGGCCGGAAGCCTTCGCGCTGCGCGTCCCAGGTGTCCGGCCCGACCCCGCGAGCCCGTAACTCCTGCTTGCGCACCTTGCCGGTCTCGGTGAGCGGAAGTCTCGTCACCAGGTCGACGTAGCGGGGGAGCGCGAAGTAGGCGAGGTCGGCCTCGGCGAAGCGCAACAGGTCCGCGGGGTCGAGCACGGTGGCCTCGCGCGGCACGATCGCGGCCATCACCTCGTCCTCCGCGAGCTCGGACGGCACCGGGAAGACCGCGACCTGCGCGACGTGCGGGTGCCGGGACAGTACCGACTCCACCTCGGTCGCCGAGATGTTCTCCCCGCGCCGGCGAATCACGTCCTTGAGCCGGTCGACATATCGGAACCAGCCGTCCGGGCCGCGGATCACCCGGTCTCCGGTGCGCAGCCAGGCGCCTTCCGCCGGGACGGCATCACCGAGATACCCGGCCGCGAATCCACCGCGCCGCAGGCTCCGGACCACCAGTTCGCCCGGGGCGCCGTCGGCGACGGGACGGCCCTGGTCGACCACCCCGGCTTCGTAGCCGTCCAGCACGGTGCCGACGAAGCCGTCCCGACGCCGTCCCGGCAGCGACCCGAGGACGAGATTCGTTTCGGTGGTACCGAATCCGTCGATGAGGTCGATGCCGAAGCGGTTGCGGAACGGTTCGTACAGGTGCGCCGGCGTGGCGGGCGACAGCGCCCGGGTGACCCGGTGGGCCCGCTCGCTCGGGGACGGCGGCCGGTTCATCAGCATGGGCACCATGGCGCCGAGCAGATAGGTCACCGTGGCGCCGGACTCCTGCACCGCGGACCAGTAACCGCTTGCCGAAAATCGTTCTCCCAGTACGAAAGTGCCGCGCCAGACCAGCGCCTGGAACAGCGTGCCCAGGGCGTTGGTGTGGAACAGCGGCAGGCAGTTGTACAGGACGTCGCCCGCACGCAGACCCAGCGAGCGCCCGACTCCCGCACCCCACCAGAGGAATTGGGCGTGCGGGCAGCGAACGCCCTTGGGCGGGCCGGTGGTGCCCGAGGTGAACAGCACCGCGGCGAGATCGAGATCGGTCACCGGTGCCGGTGCGCGGGGCGGATCGGTCATCGCCGAATCGACCCGGGGGGCAGTATCCGAGCCGGCCAGCCAGCACACGCCCGCGAACCGCGTCGCCTCGACCTGTGCGGCATACCGTGGCTCGGTCAGCAGCCGGCGCGCCCCCGACTCGACGAGTACGTGGCGCAGACCCTCGCCCCGCAAAGCCACATTCAACGGCACCACGACGGCTCCCAGCCATGAGCAGCCGAGGAACAGGTCGACGAGTTCCACGCGATTGTCCAGCAGTGCCGCGACCCTGTCTCCGGCTCGAACTCCTTGCGCGTGTAGGGCTTTCGCCATGGATGCTGCCCGCGCCAGAAGCTCGCGATAGCTCACCGCGACCGGCCCGGCACGCACCGCGATCCGCTCCCCGCACTCCTCGGCCCGCAGAACCAGGAGTGCGGGAATGGTCATCGCCGCGGGAAGTCCCGGTTCGCCGTGAAGCGCCTCGCTGCTCATGGCACGACGACGGCGCGCCCGGCCACCTTGCCTTCGCGCATCAGTTGCAGGGCGTCGGCGACCCGGTCGAGCGGGAACTGTTGCACCGCCAGCCGCACCTCACCTCCGGCGAGCTTGCCGATCAGGTCGGGAGCGAGTTCGGCCTGCCGGGCTCCCTTGCGAATCATGTTGACCGGCAGGATCTTCACGTCGCTCAGCAGCCAGTTGGGCAGATCGAGAGCCAGTTCGGTGCCCAGTGTGTAGCCGATCAGCGCGGCCCGTCCCCCCGGCACGACGCGGCCGAGCAGCGGGGGCAGCACATCGCCCCCGAGGGTGTCGATCAGGACCTCGGCGACGGGCTCGTCACCGAGTTGCTCGGCCAGTGCGGAGCCCCGGCCGACGACCGGGCGTACCCCGTCGGGCAGCAACTCCACCTGGTCCTGCCGGGGGACCACGCCGATCACATCCGCGGCACCGGCGAGCAGGGCGAATTGGGCGGCCATCGAGCCGACCGCACCCGACGCGCCGGACACGATCACGCGTTCTCCGGCACGGACCTCCGCGATGTCGTGTACGGCGACGTACCCGGTGGTGCTGGGCAGGAAGAAGGTCGCCGCCACCTCGGGCGGGAGATCGGAGTCGAACGGCGTGAATGCTCTGTCCGCCGCGACGAGATACTCTGCCCAGCAACCGTTCTTGGTGAGCCCGATGCCGCCGCCCCGGACCAGCACCCGCGTCCCCGCGGCGAAGGTGTCCGACTCGACGACCGTCGCGGCGCCGTCGGTGCCGCCGATGTGCGGCAGTGGTGGCTTGATGTCGAATGTGCCACTGGCCACGGTCATGTCGAGGTGGCCGAGCGCAGCCGCGTCGATCCGCACCAGGGTCTGGCCCGCCTTCCGGGCGGGGATGTCGATGTCGTCGAGGACAGGTGCCTCACCGAAACTGTGTAGCCGCGCGGCGCGCATATATCTCCTTCGTGTGCGGGTGAGTGGTTCAGGAGAGGATCGACGCCGCACGCAGCTGCGCGATCCGGTCAGGTGGGTACCGCAGCACGTCGTGCAGAACCGAATCGGTGTCGGCACCCAGAAGTGGTGCGGCGGTACGGATTTCACTGACCGTACGATTCATCCGGACGGGGGCGGCCTCGTGCAGGAAGGCGCCCGCGCGGGGGTGTGCGCGCCGCACGTAGAAACCGCGAGCGCGCAGATGGACATCGCTGTCGACCAGATCTCGGCCGTCCTGTACCGAGCCCGCGGGCACGTCCGCGTCTTGCAGGGTCTCGGTGACCGTCTGGACGGGCAACGTCCTGGTCCACGCGGTGATCGCCGCGGTGATCTCCGAGTCGCGCGCCCGCCGTTGTTCGGCGGTGCGGAACTCGTCGGCATCCGCCCATTCGGGGCGTTCGATCAGCTCGCACAGGGCACGCCAGTCGGCGTCGTGGCGCACCGCGATCGTCACCCAGCGATCGGAGCCCAGACAGCGGAACACGCCGTGTGGCGACCACGCGTCCTCGGCGTTCCCCTTGGGTTCGGGAACCTGCCCGGTCCCGGTCGACCGGATCACCGCGGTGCCCATGTGTGCGGCCATCGCCTCGAGCTGCGAGAGGTCCACATGCTGGCCGCGGCCGGTGCGGTCGCGGTGTTCGAGCGCGGCCAGGGTGGCCGTCGCGGCCTGCAGTCCGGCCACGATATCGCCGTGGCCGTAGATGACGCCGACCACGTCGTCGGCATCCCAACCGGTCAACGCCGTCAGACCGGTACTGGCCGAGACGATGTCCGCGTACGACACCCAGCTGCTGCGTGGCCCGGTGTGGCCCATGCCCGACATCGAGACGTACACGATGTCGGGTCGCAGTTCGCGAAGCCGCTGGTAGCCGAGCCCCATCTTCTGCAGCACCGACGAGCTGAAGTTCTCGATCACGACATCGCTGGCGGCGATCAGGTCGGCGAGTACCGCCAGACCCTCGGGTGTGCGGGTATCGAGGGTGATACTGCGCTTGTTCCGGTTGACGTCGTTGAAATAGCCGCTGGTGTCGGGATCGTCGTGCGGGCCGCGGGACAGGTGCATGGCGGGGGAGAAGCGCGTCGGGTCCGGGCGGCCCAGCGATTCGACCTTGATGACCTCGGCGCCGTGATCAGCGAGAATTCTGGTGCAGTAGGGGCCGGCCAGGACCCAGGTCAGGTCGAGCACCCGGATGCCGTCGAGGCTGCGCCTGCCGGACTGCGCGTCTTGTTTCGGGAATGAACCTGTGACAGTGCGTTTTTCGGATATCAGCGATTGGTCGGCGCCGAGCCGGGGTACCACGAGTTCACGGATCCGCCGCCCTTCCGGGAACGCGAAGCCGAAGCCCAGATCACGAGTCACCTCGTCGCCGGAGACCACATCCAGGAAGAAGTCGCGGTCGTTCAGTTGCGGATTGACGAGCAGTTCGGCGGGACCGTCCACCGCGGCCCAGGGCAGTTTGCGTTCCTGTGCGCGGACGGCGAACTCCTCTTTCGGCCATTTCGCCAGAAAGCGTTGCAGGACAGCGAAAATATGCTCCTGGTGGATTTTCCGTTCCACCGGATCGCACCAGCGCGGGTCGTCCAGGTCCTCCTGCGCTCCCTCCTCGATCAGCCAGCGCAGCGTTTCGTCCCACATCCGGGGGCTGCCGCCGAGTCCGCCGCCGAGGAAACCGTCCGCGGCGGTGAACAATCCGTGTGGCACCAGTGGATGCACCCGTCCCGGCCGACCGGGAACACGATCCTCGTGCAGGTATGCCAGGGTGCCCGCTTCCAGGCTCGCCGCGACGCACTCCTGCGCCGAGATGTCGACGAACGGCGCTGGGCCGAAACGCCGGGCGCGCAGGCCGAGCAGCGCGCCGATCGCCGCGTTGACCCCGGCCAGTTGCTCGGCCTGTCCTTCGGGCAAGCACAGCGGCGGGGCGTCGGGCGTACCGACCTGCGCCATCATGCCGCCCATCGCGGCAACCGTGAGATTCGTTGCTGCCCAAGAGCTGTGCGGGCCGGACTCGCCGAATGGCGTCACGCGAACGTGTACCGGTGAATCATGCTGGGTGGCAGGCATTTTCGATCGAACGTCGGTGCCGTCGAGCAGGATGTCCGCGCCCGCGACCAGACGCCCGAGCGCGTCCCGATCGTCCTCGGCGGCCAGATCCAGCACGACCGACCGCTTACCCGCGTGCCAGTGGGCGAACGCGTATCCGTCGAGTTCGCGGCGGGCCGGGTCGCCATCCGGGGGCTCGACCAGGATGACCTCGTAGCCCAGACCGACGAGTATTCGCCCGGCGAATCGAGTGAACGGGCTCGACAGTTCCACGACGCGGACAGTGGATTCGGCCACTGGTACTCCATTCCGTACGGTGTGCGAGCCTCCCGCGGCGCTGCACCGGGCACGACGGCCGGGGGCCGATGGAGGGTCATGATTGTGTTCTGCCGGCCGGGCCTCGCCCGGCGCCTACCGCGCGTTGCGGGGGAACCAGCCGCTGAGCATGACCCCCTGCGGATCGATCTGCCCGCTCAGCTTTCCCTGACCGCGGAAGAAGTCCACCAGTTCTCGTGCTTGCTGGATATCGGCGGACGTGAAATCGCGTCCCTTGAAATCGATCTGGGTCAGCTGGCCGCGAGCTTCGGCCGGAGTCATGTGGATGGCGTTCGCCACAGCCTTCGCCGCCCGGTCGGGATCCGCCGCGATGATGTCCGCGGCCTGCGCGATCACGCGGAACACCTGTCCGGCGAGTTTCTCGTGGCCCGAGAGCCAGCTCTGTGACGCCAGCAGCCACTGCGAGTATTTCGCGCCGAAGTTGCCTGTCGTCCCGGCGATCTGCCCGCCCGTGGCCACCGCTCGTGAGACCCAGGGATCGAAGGAGATGAACCCGTCGATATCGCCGCGTGCCAGCAGGGCGGGCTGTTCGGGAGGACTGGTCGTCACGAGGGTCACCGACGCCGGATCCAGACCCACGCTGCGCAGGTAGCGGTCGGTGAAGTACAGCCCGATACCCGGGAAGACGCCCATCTTCCGGATGGACTTCGGCGTGACGCCGTTGCGCAGCACCACCCGGAAGTATCGATCGGAATCCTCGTACACGCCGAGCGCCCGGAGTCCGGGATTACCGGCCATGACGGTGAGCGCGGTGGAGTCCGCGTTCCCGGACAGTTCCGAGGTGCCCGCCACCACGTTCTGCGCCCCGGCCGCGCCGCCCTCGGTCTGGATGACCTGCACATGCAGCCCTGCCTTGGCGAACATGCCCTCGCTGTCGGCGAGGAAGATCGGCGCGTACGAGGGGTCGACGCCGACCGAGATGCGAACCAGGTCGCCCGCGTTGCCGACAGCCTGCGTGGCCGGCCGGGTGCACGCGGTGGCGGCGATCGTGATAGCCGCGACTGTCGCCACCACGGCGACCCCGTATCGCCGGAGAACTCTGATCATGTGTGGGATCCCTTCGGATTCTCGGGTCAGCGACCGGTGAAAGTAGGCGGACGTTTGTCGAGGAACGCCTGCAGGCCCTCCGCGGCATCGGCTGTCCGGATCAGCTCGAGCACCGCCGCGAACTCGACGTCGAGTGCCTGCTCGAGTGGTAACGAAGCGCCCTCGCGCACAACGCGTTTGAGCAGACCGATCGTGCGAGTCGGCTTGGCCGCCAAAGCATGTGCGGTCGAGCGGACGCAGTCGTCGAATTCGGCGTCGGGAACCACCCGGTCCACCAGCCCGATGTGCAGCGCGTCCGTGGCGGTGAGGCGGGCGCCTTCGATCATGAGCAGCTTGGCCCGGTGCGCGCCCAGCAGCCGGGGCAAACGCTGGCTGCCGCCCGCGCCGGGAAACAAGCCGAGCGAGATCTCGGGAAAGCCGATGGTCGCGGACTCCGTCATCATCCGCATGTCACACGCCAGAGCGAGTTCGGCTCCGCCGCCCAACGCATGTCCGTTGAGGGCCGCCAGGACGGGCTTCGGTGCGGTCTCGAGCATCCGCTGGACCTCGACCCACGGACGCATCGCCCGCTGGGTGGCTTCGGTGAGTTCACGCATGACCGTGATGTCGGCGCCCGCGACGAAGAATCTGCCGGTACCTCGCAGGACGATGCACCGCACGTCGGGGTCATGCACGAGCGGCGCGAGCACCGCCAGGAATTCCGCGATCAACGCGGGATCGAAAGCGTTCGCCGGCGGGCGGTCGATCGTGACGGTCCCAACCCCGTCCGATATCTCCGGTCGGAGGAATCCGGTGACCTGTCCGGTCTTCTCGGGCATTCGGTGCCTATCTCGATGTGCGGGAACGGTCGAGGAGTGAGTATCGAGCAGCCGCCCGGTTCTGAAAACGAATGAGGTCCGCTGAGCAAACCGGAGGCGAAGTCGACCAGCCCTTGAAGTCGGCCGGTCAGCTGAGCGGACCCGATCCATTGACATCGCGCGACGCGCTGGGGCACCGTTCCAGCACTTCCTACCCGGAAGTGATGTGGGTCTCACGGAGACCGGACAGCACATCGATGGACAGATCCGCCCGGTGCTCTCGCGCCGGGCATCCGGCGCACCCGGCGCGTCGTCCAAATGAGCAGCCGGGAGGAAAGAAAAAAAGATGAGGAAAATCGTCACCGTGACTGCGGGTTTGGTGGCCGCGGTCGGGATCGCGTCCGGTTCCGCCGGCGCTGCGCCCCCGGCGCAGCACGCGGTCGGCTTCACCGCCCACGCCACCGACACCCGGTCGATCGTCACAACCGATGCCGGATCGTTGGTCGTGCAGAACGGCATTTTCAAGGTCAAGGCCGCCAACGGCACCGTGGTCGCCGGCATGCCGCTGACTTTCCGGGTCGATGACTTCGAGTTCCCGATCGCGGCCGACATCGCCGGCCGCACGGCCACCCTGACGCCGCAGTTCGACAGGGCGCACGCGACCTACAAGCCGGTCTCCCTGCCGTACGAGAACACTGCGCCGTGGAAGACCCCGTACGACCGTGAGCAGGCCGCCTGGTCGCGGTTGACCAGCACGATCACCATGGGCGCCACGCTGGGCACCTTGGTCGGCGGTCTCGGTGGCGGCGCCGTCGGCTGTGTGCTCGGCGGTATCGCCGGTGCGACGGTGGCCGCAGCGACGATCGTCGGTCTGTTCGGCGCATTCATTCCCGCGGCGGCCATCGGCTGCCTCGGCGGCATCGTCGCCGTCGGCGCGCTGGGTACCCTCGCGGGCCAGATCCTGATCACCGCACCGGCGGCGATCGCTGCCGCGGTCCAGTACTTCACCACCATCAATCAGCCCCCGGTGAACCCGGCCAAGTAGGTCCCGGAGCCGCCGGAACACAGAAATACAGGTCATCCCCGGCTTTTAGCCGGGGCTGACCTGTATTCGCGCTGTCGTCGGGATCGTGTCGCAGCACCGCGGTGCGGTATCGCTTCAGAGGCAACAGGTTCCGGGCGTCATGGCTGGATGGGCCGGGCTGTGCCCAGCAGGACGGTGCGAACAGCTTCCGGATCGGTCGTGAACTGTGCGGCCCGGGTCAGTGATTCGTCGACCATGTCGGCGAATCATTCTGCGCCGTTGTTCAACCTTCGCCGTCGCGTTGCGGCGCCCATTCCCGGATCGCGGCGATGATCTGATCGGGCGCGTCTTCCTGGATGTAGTGGCCCGCGCCTTTCAGGATGACGGTGCGATGCCGGGGAAAGACGCGCTCCCAGCGGCGACGCTCCGGTTCGCGGAACGCCACATCCTTCGTCGGCCACACCAGCAACGCGGGCTTGTCACCCAGGGCGGGCAGCCCTCGCTCGATCTCGGCGAGAAACGGTCGGCTGCCGAGGATTTCGCGAGGGAACACGTGCGTCGGACGCCTCGACTCGGACGTCGGGAACGGCCCACGGTAGGCCTCCATCACCGACTCCGATAGCTTCCGGCGGCGGACACCGAGCGGTATGAGCTTCTCGACGAAGAAGTTTCGACGCAGAATCAGGTAGCTGCCGATCGGGCCGCCCAGCGTCCGGGAGAACACCTGCGTTCCGAGATCCGATTTCGGCCAGGCCCAGGTATTGCCGATCACGAACGCGGCGAAACGATCCGGATGCCGCGTCGCGACCGCGAACCCGATCGGTCCGCCCCAATCCTGCACCATGAGCGTCACGCCCGACAGGTCGAGCTCAGTGACGAATCGCTCGACGACCCTCGCGTGCTCGGCGGGCGTGAAACCGTATTCAGGCCCCGGGCGTGAGAGGCCGAACCCGGGGTAATCCAAAGCGATGCAGCGAAATTGGCCGCCGAGATGGGTGATCAACTCACGGTAGAGAAACGACCAGGTGGGGTTGCCGTGCAGAAGTAGCAGGGGTGGACCGACGCCTTCGTCGACGTAATGGACGCGAGCGCCGGCCAGGTCGAGATAGCGGTGTTCGAAGGGGTATGAGTCTCGGGGCACCCAGGACGGAATTGCCGGTGTGTCTTCGGACATGTCGACCTCCTCGGGCGAAGCATAAGGGTGGGTGGTCGTTCGATCGGTGGACCCCTTTTCTGCGCGTCGACCGGTCGCACGGTGATCGAGCACGCCTGAAAACCCGCGGCACGGGCGCGAGGAACTCCGCGCAGATTGGCATCGCAAGCCCGCAGGGAGGGCGTGTCGGGGTCCCGCGCGGAGTTCCTCGCTGTCCCGCCGCGAGCCAGCCGGGCAGATACTCCCGGCATCGCTTCTGGTGGCATCGGTCACACATCGGTCACACTACCGCGCACCCGGGGCTTTCCTGGGAAACGAAACACCAGCTACTCCGCGCGCCCGCAGCTATACACCGGCCCGGCCTCACCGACGCATGGGGAGCGGCTGATACCTCATGCTGAGGCTGGTCGGCCCCGGGCACCTGGCCCGGTCAGTGGGTTGACCTGCCCGCGTTCCATTCTGGGTCCAGTGCCTCGAACCCCCGGTTCGTTGAAATCGTGGATCACTTGCCGCACATAGGCTTCGCTGACCTGCAGCAACCGGGCGATCGCGGGGACCGGCCCGCGTTGCGCCGAGGCCATAACCACAATGGCACGCCGCATCCTGATCGGTTGTTCGCCCCTCTGCCGGAGTCACCTCTCGCACAAACACTTCCGGCTTTCTGGCCACCGGCACCACCTCCACCGGGAGCATCGCCGGTCACAGGCTCACGATCAACTCGACACCCGGTTACCACGGCAACCTTCCTGGACGAGGCACTAGTCCCACTGTTGGCAAGCCCGGAGTGGTCAATTACTGTTCAGTAACTATGAGTCCTGTGCTGTTGTACGAACCCCGAAAGGGATCCTTGTGATAGATCACGGCGCCGTCGCGTAGATGCGTCGTACGTACCTCGCTCGGGCACTACCCCTTCTCCGCGCGCCCCAACGCTCCGGCAAACCCCGCATCGCACCGATTTCCGGTCGCTCGCGGATCGGCTGCCGCACGAAACCCGGCATACCGGAGCGGTCGGCAACCTCTGCTCCGGGCCGAAGCCGGCCGCGCGTGGATGACGCTCATATATCGTTCGGGACTCTTCGCTGGGCCGTGAACGCGTCGAAAAACGTTGTATAGAAGCAGAATTCGCACCCCGGAGCAATGGTGAGGGTTGTTCGCGAGTTCACGCGTTCATCGAGGAAGGAATTTCAGAGGTGACCGGATCGGCAAATGCCGTCGCTATCGTCGGTATGTCCTGCAGAATGCCGGGGGCGGCCGATCTCGACGATTACCGGCAACTGCTCAGAGACGGGCGTACTGCCGTCGGCGGGGCCCCGGCCGGACCGGAGGAAATCACCGAGCGCGCCGGCTTCCTCGGCGCCGCAGCCGAATTCGACGCGGACTTCTTCGGGATCTCGCCCGACGTGGTGCAGGCGATCGACTCGCGGCACCTGTCGGCGCTGGAACTCGGTTGGGAGGCGCTCGAGAACGCGGGCGTGGTCGCCCACCCGCTCGACGGCCTGCGGTGCGGTGTCTTCGTTTCCGGCGCCGAGCAGCACAGCATCGCTGAGCGCCTGTCGGCTCACTTCGGCTTCGAGGGCCCTAGCGTCGCGGTCGACGCCGCGCAGACGTCGTCGTCGCTGGTGGCGGTCCGGCTGGCATATGAGAGCCTGCGCAGCGGCGACAGCGATCTCGCGCTGGCCGGCGGGGCGCCGGAGAGCGGCGACGGTGGCGGGATGGTGGTGTTGAAACCGCTCACCCGGGCAATCGCCGACGGTGATCGGATCCATGCCGTACTTCGTGAAGGTGCGGTCGGCGACGAAAGTCGAGCGCCGAGCGCGCCGGATATCGCGAGCCTGATCGAGGCTGCATTGCGTCTGAGCCACGCGGAATCGGTGGCCGGTCCGGGCCGCACCGACCTCGGGCTGATCGTGACGCCGCCGCCGGCCGAGGAGTCCATCGCCCCGGCTGGCGGCACGGCCGCGGTGGTGCCGTGGGTGGTCTCGGCCCGAAGCGAGAGCGGCGTGCGGGCCCAGGCGGACCGGTTGCGGGAATGGCTGATGCGCCGCCCGGAGCTGGACGTGGTCGACGTGGCCCACTCGCTGCTCACCACGCGAGCCCAGATGCCTTGGCGCGGAGGCGTTGTCGGGCGGGACCGCGCGGAACTGCTGGCCGGCCTGGCGGCATTGGCCGACCCGGCCGCACCCGCCCCGGCGATCGATCCGATCACCGGCCGGTTCGAGCGGCGGCGCATCGCCTTCGTCTTTCCGGGCAATGGCAGCCAGTGGGAGGGAATGGCGCTGGGTCTGCTCGATTCGGACCGCGTCTTCGCGGAGTCGATCGCCGAATGCGAAGCGGCCCTCGCCCCGTATGTGGACTGGTCGCTGACGGCGGTGCTGCGCCGCGACGCGGACGCGCCCGCGCCGACGACCGCGGATGTGGTGCAGCCCGTGCTCTTCGCGGTGATGGTCTCGCTGGCCCGAATGTGGCGAGCGGCCGGTGTAGAGCCTGATGTCGTGGTCGGCCATTCGCACGGCGAGGTGGCCGCCGCCCATATTGCCGGTGGACTGTCGCTGGCCGATGCGGCGCGGGTGGTGGCGCTGCGGTCCCGGGCGATCGCCGACGAGCTGGTCGCACAGGGCGGAATGGCCTCGGTCGGGCTGGACGCCGGCGCGGTGCGAGAACGTCTGTCGAAGTACAAGGACCGGCTCGTGCTGGCCGCGGTGAACGGCCCGTCGCAGAGCGTGGTTTCCGGTGACGTGCCGGCACTCGAGGAGTTCCTGGCCGACTGTGCGCGCGAGCAGTTGCGGGCCCGCCGGGTAGCGATCGACTATGCGTCGCATTCGCCGGCGGTCGAGCGGATCCGGGAACGGCTGCTCGCCGAACTCGCGCCGATCCGCCCACGGTCCGGCTCGGTGCCGTATTTCTCCCCCGTCGTCGCCGACCGGGTGGATACGGCGGAACTGGACGCCGAATACTGGTATCGGTCGGAACGGGAACCGATCCGATTCGCCGATACCGTTGCGGCACTGATCGACGCGGGTATCACCGGTTTCATCGAGGTCAGTCCGCATCCGGTACTCACCATGGGTATCGCCCGGACCGCCGAGGCGGTGGGCGCCGACGGGCCGGCTGTCATCGGAACACTGCAGCGCGGCGCGGGGGACCGAGCCCGATTCCTGACCTCGCTGGTCCAGGCCTACTGCGACGGTGTGCCGGTGGACCCGGCCGTGCTGGTGCCCGGCGGAGCGCGGGTCGAACTGCCGCCGTACGCGTTTCAGCGGCCCAGCGTCCGGACCGGTGCATCGGTCGGCTCGGCAGGTCCCGATGCGGCGGCCCCGGCCTCCGCGGGCGGCGGCGCGGGGGACGACAGCCCGCTTGCCCGCATTCTGCTGGCTGCCCCCGAATATCAACGTCCGACAATCGCTCTCGATATCGTTCGCGAACATGCTGCCGCGGTGTTGGGCCACGACTCTGCCCGGACGATCCGGCCCGACCTGCCGTTCACCGATCTCGGTTTCGACTCCGTCAGTGGGCTCGAACTGCAGAACCGGCTGAAGCGGGTCACCGGTGTAGCGCTGCCGGCGTCGCTCGTCTTCGACCATCCGACCGCGAACGCGGTGGCCGCTCTGCTGCACGCCCGGGTCACCGGCACCGACCGGGGGACGCACCGGGCGACACGACGGACGAGCACGGACGAACCGATCGCCATCGTCGGTATCGGTGCCCGATTCCCCGGTGGTGTGCGGTCGGCCGAGGACCTGTGGGACCTGACCGCCGAGGCCCGGGATGTGATCGGCGATTTCCCTACCGACCGGGACTGGGACCTGGAGCGGTTGTTCGATCCCGATCCGGGCACGCCCGGAACGGTGTACACCCGCCGCGGCGGATTCCTCAGTGACGCAGGCGATTTCGACCCGGAATTTTTCGGTATCAGTCCCCGCGAAGCGTCGGCGATGGACCCGCAGCAGCGACTGTTTCTCGAAACGTCGTGGGAGGCGCTGGAGGACGCGGGGATCGACCCGACGTCGTTGCGCGGCAGTGACACCGCGGTATTCGTCGGCGCCTGCTCCTCGGGCTACTCGCGCAGGGTGACCGGCGAGCTGGAGGGGTACCGGCTGACCGGCACTTCGCACAGCGTCGTCTCGGGTCGCGTGGCATACGTGCTCGGGCTGGAAGGTCCGGCCGTGACGGTGGATACGGCATGCTCGTCGTCGCTGGTGGCCCTGCATCTGGCCTGCCGGGCGCTGCGCCAGGGCGAGACGTCGCTGGTGCTGGCCGGCGGTGTGACCGTTGCGGCGAGTCCGTATCTGTTCGTGGACTTCGCCCGCCAGCGTGGACTGTCTCCCGTCGGCCGGTGCAAGGCGTTCTCGGCCGATGCGGACGGCGTGGTGTGGTCCGAGGGCTCGGGCGTGCTCGTACTCGAGCGGCTTTCCGACGCGCAGCGGCTCGGCCACCACGTTCTGGCCGTTGTTCGCGGTAGTGCGGTCAACCAGGACGGCGCGAGCAACGGATTGACCGCCCCGAACGGGCCGTCGCAGGAGCGGGTGATCGCGCAGGCCCTCGCCGACGCCGGGATCTCGGCCGCCGCGGTGGACGCGGTGGAGGCACACGGGACCGGCACCACCCTGGGCGATCCGATCGAAGCGCAGGCGCTGATCGCCGCGTACGGCCAGGGGCGTGATGCCCGGGAGCCGGTGCGGATCGGTTCGGTGAAGTCGAATATCGGCCACACCGTGGCGGCCGCCGGGGTCGCCGGTGTGATCAAGATGGTGCAGGCCCTGCGGCACGAGCGGCTGCCGCGCACGTTGTACGCCGAAACGCCCTCGCCCCATGTGGATTGGTCCGCGGGGGCGGTGCGGCTGCTGACCGAGCCCGAACCATGGGTGGCCGGCGACCGGGTGCGGCGGGCTGGGGTCTCGTCGTTCGGGATCAGCGGCACCAACGCGCATCTGATTCTCGAAGAAGCACCGGACGCCGTGCCCGTGGCGGCCGCGGACGACCACGCGGCTGCTCTGCCTGTCGTTCCGCTGCTGGTGTCGGGCAAGGGGGAGGCCGGACTGCGCGCGCAGGCTGCTCGGCTGTGGGCCTGGCTCTCGGAGCGGCCGGAGCTGGATATCGCCGACGCCGCCTACGCACTCGCGACATCGCGGGCGCAGCTCGAGTCGCGCAGTGTGATCCTGGGGCGCGATCGGGACGAGGTGCTGGAGAGGCTGGCGAATTTCGCCGAAACCGGAACCGGCACCGGGGTGATCGACGGCGTCGTCGGCTCGGGCCGCACGGCCTTCCTGTTCACGGGGCAGGGCGCCCAGCGGGTCGGGATGGGTTCGGGTCTGTACCAGGCGTTTCCGGTATTCGCGGCGGCATTGGACGAGGTGTGTGCGCACTTCGACCCGTTGCTCGGCCGTTCGCTGCGCGAGCTGATGTTCACCGATACCGGGGATGTGCTGGATCGGACCGAGTTCACCCAGCCCGCGCTGTTCGCCTTCGAGGTGGCGCTGTATCGCCTGCTGGAATCGTTCGGCCTCACGCCGGACGTGCTGATCGGCCATTCGATCGGAGAGGTCGCGGCCGCCTATCTCGCGGGCCTGTGGTCGACCGCGGACGCCTGCCGGTTGGTGGCGGCGCGTGGTCGCCTGATGGGTGCGCTGCCGCCGGGCGGCGCGATGCTGGCCGTCGAGGCAGCCGAACCGGACGTGAACGAGGTCGTCGCGCGGTATTCCGGACACGTGTCCATCGCCGCGGTGAACGGGCCCGAGGCCCTCGTGGTTTCGGGAACGGCGACGGCGGTCGCCGAGATCGAGGCGCTGTTCGTCCGGCGCGGGCGCAAGACGTCGCGACTGCGGGTCGGGCACGCGTTCCACTCGGCGCTCATGGAGCCGATGCTGGACGAATTCGCCTCTGTCGCAGCTGAATTGACATATAGTCGGCCGCGCCTGCCGGTGGTGTCGAATCTGTCCGGCCTGCTCGCCGGAGACGAGCTGCTGGAGCCGTCCTACTGGGTGCGGCACGTGCGAGAAGCGGTGCGCTTCGCGCCGGGGATCGAGACGCTGATCGCCTCGGGAGTGCGTCGATTCCTGGAGGTCGGTCCCGACGGCGTGCTCACCGCGCTGACCCGGCAGACCCTCGGGGAAAGCGCGGAGTCGGTGGTGATGGCGGCCGCGCGCCGGGACCGCGAAGAGGCCGTGCAGTTGTCGACGATGTTGGCGCAGGCTCACACATCCGGTGTCCGGGTCGATTGGACGGCGCTGTTCCCCGCTCGCCCGCGGCATCGAATTCCGCTGCCCACGTACGCGTTCCAGCGTCGGCGCTTTTGGCTGCCCGATGTCGCGGAGAACGCCGATGTGCGGCTGACGGGACTGGACCGCACCGAACATCCGCTCGTGGGTGCGGCGGTGTGGCTGCCGGACGCGGACGGGGTGGTGCTGGCGGGCCGGCTGTCGCTATCGAGTCATCCATGGTTGGCCGATCACGTGATCGGCGGTTCGGTCGTGGTGCCGGGGACGGCATTCGTGGAGCTGGCGCTGCACGCCGGGGCGGTGGTCGGCAGCCCGCGACCGGCCGAGCTCATCGTCACCGCCCCGCTGATCGTGCCCGCGACGGGCGCCGTCGAACTACGGGTGATGGTGAGCGGTCCCGATGCGGGCGGTTCCCGGCAGCTGTCGGTGCATTCGCGGCCCCAGCACGACGTCGAAGCGGAGCGGGCACCCTGGGTGCGCCATGCCACGGGAACGCTTGTGGCACAAGCGCCCTCGTCTCCCGCGCAACAGCCGGACACCCGGCCGCCGGCCGCGGCGCAGCCGGTGTCGATCCACGACGCCTATACAGAGCTGGCCGGGCGCGGCTACGACTACGGTCCCGCTTTTCGTGGGCTGACCGCACTGTGGCGGCACAACGGCGAGATTTTCGCCGAATTGACGTTGCCGGAGCAGGCGCAGTCCCCGGACGGCCGAACGACGGGGTACCCCTCGGCGGGCCGATTCGGTGTGCATCCGGCGTTGCTGGATGCGGTTCTGCACGCTCTGCTCGCCGGCGGCCTGGTGGACGCTTCGACGCCGGATACGATTCTGGTGCCGTATTCATGGGAGAACATCGACCTCCGTGCCGTGGGGGCCACCTCGCTGCGGGCCCGGTTGGCGGCGGCCGATGCCGGGGGCGGTGATCGGCGGATCACGGTGTCGCTCACGGATTCCCACGGCGCGCCCGTTGTCGGGATCGGTGCGGTGACCATGCGCCCGATTCCCGTCGGAGCACTCGGCGACGCGGCGGCGGATCGGTCCGGCTTGTATCGAATCAATTGGGAACCCGCGCCGCAGGATGCGGCGGACCCGTCCGCATCGACTCTCGCCGCGCTGTCGGGCGCGAATGTCGCCGGCGTTGCCGAGACGTATACCTCGCTCGCCGACATCGTTGTGGCCGAAGAACTTCCGGCCGCGGTCATCTGGCGGGCGCCCGTCCATGCCGTCGGCAGCGATCCCGCGGCGATGGACCCGGGCCCGGTCCGGACCGGGGTGCACGCCACCCTGGCGATGGTGCGGTCGTGGCTCGCGGCGGAACGGATGTCCGATGTCCGGTTGGTGGTGGTCACCACGGGCGGATCCGGGCCGGTCGGCGCGGGTGCGCACCCGGCCGCCGCGGCGGTGTGGGGATCGGTGCGCAGCGCGCAGTCGGAGCATCCGGATCGGTTCGTGCTGATCGACGAGGACCCCGCCGAGCCGCTGTCGGCCGACCGCGTCGCCGCGGTCCTGCGTTCGGGGGAGCCTCAGGTCGCGGTGCGCGACGGGCAGATTCTGGTGCCCCGGCTGACACGAGCCCCCGCGCCGGTGGCGAAGCCGACGACGCCGCTGGCGGACGCGACGGTGCTGATCACCGGCGGCACGGGTGGTCTCGGCGCCGTGTTCGCCCGTCACCTCGTCGCCGAACACGGTGTGCGACGGCTGGTGCTGACATCGCGGCGCGGTCACGAAGCGCCCGGTGCGGCCGCGTTGGTGCGCGAGTTGACGCAGGCCGGCGCGGATGCCCGCGTGGTCGCCTGCGATGTCGCCGACCGGGACGCGGTACGAGATTTGCTGGGCACCATCGCAGCCGACGACCGGTTGGCTGTCATCCATACCGCCGGGGTCTTGGACGACGGAACCGTGGAATCGCTGACCGCCGAACAGGTGGATCGAGTTCTGGCGCCGAAGGTGGACGGGGCGTGGCATCTGCACGAGCTGACCCGGGACCGCGATGTCGCGGCGTTCGTGCTGTTCTCGTCGATCGCGGGGGCGCTCGGCTCGGCTGGGCAGAGCAACTACGCGGCGGCGAACGGCTACTTGGATGCGCTGGCGCAGCGGCGGCGGGACGCGGGCCTGACGGCCACAGCGCTGGCCTGGGGGCCGTGGAAACAGGACAGCGGCATGACCGGTGAACTCGACCGCGCGGCCGTGGCGCGCTGGGAGCGAATGGGTTTCGGTCAGCTCGACGATGCCGAGGGCGTGCGGCTGTTCGACCAGGCCCTCGCCCATCCCGAGGCGCAGCTGGCTCCGATCCGGTTCGATGCGACGGCAGTGCGCCGGCAGACCGATGCCGCCGCGGTTTCCGCGGTCCTGCGCGGCTTCACGCGGCGCGTATCCGTGCCGGTGGCCCGGACGCCCGGCTCGCTCGGCGCCCGCTTGGCCGCGGCGCCCGACGCCCGGCGCGCAGAGCTGGTACTCGACCTCGTGCGAGAGCACGCGTCCGCGGTGCTGGGCTACACCTCGCCCAGCGAGGTCGATGTCGAAAAGCCTTTCAGCGTCATGGGTTTGGACTCGCTGGGCGGTGTGGAGTTGCGTAACCGGCTCGGCAAGGCGACGGGCGTGCGGCTGCCCTCGACCCTGGTATTCGACCACCCCACACCGGCGGCGGTGGCGGCGTTCGTGCGGTCGCTCGTGGAACAGAAGACGGCGGACGGGTCCGCCGGCGCAGCCGCGGACCGCGGCGCGACACCGATCCGCGCGGACGAACCGATCGCCATCGTCGGGATGGCGTGTCGCTATCCGGGTGGTGTCGGATCGCCGGACCAGCTGTGGGACCTGCTGATGTCGGAAACCGACGCGATCAGCGAGTTTCCCACCGATCGCGGGTGGGATCTCGAGCGGCTGTTCGATCCCGATCCGGAGCATTCCGGGACGTCCTATATCCGTGAGGGTGGATTCCTCACCGGCGCAGGCGATTTCGATGCCGGATTCTTCGGGATCGGGCCCCGGGAGGCGTCCGCGATGGATCCTCAGCAGCGGCTGCTGCTCGAGGTGGCGTGGGAAGCGTTGGAGGATGCGGGAATCGACCCGGCCTCGTTGCGGGGCAGCGATACCGGTGTCTACACGGGCGTGATGTACCAGGACTACGCGGAGGTGACGCGTAAGGCCGGGGCCGAGGTCGAGGGCTATGCCGTCACCGGTGTCATGGGGAGCGTGGCGTCGGGGCGGGTGTCGTACGCGCTGGGTTTGGAGGGACCGGCGCTGACCGTCGACACCGCGTGTTCGTCATCGTTGGTGGCGTTGCATACCGCGTGCCGCGCATTGCGCCAAGGAGAGAGCTCACTGGCACTGGTGGGTGGCGCGACGGTGATGGCGACACCGATGGTGTTCGTGGAGTTCTCGCGGCAGCGCGGTTTGGCCCGGGATGCCCGGTGCAAGTCGTTCTCGGCGGCCGCGGACGGGATCACCTGGTCGGAGGGGGCGGCGATGCTGGTGGTCGAGCGATTGTCCGATGCGCGGCGGCTGGGCCACGACGTCCTTGCCGTCGTGCGCGGGTCGGCGGTGAATCAGGACGGAGCGAGCAACGGCCTGACCGCGCCGAACGGTCCTTCCCAGGAGCGAGTGATCATGGCGGCGTTGGCCGATGCCGGTCTGACGCCGTCGGATGTGGACGCGGTGGAAGCACACGGGACCGGGACACCACTGGGTGATCCGATCGAGGCGAACGCGTTGCTCGGCACCTACGGACAGCACCGGTCGCAGCCGCTGCTGCTCGGCTCGTTGAAGTCGAATATCGGCCATGCGCAGGCCGCCGCCGGGGTGGGCGGCGTGATCAAGATGGTGCAGGCGCTGCGGCATCGGATGTTGCCCCGGACCCTGCATGTGGACGAGCCCAGCCCGCACGTGGATTGGTCGGCCGGTGCGGTCGAGTTGCTGACCCGCGCCCGGCCCTGGCAGGACGACGGGCGCGTCCGGCGTGCCGGGGTGTCGTCGTTCGGGATCAGCGGCACCAACGCGCATGTGATTCTCGAGGAAGCGCCCGTGCCGGCCGGGGCGTCGGGCTCCGAGTCCGGGCCGGACCACCCGCGGCCCGTCGACGCCGACCGGATCTTCACCTGGGTGGTGTCCGCACAGAGCCGGGAAGCGCTGCCGGAGCAGGCGGTTCGCCTCGCGCAGTGGGTGGGGTCGCATCCGGATGCGCAGCCGGGCGATATCGCGCATTCACTGTTGCGGCACCGCTCGCAGCTGGAGTGGCGCGCTGCGGTGGTGGCACGGGAACCGGCGGATCTGGCGGCCGGTGTGGCGCGGCTCGCCGAATCGGCTTCCGGCGCCGACGGCGTCGTGTCCGGGCGTGCCGTCGCGCGTCGGGTGGCATTCGTGTTTCCGGGGCAGGGCAGCCAGTGGATGGGTATGGCCGCCGAATTACTCGCCGCGGGTGGGGTATTCACGGAGGCGATCGCCGAGTGTGAGGCCGCGCTGGCACCGTTCGTCGATTGGTCGTTGACCGCGGTGCTGCGCGGGGAGCCGGACGCGGCCGCACTGGAACGAGTGGATGTGGTCCAACCGGTGCTGTTCGCGGTGATGGTGTCGCTGGCGCGGCTGTGGCGGGCGAACGGGGTGGAACCCGTTGCGGTGCTGGGACATTCGCAGGGCGAGATCGCCGCCGCCGTGGTCGCCGGCGGGTTGTCGACCGCCGATGGCGCCCGGGTGGTCGCCCTGCGTTCCCGGATCGTCGCCGAGGAGCTCGCGGGCTACGGCGGCATGGCCTCGGTGCGCTTGACCACCGAGGCGGTACAGCAGCGTATTGCCGGATTCGGCGACCGGATCTCGGTGGCGGCGGAGAACGGTCCGGGCGAAACCGTGGTGTCCGGCGAGGCATCCGCACTGGACGAGTTCGTCGCCGCCTGTGCGGCCGATGGTGTGTGGGTACGGCGGATTCCGGTGGACTACGCATCGCATTCGATTGCGGTGGAAGCGATTCGGGATCGAGTGACGGCGGAGCTGGCCGCCGTCGAGCCGATGCCGGGTTCGGTGCCGTTCTTCTCGACGGTGTCCGCGGACTATGTGGATACCGAGCAGTTGGATGCCGACTACTGGTACCGGGGGCTACGCGCGCAGGTGCGGTTCGCGGAATCGGTGGCGGCATTGGCCCGGGCCGGGGTGAACGCATTCATCGAGGTGAGCCCGCACCCGGTCCTGACGGTCGGGATGGCTTCGACCGTGGAATCGCTCGGGATGGCCGACCGGGTGGCGGTGTTCGGCACGTTGCAGCGTGATCGCGGGGGTCCGGAGCAGATCGCCGTGGCGCTGGCGCAGGCGCATTGTGTGGGCGTGGCAGTGGCGCCCGCGGCGCTGGCCTCCCACGCCGATCGGGTGGCGTTGCCGACCTACGCGTTCGAGCACCGGCGGTACTGGCTGCGGCCCGGCGTCGCGCCCGACGTGCGGCAATCTGGTCTGGCCGAAGCCGGACATCCTCTGCTGGGCGCGATGCTGCGACTGCCGGATTCACCCGACGTGGTCTTCACCGCCAGGCTCTCCACGGCCGATCAGCCGTGGCTGGCCGACCACGCCGTCGCGGGCGTCGCCCTGCTTCCCGGCGCCGCGCTCGTGGAGCTGGCGTTGCACGTCGGAACGCTGCTGGGAACCCCGCGGGTGGCGGAATTGGTGCTCGAGGCGCCGCTGCCGGTGCCTACCACCGGTGCGGTCGAATTGCGGGTCATGGCAGGCGGTCCCGATGAGACCGGGGCACGGCCGGTGACGGTGTACTCCCGTGCGCACGACGCCGACGAATCCGAGGAATGGACGCGGCATGCGGTGGGATCGGTCACCGCGCAGACGGACACCCCATCGGCCGACTCGGGAACGGCCGCCTGGCCGCCCGCGGGGGCGACGGCGATGCCGGTCGCGGATGCGTATGCGGTCCTGGCCGAGCGGGGATACGAGTACGGGCCGGTGTTCCAGGGACTCACGGCGCTGTGGCGGCGCGATGACGAGGTGTTCGCCGAGGTCGCGCTGCCGGAAACGGCGCGGCCGCACGGCGGTGAGTTCGGGATTCATCCCGCCCTGCTGGATGCCGCGCTGCACGCGATCCTCCTGGGCGACTTGCTCGCCGACGCCGGCCCCGATGCCGTGGCCGTTCCGTTCTCGTGGGAGAACGTCGAGCTGTACGCGACCGGGGCGACGTCGTTGCGGGTACGAGCGGCACGCTCCGGCAGCGATCGAATCGCCGTGACCGTGACCGATGCCGCGGGCGCGGTGGTGGCCGAGGTGGCGGCGCTGACGCTGCGGCAACTCCCGATCGACACGCTCCTGGGTGCTGCCCGCCGTCGCAGTGACGGCGTCGGTTACCGAGTGGAATGGGTGGCACTGCCGTCCCCGGACGAACCGGGCGACGTCGATGTCGAGGGCCCCGCACAGGACGAGGAAGTCGTGACGGTGGCAGGCCGGCGGGTGATGGTCGTGCGCTTCGATCCCGTCCGTTCGGCGAGCGGCAGCACAGCCGGCGATCTCCCTGCGGCCGTGCGGGATTCGGTCACCGAACTGACGGTGCGAATGCAGCGGCTGCTGGCGCGCGACGAACCGATCGTGGTGGTGACCCACCAGGCGGTGGCCACGCATCCGGGCGAATCGGTGGAGCTGTCCGCGGCCGCCGCGTGGGGTCTGTTGCGAACGGCGCAGAGTGAGCACGCGGATCGAATCCTGGTCGTCGACGTCGACGACCAGGATGATTATCGGCGTGCCGTGGCGGTGGCCATGGCGATCGGTGACGAGCCCCAGCTGGCCGTCCGGCGCGGGGCGTTGTATTCCCCCCGGCTCAGCCGCGGTCCGGGCGATCTCGTCGGCGCGAGCGAGCTCATTCGCTCGCGGGCATGGCGGTTGGCCCATTCTGGTAAAGGCACCTTGACCGGTGACAACCTCGCCCTGGTGGAGACGCCGGAGGAGTTGCGGGAGCTGGCCCCCGGTCATGTTCGGATCGCGCTGCGCGCGGCGGGTGTGAACTTCCGCGATGTGCTCATCACCCTGGGCATGGTGTCGGATGCGACTGCCGGATCCCAGTCGATCAGCGCGACCATCTGCGTCGAGGGCGCCGGCGTCGTGCTGGAGGTGGCGCCGGACGTCACCGAATTCGCGCCGGGCGACCGGGTTTTCGGATTCACGTCGGGGGCCGGCGCGGTGACGGTCACCGATCGGCGACTGCTCGCCCGGATACCGCGCGGCTGGTCCTTCGCCCAGGCTGCCGCGGTTCCGGTGGTGTACGCAACCGCCTATTACGGCCTCGTCGATCTGGCCGGGGCACAGCCGGGCCAGACGCTGCTGCTGCACGCGGCCACCGGGGGCGTCGGCCTGGCGGCGATTCGATTGGCTCGGCATCTGGGGTTGCGGGTGTTGCCGACGACGAGCCGGTCCAAATGGGATGTGTTGCGCGCGCTGGGATTCGACGATTTCGAGATCGGTGATTCGCGCACCCTGGATTTCGAGCAGAAGTTCTTCGACGCCACCGCCGGACGCGGCGTGGACATCGTCTTGAATTCGCTGACGCTCGAATTCGTGGACGCGTCGTTGCGGCTGATGCCGCACGGCGGCAAGTTCATCGAGATGGGTCACCTCGACGAGCGTGACCCCGGGCAGGTGGCCGCCGATCACCCCGGCGTGGACTACCACCACTTCATGCTCCTGGACGTGCCGCCGGATCGGTTGGGCCAGATCCTGACCACCGTCGTCGAACTCTTCGACGCCGGTAACCTGACGCCCTCACGGATCACCGCGTGGGATCTACGCCAGGCGCCGGAAGCGTTCCGCCATATGAGTCAGGCTCGGCATATCGGCAAGAACGTGCTCACCGTGCCGGCCCCGCTGCGGCCCGAGGGCACCGTGCTGATCACCGGGGGTACGGGCGGCCTGGGCGCCGTGATCGCGCGGCAGCTGATCACCGAATACGGTGTACGCCGACTGGTGCTCACCGGCCGGCGCGGCCCCGCGGC
>NZ_BDBQ01000056.1 GCF_001613065.1 Nocardia miyunensis NBRC 108239
GGCCGCGGCGAAGGCAGCGCCCGCGGCCGCCGCGAACCAGCCCGCCGAGGAGGCCAAGCCGCCCGCCAAACAGGCGCGGCCCAAGGCCAAGCGCGGCAAGGCACCCATGCCGTCCTGGGAGGACGTCCTGCTGGGCGTGCGCAGCTCGGGGCACTGATTCCGCCCTCGCACACCGGAATTCCCGAAGTTCGCCGGATGCGGTGACGCGCTGTGTCTGTGCGGAACCGCCCTTGACACGCGCACGCGGGATCCGAAGTGCACCATTTCGGCGATCCGGAGAGTAGATTTTTCTCATAGCGCCCAGGTGTTTCGGGCGGGCAGCGGGCAGATCGCTGGTCGGATGTCATCCGGCACTGCGGTTGCTGTGAAATAGCTATGCTTACCCGTACGAATATCGGGAGGTGTCGCAAGTGCCGTCTACTGCTTCGTCCCTCTGGTACGTCGACGCATCCGATCCGGTCGCGGTGCTCCGCGATCATCCGGATCCGGATCCGGCCGCCGCACTGGCGTTGGCCCGGCAACTCAATCCCGACCTCGACGTGGTCCCGGCCGCCTCGGGCACCATGAAGGTCTGGGCCGGGCCCGATCCCGGTTCGATGTACATCGGCTGCTATCCGGGCGTCACCGTGGTGTGCACGACCCAGGCCGCGGTGGCCCGCCCGACGCTGCTTCCGGAATTGCTGGTTCGTCCGCTCGCCTCGGAGCACACCTATCTGATCTCCTACGACGTCGCCCACGGCTGGGGTGCGTTCGCCCATTGGGAGCGTGGGGAATTCCGCCGTTCGTTCAGTTCCACCCGGGTCGACATTCTCGAGGACGCGGGGTTGCCGCAGGTGTGGGAGCGGTCGTACTGGGCGGGGGAGCATCCCTTGCGTTTGCTGCCCGGTGAATTCCCGGACCCGCAAACTCTGCCCTTCGATCCGACCGAATTCGCCGACGGGGCGAATGCCGAATGGCTCGGATTCCGTTATCGCGGCGGAGACGACGACGGCGCACTCGAAGCGGACGACGTTCCGGTCTGCGGTTTCAGCCTGTTCCCGAAGGGACAGGCGCCGTTGCCGATCCGCCCGGAGGAGTCCGAGGACGAGCACGGCAGCGGCCGCTGGTTCGGCTGGTTACGCGGCCGGAACGACCACATCCACGAGGACGGCGTGAACGCTCGGTGAGCTAGGACGAGATCGCGACGATCAGCAGCGCGATCCAGCCCAGCACGACCCCGGCCGCGACGCCCAGCAGGATCCACCGGACGACCGGCGCGCCGCGCCACCGCCAGGCGCTCGGGGCCGCGCCGCCGACCGCGACGAGGTTCACCGCGACGGCCAACGTCCAATGGACCTGTGCCAGCGCGGCTCCGAACGCGTAGACCCCGGCGGTGGCGAGCACCGCCACCAGGGCGGACACCGCGATTCCCGCGGCCCACGGCGTCGGTTCGGGATAGGCGCCGTAGCGGGCGCCCGGAGGCTGGTTCACGAGATGCGCACCCTTTCGTAGAAGGCCATCGCGGCGGCGGTGGCCACATTGAGCGAATCGGTGCCCGGCGTCATCGGGATGCGGGCGCGAATATCGGTGGCGGCCATGGCCGTTTCGGTCAGCCCCGGGCCCTCGGCCCCGAGCAGCAGTGCCACCCGGTCACCGGTCATCGCGCGGGCCAGTGTGGCCGCGGCTGGGTCGGGCGTCAATGCGATGATCTGAAATCCCTTGTCACGCAACGTTTTCAGACTGCCGGGCCACTCGGGCAACCGGGCGAACGGCACCCGCAGCACATGTCCCATCGACACCCGCACCGCGCGCCGATACAGCGGATCGGCGCAGCGGTCGCCGAACAGCACCGCGTCCGCGCCGAGCCCGGCCGCATTGCGGAAGATCGAGCCGATGTTCTCGTGATCGTTGACGCCCTCGAGCACCGCGACCGTGCGCGCCGAGGCCAGTATCTCGTCCAGGTCCGGTTCGGTGGGGCGGCGAGCCGCGGCCAGCACCCCGCGATTGAGATGGAATCCGACGGTCTCGGCCATCACCTCCGCGGTGGCCCGGTAGTACGGCACGTCCACCTCGGCCAGATCGGCGGCCAGCTCCTCGTATCGCCGCCCGACCCCCAGCAAACCGAACGGGGTGTATCGCGAACTCAGCATCCGCTGCACCACCACGACCCCCTCCGCGATAACGTAGCCCTGCCGTCCGGGGAGATCCGGACGACGATCCGCGGATTTGAGGTCGCGGAACGCCGCGATCCGCGGATCGGCGGGGTCTTCGATATCGATCACATCGGCCACGATGCCCAATCCTGCCTTGTATACAGCCCACCAGCCCGCGCCACCCTCCACACATCATTTCTGCCGATCCCGGACAGCGCCGACATATGGTTCGCGGCGTGGCTAGCCCGGACGCGCCGCAGACCGGACGAACACCCGCACCGGCTCGGTTCCCGGCTAGCCCAACCTCGATAACGCCGACACCGCGGCCCCGCCGGAGCGAAGCGGAGGCCAAAGACACGGAGGCCAAAAAGATAGTTTCGTTAGCAACGATATGGTGAACAGTTAATTGGCCAATCCATGGACCGAACCATTGAACGGAAGAGGACGCAACGCATGACCAAGCCTGAAGTCGAATTCCAGGACGGCCCCGCGCCGAGCACGCTGGTGATCAAGGACCTCGTCGAGGGTTCGGGTTCGGAGGCGGCGGCCGGCGGCACCGTCGAGGTGCACTACGTGGGCGTGGAGTACGACACCGGTGAGGAATTCGACTCCTCGTGGGGCCGTGGCGAGTCCATCACGTTCCCGCTGCGCGGCCTGATCCAGGGCTGGCAGGAGGGCATTCCGGGGATGAAGGTCGGCGGTCGCCGTCAGCTCACCATTCCGCCGGAGCAGGCCTACGGTCCGGTCGGAGCGGGGCATCCGCTGTCCGGTAAGACCCTGGTCTTCGTTATCGACCTGCTGAACGTCGTCAACTAGGCGCGTCGCGCCCGGACTCGCGCGCACGGTATGTGCCGTGCGGACGATCACCTGCCCGGGAATTCCAGTACCAGCCGCACACCGCCCAGTGCGCTGTCCTCGAAATAGGCTCGCCCGCCGTGCAACTGGGCCTGCTGGGCGACCAGCGCCAGGCCCAGTCCGGAGCCGCCCTTGCTGGCCTGGCTGCCGCGGATGAACCGTTCGAAGACCGCTTCGCGCTCGTCGGCGGGTATGCCGCGCCCGTCGTCGTCGACCGAGATCACCACCCCCTCGGGGGTGCGATGCGCGGCGACCAGCGCATGGGTCGCGCCGCCGTGCCGGGCGGAATTGGTCAGCGCGTTGTCCACCGCCAGGCGCAGCCCGGTGGGCAGGCCCCGGATGACCAGCTCCGGATCGGCGTCGATGCGCACGGTCAGATCCGGGAAGTGCCGCATCGCGTCGTGCGCGGACTGGTCGATCAGATCGCCGACATCGGTTTCCACGTGGTCGCGCTCGTGGGTGAGTTCACCGGCCGCGAGACGTTCGAGCGCGGCCAGGGTCGCCTCCACGCGGGTTTCGCTGCGTTGCAGGTCGGCCAGGATCTCCGCGCGCTGGTCCGCGTCCAGGTCCAAGGTGCGCAACACCTCGAGGTCGGTGCGCATGGCGGTCAGCGGCGTGCGCAGTTCGTGTGCGGACACCGCGGCGAAATCGCGGGCGGTCTCGAGTGCCGCGGCCGTTTCGGCCTGTGCCGCGCGCACGCGTTCCAGCAGCGAATTCACCGCGTCGGCGAGTTGCTCGGCCTCGCGCACACCCGATCCGTTCACCGGGGTCTCGCCGTCGCCGGTGCCGCTGTGCGCGCCGACCTGCCTGGTCAGGTCCACGATCGGCCGCACCGCCCGGCCGCCGAACATCCAGCCCAGCCCCGCCGCGGCGACCATCGCCAGTCCGGCCGCGGACAACACCCAGCGACGCTGCTCACTGGTCGCGTGATAGGCGTCGTTCAGCGGGATACCCATCGAGACGACGCGGCCCGGCTGCTGATTCTCGGTGGTGGTCATGATGCGGTACGGGGTGTCGTCGAGGGTGACGGTGTGCGACCCCGGATCCAGTTTCGGCAGCTGCATGATCGTCGAGGCCTCGATCTGGCCGTCGTCCCGGACGGTCACCGCCAGAGCCTTGCTCGGGGTGACCACCGACAGCACACCCGCCGCGATCACCGGCTGCATCAGCACGATGCGCGAGGCCACGTTCAGTTCCTGATCGGCCTGGGTGATGGCGTTGCGTTGGATCGCCACGATGGAAAGCCAGCCCAGCAGGGCGGTGAGGATGATCGCACCCAGTGCGGCGGCCGCCGCGACGCGGGTGCGCAGCGAATAGGAGCGACGTCGCCGTCCGGCCCGCGTCGGCCCGATGGTCACTTCGGCGCTCGCAACACGAAACCGACGCCGCGGATGGTGTGCAACAGCCGTGGTGTGCCGTCGGCCTCGAGTTTGCGGCGCAGATAGCCGACGAAGACGTCGACCACATTGGTATCGGCGGCGAAGTCGTATCCCCACACCAGTTCGAGCAGCCGTTCGCGGCTCAGCACCACCCCGGCGTTGCGGGCCAGGGTGGACAGCAGCTCGAATTCCCGCTTGGTGAGTTCGATCTCCTGGCCATTGAGCAGGGCGCGATATCCGGCCTCGTCGACCTCGAGCGGACCCACGGTGATCGCGTCCGGGGTGAGCGGCGCTGCGGCGTCGGTGCGTCGCAGCAGCGCCCGGATCCGGGCGACCAGTTCGGCCAGGACGAACGGTTTGATCAGGTAGTCGTCGGCGCCGGACTCCAGTCCGGCGATCCGGTCGTCCACCGAATTACGCGCGGACAGTACGCAGATGGGCACCTCGTTACCCATCGCCCGCAGTGCCGTGACCACCCCCGCGCCGTCCAGGACCGGCATGTTCATGTCCAGGACGAGCGCATCGGGGGACTGATCGGTCACGCTGCGCAGCGCCTGCGCGCCGTCGCGGGCGATGATCACCCGGAACCCGGACAGCCGCAGTCCGCGCTCGACCGAGGCCAGCAGGTCCTCGTCGTCGTCGACCAGCAGAACCGTCGGGGTGTCGTGGCTAGTCACCACTACATTCTGCACAGATGGGCGCGCCGGGCCCGGGAACGGACCGTCAGTAGTTGTGGCAGCTGTCCGCGACGGCCTGGATGGTCCGCTGCAGACTCGAGGACCGCGGATCGTTCTGGATCTGCTGCTGGGTCTCGGGATGCTGGGCCAGATACTGCTGGGCCTCGGCGCGGCGCTGCTGGACGGGCTCGTCGAACTTCGCCTTCAGCTGTGCCTTCTGGCTGGGATTCGAGTCCAGGATCGAGGCGAGCTGGGGGTTCTTGGCGTGCAGCGCGCGATCGACCTGATCGAAGCTGCAGGTCGTATTCAGAAGGGGCCCAACCATATCCATCGGTGCGGCCGCGGCGATACCGGGGGAGAGCAGGGCGGCGGCGGTGGCCAGGCCGCCGATCGCGAGAACGGTGCCGGTGCGGCGGCGGTTACGCAGCGAGATCATCTACAAATCCTTCGGCTCGGGGAACCTCCGAAACCTTAGGGGCGTGCTCTGGGACAGCTGTGAACCAATCCTGAGAAGATTATGAGGAACGCACGGAAGAGTCGTCGCTCGGCGCGGCCGGACCCTCGGGGTGAGCGCTCGCGATGATCTGATCCTCCAGCGCGACCAGCACGGACGGGTCCTCGATGGTGGCGGGCATCTCCCACTCCTCGCCGGACACGATCTGCCGCATGGTCTTTCGCAGGATCTTGCCGGAGCGGGTCTTGGGCAGCGCCTGCACCACGATGACGTCGTACAGCGTCGCGATCGCGCCGATCTGATCCCGGACGCGGGCGGTGAGCTCCTCGCGCAGCTGATCCGGATCGATCCGGATGGTCTGCCCGGTCCCGTCGGATTTGAGCACGACGTAGGCGATCGGGCGCTGCCCCTTGAGTTCGTCGGGGATGCCGATGACCGCGCATTCGGCGACGGCGGGATGTCCGGCGACCGCGGCCTCGATACCCCCGGCCGAGAGGCGGTGTCCGGCCATGTTGATCACGTCGTCGCTGCGGCCCAGGACGTAGAGGTAACCGTCCTCGTCGAAATAGCCGGAGTCGCCGGTCAGGTAGTGGCCGGGGAAGGCCGACAGGTACGAGCGCACGAATCTGTCGTTGTCGCCCCACAGGCCGGTGAGCGTGCCCGGGGGCAGGGGTAGGCCGATCACGATATTGCCCTCGATGCCGGCGGCGACCGCGTCGCCCTCGTAGTCCAGCACCCGCAGCCGGTAGCCCGGCACCGGCAGCGAGGCCGAGCCGGTCTTGATCGGAAGTTCTTGCAGCCCCAGCGGATCCGCGCAGATCGGCCAGCCGGTTTCGGTCTGCCACCAGTGGTCCACCACCGGGCAGTCCGGGTGACCGTCCAGCACCACGTCGCGGGTCCACTCCAGGGTGGCCGGATCCAACCGCTCACCGGCGCAGAACAGCGCCCGCAGACCGGACAGATCGTGCCGGTGGGCCGTGGCGGCGTCCGGATCGGCGCGGCGGATGGCGCGCAGTGCGGTCGGTGCGGTGAACATGACGTGCACCCCGTGCTGATCGACCATCCGCCAGTACGCGCCCGGATCGGGGGTGCCGACGGGTTTGCCCTCGTAGAGCACGGTCGTCGCGCCGATCAGCAGCGGTGCGTAGACGATGTAGGAGTGCCCGACCACCCAGCCGATATCGGAGGTGGTGAGCATGACCTTGCCCGGGGCCATGTCGTAGATGTAGCGCATCGACCAGATCAGCGCGACCGCGTGACCGCCGTTGTCGCGCACCACGCCCTTGGGTTTCCCGGTGGTGCCGGAGGTGTAGAGGATGTAGAGCGGGTCGGTGGCCGCGACCGGGACCGGATCGGCCGGTTCGGCGCCTTCGACCATGTCCTCCCAGTCCAGCCATTGTGCGGCAACACTTTCCGAGGAGCCCGGTAGGTGTTCGGTGGCGGGCTGCGGCGCCGCGAAGCGGTTCACGGGGAAGCCCGAGCGTTGTTTGACGACCACGTGCCGGGGCGCGAGGGTCTCCACCAGGTCCAGGGACTGCAGCACGATCGGCGGGTACTCGATGTGCTTGCCCGGCTCCAGACCGCCCGAGGCGGTGACGATCAGCACCGGTTCCGCGTCGTCGATGCGGGCGGCCAGCTCGTGCGCGGCGAATCCGCCGAACACCACCGAGTGCACCGCGCCGATCCGCGCGCAGCCCAGCATCGCGATGACGGCCTCGGGAATCATCGGCATATAGATGACGACTCGGTCGCCGGTGCGCACACCCAGTCGCAGCATCGCTCCGGCGAACTGCGCCACCTCGGCCAGTAGTTCGGCATAGGTGTAGACAACTGTGGTGTCCGTCATAGCGGAGTCGTATATGAGGGCGGGCTGATCCGCGCGGCCGCCGGTCAGATCCGCGTTCCAGACTCGATCGGAGTTCGATCCGGTCTCGAAGGGATCACGACTCGGCTCGCCTGCTGTCGAGGGCTCTATCGGTGTGATATCGCGCACATGACGGTCCAGCGCGTTGTAGGAGGTGTTCAGGCGTGCGTCCGGGAACCAGCGGGCCGTCGGGCGGACGGTGCTGTCGAGGATCTGTGTGGGGGGAACATCCCAGCTGACAGCCGCCGCGGCCGCGCCCCAGAAGTCCGACGGATCGACCAGGCTCGTCTGGTAGGTAGGCCGGTACTCCCGTTGTGCGTTCAAGCGTGTGACTCCCTGCTTCGCCTCGATGCCCGCCTCGATAGATCAGCCTGATTGTGGCAGACTTCACGCGGCGTCCGGGCGGGCGCCGCGACCTTTGATTTTGTCCAGAACAAGCTGGTCAATGTGCGGAGGTTGCCAACAGGTCACACAAGAAGTTATTGATCCGTTAGAATCGCATGTCACATATTTCGGCCGTCAAGGACGCAATTTCACGGCCTGCCGCAGATCTCGGCCCGCTGTGCCAATCGAGTCCAGCCATGCGATCGTGGAGGCTCGCTGATGGCGCATGGCTGGGGCCAGTTTGGAAAGTGAGTGAAGATGCGCGACGCCGCTAGGTCCGGCAACAAGCGTTGGGCGCTTAGCAACTGGGACCTGCGTTGGAAGGTTACGGCGGTTCTGGCCGTCCCCCTTCTCGTTGCGGTGGTGCTCGGCGCGTCCAGGATCGCGGCGCAGTTCAGCGACTCGAGTCGACTCGACGCCGCGGTGACCCACGTCGGGGCGATTCCGGCGGTTACCGGCCTGAGTGGCGCTGAGGCCACGGTGGCCAGTGAGCAGATGGCGCAGATCGGTCCGGGTCAATCGCTGGTGCAGGACGCCGACCTCACGGCCCTCGACAACGCGATCACCTCGGCCCAGAAGAACGCGCCGCGCCTGGACGGAGTGCCCGGCGGGCAGGCCGCGCTCGATCAGATGATCAAGGGCGCACAGGAGGTGCGGGCCAACGGCCACACGCCGTCCCCTTCGGTCACCGAAGCGGTCAACCACGAAGAGAGCATTCGGCAGAACAGCGTCCGGACGACCGAGCAGATCACCTCGACGGTCTCCGACTCGCAGGTCGAGCAGGCCAAGCTGCGCCTGGTCGACACCCTGAACACGCGCGCGGTGGAGGTTTCGGAGGTCGCCGCGATCTCCGAGGCGCTGCGTGGCGATTCCAAGAACGCGTTGCGCGACTTCCAGATCGCCGCCAACACCGAGCGGCAGATGCTCACCACGCTGGCTCACCGCTTCCCCGCCGGCGACCCCACGGTCGACGCGCTGAACAAGTTGGTCAACAAGCGAATCGAGTTGGCCGGTAGCACGCAGGCCGCCGTCGGCCAGATTCCCGTGGCGGACCTCAAGCAGTCCCTGCAGGACAGCCTCTCGTACTACCAGCGGATCGTCGACAGCTCGACCAGCGACATCACCGCGCGCGTGAATCACCTGGCCGACGACGCCCGCACCGGTGCGATCCGGTACGCGATCATCGTCATCGCGACGATCATGGCGGCATTGCTGCTCGCGGTCGTCATCGCGCGATCGATGATCGTGCCGCTGCGCAAGTTGCGCCTGGCCGCGCTACGCGTCGCCGAGCACGACCTCGGTCACGAGGTCTCCCGGCTACGGGACGGCGCGTCACCCGAGGACGTACCGCTCGAGCCGATGCCGGTGAACACCGACGAGGAGGTCGGTCAGCTCGCCCGCGCCGTCGACGACATCCACGGCCAGGCGTTGCGCCTGGCGGCGGACCAGGCCTCGATGCGTACCCAGGTCAACGACATGTTCGAAACCCTGGCCCGACGCTCGAAATCCCTTGTCGACCATCAGCTCTCGCTCATCGAGGCGATGGAGTACGACGAGAAGGACCCGCGCCTGCTGGAGAACCTCTTCCGGCTCGACCACCTCGCCGCCCGTATGCGACGCAACGGCGACAACCTGCTGATTCTGGCCGGTACCCGGCAGCGGCGCGGTAAGTCCGCGCCGGTCGAGATCGCCGACGTGCTGCGTGCGGCCATCTCCGAGGTCGAGGACTACGAGCGGGTGAAGCTGGGCGCCACTCCGCGCGGCGCCATCACCGAGCCCGCGGCATCCGACCTGGCGCACCTGTTCGCCGAGCTGCTGGACAACGCGCTGCGTGCCTCGCCGCCGGAGACGGACGTCAAGTTCACCTTCGCCCAGGCGCACGATCAGGGCCTGCTGGTCGAGGTCGCCGACCGCGGTATCGGTATGCCCCCGGCCGAGATGGCCGAGATCAACCGTCGTCTGGAGACCGCCGCCGAGGTCGGTCCGGATACCGCGCGGCACATGGGTCTGTTCGTGGTCGGCCGCCTCGCCGAGCGACACGGTCTGACGGTGCGGCTGCGGCCGACCTTCGACACCGCCCGGGATCCGGGCGTCACCGTCACGGTGCATCTGCCCAAGCCGATCATCGTCGCGCCGGTCGGCGGCACGATCTCGGTGCCGACACAGGCCACCCCGCAGGTGCCCACACCGTCGCAGCCGATTCCGGTGCAGCCGAACCCCACCATGCAGACGCGCGCGGTCACCCGCACGCCGAGCGGCAACATGATGGTGACCGTGGATCCCGGTGTGAGCGGGGCGATTTCGACCGACGCCGAGGACGTCGAGGACGGCGTGTCGGCCCAGGGCGTCATCGGGTCCACCCCGCCCGCGACGGCAACCCCGGGCGACGGCCTGCCGCAGCGTCAGC
>NZ_BDBQ01000057.1 GCF_001613065.1 Nocardia miyunensis NBRC 108239
CAGCGTGATGCCGCGAGCGACGGTCTGCCCCAGCGCGATACGGCGGGCAACGGTCTGCCGCAGCGCGATGCGCCGGGCACCGGCCTGCCGAAGCGGGATCCGCTGAGCGGGGACCTGCCGCAGCGTGACGCCGCGAGCAATGCCCTGCCGCCGCGTGAAGGCGGTCTGCCGCAGCGGGATTCGGCCGCAGGTGGTCTCCCGCCGCGTGAGGGCGGTCTGCCGCAGCGTGAGGCGGGCGCCAATGGTCTGCCGCGGCGTCAGCCCGGCGCGAACGGCCTGCCGCAGCGCGGTCCGGGTGGTCTGCCGCAGCGTGATGCCGCGGGTAACGGTCTGCCGCAACGCGGTCCGGCCGGTAACGCAGTGCCCGAACGTGAGGGCAACGGTCTGCCGCAGCGGGAGAACGGTCTGCCGCAGCGGGACGGCAACGGCCTGTCCAAGCGCGAGAGTATCGGCAACGGTCTGCCCAAACGCGATGCGCTGACGGGTGATCTGCCCAAGCGCGATCCGCTCACCGGTGACCTGCCCAAGCGTGATGCGCTGACCGGCGATCTGCCGCGACGTGATTCGAGCGCCAGCGGCCTGCCGCAGCGCGACGCCGCCGGAACCGGTCTGCCGCAGCGCGGCCCGGCTTCGCCCGGATTGCCGCAGCGGGATTCCGCGGAAACCGAGCCGCCACGGCGGGATTCGGGTATAACCGGTCTGCCGCAGCGTAAGCCCGGCGCAGGGCTGCCGCCGCGGCCGCTGCCGACGCCCGGCCTGAGCCTGCCGCCGGCGGATCGGTCCGCGCAGAACACAGACAAGGGGGAGGACCTGGGCGAGGGCCGCGAACGCGGTCGCCACAGTTTCAAGTCCAACCCGCAGAAGACGGCCGCGTTCTTCCAGACGCGGTTGCAGCCCACCGAGGACAATCGCTCGTCGATGGCCGACAGTCCGATCTTCGCGGAGATGATGTCGGCCTGGCTGGCGGATCCGAATTCGGATCGTTCGCAGGTGGCTGCCGCCTTCGAGTCGCCGGGCGACGAGGGCTGGGAGGCCGCCCGCCGGGCGGTCGAGGTGTCCTCGGAGAAGCGCACCGCGTCCGGACTGCCGCAGCGCGATCCGGGTAACCGGCTCGTTCCCGGTGGCGTCGGTGGCAAGGTCGACCGGGTACCGAGTAACCGGGACCCCGATTCGATCAGGTCAAGTCTGAGTCGTCACCAGCAGGGCGTCCGGGATGGCCGCGCAATGAAGGCAATGAACCTTACCGGAGATAAAGGAGACCGATGAACCCCGATCTAGGTGGTACGAACCGTCAGCTGGACTGGCTGGTTTCGAACTTCGCCAACGAGGTTCCTGGCGTCGCTCATGCCGTGCTGGTTTCGGCGGACGGTCTGTTGATGGCCGCGAGTGCCCAGTTGCCCGTGGACCGTGCCGAACAGCTATCCGCAGTGACCGCCGGGCTGGCCAGCCTCTCGGTGGGTGTGTCGAACCTCTTCGAAGGCGGCACCGTTCTGCAGTCGGTGGTCGAGATGGAACACGGCTACCTATTGCTGATGGCCGTCGGCGACGGGTCCTACCTGGCCGTGCTGACCAACACGTCGTGCGATATCGGCCAGGTCGGCTACGAGATGGCGCTGCTGGTTGAGCGAGTGGGCCAGACGGTTCAGGCGACGCCTCGCGTCACGATGGGTTCCTGATGGTGGGATGGACATAGACAACCAGCGCGTGGGGAGCGCCGAGCCGAGCCTCGTACGCCCGTACTCACTGACCGCCGGCCGCACGCGGCCGACGGTCGAGTTGGCGTTGGAGGCGCTCGTCGCAGCGCAAGCGGTCGCCTTCGAGCGGCAGTTCGAACTCACCAATATCGAGACGTCAATCGTGGAGTTGTGCAGGGAGTCGCCATCGGTTGCCGAATTGGCTGCCCGGCTGGGTATCCCGATCGGGGTGGCACGTGTTCTCGTTGCCGATCTCATCGAGGCCGGACATGTACGAGTCTCGGCGACATTGAAGGACGACTCGAGCGACGATGAACGTCGCGAGCTGATCGAAAGGGTTCTTAGTGGACTCCGGCGTATTTGATTCGACGGCCCAGGTCGATACCCGCACCAGTAAACCTACCTCGGCGAAGATCGTGGTCGCGGGTGGTTTCGGTGTGGGCAAGACGACCCTGGTCGGTGCGGTCTCGGAGATCGTTCCGCTGCGCACCGAGGCATTGGTGACCAATGCCAGTGTCGGGGTCGACAGCCTGGCCGCCGTGCCGACCAAGAACACCACAACGGTGGCCATGGACTTCGGCAGGATCAGCCTCGCCGACGACCTGGTGCTCTACCTGTTCGGTACACCGGGCCAGTACCGCTTCTGGTTCATGTGGGACGACCTGATCCGCGGCGCCATCGGCGCCGTGGTGCTGGTCGACACCCGCCGGCTGGAGGACAGCTTCGCCGCGGTCGATTATTTCGAGGCGCGGAGCCTGCCGTTCCTGGTCGCCATCAACGAATTCGACGACGCGCCCAGGTATCCGACCGAGGACATCCGCCAGGCGCTGGCCGTCCCGGCCGACGTGCCGATCATGTCGATCGACGCGCGTCGGCGCGAGCCGGTGAAGCAGGCGCTGGTCTCGGTCACCGAGTACGCGCTGCGCAAGGTCGTCCAGGGTTACTGAGACCGGCGGCAGGGTCGCGAGCCCTGTTCGGTGGTTGGGCCGTTCGGCGCTCCGCGGCGTGTTCCGGCGCTACGGGGTGGTCACAGTCGCATTCCTGCCGGGGATGCGTTCGGTCCGGTCCGGGTGGATCGGACACGTCGCGCATCTCGGGCAGGGGTGCGACTGTCATGACGCGATGAGTGCTGCCATCGATTAGCTCTCGCTATCACGAACGCCGTGTAGCGGACCGTCTACGCTCCCGCGAACATATTCTTAACTCGACCTGCCGCCCCCGAACAAGGGAGCAGAGGCGAACATCTCAGACACCTGAGTTCCGTTCACCCTGGACAACGCCGACTCCTGGCCGGGGCCCGCCCCGGTCCTGGACTGAGTGGAGCGGAGGCAGAAGACACAGTGATCCGTGCGCGAGAGTTGTTGGAGGAGTTGCTCGATCCCGGTTCCTTCATGAGCTGGGACCGGCCGCCGGTGCGGGTTGCGGCGGGGGCGGAGTACCGCGAGGAGTTGCGGGCGGCCTCGGAACGGTCGGGGTCCGATGAATCGGTGGTGACCGGCGAGGGCCGGTTGCGCGGCCGGCGGATCGCCGTGATCGCTTGTGAATTCGGGTTTCTCGCGGGGTCGATCGGGGTGGCGGCGGCCGAGCGGGTCGTGCTGGCGGTGGAGCGCGCGACCGAGCTCGGGCTGCCCCTGGTGGCCTCGCCGACCTCGGGCGGCACCCGGATGCAGGAGGGCACAGTCGCTTTCGTGCAGATGGTCAAGATCGCCGGGGCCGTGACGATGCACAAGGCGGCCGGGTATCCGTATCTGGTGTATCTGCGCGATCCGACGATGGGCGGAGTGTTCGCGTCCTGGGGTTCGTTGGGGCACATGACATTCGCCGAGCCGGGCGCGCTGATCGGCTTCCTCGGCCCCAGGGTGTACCGGGCGCTGTACGGACGGCCGTTTCCCGAAGGGGTGCAGACCGCCGAGAATCTGTATCGCAACGGGGTCATCGACGGTGTGGTGCCGGTGCGGGTGTTCCGGCGGATCGTGCACCGGGTGTTGAATGTCGTGCACAGCCAGGCGATTTCGGACTCGCAGGAGTCCGGCCGACCTGCGGCCGCCGAACCTCCGGTGTCCGGTGCCGTGGAATACCCTGCGGGACATGCGGGTTCGAGTACAGACCAGTCGGCATGGGACTCCGTGCTGATCTCCCGCCGCCCGGATCGTCCCGGTATTCGTGAGCTGTTGCGTCATGCGACGGATCGAGTTCCGTTGAGCGGCACCGGTCAAGGAGAGTCGGACCGGACCGTCGTGCTGGCCCTGGCACGCCTGCGCGGCAGAGCGTGCGTGGTGTTCGGCCACGATCGCGCGGGGCAGACCGCCGAGAACACCATGGGCCCGGCCGCATTGCGGGAAGCCCGGCGCAGTATGCATCTGGCCGCGGAACTCCGCCTGCCGTTGGTGCTGGTGATCGATACCGTCGGTGCGGCGCTCTCGCGCGAGGCCGAGGAACGTGGGCTCGCGCCCGAAATCGCCCTTTGCCTGGCCGATCTCATCACCCTCGGCACGCCGACCGTCTCGGTGCTGCTGGGACAGGGCAGTGGTGGCGGCGCACTGGCCCTGCTCCCGGCCGACCGGGTGCTCGCCGCCACGCACGCCTGGCTCGCGCCGCTGCCGCCGGAAGGCGCCAGTGCCATCGTCTTCCGCGATACCGAGCACGCGCCCGCCCTCGCCGACGCGCAACGCATCCGCGCGGGCGATCTGCTGGCCGACGGTGTGGTGGATCGCATCGTGCCCGAATATCCGGACGCCGCGGACGAATCGGTCGAATTCGCCCGCCGCATGGTGAGCGCGATCGCCGACGAACTGACCGGGCTGGGCGGCCGATCGGCGGACGAACTCGTTCCGGCCCGCAATCGGCGGTACCGTCGGTTGGGCCTGCGATGAGCGCCGGATGTCGTGTCAACACGCTCCGGGACGTTCGTTGACGGTTGGACGAACCGCTTCTACCGTCGAATTGTGACCTATCGCAGCGAGACCAGCGCCGTCCCCTCGATCGTCCTGAACGACGGGTCAGTGATACCGAGACTCGGCTTCGGCGTCTTCCAGGTCCCACCGGACGAGGCGGCCGCGGCGGTCGCGACGGCGCTCGCCGTCGGTTACCGCAGCATCGACACCGCGGCCGTCTACGGCAACGAGGCCGGCGTCGGCGAGGCGGTGCGCAGATCCGGTCTGGGTCGCGACGAGGTCTACCTCACCAGCAAGCTGTGGAATTCCGAACAGGGCTACGACTCCACGCTGCGCGCCTTCGACGCCACCATGGCCGAGCTGAAGATGGATTATCTGGATCTGTACCTCATCCACTGGCCGGTGGCCGCGGCGGATCGATACATCGATACGTTCCGGGCGATGCAGGAGATCAAGGCGCAGGGCCGGGTCGGATCGATCGGTGTGTCCAATTTCACCAGCGAGCATCTGGAGCGGCTCATCGCCGAAACGGGTGAGACGCCGGTGCTGAATCAGGTCGAGCTGCACCCCGGTCTGGCGCAGCCGGAACTGCGTGCCTTCCACGCCGAACACGGCATCGCGACCGAGGCGTGGGCCCCGCTGGGACAGGGTGCGGAGCTGAAGGATCCGACGATCGGCTCGATCGCCGCCGAGGTCGGCCGCACCCCCGCTCAGGTGCTCATTCGCTGGCATCTGCAACTGGGCAATGTGGTGATTCCCAAATCGGTGACGCCGACGCGGATCAAGGAGAACTTCGACGTGTTCTCCTTCGAGCTGAGCTTCGAGCAGATGCAACTCATCTCCGCCCTGGACACCGGCTCTCGCCTCGGCCCGGATCCGGACACCTACCGTGAGGGTCTGGAGTCCTGATCACCCGCTGTCGTGCGGTTACGCGCGGCGCAGGCCGAGGAGTTCGGTGAGTTCCACCGCCGCCGCCCGGCCCGCGCGATTCGCGCCGATGGTGCTGGCCGACGGGCCGTAGCCGAGCAGGTGGATGCGCGGGTCCGCGGCGACCCGCGTCGCCAGCCGGCCGGTCATCGTGATGCCGCCGCCCGGTCCGCGCAGTCGCAGCGGCGCGAGATGATCGAGCGCACTGCGGAATCCGGTGGCCCACAGGATCACCTCGGCGGGCTGGAATGTGCCGTCCGGCCAGCGCACGCCGCCCGGTTCGATTCGGGTGAACATCGGATGCCAGTCCAGTGCACCGCGAGCGCGGGCGGCGCGAATCCGATCGTCCACCGGCAGCCCGGTCACCGAGACCACCGAACGGGGCGGCAATCCGCGCCGCACCCGATCCTCGACCATCGCCACCGCGCGGCGACCGGCCTCGCGGGTGAATTCCTCGGTGCGCCACCGTGGTTCGGTCCGCGACGTCCAGGTCGTCGTGGTCACCTGCGATATCTCGTCGAGCAACTGCACCGCCGAGATCCCGGCGCCCACGACCACCACGTGCCGCCCCGCGAATTCCCCGGCGGTCCGATAGTCGTGCGCATGCAACTGCCGCCCACCGAAGGTCTGCGCCCCCGGATAGTAGGGGATGAACGGCTTCTCCCAGGTCCCGGTCGCGTTGATCAGCCCACGCACCCGCAGCGTGGCTACATCGGAATCGGAAGTCGTTGGCGCACCCGAAGATTCGCCGGACGTTTCGAAACCATCGTCGGACTCGGCACCGGCAGCGTGATGCGCTCGATCCGTCGTGGTGCCCGGATGTGTTGCAGTGCTGCCTGATCCAGGTGTGTCCGGTGCGTTGCCGGGCATGCGACGCGCTCCGTCGGCCGACTCGCCGGAATATGGTGCGGTGCTGCCGGACCCGTCCGCGCCGGACGGGCGGAGCGCTGGGGCGTGGGCGCCGTGTTCACTCGCCGACGTCGGTGTATCGGCGGATGCGTGATCGGCCGCCCTGCCGGAGGGTGCTGTGCCGCCGGGCGGCCCCGGGACGGTCTCCGCGTGCAACAGTCCGTCGACGGATTCGGTGGGGCAGGTGGTGGGGGTGGCGCGGTCGCAGACCACGCGGACGGTGGTGGGGCGGTGGACTCGCAGGTCGAAGCGTTCCTCGTAGCGGGCGTAGTACTCGGGGACGGCGGTGGCGGCGCGGGCCTGTTCGGATCCGGGCCGCAGCACCTCGGCAAATGCCATTCCCGGGAGGTCGTGCACACCGTTCACGGTGGTGAGGGTGAGCGAGGGCCAGCGGAACTGCCATGCCCCGCCGGGGCCCGGCGCGTGATCGACGATGAGAAAGTCCTGTTCGGGGCGCAATCCGAGGCGTCGCAGATGGTATCCGGCGGACAGTCCGGCCTGTCCGGCGCCGATCACCAGGATCTCGACATCGGGTGCGGTCACGGCCGCCACAGTACCGCGCAGTGCGTCGGGTGCGGCCGGGCAACCGCGAGCCTAATACAGTGAAGGTTGTCCGAGGCGAGACCGCGCGTCCAGTCCACTACCGCACGATCCGGGGAGGCCCCCTTTGCTCGCAGTGAGTCGCGATGGTGACGTGGTCACCATCGAATTACAGCGTCCGGAGCGCCGCAACGCGCTCAACGAGGAATTGGTGGGGCGGCTGCGAGAGGCCGTGGTCACCGCCGCGGCGGATGCCCGGGTGATCGTCCTGACCGGTCAGGGGACGGTCTTCAGTGCCGGTGCGGACCTGAACGGGGTGTACTCGCAGACCTTCCTGGATGCCCTGATGGACATGTTGTCCGTGATCGAGTCCGTACCGGTCCCGGTCATCGCCGCGCTCAACGGTCCGGCACTCGGTGGCGGCGTGCAGCTGTCGCTGGCCGCGGATCTGCGAGTGATGGCGCCCGAGGCCTACATCGGTATCCCCGCCGCGAAAATCGGTGTCTCCGTGGATCGTTGGACCGTGCGCCGGCTGGCCTCGATCATCGGCGGCGGTCCCGCGCGCAGCATCCTGCTGGGCCTGGACACCGTATCGGCCTCCGACGCATACACTTTCGGTTTCGCGAACCGGATCGGGACGCTGGCCGACGCGCAGGCATGGGCCAAGTCGATCGCCGAGCTGGCTCCGCTCTCGCTGCGTCATCTCAAGCTGGTGCTCAACGACGACGGCACCCGCGATCCGCAGTCGGCGGCGCAGCGCGACGCGCTCGAGGCGGCCTGGACCAGCGCGGATGCGCAGGAGGCGCGATTGGCCCGGCAGGAGAAGCGCCCGGCGAAATTCGAGGGGCGCTGATGAGCACATTCACCACGATCCTGCGCCGGACCACCCTGGGCGTGGCGGGCGCGGTCGGACTGAGCTGGGTCGCGCGGGCGGTCTGGGAGATGCCCGGGGCAATGGGCGCCTCGGTGTCGGCGATCGCGCCGGTGGCGGCGCGGTCCGCGCGCTACCGCAACCGGCAGTTCTACAACACCGAGCCCAGTTCCACGATGGTTTCGGGATCCGGTGTGTCGCTGATGTTCTCGGCGCTGACCCGGCGCGGAGTCGGACGTCCGGCGGGCCGGATCCCGCTGGCCACACCGGAAGTGCCCGAGCAGGCCGGTGAACTGGCGGTCACCTGGTACGGGCACGCCTCGACGCTGCTCGAGGTCGACGGGTACCGGATTCTCACCGATCCGGTGTGGAGCGAACGGGTTTCGCCGTCCGCGATCGTCGGGCCGGCGCGGCTGCATCCGGTGCCGGTGCCGCTGTCGGAGCTGCCGCCGGTGGATGCGATCGTCATCTCGCACGATCACTACGACCATCTGGACCGCGATACGGTCACCGGTCTGGTCGCGAGTCAGGATGCGCCCTTCGTGGTGCCGATCGGCATCGGCGCGCATCTGCGCATGTGGGACGTTCCCGAACATCGCATCGTCGAATTAGATTGGGGCGCTTCATTTTCCCTGTCCGAACCGATCGGCGGCGGGCGGCCGGGCGAGCTGGTCGTGACGTGTGCCGAGGCGCGGCACTTCTCCGGTCGCGGACTGGTGCGCAATACGACGCTGTGGGCCTCGTGGGCGATCGCCGGACCCACCCGGCGCGTCTATTTCGGCGGAGATACCGGTTACACCAAGGCATTCGCGGAGATCGGCGAGAGCCTGGGGCCGTTCGATCTGACGCTGTTGCCGATCGGCGCGTACGACGTGCATTGGCCCGATGTGCACATGAATCCGGAGGAGGCGGTGCGCGCACACGCCGATGTGTGCCGCGGAGATTCCGGACACGGCGTGATCGTCCCGATTCACTGGGCGACTTTCAATCTGGCGTTCCATGGCTGGTCGGAGCCGGTGCGGCGGCTGGTCGCCTCCGCGCGTGCGGCCGGGACTTCGGTATCGGTTCCGTTGCCGGGGCAACGTATCGATGCCAATGCGCTATCACCACAGGTGCACTGGTGGGAAGATGTGGTCTGACCAGCGATAAATCCGATGGGTGAAGGAGCGGGACGCATGAGTCTGATGGATACCCTCAAGGGCTTGGTCGGCAAGGGGAGGGAGGTTGCCGCCGAGAACGCCGACAAGATTTCCGGCGCCGTGGACAAGGCGGGCGGTTTCATCGATGAGAAGACCGGCGGTAAGTACTCCGAGAAGATCGGCAAGGGCGCCGCGGCGTTGAAGAACGCCATACCGGAGCAGGCCGGTTCGGCCGAATCCGAGCCTGCCGCGCAGGCCGCACCCGCTCCCGAGCCGGCGGCACCCGCTGCGGAACCGCAGGCGGAGCCGGTTGCCGAGCCCACGCCGCCAGCACCGGCCCAGGCCGAGTCGGAGAAGGCTGAGTCGGAGAAGGCCGCGGAGACCGAGTCGGCGCCCGATGCCGCGCCGCCGAGCGAAACCAAGCCCGAGCCCGGCCAGGGCTGATCCCCGGTCATCTGTTGTCGGACGGGCTGTGTTGCAGGGCATGTTCGTCGGCCCGTCCGTCTGGACCGTGTGTGCGAATCCGGTCCGCAGCTATCTCCCCGTAAACTTCGACCATGGCCACCCGCCGGGATTTCGGGGGTATCGAGGTTGGGCTGAGCAACCTCGACAAGGTGCTGTATCCGTCGACCGGAACCACCAAGGGCCAGGTCATCGAGTATTTCACCACGATCGCGCCCGCACTGCTGCCGCATATCGCCGGTCGGGCGGTGACCCGTAAGCGCTGGCCCAACGGTGTCGCCGAACCCTCCTTCTTCGAGAAGAATCTCGCCGCGCACGCGCCGAAGTGGCTGGACCGTCGAGCGCAGCAGCATTCGGATCGCCGGGTGGTGTACCCGCTGATCGATTCGGTCGCGGGCCTGGCCTGGCTCGGACAGCAGGCGGCGCTGGAAATCCATGTGCCGCAATGGATTTTCGACGGGGACCAGCGCGGTCCGATCACCCGGCTGGTCTTCGATCTGGATCCTGGCCCGGGAGTGGGACTGGCCGAATGCGCGCTGGTCGCGATCCGGATCCGCGATACCGTGCGCGACGTCGGGCTGGATGCCTATCCGGTGACCAGCGGTAGCAAGGGGATTCACGTCTACGTGCCGCTGGCGCGCGTGCTCGATCCGTCCGGGGCCTCCACGGTCGCCAAGCAGGTGGCGGTGGGACTGGAGAAGCTGTACCCGGACCTGGTGACCGCGACGATGGCCAAGGCGGCTCGCCCGGGCAAGGTCTTCCTGGACTGGAGTCAGAACAACCCGTCCAAGACCACCATCGCCCCGTACTCGTTACGCGGACGCACCTCGCCGACGGTTGCCGCGCCACGCACCTGGGACGAGCTCGAGGACCGGGAGAACCTGCGGCACTCGAGCTTCGAAGAGGTACTGACTCGCTGGCGCGAGCACGGTGATCTCCTCGCGGGACTGGACTCATCGCACCGCAGTGCCACGCCGGACGCGCTGACCGCCTACCGCTCGAAGCGCGATCCCGGACGAACCCCGGAACCCGTTCCGGCGCAACCGCCTACGCCGGGCGAAGGTAATCGCTTCGTCGTGCAGGAACATCACGCCCGCCGCCTGCACTGGGACGTCCGGCTCGAGCGCGAGGGAGTCCTCGCGTCCTGGGCCGTGCCGAAGGGGCCGCCGACATCCAACACGCAGAATCGGCTCGCCGTGCGGACCGAGGATCATCCGCTGGAATACCTCGACTTTCACGGCGCCATCCCGCGCGGAGAGTACGGGGCGGGTGAGATGACGATCTGGGACTCGGGCACCTACGAGACCGAGAAGTGGCGCGAGGACGAGGTGATCGTGCGCTTGCGCGGTACCCGCCTGAACGGTCGCTACGCGCTGATCCGGACCAGGGGCGATCAGTGGCTCATGCATCTGATGAAGCCGAAACAAGATGCGGTGCAACAAATTCCGGATGGCGAGCCGCGTCGCCAGGTGACGATGCCGCACGATCTGAGTCCGATGCTGGCCACCCCCGGCGATGTGGCGTCCCTGGACGCGTCGGACTGGGCGTTCGAGACCAAGTGGGACGGCTTCCGATTGATCGTCGAGATCGCCGACGGCGTGGTCACCGCGCGCAGCCGCGCGGGAAACGTTGTGACAGAAAGGTATCCGCGCCTGGCCGCGCTCGGCGCGGAACTGGGCGAGCACCGCGTGGTGCTCGACGGGGAGGCGGTCGTCTTCGACGCCGACGGCGTCGCGAATCTCGCTCTGCTCCAGGCGGATTCGGTTCGCGCGGAATTCGTCGCCTTCGACGTGCTGTATCTGGACGGCACATCCCTGGTCCGCAAACGCTATTCGGATCGTCGCCGGGTGCTCGAGGCGCTGGCCGCGCGCTCGCCTACCCTGCTGGTGCCGCCTCTGCTGGACGGTTCCGGTGCGCAGGCGCTGGACCACAGCCGCGAGCACGGGCTGGAGGGCGTGGTCGCCAAACGGCTGGACTCGGTCTATCTGCCGGGGCGGCGCGGGCAGTCCTGGATCAAGACCCGCAACTGGCGCACGCAGCAGGTGGTGATCGGCGGCTGGCGACGCAGTGCCGCGCGACCGTTCGCCTCCCTGCTGGTCGGGGTGCCGCACGAGGACAAGCTGATCTACGCCGGGCGGGTCGGCACCGGATTCGACGAGCGGGAAATGGCGGATCTGGCCGCCCGCATGCGCCGACTGCGACGCAAGACCAGCCCGTTCGACAACGACCTCACTCGCGCCGAACGCGAGGACGCGGTCTGGGTGACGCCGAAACTCACCGGCACGGTGCGCTATATGAACTGGACCGAGTCCGGCCGCCTCTGGCACCCGGGCTGGCTCGGATCGAGCGCCTGAGCGCCGCATGCGGTCTCCACCCGTCGTACCGGGCCCGGCGTGTCGCGGAAACGTTGTCCGACCGGCCGCGGACATCGTTGACCTGGGGATTCGGGACCGCTAGCGTGCACGTTCGGTGGTGAGGTGCGGTCGGGGTGATCGGTGCTCGCGGTGCCTCGTGCGGCGACGTGGGAGGTAATCGGATGGGTTTCGGGTGGCTCGCGGGTGCACACGCCTCGCGTCGGCGGACGGGCGTGGTCCTGGCCGTGGCGATCGCGATGGTGCTGGGCCTGCTGTCGATGCGGACGGTCAGCGCCCATGTGCCCGTCCCCGACGAGGACCCGTTCTACGCCGCGCCCGCGGATCTGGCCGCACATCCGGACGGTGCGGTGCTCGGTACTCGTCCGATCAACGTGTTCGGTCTGCCGCTTCCGGTCTCGGCGTGGCAATTGCAGTACCGCACAACGGATTCGGTGAATCGGCCGATATTGGACGTGGCCACGGTGGTGGTGCCGACCACGTCGTGGGACAAGGGGCAGCGGCCGTTGCTGAGTTATCAGGTGGCCGAGGACAGCCTCGGCACGCGATGCGCGCCGTCCTTCGCGTTCTCCGGCGGGCACGATCCGGGCGTGGTGAACACCCTGCTGGACGTGCCGTTCATGACCGCCGCACTGCTGCGCGGCTGGGCCCTGGTGATCAGCGATTACGAGGGCCCCTACTCACGGTTCCTCGATGGCCCGGGTGCGGGCCGCGCGGTGCTGGACGGTGTGCGGGCGACGTTGTCCTTCGCGCCGGGCGGGGTGGGTGCGGCGAGTCCGGTTGGGGCATGGGGATATTCGGGCGGCGCGTTCGCCACGCTGTGGGCGGCGCAGATGCGCGCGACCTACGCACCACAGCTGCGGTTCGCGGGGATGAGTACCGGTGGTGTTCCGGCCGACATCCCCGCGATCGCCCGGCGCGTCGACGGCGGCGGCCAGGCCGGGCTGGCCCTGCTGATCGTCATGGCGCTGACCCGCAATCACCCCGAATCCGGCCTGTCCGGCATGCTCAACGATCGCGGTCGCGCGCTGATGGCCGCGAATGCCGCCGCCTGCGGATCGAATCTGGTGCCCCAGTACGTCAACGCACATGTCGACGATTACACGATTGCCCCGAATCTACTGGGTAGCAAGCAATTTCGCGGTACGGCCGCGGCGAACGAACTGGGCTACGCCGCGATCGACACTCCGCTGTACATGTATCACAGCAACTCCGACGACGTGATCCCCGTGGCCGGATTCAGCGCCGCGGTCGACCGGTACTGTGCGATGGGGACGACTCTCACGGCGGTCCACTCACCCTTCCCCACACACAACGGCGCGGCGGCCGGTGAGGCCCTGGGCGGCATGAACTTCCTCGGCGACCGCTTCGCCGGGCAGCCCGTGAAACCGGGCTGCACCATTCGATGACCGCGTGATCACTGATTCCACTTGGTGGTGCCGGGTGCGGCGCCGAGCGTGTCGACCAGGTCGATTCCCGCGAGAACCAGTGCCGGGCCGCCGACCACGATCGTGCCGATGATGGCGCCGAGCGAGGCGCCGGCCAGTACGCTCGCCACCACGCCGGGGCCGCTGACGATGCCGGTCAGCCCGATCAGCGCGCCCAGGGCCGTGCCGAGGAAGCCGCCGATCGCGGTGGCGATGCCGAACTGGCTCGAGAAGGACTCCAGCGCACGCTGGTTCTCCGTCACCGAGGCCACCGGAATCGCCCGTGCCGGACGGGCCGCGGCCGCATTCTTCACCGCGGTCAGGTCCAGTTCGTGCGAATCCGCGCTGATCCGGTGCGGCAGTGGATATTCCGTGCCGTTCTGCCGGATCGACAGCGGCAGCGTGACGACGGTGTTGCCGTCGGCGTCGCGGATGTCGACGGTGCGCTGGTCGGCCGCCAGGCGGAAGGACCCGCCGGTCAGTGTGGTCTGCACGGTATTGCCCACCAGTTTGGTGACGTAGTGCACCACGGGCATGGCGGGATCGGCGTGCGCGGTACCGGCCCCGAGGCCCAGGGCGATCGCGACCGGTACGACGGTAGCGGTGAACTTGCGCAGGAGCATTCTGCTGTTCCAATCTTCAACGGTTTCGTCGGAGAACATCGGCGCGCGCAGGCACAGACTCCCGCTACTCGATATGGGTTGCGCGCGGATCCGTGTAGCGAGGTGGTAACTGCTGCACGTTCGCGCAATCCTAGAGATATCCGGGCAGCACAATCCGCGAATTCTGGGTTATCCCTTGCGATTCGAGCGGGATTGGATGATTCCGGGGGGCGAAAAAGACGCCGGGTCGGTTGTTGCCCGCCCGGATCCGTGCGAATCGGAGGATTCCTACCGATCGGTTGGGATTCGGTCTAGAGCGCGGTGTTGATCGCCACTGCCGCAACGCCTATCGCGATCACGACGAGCAGCGCGAGCGCATCGCGAAGCCCCGGTGCGCTCGGATACGCGGTGAGCTGTCCGGTGCCGCCGCGCGCGGTGATCGCCTCGCCGAGTTCACCCGCGCGGCGCGTGGACACCGCCATGGCCGCGGTCAGGACGTCCATGAGCGCGTTGTCGGTGGCGCGTTGCAGCAGACCGTCGTTCGGGCGCAGTCTGCGCGCGGCGCGCAGGATGCGCATCTCGTCCAGCAGTAGCGGAAGTCCGCGCAACGTCAACGCCACCACCACGGCCCACTCGTCCACGGGTATGCGCAGCAGGCGCAGCGGCGCGCCGAGTTTCGCGAGCGCGGGGGCGATCTCGCCCATCGGGGTGGTCCACGCGATCAGGAAGGAGGAGACGACCAGCAGCAGCGCGAACGTCATCGTCTGCGCGTAGTGCGCCACCGCCGGCCAACCGGCGGGGAGCGAGGTGAAGAATCCGACGCTCAGCAGTGCCCAGAACTGCCAGGGCGGTCGCGGCAGGGTGCCCGGCGGCAGATGCGCCACCGCGCCGACGGCGATCAGGAAGGCGGTCATCAGGCCGAGTACCGGCCAGGAGGGCTGGAACAGGACGATCAGGCTGATCAGGAAGACCGCGATCATCTTCGTCCCGGCCCACAGCCGGTGTACCGGGCTCTGTACCGGAACCTCGCGCAGCAGCACCATGGTCATCGCGGGGCTCCCGGAATGTCGAACGGAATGTATTGTGCGGGAACGGGTCTCATCGGTCGCCTCCGGTCGTGCCGGGGCGCTTCTGGGTCAGCCGGGTGAGGCTGCGCGCCGCGAGGCCGGGGGCGGGGGCGGGGGCGGGCGTCGGCTGCACCGCGGTCTCCGGTATCAGGCCGTTGCGCAGGTGCACGGTCCGGTCGCAGACGCCCGTCATATCCGCCACGTCGTGCGAGATGACGATCAGCGTCAGGCCCGAATCCCGCAGGCGGGCAAGAAGTTCCACCACCTCGGCGCGGCCCTGCGGATCGAGTCCGGCCAGCGGCTCGTCGAGCACCACCACCTGCGGATGACTGGCCACGATCGCCGCGAGCACCACGCGTTTGGCCTGACCGCCGGAGAGTTCCTCGATCGAGTGTGAGGCCAGTGCGCGATCCAGGCCGACCGCGTCCAGCGCCTTTCCGACCGCGGCCGAGCCGGTGCCGCTGCCGCCCCAGTCCTCGATCTCGGCGGCCATGGTCTGTCGTTGCAATTGCAGCCGGGAATGCTGGAAGGCCAGCCCCACCGCGCCGATTCGCGTGGAGACCCGGCGGGTTCCGGTGCCCTCGTGCAGTTCGCAACGGCCGTGACTCGGTTCGACCAGGCCGGCCATGATCCAGGCCAGCGTGGATTTCCCGGATCCGTTGCCGCCCACGATCAGCAGTGCCTCGCCGCGTCGCACGGTGAGGTCGATGCCGTGCAGAGCCGTTGCGGCCCAAGGGGTTCCGCGATTGTAGGTGTGGCGGACGTCGCGCAGTTCCAGGATCGGCTCGCCCATCGGGCGGCGGCGTTCGTCGCGGGCGGGACGCGGCCAGGCGGGCAGCCGGTCCACCTGCCGCCCGTCGGACAGGTGCACCACGCGGTTCGCGGCCGCGGCATCGGCCTCGTGATGGGTGACCAGGACGACCGCCATCGGGTGCCGCCGGGGCAGTTCGGCCAGCAGGGCGACCAGATCGCGGCGGCCGTCGGGATCGATCATCGAGGTGGCCTCGTCGGCGATCAGCAGTGCCGGTCGGCGGGCCAGCGCCGCGGCCACCGCCAGACGCTGCTGCTGACCGCCCGACAGCGTGGCGGTCTCGGACTTGCCCATCCCGCCGAGCCCGACCTCGGTCAGCAGGGATTCGACATCGACCTGCTCGGCCAGTTCCGGCGGCAGGCCCCACACCACGTCGTCGGCGACCTGAACGCCCAGGGTCTGGCTCTCCGGACGTTGCAGTACCAGCGCGGTGCCGCCGAGTCGGCCCAGACCCGCCGAGCCGGGACGTTCGACCGCGCCCGCGCTGGGTGGCCGTCCGGCCAGCAGCCTGGTCAGCGTGGATTTACCCGAACCGTTGTGTCCGACGACGGCCACGAACTCCCCGACGTCCACGGTGAGCGAGACCTCGGTGAGCGCATCGGCGCGCGCGCCCGGATAGCGGAACGACGCTCGGTGCAGGGTGACCGGCAACGGTGCGATCGGGCGGTTGTCGGGCGGGGCGTCCAGCAGATCGCGGCCGGGCAGCCAGGTCAGCCTGTCCAGCACCGAACCCAGGGCGAACCAGGAGAACACCGCCGTGGCGACCAGGCCGATGAGGATCCCGCCGGCGATATAGGCCCACCACCAGTGCAGGACCGCGTCGGTGATCGAACCGAGCGCCCGGCCGAACGCCGCGAGCTGGGGTTGCTGTTCGGCGAGTCGCTGCACGCCCTTGGAGAGGTTGCGGATGGTCTCGAACAGCAGTTTCCGCGAGGCCGTGAACACCAGCAGCATTCCGACCGAGAACAGCGAGGACGCCGCGCCGGCCAGGAGCGACAGGCCGATGACCGCGGGCAGACCCCCGCCGCGACGTTTGACGATGCCGACGATCCCGCCGATGATCGCCATCGCCACCGTGGTGAACGCGGGAAACATGCCCGCCACCACGAAGGTCACCAGGGTCGCCGCCGCACCGGCGGTGAACACCGCGCGCAACCGGTGCCGGTGCGCGAGCAGGCCCATCGGGACCGCCGCGATCAGCATCAGCGCGGTGGCGATCGGTAGGACCGTGCCGACCGTCACCAAGCCCACCGTCACACCGGCCAGGACCGCCCCCGTGGCCAATTCGATCGGGCGCAACGGCCCCTGCCCCACCCGGGGCCGTTCGCTGCCTGTGGAAAGAGCGGTCACGGGTCAAGTCTGCCAGGCTCGTCTGAGCTCCGTCTGGGTGCGCGCGGTGTGAAACGGGTGCGGCCGCTGTGTGCGGAGCCGATCGCGCCTGTGGACGCCTGGGGATGACCGTGCCGAGAGTTATGGGGTGGGGGTGAGGTCGTAGTCGGTGAGGTGGAGGGTTCGGGTGCGCAGGCGGTAGGCGGTGACCGTGCCGGGCCAGTTGTTGGTGATGCGGCCCGCGGCGTTGCGGTACCAGCTCGAGCAGCTGGACCAGGGGGTGCGGCGGAGTCTGTGCTGGACGTGGGTGTCGAAATCTCGAGCGGCCTGGGGGGTGACCTCGAGCGTGTGGCCGGGGTGGCCGGCCAGCTGGGTCAGAGCCTGGCGGATGTAGCGGGCCTGGCATTCGATCATGTACACGATCGAGCCGATACCCAGATTGGTGTTGGGGCCGTACAGCAGGAACAGGTTCGGGAAGCGCGGCACCGTCATGCCGAGGTAGGCGCGGGCGCCGTCGGTCCAGGCATCGGCCAGGTCCAGGCCGTCGCGGCCGAGAATCCGCATGGGCCAGAGGAATTCGCTGCCCTTGAAGCCGGTGCCGTAGACGATCACGTCGGCGGGGTGCACGACGCCGTCGGCCGTGCGCACGCCTTCGGGGACGATTTCGGTGATCGTTGTGGTCACCACGTCGACGTTGGGCTGTACGAGTGCGGGGTAGTAGTCGTTGGAGAACAGCACCCGTTTGCACAGCACCGGGTAGTCCGGGGTGAGTTTCGCGCGCAGCGCCGGATCGGTGACCTCGTGGTGCAGGCTGGCGCGGCACAGGGCGGCGACCAGGCGTCGCAGCGGCGGCAGATCCGCCAATCCCAGCGCGAAGAACTCCAGGAAGCACCATATCCAGAGACGTTGTGCCAGACGCAATCCCGGCACGTGGCGGAACAGTGCGTGATGGATCGGCAGATACTCGCGGTCGCTGCGCTTCACCACCCACGCCGCGGTGCGCTGGAACACCGTCAGGTGCGCGACCCGCGGCTGGATCGCCGGGACGAACTGGATCGCGCTCGCGCCCGTGCCTATCACGGCTACGCGCTTACCGGCCAGGTCGACCGAATGGTCCCACTGCGCGGAGTGGAAGGACGGGCCACGGAACTTCTCGCGGCCGGGTATGGCGGGCAGTTGCGGGCGCGAGAGTTGGCCGACCGCGGAGATCAGCACGTCAGCGGTGTACTCGGTGCCGTCGGCGGTATGCACGGTCCAGGTTCCGGCGGATTCGTCGAAGGCCGCCTCGGTGACGTCCGCGCCGAATCGGATCCGCTCGAGCAGGCCGTTGTCGGCGGCGAGGCGTCGCAGGTAGTTCAGGATGTCGGCCGCGCCCGAGTAGCGGTGCGGCCAGTCCGGTTTGGGTGCGTAGGAGTACGAGTACAGCGGTGAGGGCACGTCGCAGGCCGCGCCCGGATAGGTGTTCTCCCGCCAGACCCCGCCCGGTTCGGCGGCCCGCTCCAGGATGGTGAATTCGTCGAAACCGTTGCGCCGCAGCTCCATAGCCATGCCGAGGCCGCCGAATCCGGCGCCGATGATTATGACGGACGGTATCGTCGCTGACATTGTGGCGCTCCTCACAGCTGTGGGTGTAGCCTCCACTCTAAAGAGCTGGGGCGCTGTTGATCGAGATATTCGGCCATAATCGGAGTATGGCAACGGAGCAGCATCCCGCGATTCGCAATTGGGATTTCCCGCGAGGGATGGCGAGTGTCGCCCTGATGGTCGGCTACGCCCGCGAATACGGGGTGGCCGCCGAGGTCATGCTGCGCGGTACCACGCTGACCGAGCGCACCCTCGCCGATCCGGACGCGCAGATTGATGCGCGGACCGAGTTGGCGGTGATCCGCAATCTGGTGCGCGCGCTCGGCGCGGAACGTCCGGCGCTCGGTGTGGAGGTGGGGCGCCGCTACCACATCACCACCTTCGGCATCTTCGGTTTCGCGTGCGTCAGCAGTCCGACCCTGGGCGAGACGATCGCGTTCGCGCTGCGCTATCTGGAGCTGAGTTTCACCTTCTGTCTGCCGGTAACGCGTTGGGAGTCAGGACAATTCGTCGCCGATATCCACGACGAGCTGGTCCCCCCGGATGTGCGGCGCTTCCTGGTGGAACGTGATGTGCTGGCGATGCATCAGGTGATGAGCGATCTGCTGGGCCGTCCGCTGACGCTGCTGCGCGCCGAATTCGATTACCCGGAACCGGAATACGCCGATCGTCTCGCCGAAATCGTCGGTGTGCGACCGTATTTCGGGCAGCCGCAGAACCTGTTCGCACTCGATCCCGCGGTGCTCGAACAGCCGCTGCCGCAGGCCAACGAGTACACCTGGGCGATGTGCCTGGCCCAGTGCCGGGAACTGGTGCATCGCCGTCGCGCCCGCACCGGCATCGCCGCGGAGGTCCGCGAACGTCTGGTGCCGCGCGGCGGCGTCGACGGCTATGCCGCGCCCCTGGGCATCGACGCGGTTGCCCGCGATCTCAATATGAGCACCCGCACCCTGCGCCGCCACCTCGACGCCGTCGGCACCAGCTATCGCGCCCTGCTGGACGAGGTTCGCCGCACCCTGGCCGAGGAAATGCTCACCGCCACACCGTTGTCCGTCAGCGACGTCGCCATCCGACTCGGCTACGCCGAAGCCTCCACCTTCATCTACGCCTTCAAACGCTGGACCGGAACCACTCCGGCTTCCTACCGCCGCGAGCGGGTGCGCAAGTAGCGGCACGGCTCGTACGACCACGCCCGTCGCCGCGAAATGCCTGTATCACTCGCCGATCCGAATCGCACCATTCCTCTGGACCGGCTCGTCCGCTCATCGATGTGGTGCCGACGGATGTGGTGCCGACGCCGAAGCCGGAACCGGGAGTGAAGTGGGGCCGTCGGACCGAGCCGCGACTACACCGCGGCTATCCGACCGCCCATCGGAACCGGGCGCAGCAGAGTGGTGAGGCGGCCCTCGTCGACGACGTGCAGGAGCAGAGCGGGGTCGGGGGCGTAGTCGATGGGAACCTCGCCGGGGGCGGTGACCTCCCAGGCGCCGCCGATGGTCGAGGCCACGCTGGGGGCGACGACCAGCGGTTTGCCGCCGAACAGCGTGGTGCCCATGGTGTGCGCGTGGCCGGTGAAGACGCCGAGGATGCGATCGTCGGCGGCGACGATCTGTTCGAGCCACTGCGGGTTGGCCAGGCGGATGGGGTCCACGACCGTGCTGTACATCGCCATCGGCGGATGATGCAGTGCGATCAGCACCGCATCGCCGGGCGGTGTCGCGCGCAGCAGATCGGTGAGCCAGGCGAAGGTGTCGTCGCCGAGTTCGCCGCCGCCGGTGCCGGGCACCGTGGAATCGAGCAGGGCCACCGTCAGCCCGTCCAGACGCATCGCCCGGTCGAGCGGCTCGGCCGAGGCATCCTCGCCGAGCAGCACTCGGCGCAGCGCGTTGCGGTCGTCGTGATTTCCGGGCAGTACCCACAGCGGGATCGTGGTGGAACCCAGGGTGACCAGCGCCTGTTCGTACTCCTCGGGCCTGCCCGCATCGGTGATGTCGCCGGTGAGCAGGATCGCATCGGGTTGCCGCGGCAGCGCGGCCAGATAGGCCAGCACCCGTTCGACTCGTTCGGCGTTTCGGGTTTTCAGGTCGAAATGTGTGTCGCTGAGCTGAGCCAACAAAATCATCGGCGGGTGCCTTCTCGTGAGATCGCGCCGTTGCGCCCGAGCGTGCCTGGACGGCACACCATCAGGCTAGATTGCCGCTTGCGGTCGCGTCTTCATGAGACGCGCCACCGAATATAGCGAACATGCATGACAATCGTTCTCTGTCGGACGGCGGGTCATGCGTGCGCGGCGCGTGCGAGCAGGGCGTCGGGATCGTCGGTGAGCCGGGTCGTGCCCGCGGTCCAGAAGTCCGGGCCCGGCGGTGCGACCAGCACCAGTTCGGCGGAGTCGCGCCACGGCGCGTCCAGGCGCAACCGCCACGAATGCAGGTGCGTGCGCGGGTACGCGCCGGATCGATCGAACAGCGGATCACCGGCGATCGGATGTCCGATCCAGGCCAGATGCACCCGGATCTGGTGGCGCCGTCCGGTGATCGGGCGCACCGCGAGCACCGTGTGCGCCTCGCCGCGCAGCACCGTGGTGAATTCGGTGCGGGACGGATAGTTCTTGCCCGCCAGCACATCTCGCCGCGCGACCGACCAGGTGGCACTCGCCGGACCGTCGTCGGCGCGCGCGATGGTCTCCCGCGGAGCCGCGATCCGCACCCGGTTCTTGCGGCCCACGCTCAGCGGCAGATCGATGACGCCGTGCTGCGGCAGCCCGGTCGACGCGGTGACGGCCAGATAGCACTTGTCCGCCGTACGTTTGTTGAACTGCCTGGTCAGCTGACCGTGCGCGGTGAGGTCCTTGGCCAGCAGCACCAGTCCGGAGGTCACCTTGTCGATCCGGTGTACCGGATACAGCGTTTCGCCGTCCTCCTGCGCGAGCCGCACGATATCGGTATCGTGCCGCTCCCCGGTCACCGAGATTCCCGCGGGCTTGTTCAGCGCCAGTATCGCCGCATCCTCCTCGAGGCGACATCGCGCGCGCAGTTCCGGCCAGTGCATACCTGCAATAGTGGCGTCCGGTGCGTCACGTCGGGTGCGCGGCCCCCGGTGCTTCGCCTACCGTGCCTACGCCGGTACATTCCCCGCGTGTCGGCGAGGTGCCGACCGCAGCGGAGATACCAGCGCCGGAGAGCGGAGAGCGCCGTCGCCGCACCGGCCGCGCTGAGCATCGGCTCGAGTTGAACAGCACTGCGGGTCCAGCGCACGGGTGCGTGTGAACTGTGTATCCGTGTGCTGCGGTTGCTCCGGGAACTGCCGTGATCACGCTCGGGGGCGTCGCGTTCATGAGCGCCGTCGGCTGTTCTCGTGTGGGCTGTGGTGTCTCGGCCACTCGGGCCGTGAGTTCGGCTGGTCGCCCACAGGTACGCGCCCAACTCGATGGCCGACCGGAACAGCCGAATCAGCAAGAGCCTAGGACGTCGCGTGTTCGAGTTCGGTGAGGGCATTGTCGAGGTGGTCGATGAGGGTGGGCAGTTGGGGGACCGCGCGGCGGCAGCCGACTATGCCGACGTCGAAACTGTCGGCGGTGCTGGTGACGGTGATGTTCATGGCCTGGCCGTCGAACGGGATGGACAGCGGGTAGTTGTGCTCGAGCCGGGCGCCTTGCAGATAGACCGGTTTGCGTGGGCCGGGCACATTGGAGATGACGAGGTTGAACGGAACCCGGGGCAGGGCCTGGAAGCCGGGCAGGAAGGTCAGCCCGAGCGGGGACATCAGCAATGCGGACAGGGCGAGCGCCTGCAAGCGCGGCAGTTCGGTGAACACGCGCTTGGATTCGCGCATCGAGGTGCTGATCGCGGCCAGCCGCTGGGCCGGGTCCGCGATATCGGTGCCCAGATCGCACAGCAGGGCTGCGATCAGATTGCCCTCGAGTTCGGCATCGCCGGTGCGGCGCAGATTCACCGGGACCATGGCGATGAGAGGCTTGTCCGGCAACGCGTTTCGCTTCAGCAGGTATTCGCGCACGGCGGCGGCGGACAGGGCCAGGACAACATCGTTGACAGTCGCGCCGGTGGCCCGGCGCACGGCGTTGACGCGTTCCATCGGCCAGGATCCGACGGCGATACTGCGCGCGCCGCCGATCGGGACGTTGAACATCGTCGGGGGTGCGGACAGCGGCAACGCCAGCTTGCCCTCGGTCAGCGCGCGCACCGTGCCGCGCACACCGCCGACCTCGGTGATCAAGCGCGGCAATGCATGCCGCACCTGCTGCCACAGGCTCTCGGGGACATCGGGGTCGGGTTCGGTCCGGCTCACCGTCCACGGCGCGCGGATCCGGGTGGCGAACGGATCGTCGGTCAGGCTGCGCTGTAGCAGCCGCTGCGCGGAGACCCCGTCGATGAGGGCGTGATGCATCTTGACGTAGAGAGCCAGTCGATCCTGCGCCATCCCCTCGATGATCCGGCCCTCCCACAGCGGGCGATGCCGATCCAGCAGGGTGCCGTGCAGATGCTCGACCAGATCGAGCAGTTCGGCCGTGCCGCCCGGCTGGGGCAGCGCGCAGCGGCGCAGGTGGTATTCGAGATCGATCTCGCCGTGCGCCCAGACCACGCTGGAGAAGCTGCCGAGGACGCGCCGCTGCCGTCGCCGGAAACGTGGCCGCACGGGCGTGGCGGACATCAGCTCCGAGTACAGCGAGCGCACGAAATCGGTCCCCTGTTCGGCGGGCCGCTCGAAGATCTGCAGGCTGCCCACATGCATGGGATGTTCACGCGATTCGGCTGTGAGGAAGAGAGCGTCGATCGGGTTGAGGAGTTCCATCGGATCCGCCTATACCGGGTGGGTGTAGCCCTGCGAGTACGGTGCGGCGTCGTTGCCCCCGTCTGGACGAATGCGACCTGATCCTGGTACAGCTCTCGGCGGGCCTACAGCGACGCCGGATCCAGGTCCAGGGTGGTGCGATCGAGCGAGTCGAGCAGATCGAACAGCGGTGTGGTGCGCGGTAGTTCCCAACGATAGAAATAGCGCGCCGCGGCGCGTTTGCCCTCGTGGAACGCACTGGCGTGTCCGCGCGCGGCGACCGCCTGTTCGAGCCAGATCCAGGCCAGCACCACATGTCCGAACGCCTCGAGATAGGCCGCCGAATTGGCCAGCGCGACCTCCGGATCCCCGGACTTCCACAGCAGTGCGGTACTGGTGGCGATGCGCTGACCGGCGAGAGCCAGATCGTCGCCGAAATGGCCGAGTTCGGCGTCGCCGGTGGCTCCGGCCGCGGCGATGGTCTCGCCGATGGTGTCCAGCAGCAGCGACAGCGCCGCACCGTTGTCGGCGGTGACCGCGCGACCGAGCAGGTCCAGGCTCTGAATGCCGTGTGTGCCTTCGTGAATCGGATTGAGCCGGTTGTCCCGGTAGTGCTGTTCGACGTCGTAATCGCGGGTGTATCCGGCGCCGCCGTGCACCTGGATCGCCAGATCGTTGGCGGCCAGGCACCACTGGCTGGGCCAGCTCTTGGCGATCGGGGTGAGCACGCGCAGCAGCGTCTCCGCGCGGGTGCGCTCGGAATCGGTTGTGGCACTCCGCAGATCGTCGATCAGGGACGCGCAGAACAATTGCAGGGCGAGGGCGCCCTCGACATAGGACTTCTGGGCCAGCAGCATGCGACGTACGTCGGGATGGTCGACGATCGGCACCTGCGGACCGTCCTTGGCGCCGGTCGGGCGGCCCTGCGGGCGATTGCGGGCGTAGTCCAGGGCCTTGAGATATCCGGTGTAACCGAGCGAGGTCGCCGCGAGCCCGATGCCGAGCCGGGCCTCGTTCATCATGTGGAACATGTAGGACAGCCCGCGATGCGGCTCGCCGACCAGATAGCCCACCGCGCCGGGCCGCCCGCCGGGGGTGAACGCGCCGTCGCCGAAGACCGGCGCGGTGTTGACCGTGCCGCGCCAGCCCATCTTGTGATTGATTCCGGCCAGCACCACATCGTTGCGCTGAGTCTCCGAACCATCCTCTGCCGGAAGGAATTTGGGGACGATGAATAGTGAGATGCCACGGGTGCCCGCGGGCCCGCCCGGAATTTTGGCCAGCACCAGGTGGACGATGTTCTCCGACAGCTCGTGATCGCCGCCGGAAATCCACATCTTGCGGCCGAATATCCGGTATGTGCCGTCGTCCTGGGGTTCGGCGCGGGTGGTGATATCGGCCAGATTGGACCCGGCCTGCGGTTCGGACAGTGCCATCGTGCCGAAATAACGGCCCTCGATCATCGGCGCGACGAACCGCTCGATCTGCTCCGGCGAGGCGTGCGCGGCGAGCAGATTCGCATTGCCCATGGTGAGCATGGGATAGCTGGTGGTGGCGACATTCGCGGCGTAGAACCAGGACATGCACGCGGTGAACACGGTGTGCGGCAGTTGCGAACCGCCGACGCGCTCGCTCATGGCCGCGCCGATCATCCCGGCCTCGGCGAACGCCTTCAGCGCCCGCTCGACCTCCGGCAGGACGTGTACCTTCTCCCCGTCGAAAGTGGGCTCGTGCAGATCACCGGCCCGGTTGTGCGGGGCGAAGTACTTGGTCGCCAGCTCCTGCGCCAGTTCGAGGACCTGATCGAAGGTCTCCCGGGAGTGTTCCCGGTAGTACTCGCGCTCGGTCAGCCGCGCGGTGTCCAGCCACTCGTACAGCAGGAACTCGAGGTCCCGCGCCGACATGATGAGCGAATTCATGGACTCCACCCTTGCGATCCGCGAGCCCGCGCGCAACTCTTCGCCGATACCCGCACCCATTGCCCGAATACGCACCCGGAGCAGGGCCCGCAAGGGGTGCGGATCTGCGCACGGGGTGCGTCGAGCCGAGCCCGAATCAGCGTCCAAACGAGCCTGGATCGTCATCGAGGCGAGGTCCTGAATCAGCGTTGGGACGAGTCCGGATCGGTGTCGAGCCGAGCCCGGATCGGCACCGCTACGAGCCCTGAATCAGTTTCGCGTGGAGGCGAACAGCGGGGCGATGAAGCGGTGCAGCATCTGCGACTCCTCGGCCTCGTCGCGCCCCGGAACGGTCAGCAGCGAGACGATCGCGCGGGTCAGCCAGCGGGCCAGCAGGGTCGCGTCCCCGTCCGGCGCATCGCCGGTCACCGATCCGGCGATGGCCTCGATGACCTGCGAAGTCTGCGCGATCTCGATGGCCAGCCCCGCATCCCCCGGACGGAACCAGGCGATCAGCAGCGGATCGGCGCGCACCGCCCGCAGGCTGGCCAGCACACCGGCGACCGCACGCTCGCCCGGATCGGCGATTCCGGCGATCTCGGCGGTGACCCGCGCCCCGATCCGCCGGGCAGCACGATGCACGAAGGCCAGCTGCACCGCCTGCCGACTGTCGAAATAGCGGTACAGCGTGGCCCGGGAACACCCCGCGGCCTTGGCGATATCGCCCATCTGCGTGGCTCCCACCCCGCGCTCGGCGAACAACCGCGCCGCGGCGTCCAGGATCCGTTCGGCGGCGCTCAGCGAACGCTCCTCACCCAGCCAGTCACTCACAACTTTCCTGTCGTCGATCGTCTCCGGTATACGCCGCGCGCGCCGTGCCGAGCGTTCACTCCGTCGCGCTTCGCTCTCGACTCCACCCTGCCGTCACCGGGCATGCCGTGCCGACGGTTTGTCGGCTGGCTCACTCACGAATTCCGCCCGGGCCGCCGCTCCGGCTCACTCACAAAGCCGTGCCCTCGGTGCTGAACGGCACGCTCACCGGCCACCGCACATAGCTGCCGTCGGTATATCGCACGGCGTCGATGTCGATGGTGAACTCCGGACAGCGGGCGAGCAACTCCTGCAGTGCGATGGTCGCCTGCATGCGCGCCGCGGCCGCGCCGAGGCAGTGGTGACTGCCGTTGCCGAACGTCATGATGTTGCGCGGCCCGCGAGTGACGTCGAGTTCGGCTGCGTCGGGGCCGAATTCGCGCTCGTCGCGATTGGCCGAGGCGTACAGCATCAGCACCCGACGGCCCGCGGGAATGGCGCCACCGTCGAGTTCGACATCGCGAGTCGTGGTGCGCGCCAAGCCTTGTACCGGCGAGGTGAGCCGCAGGAATTCGTCTATCGAGCCGGGGATCAGGTCCGGGTCCTCGATCAGCCGCCGCCGCTGCCGCGGATTCTGAGCCAGCAATTGCACCGCGCCGCCGAGATTTCCGGTGGTGGTGTCGTTGCCGCCGGTGATCATGGTGAAGGCGAAGCCGAGGATCTGCAGGATCTCCCCGAAGTCCCCGTCCGCGCCCAGCCCGGAGGCCACCAGATGGGAGACGGTGTCCTCACCCGGTGCGGCACGGCGCTTTTCGATCAGTCCGGTGAAGTACTGCATCAGCTCGGTCACCGCGGCCTGCGCCTGCATGACGCCCTCGGTGCCGGTGGCCGAGGCCGCGACGATCGCCTCGCTCCAGCCGTCGAAGGCGGCCCGATCCTCCTCGGGCACGCCGAGATAGTGCGCGACGACCATGGTCGGCAGCGGTTTGAACAGCTCCGCGGTGATGTCGCCGCCGCCCGCCGCGCGCAACCGCTCGATCCGCTCGACGACGAATTCCCTTACCGCAGGACTGATCTCCTGCACCTGCCGCGGGGTGAACCCCTTCGCCACCCGCCGCCGGAAGATCGTGTGATCCGGCGGATCGGTGAACACGAACGGCCGGTTCTCACCCAGCCCGATCGCGCTCAGGTCGGTGTAGTCGACCGTCAAACCCTGTGCGGAGGAGAAGGTTTCGGGATCGCGCACGGACTCGTAGACGTCGCGATACCGGGACAGCACGTAATAGTCCTGATCCTCGCGCCCCTCGGGCACGACGTGATGCACCGGATCCTGCTCCCGCAGCGCGGCGTACATCCCCCACGGATCGCGCCAGCTGTCCCCGGATCGCAGTTCGAATCGAGCCTCGCGAGACAAAGTATCGCTCATGTCTCAACAGTAAGGCAGATGTCGGAATATGTCTATAGGCGATATCGCCCACGATCGATCCGCCACGGCGGTCGTCGCATGCCCATCGGTTGCCGAGAACGCCTGCGGCGGCGCGACGATCACGATCCGCTCGCCGGACGGTCTCGATTTCGCCGTGCGTCCGGGCCGCGGCGGCCGGAAATCCAATCGTTCGGCGAACCCATTACGGCTCCCGTACGATCGCGTTCGGGACCTCGGCGCGCCGGAGTCCCGAACGGCGTGCAGGAGGGGGAGGGAGTTGAGACTTCGTCTACCGGCGACCGCCCGTCAGGGCGCGGACTGGTTGCGGCGTCTGGCCGCCACCACACCCGGGGTGATCGCCACGGTGGCCGTCGCGGCGGTGGTGCTGTGCCTGGCCTGCGGCCTGGTCTGCGCAAATGAATTGAGCGACAAGACCGCTCGCCGCGACAACGCGCTGACCCGCTCCGAGCCGCTGAACAACGCGGCGCAGAGCCTGTACGTCGCGCTGTCCCAGGCCGACGCGAGCGCGGCCACCGCATTCCTGTCCGGCGGCATCGAATCGCCGCAGATCAGGTCGCAGTATCAGCAGGCGCTCGCCGACGCGGCCACCGCACTGGCCACCGCGACGGCCGGGGCGAACGATCCGCAGAGCCGCCGCATCGTCGCGAACATCTCCGCGGACCTGCCCGCCTACACCGGACTCGTGGAGTCCGCGCGGGCCAACAACCGGCAGGGCTTCCCGGTCGGCTCCGCCTATCTGCGCGAGGCATCGGGCCTGATGCAGAAATCGTTGCTGCCCAGCGCCGCTCGGCTCGCCACCGAACGCGCCGCCGCCCTGCGTGCGGATCAGCGCGCGATCACCGGACCGCCATGGCTGGCGATCGTGCTGCTGCTGGTGGTGCTGGCCGGTGCGGGCGCGGCCTCGCGAATTCTGTTGCGGCGCACGAACCGGCTGTTCAATCTCGGCATCGTCGCCGCCGCGGGCGCGGCGCTGGTGGCGCTGGCGTGGATCGTGATCGCGGCGATCACCTCGGCCGGTGCGATCGACACCGGCGCGGGCGGGCCGACCACGCGTTCGGAGAATCTCGCGCAGGCGCGAATTCTCGGGCAGCAGGCCCGTACCGACGAGATGCTCGAATTGATCACCCGCGGCGATACCGCCGGTACCGAGGCCGATTTCTCGGCGAAGACCGGTCAGTTGCACGACCGGTTGTCCGGGGTGGCGCAGGCCGATTCGCCCGTGCTGCGGCAGTTCTCACAGTGGCTGGAGGGCCATCGCAAACAGGTCGGTTACTACGGCGCCGCGAATTATCCCGCGGCGGTGGAACAGGCGATCGGCACCGCGCCCGCCGACTCGTCCGCGACCTTCACCGCCCTGGACGATTCGGTGCGCGCGGACCTCGCGCAGACCCGGGTGCAGGTGCGCGAGCAGATCGCCTCGGCCGGTGACAGCTGGATCGGCGGCGCCGCGGGCACACTGGTCCTACTGGTGTTCGCGGCCGGTGCCGCGGTCATCGGACTCTGGCCGCGGCTGAAGGAGTTCCAGTGAGGCGCATCCCGTTGTTGCGATCGCTGGTCGTCCTGGCGACGACCGCCCTGCTGGCGGGCTGCGGGGCCGATGCGGCCGTGCCGGTGTCCACACCAGTCTCGCCGGTCCGGCCGCTGCCACCCGATTCGCAGACGATAAAGCCCGGCGCGACGCCCGCCGCTCAATGCGGCGACCTCACCGCCAGCCTGACGCCGAGTTCCGGTGCGTTCGCGCCGGATTCGACGATGGCGCGGATCAAGGCCAAGGGCCGTCTGACGGTCGGGGTCGACCAGAACACCTACCTGTTCGGCTTCCGCGATCCGTCCACCGGACAGCTCGAGGGTTTCGACATCGATCTCGCGCGCGAGATCGCCCGGGACCTGTTCGGCGACCCGAACCGGATCGAACTGCGCTCGGTCTCGACCGCCGAGCGGGTGCCCGTGCTGACCGACCACCGCGTGGACATGGTGGTGCGCACCTTCTCGGTGACCTGCGAGCGTCGCCGGGACATCGCCTTCTCCAGCGCGTATTTCACTGCGGCGCAACGTATTCTGGCCGCCAAGACTTCCGGTGTCCGAGCCGCGTCCGATCTGGACGGCAAACGGGTGTGCGTCACGGTGGGCGCGGATTCGGCCGACCGGCTGTTCGCCCTGAACCTGCCGCATCCGCCGACGGTGCTCGGGGTCACGAACTGGACCGACTGCCTGGTGGCGTTGCAGCAGGGGCAGGTGGACGCGGTCAGCACCGATGAGCCCATTCTTGCCGGTCTGGCCGCGCAGGACGCCAATCTCCAGGTGGTCGGCAGCCCCCTGGGGTACGAGTACTACGCGGTCGGGCTGCCGCAGGGCCAGGACGATATGGTCCGGTTCGTCAACGGCGTACTCGACCGCATCCGCGCCGACGGCACCTGGCAACGGCTCTACAACGCCGGCCTGAGTTCGCTCGGTCCCTCGACCGGACCGCCGGCCGCGCACTACAGCGGGTGAGACCGCCGATGCACGCGCTCACCGCCCTCGAGATCGACAGCGAACTGGCCTCGCGCGGCCGCGAGATCGACGCGGTCACCGCGACGCTGCTGGAACTGGATCGGCATCCCGGATTGGTGCTGCTGCGCGGATTCCCGCCCACCGGCGTCACCGCGCGGCAGTGGCGTCCGATCGAGCAGCTGCTGGATCTGATGTGGGAGGATTTCGGCCGGGTCCAGGCGATTCTGGATCAGGCGCGGGTCGTGCGGGCGCGGCGCGCCAAGCCCACCGAGGCCGATCGCGTCGAACTCACCAGACTGCTGCGCGATCGTCCGCACGAGGCGGCGCGGACCGCGATCCCGATGGCTCAGCGCTCGCTGACCGGGCCCGGTGAGCAGGTGCTGTTCGTGGGCATCGCGGACACCCTGGATCGGATGCGCACCGCGTTTCCGCAGATCGCCCGGTTCCTCGACGCGGTCGATGCGGCCAACACGCGGGTGCTGGAGGCATTGAATCCGGTCCAGGCCGAATTGACCCGGCTCGGCGGCGTCACCCCGGAACTGCGGGAGATCGCCGAGGCCGTCACCGATATGCTGGGCAGCTCGGCGACCGACCCGCTGGCCGCGAGTGCGGCTGAAACCGATTCTCGCGTAGCGGAATTGGTTCGCCGACTGGAACGCGAATCGCACGATCTGGCCGAACTACGGGTGCTGAGCGCCGATTGGCCGGCGGCGATCGCGCAGACCCGCGACCTGCTCGCGACGATCGGCAGGATCGTCGACCGGGCCACGCTGGCACGCGAGCAGGTGCAGGAGAAGATCCGCACCGCACCCCTGCCCGCTCATCGGGACGAGACCGGTCCGCTGCGCGGCGAACTCGACGCCCTGGCCGACGGAACCCCGGACGCGCGCGCCGCCTTCGCCCTGCGCGAGTTGCGCCGCCGGATCGCCGCGGCGCACGCCCGCGCCGAACAGGCGCTCGAACTGGCCCAGGGCCTGCTGGATCGGCGCGCCGAACTGCGCGGCCGACTGTCGGCATACCAGGCCAAGGCGGCTCGTCTCGGTGTGAGCGAGGAACAGGAAGTATTGTCCGCCAACCGAATCGCCACGGGCCTGCTCGGCCGCGTCCCGTGCGATCTGGGGGCGGTCACCCGGGCGATCACGGACTATCAGCAGATCGTCGCGGAAGTGTCGGGGAGGCGGGGATGAGTGGTATGGCGGGACCGGGCGGACAGTGCGCCGAACCCGGATGCACCGGGACGATCGTCGAAGGCTACTGCGATACCTGCGGTACGGCGCCGGAGGCTTCCGTACCTTCCGGTGCCGCGTCGCCGACATCGCCCGAAGCCGCGCCGCAGGTCGGCGGACGATGTGGTGAACCGGGTTGCGGTGGAACGATTTCCGGCGGGTTCTGCGATATCTGTGGCACTGCCCCGGTATCGGCGGGAGACCCTGGGTCTGCGTCGGCGGAAGACACGCGGTGTCGTGAGTTCGGTTGCGGCGGAACAATAGCCGGTGGGTTCTGTGCTACCTGCGGGACTGCCCCGGCATCGGCCGGAAGTACTGCGACCGCGTCGATGGAGGGCACGCGATGTGGTGAACCTGGTTGCGTCGGAACGATTTCCGGTGGATATTGTGATACTTGCGGGACCGCCCCGGCGCCGGTGAAACCGAGTGGGTCCGGTACTGCGGCGGGAGAGGGTTCGCTTCCCGGGACGCAGCCGCTCGGGCTGGTCGGGACCGCTCGGGCCGGAACCCGTTCGGTGCGTACGCGATCCACTTCCTCGAGAGCCCGGCGCGGAACTCTCGGGGCGGGTATGGTCGAGGTCCCCAGGGTGGCGCGGGTGGACCCGGCGAGTGCCGTGCTGACCGATCCGAGCGTTCCGGAGACCAAGCGATTCTGTGCCAATTGTGAACGGCCGGTCGGGCGTTCGCGCGGCGATACCCCGGGGCGGACCGAGGGGTTCTGTCCGCGCTGCGGCAGCCGGTTCTCCTTCACGCCGAAGCTGGTGCGCGGTGAGCTGGTCGGCGGGCAGTACGAGGTCCTCGGGCCGATCGCGCACGGCGGGCTGGGCTGGCTGTATCTGGCCGTGGACCGCAACGTCAACGATCGCTGGGTGGTGCTCAAGGGCCTGCTGAACACCGCGGATCCCGACGCGATGGCCGCGGCGGTGGCCGAGCGCCGGTTCCTGGCCCAGGTCGAACACCCCAATATCGTCAAGATCTTCAACTTCGTCGAACATGCCGGTGCGGACGGGATTCCGGTCGGCTACATCGTGATGGAGTATGTCGGCGGCACCTCGCTCAAGCAGGTGCTGCGCCGCCATCGCGAGAGCGCCGGCGCGTATCTGCCGCCCGCGCAGGCCATCGCCTACGTCCTGGAGATGCTGCCCGCGCTGGGCTATCTGCATTCGCTGGGCCTGGCCTACTGTGATTTCAAGCCGGACAACGTGATGCAGTCCGACGAGCAACTCGAACTGATCGATCTCGGCGCGGTCATCGCGATGGACGACCAGGACAGCCCCATCTACGGGACCGCCGGATATCAGGCCCCTGAGATCGCCGAGACCGGGCCCACCGTGGCGAGCGAGGTGTACACCGTGGGCCGCACGCTGGCGGTACTGATGCTGGCGGTGCCCGAGCGCGACGGACATTTCGCCGAACTGCCGGATTCGGCATCCGAACCTGTTCTGGCACAGCATGATTCGCTGTATCGATTCCTGCTGCGCGCCACCGATGCCGATCCGGGCGCACGCTTCGCCTCGATGGAGGAGATGGCCGATCAGCTGACCGGCGTGCTGCGCACGGTGCTCTCGGTCCAGGACGACGTACCGCATCCGGGTCTGTCGGTGAATTTCGGTCCGCCGCGCGGGGTGTTCGGCGCGGGAAATCCGGCGCCGGCGAAACCATCGGCGGCCGACGCCTCGGTCCGGCTCGACCCGCGCGATATCGTCGCCGCCCTGCCGGTGCCGCTGGTCGATCCCGCCGACACCGGCGCGGCACTGCTGGCCACGACCAGCGGAACCAGTCCGGCCGAACTCGAACCGGCGTTCGCGGCGGGACTGCGCGCGGTGGTCACCGGCGCGGCCGAATCGGTGGAGATCCCGCTGCGGCTGATCCGCGCGGCCCTGGAGACCGGCGATGCCGCCGATGCCCAGCGCCGCATCGAGGAATTGGCCGCAACCCTCGGCGAGGACTGGCGGCTGACCTGGTATCGCGGCCTGGCCCGGCTGCTCGTCGGTGAATTCGACTCGGCCGCAGTGGAATTCGAGGTCGTGTATGCCGCGCTGCCGGGCGAGGCCGCACCGCAGCTGGCACTCGCGGTGGCCGCGGAACTGTCCGGCGGCCTCCCGGGCGCCGATCCGGAGGTCGAATCAGCGAGGGCCGCAAGATATTACGACATGGTCTGGCGTACCGATCGGAGCTTCGTGAGCGCGGCCTTCGGCCTGGCCAGGCTGCGTCGCACCGCCGGAGACCGCGCTGGTGCGGTCGCGGTCCTGGATCAGGTCGATCCGGGCTCGGCCCGGCACACCGATGCCGCGATCACCGCGGTGGAGATCCTGTTGGCGGGCCGCAATCCGGCCGATATCAGCGAGGAGCTGCTGCGCGAGGGCGGCAGCCGGATCGAAAGGCTCGTCATCGAATCGAAATATCGTGCGGCACAGGTCCGCCGGGGTGTGCTCGATGCCGCCCTGGACTGGCTGGCCATCGGCCGCACCGCCGCCTCGGCCGAACCGCTCCTGGGCCGCGACCTGGATCTCGCCGGAGTGCGTTCGGGTCTGGAGAATTGCTATCGCGACCTGGCCCGCGACGCCGGAGACCTCTGGGGCCGTATCGAATTGGTCGATCACGCCAACCGGATCCGCCCGAGGACGGTGCTGTGAGCGCCGCGGTGGGTCTGCACTGTCCCGGATGCCGGGCCGCCGTCGGCGCCGCGGACCGCTTCTGCGAGCAGTGCGGGCGTGAGCTGGCCATCACCCGCGCGGTGCTGCCCGATACCACTATCGATCCGGCGGCGGTCTGCGACGACTGCGGCGCGGCGGATTTCGACGCCGACGGCTACTGCGCGGCCTGCGGCGGGTTGCGCCGTCCGCCCGACCGCAGTGCGGCCGATCTCGGTGCGGTGCAACTGATCACCGATCGCGGACTGGCGCACGCCCGCAACGAGGACGCGGCGGCCGCGGCGCTGCTGGACGAGACGTCCGGGTCCACGATCGTCATCGCCGTCTGCGACGGTGTGTCCACCTCCGAGGATCCGCAGCTGGCGGCGCGGGCCGGGGCGCGCGGCGGAGTGGATGCCTGCCTGTCGGCCCTGGCCGCCGATCGCACCACCACCGACGCGGTCCGGGCCGGCCTCGAGGCCGCGTTCCAGGCCGTGCGGGATGTGTCCACCGGTGTCGGGCACTCCCCGTCCTGCACCTATGTGGCCGCGGTCCTGCGTGCCTGCGCGGACGGCGAATTCGAGATCACCGTCGCGAATGTCGGTGACAGCCGGGCCTATTGGCTGTGCCCGGAGGAGGCGAAGGGTACGCCGCCGTCCCAGCGGCTGACCATCGACGACTCCTGGGCGCAGGCGTTGGTCGATGCGAAGGTGATGGACGAGCAGGCGGCCATGCAGGATCCGCGCGCACACGCGCTGGTGCGCTGGCTGGGCGCGGATTCCGAGCACAAGGCCGCCGATACGCGGGTGCGATCGGTGCGGGTGCGCGGTCCCGGTGTGCTGCTGCTGTGCAGCGACGGGCTGTGGAACTATCTGCCAGATCCGGTGGGCATCGCCTCGATCGCCACCGTCGCCGCGACTCCGGCCGAGGCAGCCCGCGAGCTGGTCGAATTTGCCCTGGCCGCCGGGGGCGGCGACAACATCACCGTCGCTCTGGCGCCGGTGGGCATGTCCTGGGGACGAGGAGGCGGGCAATGAGTTCACCAGCGCTGGAGGGTATTTCGGTCGACGTCGACCAGAATCAATATCTGGCCGAGGGCGCGGACACCGTGGACGCGGTGGTCACGGTGGAGACGGGTGCGCAGTTCGCGGTGGCCGCGCCGGCGCGGGAGCGCGTGGAGATCATCATCATCGACTGTTCGGGATCGATGGCGGCCGGTGACCGGTTCGCCGGGGCCCGCGCGGCCACCCTCGCCGCACTGGACGAGATGCCCGACGGCACCCTGTTCGCGATCGTGAAGGGCACCCACGTGGGTGAGGTGGTCTTCCCCAGCCACGGGCCGCTGCGGCGCGCCGATCGCGAATCACGCACCGCCGCAAGGCATGCCCTGGACAAGCTGCGCCCTTACGGCGGCACCGCGATGGGAATGTGGCTGGGGGTGGCGCGACAGGTCGCCGGGCAGCACCCGGAAGCGATGGCGCACGCCATCCTGCTCACCGACGGCAAGAACGAACACGAGGAACCCCTGCACCTGGCCGAGGAGATCCGGCTGTCACAGGGCCTGTTCACCTGCGACTGCCGCGGTGTCGGCACCGATTACGTCGTGGCGGAACTGCGTACCGTCGCCTCGGGGCTGCTCGGCTCGGTCGACGTGGTCAAACAGGGCTCGGAGCTCACCGCCGACTTCCAGGCGCTGACCCAGGCGTCGATGGGCCGCACGATTCCCGAACTGACCCTGCGGGTCTGGACGCCCGCGGGCGCTGAGGTGCGATTCGTCAAGCAGGTCGCGCCGACCATCCAGGATCTGTCCGATCGACGTCACGAGACCGCCGCGCAGGTGGGTGAATATCCGCTGGGCTCCTGGGGCGCCGAGGAACGCGACTATCACGTGCAGGTCCGCCTCGACCCGGCCGCGCCGGGCCGGGAGAAGCTGGCCGCCCGGATCAGCGTGGTGGCCGCGGACGAGGTGGTGGGCCAGGGCCTGGTGAAGGCGGTGTGGACCACCGACAGCGGATTGTCGGCCCGGATCAGCCGCCGCGTCGCGCATTACACCGGTCAGGCCGAACTCGCCGAGGCGGTGCAGGAGGGGCTGACCGCCCGCAAGCAGGGCGACGAGACCACCGCGACGGCCAAATTGCAGCGCGCGGTGGAACTGGCCGCCGAGTCCGGAAACGAGGGCACCGCCAAGCTGCTGCGCAATGTCGTGGAGGTGGACGATCGCACCGGCACGGTCCGGCTGCGGCGCGATGTCGACGCCTTCGACGAGATGGCCCTGGACGCGCGTTCGACGAAGACCGCGCGGGTGCGGAAGGAGTCCTAGTGCGCACCTGTCCCGACGGTCACGTATCCGGCTCCACCGATTACTGCGACGTCTGCGGCGCGGCTATGAGCAGCGGTGCCGCCCCTGTTCCGCCCGCGGCGCCCGCGCTGCCGTGCCCGGCGTGTGGTGCGCCGACATCGGGGCGGTTCTGCGAAGTGTGCGGCCATGATTCGGCATTGCCCGCGCCCGGCGGCACGGCCGAGCCGATCGCCGGACGGGCCGATCTCGCGGCCATTTTGTCGGAATCATCGGATCCGACAGTGGAATTCGGTAACGCCGAGTCGAGCGGCACTGCGGGACGATCGGTATGGGTGGCGACGGTCGTGGCGGACCGCGATCTCTACGAGCGGATGCTGGCTCGCAAGGGGCCGGACGCCGAACGGGTGGAATTTCCCGGCTATTATCCGGAGCGCCGGATCACATTGCGGGGCAACGATTTTCTGATCGGCAAACGAAGTGTGTCGCAGGGTGTGCTGCCCGATATCGATCTGGGCATCGCTCCGGCGGACATCGGTGTGTCCCGGTCGCACGCGCGCATCCACATCGACCGGGACGTCCTGACCGTCACCGACCTGGGCTCCACGAACGGCACCAGTCTCAACGGGGTCGACGATCTGATCCCGCCCGGCACGCCTGTCCCGCTGCACAGTGGCGACCGGATCCACGTCGGTGGATGGACCACCATCACCGTGACCTTCGAATCGGCCTGAATCACTCCCCGCACGGTCGGCGGCATGCAGATGCGGCCGAGGATCTGCTTGTCCGATCCGACGAAATCGCCCGAATTCATTCATGAAAGCGGACAATCTGGGTGTTACCGCTCACATTTACACTGCCCCGATCAGGTAGTACAAGGAGCAGCACATGCCAGCTAGTCCACTTCTCCGGGAGTTCTTCCGGCGCAAGCCCATCGACCAGATCGAGGAGCACGATTCCGGCGGCCTGAAACGGGTGCTGGGTCTGTGGCAGCTGACCACGATCGGCATCGGCGGCATCATCGGCGCGGGGATCTTCAGTCTCGCGGGCGAGGTCGCGAACAAGAACGCCGGACCGGCGGTGCTGGTTTCGTTCCTCATCGCCGGTGTCGCCAGTGCCGCCGCGGCACTGTCCTACGCCGAGTTCGCGGGTCTGATCCCGAAGGCCGGTTCGGCGTACACGTACGGGTACGCGGTGCTGGGCGAACCCGTCGGGTGGTTCATCGGCTGGGATCTGCTGCTGGAGTACACCGCGATCGTCGCGGTAGTCGCGATCGGCATCTCCGGCTATATCGAATATCTGCTCGAGCAGCTGAATCTGCATCTGCCGGTGTGGATGCTCGGCGCACCGGGAACCGGTGCGGGCCACAGGGTGGATTTGTTCGCCGCGCTGCTGTGCCTGCTCATCGCGCTGCTGCTGAATCTGGGGATGAAGGCGGCGGCGCGATTCGAGACCGCCGTGGTCGCCATCAAGATCGTGGTCGTGCTGATCGTCATCGTGGTCGGCTTCTTCTACATCAAGTCGGGCAACTATCACCCGTACTTCCCGTTCGGTTTCGGCGGCGCGGTGACCGGGGCCTCGACGGTGTTCTTCGCGGTGTTCGGCTACGACGCGATGTCCACCGCGGCGGAGGAGTCCGTCGACGCGAAACGTCATCTGCCCAAGGCGATCCTGTACTCGCTGGCCATCGCGATGGTGCTGTACGTGCTGGTCTGCCTGGTGCTGACCGGTATGCAGCACTACACCGAGATCAATCCCAAGAGCGGGTTGTCCACGGCGTTCAAGTCCGTGGGGCTGCCGGGGCTGGGTAGTCTGATCGCGGCGGGCGCGATCATCGGCATCACGACGGTGCTGTTCACCTTCATGCTGGGCGTCACCAGGATCTGGTTCTCGATGAGCCGGGACGGGTTGCTGCCCAGGTGGTTCGCCAAAACCCATCCGACCCGGCACGTGCCGACCCGGATCACCTGGATCGCGGGCGCGGTGTCCGCGGCGATCGCCGGATTCATGCCGATCGGCTCGGCGGCCGAGCTGACCAATATCGGCATTCTGCTGGCCTTCGTCGTGGTGTGCGCGGCGGTGATCGTCTTACGCTACCGCTCACCCGAGCTGCCGCGCTCGTTCCGGACCCCGCTGATGCCGGTGGTGCCGCTGGTCGGGATCGGCTTCTCGATCTGGTTGATCACCTTCCTACAGCCGGTCACCTGGTTGCGTTTCGCGATCTGGTTCGTGATCGGCATGGTCATCTACTTCGGTTACAGCCGAAGGCATTCGGTCCTGGCGACGGGGCCGCGACCGGATGCGAGCGAGACCGCCAACGCCTGATTCCGCGAGCGGCCCGCCGGCACATCTCTTTCGGCCGGCGGACCGCTCGCATTCCGATGCTCAACCGGGTGCGGCCAGTTGAATCCAGCGCGGGTCCTGCTGTGGCGAGCGATAATTCGCCGATGCCGAGCAGAAAGTCGCAGGGGCAGAGCGACGATGCGGGCCAGCGGTCTCGATGCGGGTGTGCCCAGGATCGTGCGAGACAGCACAGTCCCATGTGGGCGGGAGCCCCGCTGGACCACCACTGTAGGTGCGGGTTCGCCGGATGCCTGGGGTCGCTGGTTCAGCGCAGTAGCTCGGCTGTGGCCAACAGGGATTCGTCGCATCCGGGTGAGGCGATGAGCGAGAGCCCCAGGGGCAGACCGTCGATGCGGGCGACCGGCAGGCTCAGCGCGGGTGCGCCCAGTATCGGTGCGAGACAGGTGAGCCGGACCACCGCGGCGCGTCCGGCACCCGAATCATCCAGTAGCGGAGCGGGATACGGGGTGGCGGGCAGGGCGAGTACGCGGTCGTCCGCGAGTGCGCGCAGGATGCGATCCGATGCCGTGCGCAGCACCGACCGCGCCTCGGCGGCCATCCGCGGGGTGACCTCGGCCGCGAGTTCCAGACGTGCGGAGACGTTGCGGCCGAAGATGGGCCGTTCCCGGCGCACCCACTCGCCGTGCTGTTCCCAGACCTGCGCGGCCTGGGCGGTGCTGAACGCGGCGCGCACCCGATCCCAGCCCCCGGCCTCGAAAAGCGGTGCGGTGGTGAGTTCGAAACCCGCCCCGACCAGGCGGGTGAGTGTGCTGCGCAGCACCTGTCGCACCGGTTCGGCGACCGGAATGTCGGCGGGCCACCAGACCGTGCGCGGGCGCGCATCGGTTCCGGTGCCGTCGAGCATCAGCCGCGCCCCGGCGCGCAGTGTGGCCAGATCGCGGGCCAGTAGCGCGGGGACGTCGAAAGACGGTGCCAGCGGGACGATTCCTGCGTGCGGTGCGCGAGAATGCGTGGGACGCAACCCGAAGATTCCGGTATAGGAAGCCGGGACGCGGATCGATCCGGCGGTATCGGTGCCCAAGCCGAGATCGGCGAGACCGGCGGCGATCACCGCGGCGGTCCCGCTGGACGAGCCGCCCGGAATCCGTTCCGGCGCAACGGGATTCACCGGCGTCCCGTAGTGGGCGTTGGTGCCGCTGAGGCTGAAGGCCAGTTCGTCGGTGTGGGTCTTGCCGACGACGGTGAACTCCGCCCGCAGCGCGCGCACGACCGCCGCGTCCTGCTGGGGTATCGAATGTGTGGCCAGCCACCGCGGATTTCCCGCGCCGGTCGGCATACCGGCGACGTCGATGACGTCCTTCACCGCAAGCCGAAGTCCGGCCGGCGCGTCCAGCACCGGCAGCCAGGATACGAAGCCGTTCACAGCCCCTCCAGATCGCTCTTGCGGATACAGCAGTGCACACCCTTGACGATGTCGACGACCTGGGAGATGCGGAAATCCGCGGTCGCGGACAGGTAGGCCAGCGCGATCGGAGCCGGAATCCGGTGCCGCGCACCGAGATACGCGATCGCGTTGCGCGTCGCCTGCGCGACCGCCGCATCCAGGTCGTGGTCCAGGCCGATCAGCAGATGGTCCTCCCGGGTCTCGGCGAAGGGCATCGCGAGGACCTCGGCGAGGCGGCGCATCTCCGGATCGGTGTGCAGGCGCAACCGGAGCGTGGCCCGCAGCGGCGCCTCGAACGCGGTCAGCGCCACCTCGCCGTCGCCCATCGCGAAATGCGGATCGCCGGCGTAGAACATCGCGCCGGGCACCTGGACCGGCAGATACAGGCGCGCGCCGACCCCGAGCATGCGGATGTCGAGATTCCCGCCGTGCGGGCCCGGCGGCACCGAATGCACCGGCTCCTCGGTCGCGGCGGCCACGCCCATGATGCCCAGGAACGGATTGAGCGGGAAGCGCAGCGAGCGTCCGTCGCCGACCGGGATGACACCGCGTCCGGCCGCGTCGACGGTGGCGATCGTGCAGACCGGCGGCACCGGGTCACCCGGTGGATGGCCCGCCGGCGGGGCCGGATACTCGCCCGGCAGCGCACCCTTGCCGTGCCGGTTGCTGATCGCCCCGTAGCCGGTGCGGCGACGCAGTTCGAGCACCTCGACCTCGAGCACGTCACCGGGACGCGCTCCGGTGACCGCGATCGGCCCGGTGAGCACATGCGGTCCCTGGACGCTCGGATCGTGACTGCCCGATGCCGCGACAAGTGCTGTGTCGGAAAGGATTTCGCTGATCCCAGCGGGAGCGAAGAACGCCGCCGGATCGCGGCCCTGATCTTCGAGGATGCCCTCGTGACTGATCGTGTCCAGGCATACGGCGGCGCCCGAGCCGACGGTCAGCACCGGCTCGCTCGCCGCGTTGGGCAGCAGGCCCCAGGAGATCCGGGCCGGATCCGCCGGGAGGTACACCTCGCCCGAGAGCGGGCCGGAATGGGGCTGCAGCAGGGTCATCGACCATCCTTCGAGTGCGACGGGAATGGTTCCGTATACAACCATCGTGCGAGGCGCGCCGCCAGGGCATCGCGCGAACCTGTGGGAAATGCCACGGGACGCCTGAATAGCGGAAATCGGACGTTAGCTGATGTGTTGCTATTTGTCGAAAAAGTCTCGCTGCCTTGATAACTCGCCAGTTGGGGACTGTGTTTGGCAGGTTTGGGCAAATGCTCAGCGTGTCCTGCGAGGATTTGGTAACGCCCCGGAAAGATTTCCTGCGAGCAGGCGCAACACGGCATTCCTATACAGATCGTGCCCCTGCTCTTCCTGGAGGTACTCATGGCGGATCTGGTTCTCCGCAACGCCCGGATCTCCGATGACGCCGATCCGGTCGATATCGCCGTCGCGGCCGGATGCATCACCGAAATCGCTGCGGCACTACCGGTTTCGGGTATCGACGAAATCGAATGCGATGGCCGCGTGGTCATCCCGGGCCTCGTCGAGGCCCATGTGCACGTGGACAAGGCGATGCTCGATCGCGAACGCCCGAACCCCGACGGCACCCTGGGCGGTGCGATCGCGGTAACCGGCGAACTCAAGCGCGGTTTCACCGCCGAATCGGTCCGGGCCCGCGCCCGGCAGGTGCTGGATCTGGCAATCCTCAACGGCACCACCATGATTCGAGCCCACCCGGACGTCGATCCGATCGTCGGACTGCTCGGCGTGCAGGTCCTGCTCGAGCTGCGCGAGGAATACCGCGACCGGCTCGACCTGCAGATCGTCGCGTTCCCGCAGGAGGGCATTCTGAAAGCCCCGGGCACCCTGGAGCTGCTGCGCGAGGCATTGCGTCTGGGCGCGGACGTCATCGGCGGCTGTTCCTACAACGAGGCCGATCTGGCCGGCTGTCACCGGCACATCGATCTGGTCTTCGAGCTGGCCACCGAATTCGGCGTCCCGGTCGACATCCACGCCGATTTCGCGGACGACGCGACCGATCCGCGCTTCGCCCTGGCCGACCGGATCGCCGAGGTCACCGCCGCAACCGGGATGAGCGGGCGGGTCACCCTCGGGCATGTGACCTCCCTGGCGGGACGGCCCGTCGCCGAACGCCGGGCCACGATGCGACGGCTGGCCGCCGCTGGCGTGGCCGTGGTGCCGCTGCCCGCGACGGATATGCACCTGGGCGGCCGCGCCGATCCGGTGGCCGTGCGACGCGGCGTCGCGCCGGTCCGTGAGCTGTGGGAGGCCGGGGTGCAGGCCGCGGTGTCCTCCAACAATGTGCGAAATGCGTTCACCCCCTACGGGAATGCCGATCTGCTCGATATCGGCCTGTTCCTCGCGCAGACCGGTCATCTCTCGGGTGAGCGGGATCTCGCGCGGGTGCTGACCATGCTCACCGACGCTCCGGCGCGGATCGTCGGGATCGCCGACCGCTACGGGCTTCGTCCGGGAGCCGCGGCCGATCTGGTGGTGCTGTCCACCCACCGGGTCGCCGACGTGCTGCTGGACCGGCCGGACCGCTGCTACGTCCTCAAGCGCGGCCGAGTGGTGGCCCGCACCACTCGAACACGAGAACTGCTGCACATCGACACTTCCCAGCCTCCTGCCGAAATCGGAGTCCTGTCCCATGCGTGAACTCGTTCCCCACGAAGTAGTCGCCTCCGTTCTCGCCGGGCTGACCGCCTTCATCGGCGGCACCGCGTTGAATCTGCCGCCCTGGGCCATCTTCATCGGCTGGGCCGGTACCTTCCTGGCCGGTGGCCCGTCCCTGGCGGTCGCCCGCAAACTCTGGGCCGCGATGCCCGCCGGGTCGACCTTCGCCATGGTGATCGTGCTGATCGACCAGCACATCGGTACCGCCTTCGGACAGTCCCGGCTGGCGCAGGACGCCGTGCTGGCCCTGATCATCCTGGTGGTCAACACCGCCCTGATGTACACCGGCCGGATCGGCTACTTCTCGCTGATCCCGGGCATGTTCTTCGGCTTCGCCTCGTACTTCGCCACCTATTTCGGCGGATTCGGCTTCCACGCGGGCAACGTGTTCGCCGCATGGGTATCGGTGGTCGTGATGAACGCCCTCGGCCCGGTCTTCGCGTATCTCTCACGCAGACTTGCCTTCCCGCGTCCGGCGGCCGCACCGGCACCTGCCGCGGTACCCGAGGCAGCCTGAGTAATGAGAATTCCGATCACTGTAAATTGTTGTGCAACAACAAGATACAAACACTTTCCGAGGCTGTCGGCGATGCGATATAGCCTGCTGTCGACCGCGGCGGTATGTGGTCGGCACGGTGATCGCCCCGACCCGAGTGACACATCGTGAACCGGCTCGAGTTGCTCGTGACCGTGTCACCGATCGGATGGTGCCGATCGTCGATCAGCGGAGTTCGGCCGCCGTCGTGAGGGGACTGCGGCCGAACTCCGCTCGACGGTCGGTCGCGGTCGGTCGCCATCGTCGCAGGCATCGCGAACCATGAGCTGCCGGTTCCGGTGGACGCGGCGACCGGATTCGTTCTCGACTCCACCGGACCGGACGAACTACCCGCCACCGCTCCGGCCGCCCGGGGGGGTACAGAGCTGCTATCGCCGGTTGCTCACCCCCAGCGCGACGATCAGTAGCGCCGCACCGCACCACCCGGAAACCGAAAGATGTTCGCCTAGGACGAATACCGACAGCAGGGCGGCGGTGAGTGGTTCCAGGAGCGCTGCGATCGCCGCGAAAATCGGTGCGGCTGTGCGCAGTCCGCGGAAGTACGCGGTGTAGGCGACGGCGGTGGGCACGCTGCCCAGATAGGCGGCCGTGGCCAGGGTCGCCGGCCGCAGGGGCAGGGTCATGCCGCCGGTCAGGGCGATCGGTGTGAGCAGCAGACCGCCGGTGAGCATCCCGAAGGCGGTGGTGCGCAGGGGGTCGAGGCCCTCGATCTGCCGGGTGGTGAGCAGGGTGAGGGTTGCGAATCCCGCGGCGGCCAGCAGGGCGAAGCAGATGCCCGCGACGAGCCGCCATCCGGTCCGCACGCCGTCCGGCGACCAGGTGAGCAGAATCAGTCCGGTGACCGCCGCGGCGATCGCGGTGAGCGTCGCGGTATCGGGTCGGCGCCGGGTGCGCAGCATGGCGCCGAGCGCGACGAAGACGGGCAGCGTCCCGATCGTCGCCATCGTCGCAATGCTCACCGAAATATATTGCACTGCAAGGAAATAGCTGCCCTGGAAAAATCCCAGCAGGCCGCCGGTGAGCAGTATCCGGCCGATCGCGGCCCGGGTGCGCGGCAGGCCGCGCAACCCGCCGGAGACGGCCAGCAGCGCGATCGCGAGACCGCCGCCGATGAGCAGCCGGTACGCAGCGACGGCCAGCGGTGACAGATGTGCCTCGCGGGCCAGGATCGAACCGGACAAACCTCCTGTGCCCCAGAGGATTCCGGCCGTGATGAGAGTCAGTGCGGATCGGTCGCGCGCGGGCGCGACGACGTCGACGGACATGGGTGTTGGTACTCCTGCGTCGAAGAGGAAGGAAAGGACGACGACGCGAGGCAGTTACCCACGATGTTCGCACCGGGAGACGGGTACCCGAACGCTGGCCGAGCGGCTGACGCCACCCTGCCCGTGAAACCACCTCGCTCAGGAGGCGGGCGGCGGAGTGACAGTGAAGATTCGGTGCATGCGGGACATCGTAGCGGGCTCGCCTCGTTCGGCGCCCGGCAGTTCGTCCGGAAATTCGGCTGTGTCCAATTGGACACGCCGCGCCCATCGAACGGTTCCGGGCTTACACCCGTGTAAGACTGGCCATCGCACAGTTTTACTCCTTACTACGGGAGGACCGTCCATGACGAATTCTGTTGCATCACTGGATCTGCCCCGTCCCCTGGTGATCACACTCGGGAATCTCAAAGGCGGGGTGGGGAAGACCACCTCCGCGTTCTTTCTCGCTTCCTATTTCGCCCAGATGCACGAGTTGCGCGTACTCGTGATCGATGCCGATCCGCTCAGCCAGACCGGATATTCCTGGCATCGCAGGCTGGTTCGGGCGGAGGTGGACATCCCGTTCACGCTGATCGCATTTCCATCCAGACACGTCGGCGATTGCATCGCCGACAATGCCGCCGATTACGACGTCGTGATCGTGGACGCCGGAGGTGAATCGGCGGATATCTTCAAGGCGGCTATTCCCTCGACCGATGAGCTCGTCCTGCTGACGAGCGTGAGTCCCTCGGAGGTGAAACGAGTGCCGAGCACCTATCGGGCCGCCGAGGAGGCGGCCGCGGGCGCGGACCGCGAAATCCGGGTCCGGGTCCTGATGACAAAAGTTCCGGTGACGATGAAGAACGGTGTCAACATATCCACCGAATACCGCACGCAGCGGGCGTATCTGGAGGACGCCGATTACGAGGTGTTCGCTTCGTGCGTCAGCGCCTGGAAATGGTACCGCGAAGCCGCCGATGGGGAAGTCGGCGAAGGCGCGGAGAACCCGCTGCAGGATCTCGGAGAATATCGGCAGGTGGGCGATGAACTCGTCGAGCCCTACCGGGCCACGTTGGAGGTGTCGGCCTGATGCCTCCGCAACGCAGAAAATCCATGATCGGCGGTGCGCACGCGTCCGCGGTCAATCCGCTGGCCGATTCGGCCGAACACACCCCGGCGGTGTCGCCGCTGCGCGATGCCGAGTGGGACCGTCCGGAGCAGGGCGGGCGTGCGCTGGCGGCGGTGCAATCCGGTGAACCGCGACCGGCTCCGGCAGTGGACGTCCTCACCGTTCCGCTGCCCGAAGCCGGTGAGGGGCCGCTCAGTGACGGTGAACAGACGCAGCTCGCGGCGTGTGAATCCTCCATCGGCACGTTGCGCCTGGCGTTCTGGGCTGCCGGGCGGGCCCTGCAGATCGTGCGCGACGGTCGTTTGTACCGAAATTCCTACACGAGTTTCGACGACTACGTCGAACAGCGCTGGGATATGCAGCGCTCCTATGCGCACAAGCTGATTCGGGCCTGGCCGCTGGCCGCGAAATTATATCCGGTGGCATCGGGCATAAACGAGGGCCAGATCCGGGAATTGCTGCCGGTGGCCGCCGAACACGGGGAGGATGCCGCGGTTACCGTCTATGCCACTCTCGCGGCGGGTGATGTGAAGATCACCGCCGGTAAATTGCGCGAGGCGGTGGCGGTGCTGCCCGGTGAATTCGATCACGACCGGGTGGTGCAGCACCTGCAGGCGTGGCTGCGTGGTGAGGTGTCCGAGAATCCGGACGAGCAGCCCGTGAATCTGTTCAGTACGGTCGAAACCAGGCTGGCCGCACTGACCCGCCGCGTCGTCAAGGGGTCCGGCGGCGATCCGGCCGCGGCCCGCGAATTCGCCGCGAAATTGCGCGGACTGGCCGAACAGATCGAGCAGCAGATCAGCGCTTGAGCCGCTCCCGCAATGCCCCGCAGTGCCGAACAATGCACTGCGGGGCATTCTCTTGATATCCGAAGTTTTTCGATTATTTATCGTCTCGTTATGGCAATTCGGTGTGGTTGGCATTGAAATTCCGCATTTGCCGGCGAATGATTGCGCCTCGGATCCGCTCGACCGTACGTATCCCGTGATGTTTTTCGAATCTATTTCGAGGAGCTCGACGGAGTCACCCGCGTCAAAGGGACGCGGCGTCGCACGGCCCCGATCGACCCTCGGTGACAGGATCGGAGGATCGCATCATGAGTGCAGGAAACGACGAGGTCCGATATACCCGGCTGCTGCGCCGGGTGCTCTGGTTCGCCCTGGGAGTCGGTATCGCCACCATCGGCATGATCGGGGCGACGATGCTGACCACCGGTCAGGCGTCGGCTCGGACCATAAGTGTTCCCGGCATCGGTGTGGTCGATGTGCCGTATCAGATCTCGGCCCCGGCCTCCACACCCGCCCTCGCGATCGTGCGTCCCGCCGTCGCGACCGTAGAGATTCCCCGAAGCGCGCAACCCGCCGTTGGGACTGTAGAGATTCCCCGAAGCGCGTGCCCTGCCGCTGCAGCCGTGCAGATTCCCCGGAGCGTGGACCCTGCCGTTGGGGCCGTAGAGATTCCCCGGAGCGTGCACCCGGCCGTTGGGGCCGTAGAGATTCCCCGAAGCGCATACCTCGCCGTTGGGGCCGTAGAGATTCCTCGAAGCGCACACCCCGCCGTTGCGGCTGTGCAGATTCCCGCAATAGTGCATTCCGCTGTCGCGCCCGCGCCGGGAACCCCGGCCGACATGCCCGAGCCCACGCTGATCCCCGAAATCGTGCGCTCCGCGATCGCGTCGGCGCTGTTCCCGCAAACCGTGCACGCCGGTCCCGCGCCTGCCCTGCATCCTGAGACCGCGGGCTCCGCACCCGGATTCAGCACGGGGCACGCTGTCATCCCGATCGGCCCTGCGCCCGCACCCGGCCACGCGTTCACATTCGGACCCGGGGCGGCCACGGCTCCCGCTCCGGAATCCGGCGCCGCGCGACCGGGTGGGTCGATTCTGCGGTCCGTCCTCGACATCCCGTCCGTGCGGCAACTGCTGTCCACACCGCCGTTCCGCGCACTGTCTCTCCCCGGGGTCGTACCGCAGCCGTCGCCGCAGGCTTCGCTCACACCGCGCGAGACCACCGGAGAGCGTGCCCTCCATGCCGCCCGCTCGAAACTGGGAGCCTCCTACCGATACGGGTCGGCAGGTCCCGATGCCTTCGACTGCTCCGGGTTGGTGCAGTGGTCGTACCGCCAGGCCGGTGTCGCGGTGCCGCGCACCAGCTACGACCAGCTCGACTCCGGAACCCCCGTCTCGCTGAACCAATTGCAGCCCGGCGATCTGGTGTCCTTCTACGGTGGCGAGCATTCGGGGATCTACGAGGGCAACGGACGGGTCATCCACGCCTCGACCGAGCGCACCGGGGTGATCGAATCCGCCCTCTCACAGATGCCCGTCGCCGGGGCACGTCGATTCCGATGAATCGGCGATCAGGCGGCCCCGAGTTCGCCGCGCGCCGCGACGACCATCGCGTTGATCGCCGGCGGCAGGGTCTGCTCCGGGTCGGGCGCGAAGCGGGGGGAGTGGTTGGAGGCGGTCCCGGCGGGCAGCGCCATCTCCCGATGCAGGCCGATCCAATCCTCGGCGGTGTAGCGATCCGCGGAGAATCCGCCGATGTACCAGAACACCGATGCGCAGTTCGCCGCGGTGGCGAAGGCGCCGAAATCCTCACTGCCGGTGATTGGTCCGGGCAATGGGAAGGCGGGAAATCCGTTGGCGGCGAATGTAGTCAGCAGGCGGTCGGTATCGGCGACGCTGTTGACCGTCATCGGGAAGCTGTCGAACACTTCGATCACCGGATCCTTGTGCGCCCCAGCCGATTCCGCCTCGGCGAAAGTCATCCGGCGCACGCCCTGCAACATCGTCTCGCGCGAGCCGGAGGTGAATGTCCGCAGACTCAACAGCATTTCGGCATTCTCGGCGATCACGTTCGGGCGATCGCCGACGTGCAGTGCGGCGGGCGTGAGCACCGGCGCGGACGGCAGCGAGGAATGCTGGGCGGCCAGGCCCTGCAGCCGCTGCACCAGGGCGGCGGCCATGGTCAGCGGATTCACCGCGGCATGCGGCATGGAGGCGTGCCCGCCCGAACCGGTCAGCTCGATCCGGATCGAATCCGACGCGGCCATCAGCGCCCCGCCGCGGGACAGGATCAGTCCGGCGGGAATCGGGCCGACGTGCTGACCCAGCACGATGCGCGGATGCGGGAAACGATCCAGCAGACCGTCGTCGAGCATGGCGCGCGCGCCGAAACCGGTCTCCTCCGCGGGCTGGAAGATCGCCACGATCGTGCCCGGCGGATCGGACCACGCGGCCAGGCGCGCGCACGCGGCCAGCAACGCCGTGACGTGCACATCGTGCCCGCACGCGTGCATCACCCCCGGCTTGCGGGAGGCGTAGTCGAGTCCGGTCTCCTCCTGCACCGGCAGCGCGTCCATATCCGCGCGCAACCAGATCACCGGCCCCGGGCCGCCATCGAGCACACCGACCACACCCGTACCGCCGACGCCCTCGGTGACCTCCCAGCCCGGCATGGCCCGCAACTCGTCCGCGACCAGACGGGCCGTGGCGACCTCCGCGCCGGAGAGTTCGGGATTCGCGTGCAGGTGCCGGTAGACCTCCAGCCAGTGCTCGTCGACCGCGGGCATCGCCGTGACGGCGGCCAGACCGGCGCGCACCGCGCTCTCGATATCGGCGGGGGAGGTCATCGGGCAGCTCCTTCTCCAGGGGAGATCAGGCAGGTTCGCGTCCCGCGCACCCGAACTCACTCATCTCCGGACCGGATCCGCGCGGCGGGGCACCGTGCGCATCATCGAGCATATGAGCAGCGGTGACCCTCGCGGCACCGAGGCGAGGTGAACGCTCGGCGATCAGACCGGCGCGCCCTCACCGATGCGCTCGCGCTCGACCGCCTCGTCCTCGCTCTGGCGCGGAATGCCGACGGCGCGCGGATCGGCTGCGGCCGGATTGCCCTCGTACAGCGAGATCTTGCGGTCCAGCACCGCGACGGTCTGTTGCAGCTCCTCGATCTGGGCCAGGACGTCGGCGCGGGTGCGCTGGAACATCGCCAGGCGCTCCGGGTACGTCGACTCGCCGGCGCGCACGAGTTCCGCGTAGCGGATCATGTCCGCCACGGACATGCCGGTGCAGCGCAACTTGCTGATCAGCGCGAGCCAGTCCACGTCCCGCTCGCTGAACCGGCGTTTCCCGGCGTGATCGCGGCCCACCGAATCCAGCAGCCCGATCCGCTCGTACCAGCGCAGGGTGTCGCGAGTCAGGCCGGACAGTTCGGACACCTCGCCGATCGAATAGTGCGCGCGCTCGTAATCGGGGTCGTCCTTGTCGGTGATCCGATCCCATGCGACCGTGCCCATAAACGTCGTCCTTCTCTGTCTTCGGCCTTCGCTCCGCTCCGGCGAGTTCGCGGCCCCCTGAGCCCGTCGCCGGGCCCGGTGTCGGGCACTCGTGCTGGATCCTCGGCCTGCGCTCCGTGTGGCTGTTCGACTGCTTCCGCTCGACTCCAGCTGTATGGCAGTCGCCCGCCGGTTGTGCGCCGAACTCCCGATCCATTCTGCCGGAATTCACCGCGACGTGGCCGGGGCAGCCGGTCAGGAGCGCTTCGGGATCTCCTGCACCGCCCACTTGTTCCCGTCGGGGTCCGCGAAATAGGTGAACAGGCCCCAGCCTTCGTCCTTCACGGGCGTGGCCGCCACGCCCGCGGCCGTCAGCTCCTGATACGCCTGCTCGGCGCTGGCGACGACGACCTGCATGCCGACCACGCTGCCGGGTGCGGCATCGGTGATGCCCCTGCCGATGGCGATCGAACATCCGGAACCGGGCGGAGTGAGCTGGACGAAGCGGATGTCCTCGGTGGGACTCTCGTCGTAGTCGGCATTGAAGCCGATACCGGTGTAGAACTCCTTGGCGCGATCGACGTCGGTGACGGGGATGGCGACTAACTCGATTCTCCAGTCCATGCGCACAGGATCGCACCGGGCACCGACAGGTTTCGTTCGTCGCGCGGCGGGCCGAATCCGCACCCCTTCCATCAGGACCGCGTGAAAAGGACCGGACGAGCGGGAAGAGTCGGCCTACGCTGGATTCATGGCCAAAGAGATCGATCGGATCCGCGCCAAATCGGCGCTCGAGACGATCAGAGAGAGTCCGCTCATCGCCGCGATCGCACTGTTGCCGGTGCTCGTGGTCCTGGGCGTCGTGTGGTGGCTGACCAACTGGTTCGTGGCCCTGGTGCTGCTGATCGTGTTCGGTGTGGTCGTCGTGGTCCGCGGGAGGATCATCAGCTAGCCGCGTCCCCGCGGGAGCTACCGCGGGACGTGGAAGCGCACCAGATCACCCGTGCCGGCGTCCAACTCGGCCCAGGTCCGGTCGAATTCCAGGATCGCCAGCGCGGAGGTCGGGAATTTGCGGCTGAGTTCCGCGGCCGGTTCGGAATCGCGGTTGGCGGCCAGTTCCCAAGCCGTCCAAGGCATTCCGGGGGCGTGCCCGACCACCAGCAGGGTCCGCACATCCGGTTCGGTGAGCTGGATCAGCTCGATCAGCGTGCGCGGTGACGCCTCGTAGATCGCGGATTCGAACTGCACGGGGGCGGTGACGGCGGTCGCGGCGAGCGTCTCGCGGGTGCGCACCGCGGTGGAACAGCACACCGCGTCGATCGCCGGTTGCGTCTCGCGCAGCCAGTCACCGGCGAGCGCCGCCTCGCGCCGTCCGCGCGGCGCGAGCGGCCGATCGTGATCGACGACACGTTCGGGGTATTCGGATTTTCCGTGCCGCATCAGAATCAGGGTCCGCACCATAGCCGATACGGTAGGCCGACCGGGCCGAACCGGGGCTCGGGCATGCCGTGCGAGGCGGTATTCGGGTTACCGAAACCCTGTTTCGGCGCATCCTGATGAGAGAGACGTCTCACTCTCGAGGCACACTGAAGGTGGCGTCACAACCATTGCTCGCGGGCATCGGGTGTGATGCCCGTCCCGCTCCGAGCCCGGCGCGGGTACGGCCCCATGATTGTTTTCGAGGATCTGCGAGATATGGCCTATGTGATCACGCAGCGCTGTTGCGACGATGCCAGCTGCGTACCCGAGTGCCCGGTCGATTGCATTCGTCCGACTCCGGAGCAACCCGAGTTCGCGACGACCGAGCAGCTGTACATCGACCCCGACACCTGTATCGACTGCGGTGCCTGTGTTGATGCCTGCCCGGTGGAGGCCATCTTCTCCGAGGACGATCTGAGCGCGTCCCTGGCGCGATTCGCCGACATCAACGCCGCGTACTTCCAGCGTCATCCGCTGGAATCGAATTTCGATCCGCTGGTGACTCCGGCGCGTCCGCCGAAGGATCTCGGTACGCTGCGGGTCGCGATCGTCGGGGCCGGGCCCGCGGCCTGCTACGCCGCCGAGGAACTGCTGCGCCGCGCGGACGTCGAGGTGGAGATGTTCGACCGCCTGCCCACCCCGTGGGGGCTGGTGCGCGCCGGCGTCGCCCCCGACCATCCGGGCACCAAGGGCGTGTCGAGCATGTTCGAGAGCGCCTTCCGTCGCGAAACGCTGCAGTACCACCTGAACGTCGAGGTGGGTAAACACATCTCGCACGAGGAACTGGTGAATCACCACCACGCGGTGATCTACGCGGTCGGCGCGTCCACCGACCGCCACCTGGACGTTCCCGGCGAGGATCTGCCCGGTAGCCACTCCGCCACCGAGTTCGTCGCCTGGTACAACGGCCACCCGGACTACGCCGAGCGCACCTTCGACCTGTCGGGTGAGCGCGCGGTCATCGTCGGCAACGGGAACGTCGCGCTGGACGTGGCCCGCGTGCTGACCCTGGACGCGGACGAGCTGGCCAAGACCGATATCGCCGACCACGCCCTGGACGCCTTGCGGCAGAGCAACATCCGCGAGGTCGTGGTGCTGGGCCGGCGCGGTCCGCTGCAGGCCGCGTACACCTCCTCGGAGTTCCTGGCCCTGGGCCACCTGAAGGGGATCGACGTCGTCATCGATCCGGCGGATCTCGAATTGGATCCGGAAAGCCAAGCGCTGCTGGATGATCCGGACATCGAGCCCTCGCAGAAGCTGAAATACGAACTGGCGCAGGAGTATGCGGCCAAGACGCCGAATCCGGACAACAAGCGCATCGTCTTCCGCTACCTGACCTCACCCACCGCGGTGACCGGTGAGGGGCACGTCGAGGCGGTGCAGATCGTGCACAACGAGCTGGTCGCCGAGAACGGGCGCGTGGTGGCGCGGGCGTCGGATCGCACCGAGGTCCTGACGGCCTCGATGGTGCTGCGTTCGATCGGCTACCGCGGCCAGCCGGTGGGTGAGCTGCCCTTCGACGAGCGCAGCGGCACCATCCCGAATGAGCACGGCCGGGTCGTCGCGGACGGCTCGCATCTGCCGGGCATCTACGTTTCGGGCTGGATCAAGCGCGGCCCGCGCGGTGTCATCGGCTCCAACCGGGTCGACGCCACCGAGACCGTGGAGCAGCTGCTCGCCGACTTCACCGCGGGCAAACTCCAAGCGCCGCAAGCTGATCGGGCCGCGCTGAAGGCCCTGCTGGCCGAGCGTCAGCCGGATCTGGTGGACCGTGAGGGCTGGAAGGCGATCGACACCGCCGAACGCACCGCGGGCAAATCCGGCGGCCGCCCCCGCGTCAAGCTCACCACCCGCGAGGACCTGCTCAAGGCCGCCCGGGGGTAGAACCCGTTCGGGGACAACAGAATCGAGAACGCCGGAGAACTCGCATCGGTTCTCCGGCGTTCCGTTCGTTCCCGGTGCGGATACGCGGTACGTCGCCGGGGGCGATATCGGATTTCGCGGCGGCACTCGTTGCCGTGATGCGGCCGTCGCCACGGTGGGGTTCGATCCGTCGGCCGACGCTGCTCGGAGGCCGTCCTTCACTCCGGCAGCGGGCCGATCCGCACGGTCGTGGTGGTGGTGCCGCCGACCACGAACCACAGGCGTAAGGCGGCCTCCCCGGTGCGGTCGCCGGATTCGAAGCGGCTGCGCACGCTGAGGTGTTGCCGCGCGAGCACCGGTTCGATGTACTCGATGACCGCCCGGTGCGGGCCCGCGACGAGTTTGGGGATGTCGATCAGGTAGTGCTCCACGGCCTGCCAGTACACGCTGGTGTTGATGTGGTTGTAGAGATCGATGTCGGTGGCGCGCAACGGGAACGGCAGATCGGTGTCCGATTCCGCGGGCGCCAGATCGGTCAGCCACTGCCGCCAGCGCAGCCGGGTCTCGGTGGTGGTGCGGGCCAGGTGGGCCAGGCCCTGATCGCTGATCCGGGTCGGCATATTGGTCGACTCGTTGAGGTTGATCCAGAAAGCCTCGGTCTCGATCAGGCCGCCGTTGTCACTGGTGATCCGGACCCGCATATTCGCCCAGCGAGTCGACATCGCCGAACACCACCGCCGCAACTCCACCCGATCCGGCCACAGGATCGGCCGCACCACGTCGATGACGGTGCGTCGCACGATCCACACCGGATCGGTGCGATGGAAGAAGCCGGCCTCCAGTTCCTCCCAGGCGACATCCTGCAGATAACGGGCAACGGTATCGAGCCGCACGCGGTTGTACGGATCCACATCACCGGTGCGGACAGGCCACGACGTGGTGAAGCCGATGCCCTCCTGCGGAAGCGGGGCGAGTGGCTGATCGAGTGACACTGGTGCTCCTCGCGCTGCACGTTGTGCCGCGTTCTCGTGCGGTGCTTCTTGTGAATGACTTTACGGTGCGGGCGGTGCAGCGTTACGCGGAGAGGGCGGTACCAGTGCGTAGCATTCGTCCGTTTCGCCCGGGAACCGCGGGCCAACGGACGGGCGGGGCGGCGGTTCGCTCGGTACTATGCCGACAGGCACGGGAGGGGAGGCCACCGCGATGAAGCAGTTGGGGGCGAATGATCCGCGGAGTGCGGGGCGGCATCGGCTGCTGGCGGTGATCGGGCAGGGAGCCATGGGGCGGGTGTTGCTGGGGCGTGCGCCGGACGGGCGGCTGGTCGCGGTCAAGATGGTGCACCGGCATCTCGCGCGGAGCCCGGAGTTCCGGGAACGTTTCCGAATGGAAGTGCAAGCGTCGCAACGGGTTACCGGCGCGTACACCGCCGCGGTCATGGATGCCGATCCGGATGCTCCCGAGCCGTGGCTGGCCTCGACGTACGTCCCCGGACCGTCGCTGCGCGAGGCCGTCGAACAGTCCGGGCCGTTACCGCTGGGCGGTCTGCGGCTGCTCACCGCGGGTCTGGCCGCCGCGCTGCTGGAGATCCACCGCGCGGGCATGATCCACCGCGATCTCAAGCCCGCCAACGTCCTGCTCGGCGCGGAAGGCCCCCGGGTCATCGACTTCGGCATCGCCCGAGCCCTCGAGACCCGGACCCAGCTGACCTCGACCGGATCCCCGATCGGCTCCCCGGCCTTCATGTCCCCCGAACAGGCCGGGGGAGACGAACTGACCACGGCCAGCGATGTGTTCTCCGTGGGCGGGATGCTGGTCCTGGCCGCGTCGGGGCAGAACCCGTTCACCGGCGCGTCCGCGCCGCAGACGCTGTACAACGTCGTGCACGCGCGCGCCGATACCGGCGCGGTGCCCGCGGCCCTGCGTACCGTCGTGGACGCGTGCCTGGCGAAGAACCCGGCGCACCGGCCGACCGCGGAACAGTTGCTGGGTGCGGTGGAGGCGGTGTCGGCGCGGGCCGCGTGGCCGTCCGAGGTGCAGCGGGCCATCGCCCGGGATGCGGCCGAGGCCCAGCGGTGGGACGAGTCGGACGGGCAGCCGTCCGAACCCGCGGGTGGGCGTCGGTGGTGGGTGATCGCGGCGGCGATCGTGACCGTCGTCGGGGTCGTCGGCGCGGGAGTCTTCGCGCTGACGCACGGCCGGTCCGCCGCACCGGATCCACTGGCGCACCGGACCCTGGCGATATCCGACGATCAGTTGCGCACGGTCGACACCTGCCGACTGCTGGGCGCCGATGTGATCGGTTCCCTGGGACAGCCCGCGCAGCCGGTGCTGACGAACTCCTCGGTGTGTTCGGCGAAGGTGACGCTGTCCGGCGGTCGGCAGCCGACGATGACGGTCGGCGTGGGCGTCGCGGCGCCCGATGTCGTGCGGACCGCGGACTCACTGGCGGACCAGCCCGTTCTGGACACCAGGGCGGGCAACCGCGCCTGCGGTCGCGCCGTCCGGGCGGGCGCGCAGTCGAAGGTGGCGATCGAGTTCACGGTCGCCGATGCCGACGGTGACTCGTGCGCGCCGGCGATGGCCGGGTTGAAGTCCGCACTCACGCGTCTGGTGACGAATTCGCCCACCGCATCGCTGTCGAGACAGTCCGTGGTGCGGGTGGATCCGTGCGCGTCGGTGGATTCCTCGGTGATCGGCGCGGCCGTCGGTTCGGGCGTCTCCGCGTCGGCGATCGATGTGCACACCTGCCAGTGGCAGGGCACGGGCCTCGGCATGAAATTGCAGACGACCGAAACCGCACGGCTGGACAACAATCCGAAGTATCAGCAGGTCGGCATCGGCGGCGAGATCCAGCTCGCACCGCATCAGGCCGCCCGCCTGGTCGACGCCGACGGCACCTGCTCGACCTATCTGATGGTGCAACCGACCACCGGCGATCGAGGGGAGACGATCGCGGCGATCGCCCACCCCGTCACGCCCGCATCCTCCGGAAAAGCCTGTGGTGCAACCGAATCGGTGATCGGTTCGGTTCTCGAGCGATTGGGTTACACCTGATGGTCACACGATTGGAAGCCGGTGACCCGGCACGGATCGGGCGATACCGGTTGCTGGGGCAGCTCGGCGCCGGAGGGATGGGACGGGTGCTGCTCGGCGTCGGCCCCGACGGACGCCTGGTAGCCATCAAACAGGTCCATGCGCACCTGGTGGGCGAGCAGGACTTCCTGCCCCGATTCCGGCGTGAGGCACAGACTTCGGCGCGGGTGTCCGGCGCCTACACCGCGGCGGTGGTGGACTTCGACGTCGAATCCGAATCTCCCTGGCTCGCTTCGGTTTTCGTCCCCGGCATGCCATTGGATCGGGCGGTCCAGCAGTACGGCACCCTCGGCCCCGGGCAGATCCGCACGCTCGCGGTCGGCCTGGCCTCGGCCTTGCGGTCCATTCACGGCGTCGGGCTCATACATCGAGATCTCAAGCCGGGCAACGTCATTCTCGCGCAGGACGGTCCCCGGGTGATCGACTTCGGCATAGCTCGCGTCGCCGACGAGCTTTCCGATCTGACCCATACCGGATCCATCATCGGCTCACCCGCGTTCATGTCCCCCGAACAGGCCCAGTCCGAACCGCTCACACCGGCCGGCGATGTGTTCTCGCTGGGCTCTGTCCTGGTGATGGCGGCCACCGGCGCGAGCCCGTTCGCGGGCAACTCGATGCCGCATGTGCTGTACAAGATCGTCAACACCGATCCGGACCTGTCCGTACTCTCGCCGGAGGTCCGCGAATTGGTCGGGCCCTGCCTGAACCGGGATCCGGCCGCGCGCCCCACTCCCGCGCAGATCCTGGACTTCCTGGGATCGCTTCCGCCGCAACAGCAACCGTGGCCGCTGGGCGTGCATCGAGCGATCTACGATCAGTCCCGGGAACTCTCGGCGCTGGTCTCCGATCCCGAGGCGACTCAGATCACCGGCATCGACACCTCGACCGTCCCCGAGCCGCCCGGAGCCGACTTCGACCGGCGAGTCGGCCAATTTCTCCTCGCGGCCCAGGTGGCCGAGACGCGTCGTCGCCGGCGTCTGCTCACGGGAGCTCTGGTGGGCGTCGTCATCCTGGTGGGCGCGGTGGTCGGCGGCGTATTCGCGTTCGGCGGCAGCGATGGTCGGGCATCGGCCGGGCCCAATCCCCTGGCCGGACTCAACCTCACCGCACTGCGATCGATGGATATGTGCGCGGTCATGCGAGATCCGCTGATCCCCTCGCTGGGGCGGTGGACGCGGTCGCCGGTCTCGGAGCGGTGGGGTAGATGCAGCGCACAGGCCGGGGGATACGAGTTCGATCTGGATATCCAACGCACCACCGCCTACCGGAACGGCGGTCGCACGGTGAATGGTGTTCCGGTTCTCGAGACCGACCGGCCGGTGGACGGAGGGTGCGGCCGGGCGCTGATTCCGGCGACGATGGATCCGCAGTTCGGGATCACGCTCACCGTGAAGAACGGTCCCTCCGTGGATCAGCGGTGCACGGTGGCCGATGATGCTCTGGGCCGGTTGGCGCCCGATGTCGAGCGCGGGCCGCGGCTGGCGGATATTCGAAATTCGCTGGCACACCACGACCCCTGTGCGCTCGTCGATCCGGACGACACCCATCTATCGATCGGAGACAAAGTCCGCGGAACCCCGGATCTGCTGCATTCCTGCGACTGGATCGGCACGAACACGCTGACGGTCACCTTCGAACGTACGAAGGCGTTCGCCTCGCCCGCCCATCCGATTCACATCGATTTCGGTGGTGGCAACGTGATCGATGTCGACGCCGCGGAAATGAACAGCAACGGATGTGTCCGGCGTGGCGTCTATCGAACGGTCACCGGCGACGACGTCGAAGCGGTGACCGTCCGGGTCACGACCCCGACGGTCGGTACCGGTACCGTGCCGGCGGGCAAATGCCTGAGTGCGCAGACGATCCTGAACCATGTTCTCGGCGACCTTCCCGAGGTGATGGGATGAGCTCGTATTCGGGTCGACTGGTCCGAGGACTGGGCGCGTTGGTCATGGTGGCGCTGGTGGCCGGGTGTTCCTCGGTGCTCCACCCGAATGCGGTTGCGGGCGAAGTGGATGTGCGCACCCTCGACACCGATTCGTATTCCTCGACGAAACCTCCCGCCCTGCTGAATCACCTGGCTGCTTTCGGCTACGCGTATCTGGAGGCCGCCAGACTGGCGGACGCCGTGCTGAGTCCCTACGAGGTGGAGCCGAGATATTTCTGGGGCGCCGCCGCCGGTGCACAGGTCGCGCCGGAGTCGGTCACCGAATATCTCGCCGATCCCGTGGTGAAGGTGCTGTACGACAACGGATTCATCGTGGGGTTCTCGACCGGTGCGGCGGATTCGGTGACACCGCTGACCAAGGCTGTGTACGGAACCCACGACCATGAGGGCATCCGGGTAACGGTACTTCGCTTCCCCGACGCCGCGTCGGCCCGTTCCGCGGCGCAGCAGGCGGATGCCGTGGATATGGCGCTGAACTCGCAGAACACCCGGGTCGAACTGCCGAAATACGCCGACGCCTTCGCGCATTGGCGCCCTACCGTGCCCACATTGGGCAGCACCCTGGCCCACGGCGCATTCGTCGTGAACATCCTCGCCGACGCCCGGACGACGGACCTGACCCGGCTCACCGAGATGACCCAGAAGTATCTCGCCGCGGAACTGCCCGTACTCGACAAGTTCGTTCCGACGCCGGACGAGAAAATCGCTGCGCTGCAACAGGATCCGGACCACATCCTGGTGCGAACCCTGCACGACGGCGAGGTGGTGGGCGGGCCCGCCGACGGCAGCGAGATCGTGTACACCCTGCGCGCCTATCTGAATTACGTGCAGGACCAGGGCACGAGATATCCGGTGATGCGCCGGGCGGGGATCGACCGGGTCGCGGTCGCGCCGTCGGCCTATGTGTTCCGGACCCGCGATGCCGCCGCGGCGGAGCAGTTCGTGGTCGAGTCGGCTCATTTGGGCGATGCCGCGTCCCGGCGGGATGTCGATCCGCCCGAGAGGGTGCCGAACGCGATGTGCGTCGAGAACTACACCGCGCCGGCGGCGGCCCGGTTCCGCTGCTTCGTCGCATATCGGCGCTATGCGGCACTGGTCCTGGGACAGCAGCTCTGGCGCACCCAGGAGCGAGCGGCGTCGCAGTATGCGCTGCTGGCCAATGCCCAAGTCGCGCTACCGAATTGAGCTTTCAGTAGCCGACGTACGAACCACCGTGACGAACGGCGACGACACCGGGGACATCGCTCAGCGAACCGTATCTGTGGATCGCGTACCTGCTGGCCGCCACGATGTTGTCGACCGGATTCAGGATGTCCGTATGTCCCGGCACCGCATAGGAATTGAACGTGCTGTCGATGGTCTGCATGAGCCCCTTCGACGGATGCCCGGCCGCGGCGTTGCTGTCCCAGTCGTTGACGATCGACGGGTTGCCGCCCGATTCGTGCTCGATGATCGTCGCGATGGCGTTGTCGTCGATCTGATCGGCCGGAACGCCCTCCTGGATGAGGATCTCTCGTGCCTGTTTGATCCACTCGGCGACATTGCCCGACGGCTTCGAGAGGTTGGCGTCGCTACCGCCGCGGTCGCTGAATGCGGCGTTGCTGTAGTGGCTGGTGCCGTTGTGCGACGAGGTCCCGTTGCCGCTGTGGGAGCTGTGACTCGTCGTCTGATAGTGCGGCGTCGAGGTATTCGAGGTGACCGCGGCCGGGCTGGTGGCCGTCGGGGCGGCGGGAGCGGGCGCGGTGGTGCCCAGCTTCGGGTCGCCGAGTCCGCCGTAGGCCGCGTCGACCTTCCCCTTGGCGGTGTTCACGGCGGTGATGAGGTCGGTGGCGGCCGACTCCGCCTGCGCTAGCGCGCCCGTGATCTTGGACTGATGATTGGCGGCGAGCAGATCCTGGAAGCATTTCTGCCACGTCTTCTCGCCGTCGTTCAGGCCCTGCAGTTTGTCGATGTAGTCCTTCCGCTTCGTCGCGGTGACCACGCCGTTGTCGGCGACTTCGAACGGATCCGGGGGCGTGGCCTCCTTGCCGGTCGGGTGCAGTGCCGGTTCGCGGGCGTCCAGGACGGCTTTTCGGGTATTCGTCAGATTCTCGACGTGCGTGCTCAATGCCTTCTGCAGTTCCAGCAGAGCTCCGCTCACCGCCGATGCCCGGGTCTTCTCGGTACCCATGCGGGTGCGGGCGGCCTTGGCGGCGTTGCCGTCCCACGTCAGATTGTTGATCGTGTGGTCGGCATCGCCGAGGGCCTTGTCGAGGCTCGTGCTGGTGGTCCCGACGGCCGTGCCCGCGGTGGTGATCGCGGCGGGGTTCCAGGCCTCGACGTTCGAGATCGTGAGTGTCATGCGTGCATCCCGACCTTGTCCAGATCGGCGGCGAACTGGTCATCGGTCATCGTGATGACCTTGCCCGCGTGATCGACCGAGTCCGCGAGTGTGGTCACCCGGTCCGAAATGCGTTGCAGGGCATTGTCGACCGATGTCTTGGCCGACTGGCAGGTGCTCTGCCAGTCGGTGCCGGGCAGAGCTGTCAGGGCGTCGCCGAGGCCGGGATTCAGCTTGCCGATCGCGGCAGCCTCGTCCGTGAGCGCCTTGGCGAAGCCGGCCAGCGCTCCGGCGTCGATGTTCATCGATGGTTCCGGTGCCAAGATGATCCCCCTTACTCACTGTTCAGCGCGCATAAGCGTAGCAAAATCAGCACCCGCGGACAGCCCGCGGCGAAGACCGGTTAACTTGTTGGGACAGGTGCCGGACGACAGGAGTCGATACATGCGTGCAGCCCAGGTGAGCAAGCTCGAGGGGCCCGAAGCCATCGAGGTCGTCGATATTCCGGAGCCCCAGGCGTTTCCCGGCGGGGTGGTGATCGATGTCCACGCGGCGGGTGTGGCCTTTCCGGACGTGCTGATGACGCGGGGGTTGTACCAGCTCAAGCCCGAGATGCCGTATGTGGTGGGCGGTGAGGTCGCGGGTGTGGTGCGGTCCGCGCCCGAGGACGCGCACGTGCGGGCGGGGGATCGGGTGGTGGCGCTGACCATGCTCGGCAACGCCCTGGCGGAGGTCGCGGTGGTGTCCCCGCGGACGGTGTTCGCGCTGCCGGACAACATCAGCCTCGAGGCCGGCGCCGGCCTGGTGTTCAACGATCTGACCGTGCACTTCTGCCTGCGCAACCGCGGCCGCCTGGCCGAGGGGGAGTCGGTGCTGGTGCACGGTGCGGCCGGTGGCGTCGGCACCTCGACGTTGCGGATGGCCGCGGCGCTGGGCGCGGGCCGGGTGATCGCGGTGGTCAGTACGCCGGAGAAGGCCGAGGTGGCGCGGGCCAGCGGGGCCACCGACGTGGTCCTCGCCGACGGCTGGCTGGCCGCGGTGAAGGAGTTGACCGGCGGTCGCGGGGTCGACATCGTGCTGGACCCTGTGGGCGGTGACCGCTTCACCGACAGCGTCCGCTCGCTGGCCGCCGGCGGCCGCCTGCTGGTGGTCGGTTTCACCGCGGGCGAGATCCCGACGGTGAAGGTGAACCGGCTGCTGCTCAAGAACGTCGAGGTGGTCGGCGCGGCGTGGGGTGAGTGGGTCGGCTCGCACCCGAACTACCTGCAGGAACAGTGGGCCGAGGTCGGACCGCTGCTGGCCGCGGGGAAGATCGCCCCGCCCGAGCCGGTGTTGTACCCGCTGGACCGGGCCGCGGATGCGGTTGCGTCCCTGGACAACCGGACCGCCACGGGCAAGGTCGTCGTCACCATCCGCTGAGCGGCCGACCGTCACAAAGCGTCCGGTCCGGACATCGCCTCACGATGTCCGTCGCCGGATCCTGTCGGTGCCGATGTTTATGGTGAGCGGACCATGAAGCTCTCCGATCGAGTCCTGAACCGGACCCTGCTGGCGCGGCAGCATCTGCTGGCCCGCTCGGCGCTGTCGGTGGCGGATATGTGTGCGCACCTGGTGGGGTTGCAGGCGCAGGATGTTCCGCCGCCGTTCATCGGATTATGGAGTCGCACGGTCGATTTCGATCCGGAGGCGGTGTCGGCGGGGTTGCGGGATCGGTCGTTGGCGCGAATCACGGTGATGCGCGCGACGATTCATCTCGTCACCGCCGCCGATGCGTTGCGGATCGCGCCGCACATCCAGCCGGAGCTGGAGAAGATCCCGTTTCGCAAGGGATTCCAGTCCGGCGCGATGGTCGGCCTGGATCCGCAGGAGGTGCGTCGGCGCGGCGAGACGGCCCTCGGTGACCAGCCGATCCCCGGAGCCGAACTGCGCGCGCTGGCCGCGCGGGAATTCCCGGACCGCAATCCGTCCGCGGTACTGCAGACCTGGCTTTATCAGCTCCCCGTATTGCAGACCCCGCCGCGCGGGCTCTGGCGCAACAACGCCCGCCCGGTGTGGTCCCGTATCGAGCCCTGGCTCGGTGCGCCACTGGACGATCGATACCCGTTGCCGGAGCTGATCATTCGATATCTGTCCGCCTTCGGCCCGGCGACAACGGCGGATATCCAGACTTGGTCGAAACTGACCGGGATCGCCGAAACCATTGCGGCACTGGGTGCTCGGGTCCGCAGCTACACCGACGAGCATGGCCGCACGCTGTACGATCCCGCCGACGCCGAACTCGCCGATCCGGATCTGCCCGCCCCGGTCCGGTATCTCGGCTGGTATGACAACGTCTTTCTGTCACACCGGGATCGGGTCCGCATAGTCCCGGAAGGCGTCACCGCACCGCCCGCGCGGTATCGCGGGACGCAGGTCTCCCCGATCCTGGTCGACGGCCGAGTCGCCGCGATCTACAAGGTCTTCGCCGCATGCGGACGCGCCCGGCTGCGAATCGTGCCCGCCCGCACCTGGTCCGCCGCCGAGCGATCCGCGGTCGAAGCGGAAGGCGCTGCGCTGCTCCGCTTTCTGGAGCCGGAGCTGCGTCCGAGCATCGAAATCCTCGCCCCGGAAGCCGATCTGAAGATCTGATCGGCCGTGCCCGGCAGCACCGCCGGCGCGGGCGACCGCTCAGCTGTGCCGATACGCGGGCGCTTTACTGGTGCCGGCCGGGGTCAGGGTGCGCAGCAACGGCAGGGTCCGGCTAGGCACGACCGTGGACAGCACGATCACGCTGTGCGACCGCACCACCGCCGCACTGCGGTCGATACTCAGCAGCACCGATTGCAGCCCGGCATGCGAATCGGCCCCGATACGGCACAGCACATCCTGCGAGCCGGTGGTCGCGTACGCCTCGAGCACCCCGGCGATCGCCTCGAGATCGGCGGCGACGGCGTCGAGCGCACCCTGGGCGATCTCCAGGGTGACGAAGGCCAGTACGTCGAAACCCGCCGCGGCGACATCGATGTGGGGATCGTAGGAGGCGATGACGCCCGCCTCCTCCATCCGCGCGATCCGGGACTGGACCGTGGCGCGCGCGACGCGGGTGCGGCGCGACAACTCCAGGATTCCGGCCTTCTGGTATTCATGCATCGCGGTCAGGATCGCCAGGTCCAGCTCGTCCAGCCTGGTCTCGCTGCGGCTCATCGGTAGTCTCCACTTCGATCCGTTGTTCTAGGCAAATTGTCCAGCATGAACGGGGTTTCGGTGGCGTAATTCGCCATCATGTCTATCGAATTTTCATGATATTGCCTAGAGTCGGCGACGGGCGATTACCTAGGAATATGACAACCGAAATCGTCCCGATGATCACCCGCGAGGAATCGCCGGACACCCAGCTGATCGGCCTGGTCGAACACGACTCCGCACACGATCCGTTCCCGGTGACCGGCTGGGACGCACTGGTGTGGGTGGTCGGCAACGCCACCCAGTTCGCCCACTATCTGCAGTCCGCGTTCGGGATGCGGCTCGAGGCGTACTGCGGTCCCGAGACCGGCGTGCGCGATCACAAGGGCTTCGTGCTGCGCAGCGGCAGTGCGCGTTTCGTGGTGACCGGTGCGGTGGATCCGGACAGTCCGCTGGTCGCGCACCACGACCGGCACGGCGACGGGATCATCGATATCGCGCTCGAGGTGCCCGATGTGGACCGATGCGTCGAGTGGGCGCGATCGCAGGGCGCGAATGTCCTGGTCGAGCCGCACGACGACACCGACGATTTCGGCACGGTCCGTTCGGCGACGCTCGCCGCGTACGGCGAGACCCGGCACACTCTGGTCGACCGCTCCCGCTACGCGGGCCCGTACCTGCCCGGATACATCGCCCGCGAATCCGCGTTCGTGCCCCGCCCGGACGCCCCGCGCCGGTTGTTCCAGGCGGTGGATCACGTGGTCGGCAATGTCGAACTCGGCCAGATGGATCAGTGGGTCGACTACTACCGCCGCGTCATGGGCTTCGCGAACATGGCGGAATTCGTCGGCGACGACATCGCCACGAACTATTCGGCGCTGATGAGCAAGGTCGTCGCCAACGGCAACCACCGGGTCAAATTCCCGCTGAACGAACCGGCGTTGGGCCGCAAGCGATCCCAGATCGATGAATACCTCGAGTTCTACCGCGGCCCCGGCGTCCAGCACATCGCGCTGGCCACCTCCGACATCCTGCGCACGGTCGACATCCTGCGTCGCGAGGGCGTGGAATTCCTCGACACCCCCGACGCCTACTACTCCGATCCCGAACTGCGCGCCCGCATCGGGCACGTCCGGGTTCCCGTCGAGGAATTGCGATCGCGCGGCATCCTGGTCGACCGCGACGAGGACGGCTATCTTCTGCAGATCTTCTGCCGCCCCCTCACCGATCGCCCCACCGTCTTCTTCGAACTCATCGAACGTCACGGGTCGCTCGGCTTCGGTAAAGGCAACTTCAAAGCGCTGTTCGAGGCCATCGAACGCGAACAGGACGCCCGCGGAAACCTCTGACCCGGCAGCCGGACAGGATCAACTACTACACTTCGGCGCATGCGGAGGATGACGTCGGCGCTCGTCACGGGGGCGGCCATCATGGCGCTGTTGACGGCGTGTGGATCGGGGGGCGACTCCAACAGCAGCACCTCGTCGATGCGGCCGCCGATGAAGGTGGCCGCACTCGGGCCCTTCGTCGGTGAGTGCGGCAGCGTCACCGACGACGAGGTGCGCGATATCGGCGGGCTCGGCCAGATCTCGGCGGAGTACAAGAATTCGGTCGGCTGCAACTGGCAGGCGACCGGATTGGACGGCGCCAGCGTCACATTCGCCTCCTACCGGGGCAGTCCGCTGGGCCGGGAGAAGGCGTGGGTGACCGCGCAGGGCCGCAACCCCGAGACCATCGATGTGGGCGGGCACACGGGCTTCCAGGACGCCACCCCGGACGGCAGTATCTGCGATCTGGCGGTGCAGCTCGGTGACGACTTCTTCGAATGGTCCACCTCCAGCGGCCTTTTCGGCACGGCCAACGCCACCCCGTGTGACAAGAATCGCAAGCTCGCCGAGCTGACCGTGCAGCGATTGAAATGAGGAGCTCCATGAAGGCTCGGTCCGTTGTCGTCGCCGCGCTCGCGGTGGTCGTCGGTGTGTCGGTCGGTGGATGCGGAAAGACCATTTCCGGCACGGCTCAACCGGCCGGTGGCGGTGGCGGCGTCAGTACGAACTTCGACAAGCTGCTGCGCGAATGCGATGTGGTGAAGAACGACGACATCGTGAAGACGACCGGCGCGCAGCAAGCGACGGGCTCGTTCAACGGCGCGGTGTGCATGTGGAATCTGGGCGGGACGCCCAGCGGCGACGGCATGGTCACGCTGAACTGGTACGAGATGGGCTCGCTGACCAACGAGAAGACGACGAACGACAAACTCGGCTACACCTCGACCAATGTGAACGTGCAGGGCCGACGCTCGCTGCAGATCCGCCGCCCCAACGACGCCGATGCGTGCGGGGTGATGACCCCGGCCGCCGATACCGGGATCGTCGGATGGTGGGTCAACTACCACCCGGGCGGCCACACCGATCCGTGCGCCGCGGCGCAGAAACTGGTCGAGCTGACGGTGAACCTGGCGCGGTGATCGCGACCTGGTTCGACGTGTCCCCGACGGGACCCCTTTTTGCTCCGCGGCGCGCCGACGGGTATCGTGGATCGCTGTGCCCGGAGCGTGCGGGCAAGTTTGTGTGCAGGACGTAAGCCAGCGAAAGCGGCCGACCGTTCAGACATGCCCGAAAATCGGGCCCTGATCTGCGCGCGACACGCCCGACCTCGGGACGCGAGTGACGCGATCCGGGCGAACGGGTGAAGGCTCGACAACAGACACATGAAGTTCCAGACACCTGGTAACTAACGAGGAAAGCCGGTCTATGCCAACCATCAACCAGCTGGTCCGCAAGGGTCGCCGCGACAAGGTCGCCAAGACCAAGACTGCGGCCCTGAAGGGGAGCCCGCAGCGTCGTGGCGTGTGCACCCGCGTGTACACCACGACCCCGAAGAAGCCGAACTCCGCGCTGCGCAAGGTCGCGCGTGTTCGCCTGACCAGCGCGGTCGAGGTCACGGCCTACATCCCCGGCGAGGGCCACAACCTGCAGGAGCACTCGATGGTGCTCGTCCGCGGCGGTCGTGTGAAGGACCTTCCCGGTGTGCGCTACAAGATCATCCGCGGTTCGCTCGACACCCAGGGCGTGAAGAACCGCAAGCAGGCCCGCAGCCGCTACGGCGCCAAGAAGGAGAAGAGCTGATATGCCGCGCAAGGGCCCCGCACCCAAGCGTCCGCTGATCAACGACCCGGTCTACGGGTCGCCGCTGGTCACCCAGCTGGTCAACAAGATCCTGCTGGACGGCAAGAAGTCCACCGCCGAGCGCATCGTCTACGGCGCCATGGAGCAGGCGCGCGAGAAGACCGGCACCGACCCGGTCGTCACCCTCAAGCGCGCGCTCGACAACGTCAAGCCGGCCCTCGAGGTCAAGCCTCGTCGTGTCGGTGGCGCCACCTACCAGGTGCCGGTCGAGGTTCGTCCGGGCCGCGCCAACACCCTGGCGCTGCGCTGGCTGGTGAACTACTCCCGCGCGCGTCGTGAGAAGACCATGGTCGAGCGTCTGGCGAACGAGCTCCTCGATGCCAGCAACGGCCTGGGCGCTTCGGTGAAGCGTCGCGAGGACACCCACAAGATGGCCGAGTCCAACCGGGCCTTCGCGCACTACCGCTGGTGATCGCCCACCCGGCCCGCCGCTGAAACGGTGCCGGGAGGGTTGGTCGCAGCCGGACGCGGCACTTACGGGCCGCGTCCGGCGTAGTACAGACAGAACCCCCGACAGAGTCGAATTTCCCGGCTCACCGCCGGGTTGTTCCCGAAAATCCCAACTAGCTGATCGCTACAAGCAGAGCGGGGAAGATTTCCGTGGCACAGGACGTGCTCACCGACCTCCACAAGGTCCGCAACATCGGCATCATGGCCCACATCGATGCCGGTAAGACCACGACAACCGAACGCATTCTCTTCTACACCGGTATCACCTACAAGATCGGTGAGGTCCACGACGGCGCGGCCACGATGGACTGGATGGCTCAGGAACAGGAGCGCGGCATCACGATCACGTCGGCCGCGACGACCTGCTTCTGGAAAGACAACCAGATCAACATCATCGACACGCCCGGACACGTCGACTTCACGGTCGAGGTGGAGCGCTCGCTGCGTGTGCTCGACGGTGCGGTCGCCGTCTTCGACGGTAAAGAGGGCGTTGAGCCGCAGTCCGAACAGGTCTGGCGGCAGGCGGACAAGTACGACGTTCCGCGTATCTGCTTCGTCAACAAGATGGACAAGCTGGGCGCGGACTTCTACTTCACCGTGCAGACGATCAAGGACCGCCTCGGCGCCAAGCCGCTGGTCATCCAGCTGCCGATCGGCGCGGAGAACGACTTCGAGGGCATCGTCGACCTGGTCGAGATGAACGCGAAGGTCTGGAAGGGCGAGACCAAGCTCGGTGAGTCCTACGAGACCATCGAGATCCCGGCCGACCTGGCCGAGCGCGCCGAGCAGTACCGCCAGGAGCTGCTCGAGACCGTCGCGGAGTCCGACGAGGCGCTGCTGGAGAAGTTCTTCGGCGGCGAGGAGCTCTCGGTCGAGGAGATCAAGGGCGCCATCCGCAAGATGACCGTCAACTCCGAGCTCTACCCCGTGCTGTGCGGTTCGGCGTTCAAGAACAAGGGCGTGCAGCCCATGCTCGACGCCGTCATCGACTACCTGCCGACCCCGCTGGACGACGGTGGCACCGACGGCATCGTCCCGGGCAAGGAAGACGAGGTCCTGCACCGCAATGCCGACGTCACCGAGCCGTTCGCGGCGCTGGCGTTCAAGGTTGCGACGCACCCGTTCTTCGGCAAGCTGACCTACGTGCGCGTCTACTCGGGCAAGGTCGCCTCCGGCGCTCAGGTCATCAACTCGACCAAGGGCAAGAAGGAGCGTCTGGGCAAGCTGTTCCAGATGCACTCCAACAAGGAGCAGCCGATCGATGAGGCCCAGGCGGGCCACATCTACGCGGTCATCGGCCTGAAGGACACCACCACCGGTGACACCCTGTGCGATCCGCAGAACCAGATCGTGCTCGAGTCGATGACGTTCCCGGACCCGGTCATCAAGGTGGCCATCGAGCCGAAGACCAAGGCCGACCAGGAGAAGCTGGGCACCGCCATCCAGAAGTTCGCGGAGGAGGACCCCACCTTCAACGTCGAGCTGGATCAGGAGACCGGCCAGACCGTCATCGGCGGCATGGGCGAGCTGCAGCTCGACATCTACGTCGACCGGATGAAACGCGAGTTCAAGGTCGAGGCCAATATCGGTAAGCCGCAGGTGGCCTACCGTGAGACCATCACCAAGCCGGTCGAGAAGCACGAGTACACCCACAAGAAGCAGACGGGTGGCTCGGGTCAGTTCGCTCGTGTGATCATCGCCCTCGAGCCGTTCAGCGGCGAGGACGGCGCGACCTACGAGTTCCAGAACAAGGTCACCGGTGGCCGCGTGCCGAAGGAGTACATCCCTTCGGTGGACGCCGGTATCCAGGACGCCATGCAGTACGGTGTCCTCGCTGGTTACCCGCTGGTCAACGTGAAGGCGAGCCTGCTCGACGGCGCCTACCACGAGGTCGACTCCTCGGAAATGGCGTTCAAGATCGCGGGTGCGCAGGCGCTGAAAGAGGCCGCGCGCAAGGCCGGTCCGGTGATCCTCGAGCCGCTGATGGCCGTCGAGGTCACCACGCCCGAGGAGTACATGGGCGATGTGATCGGCGACCTCAACTCCCGCCGTGGCCAGATTCAGGCCATGGAGGAACGCAGTGGTGCCCGTGTCGTCAAGGCGCTGGTTCCGCTCTCCGAGATGTTCGGTTACATCGGTGACCTGCGCTCCAAGACGCAGGGCCGGGCGAACTTCTCGATGGTGTTCAACTCGTACGCGGAGGTTCCGGCCAACGTGTCGAAGGAGATCATCGCCAAGGCGACCGGCGAATAGTCCGATCGGGGGCAGGTGGCACACTTGCCCCCATCAGCCGGGAGTCAGCTAGACCCCCAGTCCCCGTGTTCGCGGGGATGTTCCACCGCACTGCTGCAACTGCACGCACCAACAAGTCCAGGAGGACACCACAGTGGCGAAGGCGAAGTTCGAGCGGACGAAGCCGCACGTCAACATCGGCACCATCGGTCACGTCGACCACGGCAAGACCACGCTGACGGCGGCTATCACCAAGGTTCTGCACGACAAGTACCCGGACCTGAACCAGAGCTTTGCGTTCGATCAGATCGACAAGGCGCCTGAGGAGAAGGCTCGTGGTATCACGATCAACATCTCCCACGTCGAGTACCAGACCGAGAAGCGGCACTACGCCCACGTGGATGCCCCTGGTCACGCCGACTACATCAAGAACATGATCACCGGTGCGGCGCAGATGGACGGCGCGATCCTGGTCGTGGCGGCCACCGACGGCCCGATGCCGCAGACTCGCGAGCACGTGCTGCTCGCCCGTCAGGTCGGCGTGCCCTACATCCTGGTCGCGCTGAACAAGTCGGACATGGTCGACGACGAGGAGATCCTCGAGCTCGTCGAGATGGAGGTCCGCGAGCTGCTGGCCTCGCAGGAGTTCGACGAGGACGCTCCGGTCGTCCGCGTTTCCGGCCTGAAGGCGCTGGAGGGCGACGAGAAGTGGGGCGAGTCGATCATCGAGCTGATGAACGCGGTCGACGAGTCGATCCCGGACCCGGTTCGTGAGACCGACAAGCCGTTCCTGATGCCGATCGAGGACGTGTTCACCATCACCGGTCGTGGCACCGTCGTCACCGGCCGTATCGAGCGCGGCGTGGTCAACGTGAACGAGGACGTCGAGATCGTCGGCATCCGCCCGACCACCACCAAGACCACCGTCACCGGTGTCGAGATGTTCCGCAAGCTGCTGGACCAGGGCCAGGCGGGCGACAACGTCGGTCTGCTGATCCGTGGTATCAAGCGCGAGGACGTGGAGCGCGGCCAGGTCGTCATCAAGCCGGGCACCACCACCCCGCACACCGAGTTCGAGGGTCAGGCCTACATCCTGTCGAAGGACGAGGGTGGCCGCCACACCCCGTTCTTCAACAACTACCGTCCGCAGTTCTACTTCCGTACCACTGACGTGACGGGCGTTGTGACCCTGCCCGAGGGCACCGAGATGGTCATGCCCGGTGACAACACCGAGATGAGCGTCAAGCTGATCCAGCCGGTCGCCATGGAAGAGGGCCTGCGTTTCGCGATCCGTGAGGGTGGCCGCACCGTCGGCGCCGGTCGCGTCACCAAGGTCATCAAGTAGGACCTGCCTCGGCAGAACTACGCGTGAAGGGCCGTTCCCCTTGGGGAGCGGCCCTTCACGCATCTGTAGGCGGGTAGCCGTCTCACAACCGCGACAGCTGCATGACGACGATTTCGCCGGTAATCAGCTAGCCATGGACCGGTATGCTTGCTTGGTGACCAGGATTACGTTCGATCCGAACCAACTCGGGGGTAGACCCTGCATTCGTGGTTTGCGGATCAGGGTGAAGGACGTGCTCGAGCTCTTGGTCGCCGGTGAGAGCGAGGATTCGATTCTCGAGGACTACCCGTACCTCGAGCGGGATGACATTCGTGCTTGCCTGTCCTTCGCGGCGGCCGAATCAGATCATCCAATCCTGCGCACAGCCTCGTGAAGTTCCTTGTCGACGACAGCTGCCTCCGGCGTTGGCGCGGGCGATAACCAGCGAGGGGAACGACGCCACCCATGTTCGCGATATTGACCTGACTTCTGCATCGGACCACACCGTGTGGGGCGAGGCATTGCGTCGTGGTGCCGTGATCATCACGAAGGATGAGGATTTCGTGCTGATCGGGCGTGCGCGCGATGAGATATCGACGCCTACGGTGGTGTGGATCAGAATTCGAAACTGCTCGAGGAAGGCTCTGCTCGAAGCGATTCTTCCGATCCTGCCGACCGTTGTTGCGATGGTTGAGGCTGGCGAGAAGCTCATCGAGGTGCGCTGAGGCACCTTGACGCCGATTGCAGGCCCGCATGGATCGTGGTCACGCCGAGTCGGAGGCGGCCAGGAGGGCCTCGGCGAATTGGCGCATCTGGTCGGCGCCGCCGAACCAGGTGGAGACGAGGTCAACTGCAGCGCTGCGGGTGCGGCGGGCGGCGCGGATGAACTCCTCGAGGGAGACGTCGCCCGCTTCGGCCTTGTCGGCGATGTTCTCCAGGGTGCGGCTGGCCAGGAGCAAGTGCATGATCAGGTGGACGTCGACGCTCTTGGTGGCGTCGTCCTGCGGTGGGGTGCGGCGCGGTTCGGTGGCGGTGCGTAGCGGGGTGCTCGTGCGGCGCGTCGTTGTGGAACCGGATGTGCTGCTGAGGGTTTCATCATCCGATGCGGTTGCCGCCGCGGCCTCGGCAGCGGCGCGTTCGGCGGCCTTTCGGCTCATTCTGCTGCGCGGCGGGGCGGGGGTCGGCGGGGTGGGGGCTTCGACCGCGGCGGTGGGGTCGGGGGCGGTGAGTCCGGTGGCGGTGCGGTTGCGAGGTGCGGGTTCGGCGGCTGTGGAGTTCGACGCCGGGGCGGGTGCTGTGGAATTCGCGTCCGGGGCGGGCGTCGGTGCGGTGCGTTCGGGAAGTGGTGCGCGGGTCGGACCGCCTGTGCGGCTGCCCAATTCGGCGGAATTCACGGGGATGCCGTTCGGCGCGGTGGATTCGCGTTCGACGGTTGCCAGCACTGAATTATTGATGAACTGATCGGATTCGGCCGACGTGTACGACGAACCATTGGTCAGATTGCCGGATCCGCCGGACTTGCGGCGGGCAGGCGGTGGTGAATCGAATTGTGAGTCCAGCAAATTCACCATGGGCTGGCTGTACACGTAGTCCGACTCCTCGGAATCGGTGAATCGGTGCGGCAGTCCGGGAGTTCGCCGAGGTAGTCCGGAAGATTCTCCCGACGGTTCGGAATCGATGCGGAAGGCCGAATCGAGGGCCGGGTTCGATGGTTTCGGTGCTGGTGGTGCACTGAATTCGGTTGCGGGAGGCGGTGGAGTCGGTGCGGCGGGCGCCGATTCGGCAGGCGGGGGCGCCGGCGCGGGGTTCGCGCTGCGCGCATTCTCACCGGTGGGTGCGTCGAAAGCGGAGAATGTGGAACCGGTCGGCCCCGTGGGGAATTGGTGGCCGTTCGTACCGGCAGAATTCTCGGGTGGCCGCCCGATGGTCCCCGAATCGGCTATGGCCGTGCCGATATCGGGCCGGATGGCCACCGAGTCGGGTGCGGACATCAGCGATTCCGACCGGCCGTACGCCCGCTCGCCGGTGCTCCCGGGTGGCGGCGGTGCGGGGGCGACCGAAGGTGTTGCGCCGGTGGACCATTCCGGAGCCGGATCGGCCGGAGTCCACCCCACGGCGACCTCCGGCCGGCCCAGGCTGCCCCTGCCCGGATCGAATCCGGTGAGCCCATTGGTCGATCCCGCCGCCTGCTCGTTGCGAGGATGGGTGAGGCGATAACCCTCCGGGCGAGAACGATTGGGTTCTCCGAAACTGGCGAAATCGGGGTCGGTCATATCGCCATTCTTACCGTCACATCCGTGGTATGCGACCCCGCGGGGCGCTGAATTATCCACAGGCGCACTCGATTCACGTGGTAGCTGGGAAGATACGAGCAGTGTGAATTCATCGGAGCCGGGGTGCCGGAACCCACCTCCCTCGGCGGGTGAGGCTGGCGGCGGCTTCGGCGGCGGCGGTGATCCGACGCTCGATCTCCTCGGGATCATCGAGCTCGTCCCAGGTCCATCGGACCGGGATCCAGCCGAGCGCGCGCAGCCGGTCTTCGCGCAGTTCGGTGGCGAACGCGGCGCGTCCGGCGGCCTCGGTGCGGTCCGGATCGTGGCTCGTCTCCGGGCTCGGATCGAAGTCGGCGGCGACGCCGAGCTCCGGAAACAGGCAGTCGACGCGGGCGACGAAACTGTTGTCGGGACTGAGTATCCGGGCCTTCACCTCGGGCGCGGGCAGCCGGGCCGCGGCCATCGCCACCCGCAGCCGGGATTCGCCGACACCCGAGCTGCGGCCGTCGAGGAAGGTCAGGACCTGCGCGGCTTGCTTGTAGCCGGGGCGGGCCCGCGCCCGGTGCAGTTGTTCGCGCAGCTGCGCCGCACTCGTCGCACCGCGATGCAGGGCAGCGTCACCCGCCGCGACCGCCTGCTCGAACTCCTCGGTGCGGGCGATGTCGACGATCGTGCGCGCCGCGGTGGTGTAGCGGATGCCCTCCACCGCGACGACGTCGTCGGCCGCGAGTTGCCCGGCGTGCACTACGAGCAGGCGGCCGATCCGCGCGCCGTTGCGGCGGGTGCGGGTCAGATGGACGCGATCCAGCCGAATCCGCCAGGTGGGCAGATCGTGCCCGATCAGCGCCGAAACATGGCTCACCACCGCGACATCGGCGGTTGCGGCGATCGTCGCCCGGATCAGTGCTCGATGCCGGTCCACCGCACTGAGCATCTCGGCCGGCGCGTCGAGATAGTGCCCGGTCCGGACGCGATGCCACAGGCCGTGCCGACACAGTCTGCGCAGATCGGAATCCGACAGCCCGGCGGCGAGGGCGTCGCGGCGAGAGATCGGTTGCGGGGTTCCCATACGTCGATCATCAGTGCGCGCAGGCCCTTTCGGGCTCGCCTCGGGACGAATGTGGATAACTCGGGGGGTGTGGATAATTCACCGTCTCGCGGTCTGTTTCGCCACGCCGGAAGGCGGCCTTGCGAGCGGTGGGCGAGAGCTCAGCCCAGATGTGTCATGCCCGCGGCGACGACCTGTGAGATGTTCAGGATCTCGTCGGCGGTCGGCAGGCTCAGGCCGTCCAGGGTGTGCAGCCGGTCGGTGGTGGCGATGGCCAGCATCGCCGAGACCCACGCGCCCGCGCACGCGCGCAACGTGCCGGGCTGCACCGGACCCGGCGCACTGGCCTGCAGCACCCGCGCGGTGATGTCGAGCAGCTGATCGCGCATGCGCCGCAACTGTTTACGGACGTCGGGATGGGTGTCGGCCTCGCGCCACATGATGACGCGCAGTACCGAGGAATGGTGGTCGCGCAGATTCAGCGCGGCGTCCAGGGCGATCAGGCTCTTGGCCGGGTCACCCGGGGAGACGACGGCGTCGATGTCGTCGAGCGGGTTGGCCGGAATCCGCTCGGCCATCAGCGCCGACAGGATCGAATCCTTGGTCGGGAAGTAATAGAAGACCAGACCCTTGGGCACACCCGCGGTCGTGGCGATCGCCGCGGTCGCGGTGGCGTCGAATCCGTGTGTCGCGAACAGGCTTTCGGCGGCATCCAGGATGAGCTGGCGGGCGTCGCCGTCGACCTTCTTGCTCCGGCGACGCCCCGCTCGATGGGGTTTGGGCATCTGCATCAGTGAGCAGTATGCATCCGCGCCGATACTTGCGGAAGTGCGGCGACGGCGACCACGACGGTCAGTACGCCCACGATCCAGGACGTCCAGGACGCGCCGTTGAAGGAGCTGTAGTCCATGACCCACGGGGCGATGAACAGCAACACGCCCAGCACGCCCATGGCGTAGTCCAAACCGGACAGCGCCGGACGCGCCATCTGGGCCAGACCGGTCAGGGCGATGAGCACACCGAGCACGATCAACGTCCACATGGCCCGATCGTTGTGATCGACCCATATCGGCGACAGTGCAGTGTAGACACCGAGCACGACTGCTACGAAGTCCTGCGCACGGGATTCGGTCAACATGTTTTGCCTCCTCAGGGCGGTGATTTGTGTTCAATTTCCGGTATAACTCTGATTGACCGCCCGATCAATACCTGTCCCGGCACGATCGGGTGGCAATATTCGACGCGTATGGACGTGTTGGTCATCACAGTGACAAAATTAGAACACGTTCTAGAATAAGTTGGATATCGTGCACCTTTCGATACCTGAGATCGCCATTGCCCGTGCCACGTCCGGGGTGACCCGATGACCGGCCACCCGATCGTGATCGTCGGCGCGGGGCTGTCCGGCCTGCGCGCCGCGGAGGAGCTCCGGCGCGCCGGATACGAGGGCGGGCTGGTTCTGGTCGGTGACGAGGCACGACTGCCCTACGATCGGCCGCCGCTGTCCAAGCAGTTCGTGCGCGGGGAAACCGACGACACCACACTGCGCCCGGCCGAATTCTTCGCCGAGAACGATATCGAGCTGCGCCTGGGCGTCGCGGCCACGGGCGTGGACATCGTCGCGCGGCGGCTGCTGCTCACCGACGGACAAGCCCTGGACTACGACCGGCTGATCATCGCGACGGGCCTGCGCCCCAAGCGGATTCCCGGCCTGCCCGACGCATCCGGGGTGCACGTGCTGCGCAGCCACGACGACGCGGCCGGTCTGCGCGACGGGCTGAGCGGCGCGTCCCGCGCGCTGGTCGTCGGCGCTGGTTTCATCGGCTGCGAGCTGGCGGCCAGTTTCCGCTCCCGCGGCGTCGAGGTCGTACTGGTGGAACCGCAGCCGACACCGCTGGCCGCCTCGCTGGGCGAGCAGGTCGGTGCGCTGGTCGGGCGGCTGCATCGGGCCGAGGGCGTCGATCTGCGCTGCGGCGTGGGTCTGGAGTCGCTGGTCGTCGAGGATGACGCGGTGCGCGGTGCGCGGCTGTCGGACGGCTCGACCGTCGATGCGGATCTCGTGGTCATCGGCGTCGGCTCGGCTCCGGCGACCGATTGGCTCGCCGAATCCGGTATCCCGCTGGCCGATCGGTCCGCGGGTGGCGGCGTCCTGGCCGACGAGACGGGCCGGACCTCGGTGGAGAACGTCTGGGCGCTCGGCGATGTCGCGGCCTGGCGCCACGGCGGTGCGCATCGTCGCGTGGAGCACTGGACCAGTGCGGGCGAACAGGCTCAGCTGCTGGCCGCCGCGCTGCTGGGGTCCGAGGGGCCCGCGGCCGGTGTGCCGTATGTGTGGAGCGACCAGTACGAGGTGAAGATCCAGGTCCTGGGTTCGACGCGCGGGGCGGACGAGATCCGGATCGTCGAGGACGACGGGCGCAAATTCCTCGCCCACTACCTCACCGACGGTGTGCTCACGGCCGTCGTCGGCGCGGGCAAGGCGGGCAAGGTGATGAAGATGCGCGCCGAACTCGTCGCCAACACCCGTCCCGGTGAGCGGGTCGGCTGAACGACCCAGCTCGTCCCGCTGATGAGCAGGGTGCGGCGCACGGGAGCACTCCGGTCACTAATACAGTGACGGGTGTGATTGTCGCGCTGATCGATTCGGGCCTCGGACTGTTGACCACCGGAGCGTGGTTGCGCAGGCTGCGGCCCGATCTCGACCTGCTGCTGCAACTGGATCCCGACGGCGCGCCGTGGGGTCCGAAGGCCGAATCCTGGGTCGTGGATCGGGTGCTGAACGCCACCCGGCGGTCGATCGAGCAGGGTGCGGAGGTCATCGTGCTGCCGTGCAACACCGCCAGCGTGACGGCCCTGGAACAAGTGCGCGCCGAGGTCGGACCGGGGGTTCCGGTGATCGGCACCGTTCCGGCGATCAAACCCGCGGCCGCCGTCTGCACGACGGTGGCGGTGTGGGCGACCGCCGCGACGACCGCGAGCCGCTATCAGGCCGAGCTGATCGCCCGCTTCGGCGGCGACGCCGAGGTGACCGGCGTGGCCTGCCACGGGCTCGCCGACTCCATCGATCGCGGCGACCTCACCGGCATCGAGGAGGCCATCGCGAAGGCCGCCGCGATGACCCCGCCCGGTACCGAGGGCGTCGTCCTGGGCTGCACCCACTACCCGCTGGTCATGGATGCAATCCTGGCCGCGCTGCCGCCCGGCGTGCGACTGTTCGACAGCGCCGAGGCCGTCGCCGCGCAGGCCCTCCGCCGCACGGACGCCCTCGGCCGGCCCACCGCCGGTTCGGGAGCGGTCACCGTCTTCAACAGCGGCCGCCCCGGCGAACTACCCACCAGCGCATCGGCTTTCGAAGCGGGGCGCGTTCTTGGTGCACCGGCCGACGTCATCACCGCCTGACCGCAACAACGCGAACTCGGAGTCGGGTCAGCCGTCGAAGTGATGCCTCTGGCGGCTCACGACCAGGCTCGAATCCCAACCTCAGGTTCCGACAAATACGTGACGTGACCGTGCGTCCCCAACAAATAGGTGACGTGCGCTCTCTGAACGGCGAGCCTTGGGGGCCGCGAACACGCCGAGCGGAGCGGAGGCCGATTAGAACTGTATTTTGAGGTGGTCGGTGACGGGGTGCGCCTGGCAGCCCAGGATGTATCCGGCCTCGATGTCCTCCGGGTCGAGGATCTCGGAGTTGTCCATCTCCACCTTGCCCTCGAGCACGGTGCAGGCGCAGGAGCCGCATTCGCCCTCCTGGCAGGAGTAGGGCACGTCCAGGCCCTTGCTCAGCATGATGTCGACCAGGGTCTTGCTGCGCGGCCACTGTAGGTTGTGCACCTCGCCGTCGAGTTCCACGTCGACCGTGGCGGCTTCGGCGGCCTCCGCCTCGCTGACCTCCTCGGGCTCCGCGTCCGCGAACGGGTCTCCGGCAAGGGAATTGAAGACCTCGGCATGGGTGCGGTTGCGCGGTACGCCGAGCTGGGCCAGGGCGTCGTGCACACCGTCCATGAACGGTTTGGGCCCGCACATGAACGCCCGGTGCTCGGCGAAGGGCCGGGCGAGCGCGGCCAGCTTCTCCACGGTCGGCAGGCCCTGCAGGGTTTCGAGCCAGTGCACGATCACCAGCCGCTGCGGATGTTTGTCGGCGAGTTCGCGCAGTTCCTCGGCGAAGATGACCGATTCGGCGTCGCGGTTCGCGTAGATCAGCGTGATGCGGCCGCTGCCACCGGCCAGCGCAGATTTCAGGATCGACATGACCGGCGTGATTCCGCTGCCCGCGCCGAACAGCAGCAGATCCTCGTCCAGATCCTTCGGGGTGAACACGCCCGAGGGCGGCAGCACCTCGATGCTGTCCCCGGCGCGGATGTTGTCGCAGATCCAATTCGAGGCGTATCCGTCGGGCGTGCGCTTGACGGTGACCTTCGGGGCGTCGTCGGTGTGCGGCGAGCTGGCCAGGGAGTAGCACCGCGCCACCGAGCCGGTCAGCTCGCTGGGGATGCGCAGGGTGAGGAACTGACCGGGCTGGTACTCGAATCGCTCACGCAGCTCCGCGGGCACCTCGAAGACCAGCGAACAGGCATCGGCCGTCTCGGTGATGACCTCGGATACACGCAGCACCACCGAGCGCGAGCTGTGCGGTGCATCGGGGTCGGGTCGAGGGTCGGCGGTGGTCATAACGTCCTCTCGGGCCGGGCGTTCATGCGAAAACAGCAAACTAGAACGTGTTCTAGTTTCATGATACGCAGCCCTGTTGCCGGCGGACAAGCTGGGCCTCCAGTCCGGAGATCAGCACGTCCATGCCGAAGTCGTAGGAATAACGTTCGCGTAGGTCGCCGATGTGCTTGAAGGCGCGAGCCATGGCATCGGGCAATGTCGCATCGGCCAGCGCGCCACGGTCACGCGGATTGACTCGCCTGCGGCCGAACAGATACGTATGAATCGTCGCATAGGCGGAGAGCACGGCGCGATCGTCGAATCCGGCATCGGACAGGATTTCCATCACAGCGCCGATCAGATCCAGCTGTTTGCCCAGCATCTGTTCGATGAGCACATCGCCGAGCCCCGGATGTTTCCGCAGTTTCTCGTCGATCTGATCGACCAGTTCGCGCAGGCGCTGCTGCCACGGACCAGATTCCCGGAGCGGTTTGCGCACTCCGGTCAATGCGGCGGTGGCCACCAGATCGAGCAGTTCGCGTTTATCGGCGACGTAGTAGTACGGGGCCATCGGAGAGACGCCGAGTTCGCGCGACAACCGCCGCATCGACAACTTCTCCACGCCGTCCTGTCGCACGACGCGCAGCGCGGCCTCTACGATCTCCGATTCCGACAGCGTCTGATTGGCTGCGCCTGCGGCATTACGGCCCCCACTGGTCTGCATCCGTCCGACTCCCATAGCGCCTCGAGACTGTGCCGGTGGTCCGCTCATGCTGGGTCCTTTCCGGAATGAGCGGGGGCCTGCGTGGTTACACTCCGCTGCCGCCTCCGGCTCTGCCCGCTCATTCGGCGGCGTACCCGTCCTGTAGCTGTTCACCGTGCTTTCTCTCCGAAGTCTAGAGCGCGTGGCCCGGCCGAGGTTCGATTGTGTGCCACTCACCGGTCGCGCACATTCGTGCGGGTGCACGATTGCATTAGCCAGTTGTGAACTGTTCGATGCCACAATGTGATCCGACACGCCGGAGAGTTTGTTTGCGGCACAATAGCTATTGATGTCCATCCGATGCGTCACGGCGGGTCGCCGGGCGGCAGGGTTGCTACCGGGGGTATTCGTGCCGAATGCGATCCGTTTTCCGGACACCGTGCACCGGAACGACTGACAGCGCATAACATTTCCGGAATGCGCCATCAGCGACTGCCCGACGGGTTCGGGGTGCGGATCGATCCCAGGGTGCGCGCGTATTCCGGTGGACGGTTCCTCGTCGGTGATTCGCCGACGAGGTTGCTGCGACTCGCGCCGGATGCCGCCGCCCTGATCGGCGACGGGTACCTCGAGGTGACCGATCCCAAGTCCGCCGTGGTTGCCAGACGGCTGCTCGATGCCGGGATCGGCAACCCGCGCCCACGTCTGCTGCCGCGTCCGGAGGAGGTGACCGTGGTGGTGCCGCTGCACAACGACACCGACGGTCTGGGACGCCTGCTGCGCACCCTGCGTGGGCACAGCGTGGTGATCGTGGACGACGGATCGGACAAGCCGGTGGCCATCCCGCGCACCGGCGGCCGATGCCGGGTGACCGTGCTGCGGCACGATCACCGTCAGGGCCAGGCGGCCGCGCGCAATTCCGGATTACGCGCGGCCACAACCGAATTCGTGGCCTTCCTGGATTCGAACGTGGTGCCCCGGGCCGGATGGCTCGAGGTGATGCTCGGGCATTTCAGCGATCCCGAGGTGGCACTGGTCGCGCCGCGCATCGTCGCGCGGGAACCGGCCGCCACCGTGCTGGGCCGATACGAGCAGACCCGTTCCTCGCTGGACCGGGGTCGGCGCGAGGCCGAGGTGAGCTCGCGCGGTGCGGTGTCCTATGTGCCGGGGGCGGCGTTGCTGGTGCGGCGTCGCGCGGTGCTGACCGAGGGCGGATTCGACGAGGAGATGTTCTCCGCGGTCGAGATCGACCTGTGCCGCAGGTTGGAGCAGGCCGGGTGGCGGTTGCGCTACGAGCCGGCCGCGCACGTCGCCTGCGATCATCCGGTGTCGTTCGGAAAGTGGTTCGGGCGCAAGGTATCCCACGGTGCGGGGGTCGCTCCGCTGGCGCGTCGGCATCCCGGGACCGCGGCCCCGCGATCGGTGCCGCTGTGGGCGGTCGTCGCGACGGTCCTACTGGGGATCGCCTCTCGCGTGAGTGTGCTGGGCGCGGTGGTGACCCTCGCCGCCGCACTGGTCCGCCTGCGCCGGGTCTTCGCCGAACTCGACCATCCGACCAGAGTGGCCGCGCTTGCTCTGGCGCGCGGCTACTCCGGTGGTGTGTGGCGCATCGTCTCGGCGATGTGCCGCGACTACTGGCCGATCACCCTGGTGGCCATGATCTTCTCCGCCCGGCTGCGCCGATTCGCCTTCACCATGGCCGCCGCCGACGGTCTCGCCGACTGGTTCACCCACCGCGACTCCGGCGGCCTGGACCCCGTGCGCTATCTGATCTGCAAACGTCTCGACGACCTCGCCTACGGCACGGGCCTGTGGATGGGCTGGTGCCGTGTTTGATGGCCTCCGCTTCGCTCCGGCGTGTTCGCGGCCCCTGAGGCTCGTCGCTCGAAGGCTCGCTCCGGGCGGGGCTCGGGGGGAGCACATGTCGCGCTTTGATGGACGCTGTTCGACATTCGTCCGCTTCGCTCCGGCGTGTTCGCGGCCCCCGAGGCTCGTCGCTCGAAGGCTCGCTCCGGGCGGGGCTCGGCGGGAGCGCATGTCGCGCTTTGATGGGACGTGTCGCTGCTGGTTATCGGTGGTCGAGTAGGCCGAGGTCGCGCAGGCTTTCGGCGGTTTGCACGATCGTGGTTTCGGCCGGGCGGGGGGACCAGCCGAGTTCGGCCTGGGCGCGGTCGTTGTGGATGATCAGGCGGGGCGGCTCGGCGCCGGGGACCTCCTCGGTCGGGACCCGGGTGGCCAGCGGGCCGAGTCGGTCGCGCAGGATTCGAGCCATTTCCAGGAAGCTGATCGTCGGGCCGTCGGCCAGGGCCAGATAGCGTTTGCCCGCGGCCTGGGGTGCGGCCATCGCGCGGATGTGCAGATCGGCGACGTCGCGGACGTCGGCCACGCCGAAACGTTGACGCGGTGCGGCGGACATCGTTCCGTCGAGCATCGATTTGGTCAGTCCCAATGACGAACGCACCTGCGCGATCAGGGTGGGACCGAGGATGAATGTGGGGTTGACCGTGACCAGTTCGGTCTCGCCGCCCTCACGTTCGGCGAAATCCCACGCGGCGAGTTCGGCGATCGCCTTGGACCGCGGGTAGGGGGCCAGACCGGGCGTATCGGGATCGGTCCAATCCTCTTCGGTGTACTCCGCGCCGGGTTTGGGCGAATAGCCGATCGCCGCGAACGACGAGGTCAGCACGACCCGTCGCGCGCCCGAGTCCCGTGCGGCCCGCAGTACGCGCAAGGCACCGTCGCGCGCGGGGACGATCACCTCGTCCGGATCCTGGGGCTGGATCATCGGGGAGGCGGTGTGGTGTATCTCCTCGCAGCCGGCGGTGGCATCGGCCCAGCCGTCGTCGGCGGTCAGCCCGGCGGCGACGATCTCGAGGTCGCCGTCGTCCGCGCCGCCGCGACGAACCGCCGCGCGTACCTGCGCCTCGTATTCGAGTGAACGCACCGTCGTGCGGACCGGGCGACCCTCGCGCAGCAGTGCGGCGATCAGTTGGGTGCCCAGATAACCGGTTCCGCCGGTCACGAGTACGCGGTTCATTGCAGCACCATCGCTTCCAGTCGGGGGTACATGCCCTGCACTCGCTCGTTCGCCTCGGCTTCGGCGGCGGCGTCGCGGTGATCGCGGGCATCCCACAGCGCGGCCTTCGCGCGCAGGTAGTCGAGATGGACGTGCAGCGTGGCGATCTCGGCCTCGATCCGCTCGGCATGACGCAACAGCAGATCGCGCTGTTCACCGGCCGCGGCGTGGCCTCGAGTGCGGTTCGCCTGATAGGTGCGCATCTCCGCGATGCCCAGGCCCACGGCCCGCAGGCAGGCCAGAACCTGCAGGGTGTCGAGGTCCTCCTCGCGATACCGGCGGTGTCCGCTGCTGGGATCGCGGTCGACCGGGCCGATCAGCCCGACCTGTTCGTAATAGCGCAGTGTCGGTTCGCTCAGCCCGCTGCGCCGGGCGGCGTCCTGGATGGTGAATGACATATATGCAGGAAAACAGACTTCAAGCGCTTGAAGTCAAGGGTTCGCCAACGAGATCCGGGTCGGGCGCCCGATGGGTCGGCTCGACGGACTCTCGCGGGAAAGGGCATGCCTGGTTCGGTATTTCGGCAGCTGAGTGGCGGTGCTGTGCGAGGGTCGCGGGCCGGGATGGGCGCGTAGTCTGGATTGTGAGGTGGCAGGGGTGCGTCCACGGGTGTGGGCGGGGTCACCGAATGCTTCGCCGGTGCCGGTCCCGGGGAAGGTGCGGCACCGGCGGAGGTTCATGGGGGGATCGCACCGCGGATTGATCGATTCGGCGTTCCGGCTCGCGTGTCACGACCGCAGTTGCTCGACCACCCATGCGGTGCTCTCGGGGCTCGAGCGCAGGGTGGAGTGATCGACTGCGGGTGCGGTGGGGAAGCGGTCCTCGTACACGACGTTCACCACCCCCGGCTCATCGATCCGCGAGCAGCTCACCGCGGGGGTGGCGATGCGATCGTGGCGGGTGGCCAGGATCGAATAGCGCACCCCGGGCTGGGTGACCGTGCCGTCGAAGACCGCCTTGTACACCTCGGAGGTGGGGGACATCTGCATGGCGGGCGCCATACCGGGGAACATGATCGTCAACGCGGACACCAGATATGGTGCGACCTCCGCCGCCTGGACCGGCGTCATCGGCGGGTTCGTGATGCCGTACTGGGCGAGCAGGCCCGCGCCGTCGCAGCCGCGTGATTCGGGCGCGAGCAGTACCGCGTCGCGGACCGAGGATGCCCCGCGGAGCACCTTGAGGTAGTACTGGGCGACGAAGGTTCCCGCCGAATGCGCGACGATGTCGACCTTGTCCGCGCGGGTGGCGGTGCGGACCTTCGTGATGAAATCGGCGACCTGCCGCGCCTCGCTGGGCACGTCACCGGCCCAGCGCTGGCCCTTGATGATGCCGCCCTGGAACACGAACGCGCAGCCGCCGTCGGCGCGCAACGCGGTCAGCATCGGATTCCATTGCGCCGCGGTCTGATCGGTGGTGCCGTCGGCCCCGGGCAGGACGACCACCGGATGCGGCCGATGCGGACCCGGCGTGCAGTTCACCGGGGGGTCGATCACGGTGCCCGCCGGAATGGTCGAGGTGTCGATCCGGACCGGCGATTGGATAGCGGGCGCTGTCGGCGGGCCGCTCGGCGCCGCGGCGGCCGGTGTGGCCGCGATCGCCACCACCCCCGCCAGGACGGTGCCCAGCAGCGCGATTCCAGCGCGCGATGTTGTTGTCCTCATCTACGGCACAGCCTTTCGATACTGTCCGAACCATCCCGGCCCGGTGTGAGACCGGCGCACCGTGACGCCGACATCGGACTCCGTGCGGGATGGGCCCCCTGACACCCGTGCATCGGGCCACCCCCCGAAACTGCCCCTTATCGCACCAGCGTCATCCGCCCATGTCAATGGGCATACGGCGTGGTGACGCAAACGCGCCGCTGGAAGGGGTGCGTTCGGAGATCGCGGGCCCGCGCGGTCGCGCGCGTCCGGGTGCGGCGCCTGCGGCCGCGCGGCGGCCGATTCGGTCGGAAAATATACGCGCGGTGCATGCCGTATAGTTGCTGAATATTTATGAAAACGTAATTCTTCAATCTACTTACATCTCTGTGAGTCGTGCATGTAATCAAGTGGCGGAAACATCGCCGGAGACTTGTTGCCGTGTCACCCCGGCCGGTCATGAGTGCATTCGGGCAAATCGGCAGGCTCAGAGCATTACTAATTTCCCGTCGGCAAACCTTCCGATTGGACTCGATGGAGGGCTGTATCTCGAACGTAACCCAAGGTGCGGGCAGGTTTTGTTAATGTCGGCATACGCTGTTGGTCCTGAGTTGAAGGTTGGCATTAATTCGATCCGAAGTTGTTCGGAAGGGTGTCTCGGAATACGTTCCGAGATTTTCGTACGAAGGGGTGCGCTGTATGAGCCAGAGCTGGAACCGGCGGCGAGACGCCGCGGAGATCCTGGTGGAACAACAGTCAGGAGATGTGCTGGTGTTTAGCGACAGTGGATCCGCCGAACCGAGTGCGGCGGGATATTACCTGGACCGTGACGGAGATGTGTGGGAGAAGGAGGCGCAGGGCTGGCGGTTGATCCTGCAGCGTGGCGTCGCCGTGGATCCGGTGTCGCTGTGGGATTGGGTGGAAGGGCATGTGCGTGACTACGCACCGTTCATGCCCGTCGCGATGAACTGATCATTCGACCGGAAGCGTTGCCGCACCCGATGTTATCGTCAGGGTGACGATTACAATCTCGATCATGGGCAATGCTTTTCGCCTCAACGCGGCGGTCGCCGTCGATCTCGTCGTGCTCACCCTCGGCGCTCGAAACGCGCCCAACGACACCCTGTGTGCCCTGCTCGTACAGCGGTTGTACGCGCCGTATCGAGGCAGGTGGGCGTTGCCGGGCGGATTCGTGCAGACCGATGAGAGCCTCTCGGCGGCGGCCGTGCGGCTGCTTCGCGAAGAGACCGGCATCCGCGCGGACCGGATGCATCTCGAGCAACTCGCCACCTACGGCGAACCGGGGCGCGATCCTCGCGGCCGGGTGATCAGCACCACCTATCTCGCGCTGGTGCCGAATCTGCCCGCGCCCACCGCGGGTGGGGATGCCACGGCCGCCGCGATCTGGTCGGCCGAGCAGATTCTGGCCGATCCCGGGCGGCTGGCCTTCGACCATCATCGAATCCTGGCCGACGGCGTCGAGCGCGCTCGGGCCAAATTCGAGTACACCCCGCTGGCCACCGCGTTCTGCGGCCGCGAGTTCACCGTGGCCGAGTTGCGGCGGGTGTACGAAGTGGTGTGGGGTACCGCGATCGATCCGCGCAACTTCCACCGCAAGGTCACCAGTACCGCCGGATTCGTCGAGGCGACCGGGCGGACCAGCACCCGCGACGGCGGGCGTCCCGCCCAGTTGTACCGGGCCGGTCCGGCTCTGGCGCTGCGCCCGCCGATGATGCGGCCGCAGGCCGCCTGACCCGTACCCTCCCGTGGGCATATGTCTCGCACAGCATGTTCCCAGTCGAGGCACAGTGAGCCTGCCAGACGGCATTTCTACGCTCTGGCGGACAGCGGGGGAATTCGTGGAGGAAGGCGGGAACATGGTGTCGATGTCCGGCGTCGACGAGGGTGCGCACAACGTATCCGAGGAGTACGTGGGTGCATCCGGAACGCGGCCGGGGCGAGATCCCCGGACCGCTCGGCCGCGCTGGGTGCGCCCGGGTCTGGCCGGACTGCTGATCGCGACGGCCGTGCTGTATCTGTGGGGGTTGAGCTCGGCGGGCTGGGCCAACCCCTTCTACGCGGCGTCCGTGCAGGCGGGTACCCAGGATTGGAAGGCGCTGCTGTTCGCCTCGCTCGACCCGGGTAACGGCATCACCGTCGACAAACCGCCGGCCGCGATGTGGGTGATGGCCTTGTCGGGGCGGATATTCGGCTTCTCCGCGTGGTCGATGCTGATGCCGGAGGCGCTGATCGGGGTCGCGACGGTGGCGTTGCTGTACGGCGCGGTGCGGCGTTGCGCGGGATATGCCGCCGGGCTGATCGCGGGTGCGGCGCTGGCGCTGACTCCGGTGGCGGCGTTGATGTTCCGCTACGACAATCCGGATGCGCTGATGATGTTGCTGGTCGTCGCGGCGGCCTACTGTGTGGTGCGCGCGTTGCGGTCGCCGGGGACGCGGTGGTGGTCGGCGGGTACCGGCTGGCTGGCACTGGCGGGTGTGGCGATCGGCTTCGGATTCCTGGCGAAGATGATGCAGGCGTTCCTGGTGCTACCGGGGTTGGCGCTGGTCGTCGTGGTGGCGATGCCGGGCGGATTCTGGTCCCGGATCGGCAAATTGGCGACCGCGGGTCTGACGGTGCTGGTCTCCGCGGGCTGGTACGTGGCGCTGGTTCAGGTGTGGCCCGCGAATTCGCGGCCCTACATCGGCGGGTCCACCGACAACAGCCTGTGGGATCTGGCCGTGGGGTACAACGGCCTGGGCCGGGTGCTGGGTAACGAGAACAAGCATCACCCCGCGCCCGCGCACCCTTCCGCCTCGCCCGGCCCGACCGCTGGAACAGATGGCGCAACCGCCGGGACGCATGCCGTGGCGGCACACGGTACGACCGCTGCGACGCAGGGTTCGACCGCTGGGACACACGGCACGGCTGCCGCGGCGGATGGCGCGACCGCTGCCACACATGCCACGACCGCTGCGGACGCGCACGGCGCGGCCGCACATGCGGCGGCGAATTCGCCGCATTTCGGCGGGATGGCGCACGGTGGGACCGGCGTGCTGCGGCTGCTTCAGAATTCGCTGGCGACCGAATTCGCCTGGCTGGTTCCGGCGGCGGTGATCGGGCTGCTGGCCGGGCTGTGGCTGACCCGCCGCGCGCCGCGCACCGATCCGGCCCGCGCCGCGTTGATTCTGTGGGGCGGCTGGCTGGTCGGGACCTGGCTGGTGCTCAGCTATATGAGCAGTTCGTTCCACACGTACTACACGGTCGAGCTGGCTCCAGCGCTGGCGGCGCTGGGCGCGATCGGCGGGACGTTGCTGTGGAAGCGGCGCGAACATCCCTCGGCCCGGGTGGGTCTGGGCGCGATGTCGGCGGCGACGGGCTTGTGGGTGTACCACCTGCTCGACGAGACACCGACGTGGTTGCCCTGGCTGCGGTGGACGTTGGTGATCGCCGGATTCGCGGTGGCCGCGGTGCTGATCCTCGGCGCTACCCGCTTGCGGCGGTTCGGGGTCGTGACCGCGGCCGTCGCGGTGATCGCCGGACTGGCCGGTCCGGCCGCCTACGCGGTCGAGACGGTGGCGTTGCCGCACGGCGGCGGGAGTCCGTACAGCGGCCCGGTTCGAGTGCGCGGCAACGGATTCGGGCACGATCCGGCGACGAAGAGCGCGCCGCGCTTGGATGCGATGCTGTCCGATGCCGATAACCGCTGGGCCGCAGCGGCCGTCGGATCGCAACAGGTCAGTGCCATCGAATTACGCACGGGCGCATCACTTTTGGCCATCGGAGGATTCAGCGGCCGGGACGATTCGCCGACCTTGGCGCAGTTCCAGCAGTACGTCACCGCCGGGGAAGTGCACTACTTCCTGATGGACGCCCGCTCGCAAGCGCGCGGCACCGGAAGAGCCACCGCGTCGGAGGACGCCGATGCACACACGATGAGCGCCCATCGGGACAGTGCGACAACGCATCCGAACAGCAGGGTCGCGCCTTCGGCGAACCACCCCGCGAACTCGTCCGGATCGCCGAGTGTCAGTTCGAATACCAGTACCAGCGGCGGCCGGATCACCGCCTGGGTGCAAGCGCGCTACATCCCGGTCACCGTCGACGGTGTGCAGGTGTACGACCTGACGATTCCGCCTCGGAGCTGAACGCCGGATCATGTTGCGGCCGAAGCAGATCCACTGTTGTCGGTCGTATGCGGGTACGCGGCCCGGACTCTCGCCGTGGACCGGATTTCCGAACAGCGGATCCTCGTGTGTCGATGCGGCGCATCGCATCCGGTCACCGTCGCGGGAGTGCAGGTGCTGGCCGATGGCCCCGGTGCGGGCCTGGATTCCGGATTGGGTTGTGGCCGAGATTCATTGAACGGAATCGGCGGCATGCGATTCGCGACGTCACGGTTGCGGAGTGGATTTGGACGCTGGATGTGTCGCGGCCGGGATTCGGGGATCGGATCTCGGCCGTAGCCCGCCGGGAAAAGGGGAGATGCACTGGAGGTCACCCGGTTCGGCTACTCCTTTCAACGCCGACCCCAGATCACCCGAGTTCCGCTCACTCCTGACAATGCCAGCTACAAGGCCGTGGCCCGGGTCGATTCTGAACTGAGCGACGCGGGGGAAGAGTCGGCCCTCGGGGTTGCGATGCGGTGTCGGTGTGGCATCTGGTTCGGGTAGGGCGGAGTACTCGCCGGTCGAGGGTGGTACACCGGGTTATGACCGAGGTAGTGGCCGATGCGCAGGAGACTCGCGGATGGTCGGCGGAGTACTGGGGATATCTGATGTGGGGGCTGGCCGCGCTGGCCGTGGCGGGGCCCGAACTGGCTTCGGTGTTCGGGCTGGGGGATTGGCCGACGATCTCGGCGACGATCGGGCATCTCGAGGCGGCGCATTCCTGGGTGCGTCTGGTGGTTGTGTTCGTGATCGCAGTACTCGGGTACTACGCGGTGCCGCAGTTGCTCGCGCATCCGACGCGGCCGCGGATCGTGGCGGGGCAGCAGACCACGGTCAACGGCCGGGCCACCCGCGATGCGGAGGCCGTGCGATCCGGGGGCATGGGCTGGTATCTGGTGGCGGCGATCGCCGGACTCGTGGCCGGACTGGCTGTCGCGCCCGGCGCCCGGGCCATGCATCCGGGCACCTACGTCGGCGCGTACGTGCTCTACGGGCTCATCGCGGTGCTGTGGGTGATCGTGCCCAGCGTGCTGGCGATGTTCTTCGCGCGAGAAGTCCCGTTCCCCACGCTGTTCCGCACGATCGGCTATCTGGAGCGTCGCGCGCACCCGGTCGCCGCGATCATCCTCGCCCTACTGGTGATCCTGCTGCTGCACCTGGCGTTCTACCCCTGGCCACGCTACGGATCCTGAAGTGGCACAGGGGAATCGGTGCGACCTACTGCGGTTCGCCGAAGAGGGTGACCTCGAGCAGGCTGATCACCCGGTCCTGGGGACAGATCCGATCACCCTCGCCGAAGACGCGGCCCAGGTCGACCACGAGGCTGAAGGCGGCCTGGACCAGGATGCGCGCCTGGGCCTGAGAAAGTTCCGGGCGCACCTGGACCAGCAGTTTCACCCATTCGGCCACGACCAGCCGCTGGACGTTGCGCAGCATCGTGCGCTCCTCGGCGGGGATGTGGCCGAATTCCGCGTAGTACACGAAGGTCAGTTCCCGCTCCGCGAAACAGCCCGCGACGTACAGATCGATCAGTTTCGACAACGCCTCGGCCGGAGTGCTCGACGACGCGGTGGCCGGTCCGATCGCGCCCGCCATCCGATCGGCGGCACGCCGGAAGGCGGCGGCCAGCAGATCGCTCTTACTGCGGTAGTAGCGGTACACCGCCGAGGCCGCCGACAGTTCCGCGGCCGTCGCGATCTCCTCGACGCTGACGTTCGGATAGCCGCGCTCGTGGAACAGCTCCACCGCTTTCTTCAGCAGCAGTTCGTGTTTGAACGACTGCGGGATCTCCACGGCGCGAGGTGTGCGCGGATCCGCTTGGGGCTCGGGCAGATCCGCGCGGACCACCGCCCACGCGACCGAATTCAGCACGGCCGTCAGGGGCTTCACCGGGAGTGCGGCGTGATGGTCGCCGATACTGCTGATCACGCTGAACAACGTCACCGACCGCACCAGACTGTCCCGGCTGGTCAGTTCCGGGCGCAGGTCGTCGATCAACCGGCGCACCGCGGCGATGGAGGTGCGGAACTGTTCGTCGAGGGTTTCGCCGTCGGTGTCGTCCAGATAACGGCGCTCCCAACGGGTCAGCGCGACCGTCGGGCGATTGGCGATGGCATCGGCGATCATCGCGTCGATCACGTGACCGAGCCGCTGTTCCGGGGGCCAGTCCACCGCCTCCTCGGGCAGGGTGACCGTCATGACGGTGGCCGCGCCCAGCCGCAGCAGTTCCTCGCGGAACAGCGCGTATTTGCTCGGATAGTGCCGGTACAGGGCCGCGGAGGAGATGCCTAGCCGGGAGGCGATGTCCTCCATGCTCACGCCGTGATAGCCGAGGGAGCCGAAGGCCGCCGCCGAGGTCGCGGCGATCTGCGCCCGGCGGTCCTTCGGGCGGCGGCGGATCACCCGCTCGGGTTTTCCGGTCGTCGATACCTCTGCTGAGTGCGCAGTACCGCGCTGACCTCGGCTCACAGTGCTGGCCTGTCTTTCGGTGACGGTGTGCGCGCGCCGGATTTCGGTGTGCGCACGCGGCTGGCGGGTCGCCGTCGCAGTTGGTTCACCGCCGTGGCATTCCCGGAATGTTCATGATCGCCATGGTAGCCAGCAGGAGGTACGCAGCCTTCTCGTGCTATCGGCGGTCGCACCAACATTACGAGCCCGGTGGCGCGGCGAGGCGGGTGATGGACCGTCCGAGGACCACGATGGCTTGCGCGGACGCGGGTGCGGCGACGGCGGCGGATCGTCCGACTTCGTTCGAGGCTACGTGCGCGAGCGCATGCGCCAGCATCGCGCTATGATCTGAAAAGCCTGCTGTCACAATCTGTTACGTGATCGCACGGGTCGCGGGCCGGTCTCGAAACCGCATCGATTCGGCTCGCTGCCCTGGCTCGCCGGGGGACGCATCGTAGGCTGCGCTGCGAGTCGTCCACCCCTGATGAACGGAGTCCTGATCGATGCGCACGGTGAAGCTGGAGCGCACCATCCGGGCACCCCTGGCCGATGTGTTCGAATGGCTCACCGACGCCACGAATTTCCAGCGTGTGCCGATCATCCGGCGGGTGACGCTGGTGCGGCCCGGCAATGTCGTCGAGCACGGCGTCGGCGCGGTGCGATTGCTGGTTACGCCGCTGGTCCGGGTCACCGAGGAGATCGTCGAATACGAACCGCCGCGCCTGATCCGCTACAAACTGCTCGGCTCCTACCCGCCGATGCGGGCCCAGGACGGCTGCCTGGAGTTCAAGGAGACCGAGGACGGCGCGTGGATTCGCTGGACGGCCCACTTCGAGGTCGGCGCACCGCTTTTCGCCGATCTGTGGACCGCGGGCATGGCGCCGATGGTCGTCGGCGGGATTCGCAGTGTGCTGAGTACCGCCGAGCGGGAGTTGCGTCGGCACTGAGCGCGGATGAAACCCGATCCATTCCGCCGGGGCGGGGGATCCGGCCCTGACCTGCGGGAAGCTGTCCGGATTCGGCGCGCGACGAAGAATTGTCCGGTGTTCGGTTCGGTGGTCGTATGGTGGACGAGCCGGTGATTCGGCATGTCGAGCGCAGTCGGGTGCGGGTCGGCGAGCGGACGTGGCTGGTGCGCGAGGCAGAAGCGCGGGCCGGCGGATGAGGAATTCTTCGGTGCAGGAAGGTGAGGGCGATGCAGCCGCAGTGGGTGCCTGAGGAGAATGATGTCGCGAAGGCGCGGATCACCGATTTCGCGCGGTTCGTGACCGGCCGCACCGGAGTCGAATTCGCGGATTACCGCGCGCTGTGGGAGTGGTCGGTTCGCGACCTCGCCGGTTTCTGGGGTGCGGTGTGGGAGTACTTCGGCCTGGGCCCGGCGCCGGAACAGGTGCTCACGAGTGCGGATATGCCTGGGGCGCAGTGGTTTCCGTGGACGCGGGTGAACTACGTCGATCAGATCGTGCGGCAGGCGCGCGCCGATCGCCCGGCCATCGTCTCGGCCGCCGAGGGCGGCGAGCTCACCGAGATGTCCTGGGCCGAATTGCTCAGTCGGACAGCGACATTCGCGCGAACACTCCGGGAAAAGGGTGTCGCGCCCGGTGATCGGGTGATCGGCTATCTGCCCAATATCGCCGAGACGGTGATCGCCTTCCTGGCCACGGCATCGATCGGCGCGGTGTGGAGCGCGTGCGGGCAGGACTATTCGGCCAAGGCCGCGCTGGATCGCCTCGGTCAGCTCGAGCCGGTGATACTCGTGACCGCCGACGGCTATCGATACGGCGGCAAGGTTCACGACAAACGCGAGGATATCGCCGCGTTGCGGGCGGGCCTGCCGGAATTACGGGCGACGGTCGTGGTGTCCCGCCTGGGCGGCGAGGTGCCCGATTCGCTGGACTGGGAGCAGGTGAGCGCGCCCGGCGACACCGAAATTACCACGGAGGCAGTCGAATTCGATCATCCGCTGTGGATTCTGTTCTCCTCGGGCACCACCGGCCTGCCCAAGGGGATCGTGCACGGCCACGGCGGCGTCTTGATCGAACATCTGAAAGCCACTGGGCTGCAATCGGATATCGGTCCGGACGACGTCTTCTTCTGGTACACCAGCCCGTCCTGGATGATGTGGAATTTTCAGGTCGCCGGGCTGCTGGTCGGCGCGACCATCGTCTGCTACGACGGCAGTCCCGGATATCCGGCGGCGGATGCGCTGTGGGACGTCGCCGCTCGCACGCACACCACCGTGCTGGGTACGAGTCCCGGCTATGTGCTGGCCTGCATCAAGGCGGGCGCGCGGCCGAGGCTGGACCATGATCTGACGGCGCTGCGCACGGTCGGCATCACCGGGGCCTCGCTGCCGGAATCCTCCTCGCTGTGGCTCGGGGAGAATGTCGGCGAGCACGTCCAGGTGTCCTCGATCAGCGGTGGGACCGATGTGGTTTCGGCATTCATCGGCGGTGCGCCGAATGTTCCGGTCTGGCCGGGTGAGCTGTCGGTGCCGTTCCTGGGCGCGGCGGTGGACGCCTGGGACGAGTCCGGGAGACCGGTGCGCGGCGAGGTCGGTGAACTGGTGATCACCGCGCCGATGCCATCGATGCCGATCCGATTCTGGCGTGATGGCGACGGATCGCGTTATCGGGCAGCCTATTTCGATATGTTCCCCGGGGTCTGGCGGCACGGCGACTGGATCACCGTCACCGATCACGGCAGCGTCGTGGTGCACGGCCGGTCGGATTCGACGTTGAACCGGCACGGCATCCGGATGGGCTCGGCCGATATCTACCAGGCCGTGGAATCGCTTCCGGAGATCGCCGAGGCCTTGGTGATCGGGGTCGAACAACCAGACGGCGGCTACTGGATGCCGCTGTTCGTGGTACTCGCCCCGAACGCCGAACTCACCGACGAACTGCGCGACCGGATCGGATCCGTCATCCGCAGCGAGGTCTCCCCGCGCCACGTCCCCGACGAGATCATCCTCGCCCCCGGCATCCCGCACACCCGCACCGGCAAGAAACTCGAGGTGCCGATCAAGAAGCTCTTCCAGGGCGCGGAAGCCGCCCGCGTCGTGGAACGCACCGCCGTGGACGATCCGGCTCTGCTGGACTGGTACTCGGCTGTCCGGATGTCCGAGGGCACGTGAAGTAGAGACGTTCGGCCGCACAGCCGGGTGCGGCATCGTGGACCGTTCGTCGGGCATCTCCTCGAATCGGCTGTTACACGACGAGTTCCCCGGTCTCGGTGCCGAGGACCCCGTCGACCATGCGATACACCGCGTCCATTCGGTGGAGGTGGGCGCGGTCGTGGGTGACCAGGAGGGTGGGGGCGGCGTGGTCGCGGACGATGCGCAGGATGAGGTCCATGACGGCGGCGCCGCGTTCTGAGTCCAGGGCGCTGGTGGGCTCGTCGATGACGAGCAGGGCCGGGTCGTTCATCAGGGCGCGGGCGATATCGATGCGTTGGCGCTGGCCGCCGGACAGCTGCGACGGGCGTTTGTGTTCGTGCGCCGACAGACCTACGGCATCGAGTAGATCCCTTGCTCTGGAACGAATTTCATGACTCCTCCGCCGCGTGATGGACCGTCGGCCGCCCAGATGCGCCATCACCTCGAGCTGTTCGGCTGCGGTGAGGGCGGGGATGAGGTTGGGTTGCTGGAAGACCATGCCGATCCGCTCGCGTCGCAGTGTCGCTGCCTCGCGGCGATTCAGACCGGCCAGATCAACTGTGCCGCTGCATGTTTCGAGCAGAACGCGGCCGGAGTCCGGACGCAGCAGGGTTGAGGTCACCGCCAGCAGGCTGGATTTGCCCGAACCCGACGGCCCGGTGATGGCGGCGATCCGGCCACCGTCCACTCGCAGATTCACCGAATCCAGGGCCGTGATGCGTTCGCTGCCATCGGGATAGGTGAGGGTGACATCGTCGACGGTCAGTGTGGTCATCGAGAACTCCTGTGGTTCAGCGTGTTCGGTTGAGTGCGGTGAGCGGGTCGGCGGTGGCCACGAAGCGCAGGGCGACAGCCGCGCCGAGCACGCCCAGGCCGATCAGTGCCGCGCCCGGTACGAGAGTCGTTGCGGCGCTGAGGACGAACGGCACCGATGGGCCCAGTGCGGACCCGGCGAGCGAGGTGATCGCCAAACCTGTGCCGACGCCGATCAGCAATACGACCAGTGCCTGGCCGAGTGCGTCGGCCATGAGGGAGTTCGTGGTCGCGCCCAGAGCCTTCAATATCGCGATATCGGGAGTGCGCTGAATCGTCCACACAGTGAAGAAAGCGCCGATGACCAGCGCGGATATCGCGAACAGCAGGATCGTCATCAGGGTGAGCGAGCCGTTCTCCGCTTTGTAGGAGCCGATCGCCTGCAGTGAGTTCGCGGCGCTGGTCGTGACGGTGTGCGCGGCGGCGTTCACCGCGGCCGCATCGTGTACATCCGAGGTGACGAGAATCGTCGCGGCGTCGCCGCGGGGTTCGAGGGACTGCCAGTCCGGGAGCGTCATCCAGACGACCGGGGTGTGCGCGTACCAGTCGTCGCCGCTGATCGCGGTCACGGCGAACGTCGCATTCCCGAGCGTGATGCGGTCACCGGTCGCGGCGGACAGGTCTCGTGCCGCGGGCGCGCTCAGCACGATCGATCCGGGTTCGATTGCTGAATGTTCGCCAAATGTGGCGGTCTCGGTGCCGAACAGCGCCACCTGCGCGGGCGGACCGCCGCCTCGGGCGGCTTGGGCGTGGCTGATGCCGACCGGATCCGCGTGCGCGGCCTGCCGCCAGGCCCGCACCTGATCCGCGGTCAGCGCGGAGGAGTCGAAGGACGGCGACGTCCCGGTGTCCGCGAATACGACCGTATCGCCGGACATCTTCCGCAGGGCGGAGGTGTTCTGGTGCGCGAGTCCGGAAGTGAGCCCGCTCAGGAAGCTGACCAGCAGGGCGACCAGGACCACGACCAGCGTGATGAGCGCGAAACGGCCGCGTGCGGCCCGCAGATCCCTCAGTGCGACGAACATGTTCTCACCGTGCCCGGATTCGGGGCCCGGTTCATCGGCGGTGTGAACGAACCCGCGACCAGCCGAGGATGGGTGTCCGATTCCATCTTTCGATGGATGCCGTCGATGTAACCCCGCATAAGCTGGCAGGGTGCACCGCTCTCCGCTGACTCCCGTCTTCGCCGCGCTGCAGGCTGCCCTGCATGTGCTGATGGTGGCGCTGACGGTCTACGTGATGGTGCGGGCGCTGGTTCCGGGCGGGCAGCATCGGATCGCGGTGGTGGTGCTGGCCGTGCTGTTCCTGCTCATCTATTTCGGCGGTGCGATGCTGCGCTCGCGGCCCGTCGCGGCGCGGGTGTGGCTCGGTGCGCTGACGGTGCTGTGGCTGGGGCTGGTGGCGATGGCGCCCGAGGCCATCTATCTCGTCTTCGGGTTGTTCTTCCTGTATCTGCATCTGCTGCCGCGGTTCTGGGGGCTGATCGCGGTGCTGGCCGCGACCGTCGTCTCGGTCGTCGGCTTCGCGCTGCACGAGGGCTGGACGGCGGGCGGGGTGATCGGGCCGGTGCTGGGCGCGGCCGTCGCGCTCGCGATCGGATTCGGTTATCGGGCGCTGTATCAGGAGGCCGCCGATCGCCAGCGTCTCATCGACGAATTGCTGGCCACCCGTGCGACACTCGCGGAACGTGAGCGCACCGCCGGAAAACTGGCCGAGCGCCAGCGGCTGGCCCAGGAGATCCACGACACGGTGGCCCAGGGGCTGTCCAGTATCCAGCTGCTCCTGCACGCGGCGGAGGGGGTCGCGCCGGATCATCCTGCGTTGCAGAAGATCCGGCTGGCCCGCGAGACCGCCGCGGACAATCTCGCCGAGACGCGTCAGTTGATCGGCGATCTCACCCCGGCGGCTCTGGAGGGGCAGTCCCTGGCGAGTGCGCTCGAGCGAATCGCCCAGCGGGCCAGCGCGCCCGGGCTAGACGCACACGTTCTGGTGGAGGGGGAGCCGGAACGGTTGCCCATGCCCATCGAGGCGGCGCTGGTGCGGGTGGCGCAGGGGGCGGTATCCAATGTGGTGCGTCATGCGCGGGCGCAACGCATGAGGATCACCCTCACCTACGGCGAGGACGGTGTGCACCTGGATGTGGTCGACGACGGAATCGGTATAGCTCCAGAGGTTTTCGCGCAGGGGACGTTCGGCCTGAACGCGATGCGAAGCCGCGTCGAACAGCAGGGCGGCAGTATGGATGTGGAGTCCGAATCCGGGCACACCGCGGTCACCGTCTCGTTCCCCTCCTCGGCGGCGTGATGAATTCCGTTGATGAAGAACGGATCCGGCTGCTGCTCGCCGACGATCACGCGATCGTGCGGGCCGGCTTGCGCGCCCTGCTCGACGCGGCGCGGGACGTCGAGGTGGCCGGTGAGGCGGCGACCGCCGAGGAGGCCGTATCCGCCTGTGCCGCAATGCCTGTGGATCTGGTGCTGATGGACCTTCGGTTCGGTCCGGGGAAATCCGGTGTGGATGCCACGCTGGCCTTGCGCGCGCTGCCGGATCCGCCGAATGTTCTGGTGGTCACCAATTACGACACCGATGCCGACATCCTCGGTGCCATCGAGGCTGGGGCCTGCGGTTACATTCTCAAGGACACACCGCCGGGCGATCTGCTGGCCGCGGTGCGCGCGGCCGCGGCGGGGGAGAGCGTGCTGTCGCCGTCGGTGGCCTCGCGGCTGATGACCCGCGTGCGCAAACCGGATACGACGTTGAGCCACCGGGAGATCGAGGTGTTGCGGCTGGTCGCGGAGGGGCATTCCAACCGGGAGATCGGGCGCAGTCTGTTCCTGAGTGAGACCACCGTGAAATCCCATCTGGTGCACATCTATGCCAAGCTCGGGGTGAAGTCCCGCACCTCCGCGGTGGCGCGCGCCCGTGAGCGCGGGGCGATCTGACGATCGGGCCGATCCGCACCCGGTTGCCGCGGATTGTCACCGCACGCCCCTACGCTGTGCGGATGGCCCTCACACTTTCCGATCCACAGGTGCGTGAATTCCTCTCCCACGGCACACGCACCGGCAAGCTCGCATTCGTGACCGCCGACGGCCGCCCGGTGATCAACCCGGTGTGGTTCATCGTCGAAGGTGAGGAACTGATCTTCAACACCGGCAAGGACACGGCCAAGGGACGGGCGATCGCCCGTGATCGCCGGCTCTCGCTGTGCGTCGATCTGGAGGAACCGCCCTTCGGATACGTGCAGGTGCAGGGCGTGGCCGAGGTGTCCGAGGATCCGGGCGAGCTGTTGCGCACCGCGACCGCCATCGCCGGTCGCTACATGGGCGCGGACCGGGCCGCGGAATTCGGCGCGCGCAACGGCGTACCCGGTGAGCTGGTGGTTCGCCTGCGCCCGACCAAGGTGCTCGGCGGCTTCGATATGACCGGGTAGCGCCGAGATTCGCCCGGGTCCTCGTTGCTGTTGTCGCGCCGATACCCTGTTCTCGCGGACATGACCGGCGGGATACTCGCGCCATGTGAACGCCGATCTTCGATACGGCAGCGAATTTCCCGCGAATCGACACTTGGGCGGTGACTATGAACTCGACCGACCGATGTCGCTCGGCGGCAACCGAGATGAGGCGAGTGTTCCCGGGCTGTGTGCGGCAGGGCGTCGATGGTGCGTCGTCCGGTGGGGAGGGCTGATGTCTTCCGGTGCCGATCCCGGCGACCGGCTCGACTATCGATTCACCCTCGCCAACGAGCGCACCTTCCTGGCCTGGATCCGGACCTCGCTGGGCCTGCTGGCCGGCGGCGTGGCGGTGCACACTCTCGTGCAGCCGTTCCACCATTCCGGATTGCGGCGACTCATCGCGGTCAGCTGCATCGTGCTCGCCGTGATCGTGGCCGTCGGCGCCTACCGGCACTGGCGCAACGTCGAGGACGCGATGCGTCGCGGCGAACCGCTCACCGGCACGATCATGGTCTCGCTGTTGGCGGTGGGTATCGCGGTGGTGTCGATACTGGCGGCCCTCGCGGTGCTGTTCGAATGATGTGGGCAACGGGCCGGTGACCGCCGACACCGGCATGGCCCGCGAGCGGACGGCGTTGTCGTGGCGCCGTACCGCGATCGCTTCGATGGCCACCGCCGCACTGTTCGTCAACCACGCGGTGGTCAGCGGTTGGCGGCATTCGGTCGCTGCCCCCCTGGCCGCCGCCGTCATGCTGGTCGTTCTCGCGGCCATGAGCTATCAGCGAAGTCGTGCTCTGCACCGCGGTGAACTCGGCCGCTCCCGCATCGAAGTCGCTCTGACCGCGACGGTGGTAGTCCTGGTCTGCGCCGTCGCCCTGCTCATCAGCCTGGGAAATCCCCAACGCTAACTGGTCCGGCCGCGCAGCCGATCTCCCCAGGCTTCCTGCGGAAGCGCTCTATTCCACTGTCGCACAGGCAAAGTCGGCGATCCCGGCCAACTCTCGCCTACACCGCTTCCAGCCCGCT
>NZ_BDBQ01000058.1 GCF_001613065.1 Nocardia miyunensis NBRC 108239
GGGGCACTCGGCTGCCGCGCAGGCGCCCATTCGGCATAACTCCGGCATGTGCTGGCAATCTCCTCTCGACGGGCTCCAGTTGTAGCCACGTGGTCGCCTGGTCAGTCAGCGGGGGAGTGCCCAACCGGTGAGCGTCCGATCGTGTGGTCGGCGGGTTCATGACCACAATGCGAATCGCGCCTGGCAGAGAACCGAATGTCGTCGCTGGATCTCGATCCTTCGATTCGCGGGACGATGCGCACGGACTCGCCGACAGCTATATGCAAGCAACAAGTTACTGTGCTGGTTTCGCTAAAGATGTTGGACTGCAACGATTTCCGGTAGGGTTCCCTAGCGTGCCCACACAACGAATGTCAGGCCGTCCCGCAGCAGGCAGAAAAGGACACAACGCGGCACCGCGCGCGAGGATCATCCGTTGAGCAACACAGATCCGGATTCGCAGGGCGAATCGCCGATCGCGTACGGGTCCCCGGTATCCGCCGGCTCACATGTTCGGCTGGATGCCCCCTCGTTCGCAGCCGATCCGCACCACGTCTATGAAGGCATGCGACGTCACGGCCCGTTGGTACCGATCGAGCTTGCCGCGGATGTTCCGGCGACGCTCGTGATCGGCTACCAGGTGGCCGTGCAAATCCTCAACGACGAGGTTCATTTCCCCGCCGATTCCCGCCGATGGGAGAAGAACGCCGCACCGGGCTGTCCGCTGATCCCGATGCTGGGCTATCGCCAGAATGCGCTGCGAACCGCGGGTGCGGAACACAAGCGTTACCGGCGCACCATCACCGCGGCGTTGGAGACCGTCGACCTGCACAAGGTACACGACGCGGTCACGCGGGCCGCCGAGGCGCTGATCAACAGCTTCTGCGAACGCGGTACCGCCGACCTGCGGACGGACTACGCGTTTCCGCTGACCTTCCGGGTCCTGAGTGAACTGATGGGTTTTCCCGAAGACGCCGCGGCCGAGGCTTACCAGGGGATGGCCGCGATGCTCGAGGGAGTAGGCGCCGAGGAGGGGCAGCAGCGTTTCGTCGAGGCTCTGATCGGAGTCGTCCAGCAGAAGCAGGCCGAGCCGGGCGGCGATCTGACCTCGGAGCTGCTGAAGCATCCGGACGGGCTCGACCTCATGGAGATGGTGAATCAGGCGGCACTGCTGTTCTCGATGGGCACCGAGCCACTCTGCAATCTCATCCTCAACGCATTGCTGCTGTTGATGTCCGACGAGCAATACGGCGGTGAGGTCCTCAGCGGCGCCATGGCTACCCGGGACGCCATCGATGCCGTGCTGTTCGAGGACCCGCCGCTGGCGAACTGGTGCGTGAGCTACCCCGTACAGCCGCAACTCGTCGGCGAAATGTGGCTGCCGGCTGATCAACCGGTGGTCATCAGCTTGGCCGCGTGCAACAACGATCCCGTCGTGGGCGGTGACCGCAAAGGCAACCGGTCGCACCTGGCGTGGGGGGCCGGTCCGCACGCCTGCCCGGCTCAGCCGCTCGGCCTGGCGATCGCCTCGCAGGGCATCGACCTGCTGCTCGATGCCCTGCCGGATATCCGTCCGCAAGTTCCTGTGCAGCAACTGGATTGGCGGCCGGGGCAGTTCCACCGTGCATTGGCGACGCTGCCGGTTCGGTTTCCGGCTTGCCCGCCAATGCGTCTCGCCTGACGGTCGAGGCGACGGCGGCGGGGTCCTGTGCGGAAGACCAACGCGCGCAAGGATGTTCCGATAATCTGCAAGGTGTCCCACGGTGACTCATCGAAAGGCGGATCCCACGATGACAACGACCTCGGAGCACTCCACATTCTCGACCGGGCAGGGGGCTCGCGAGATCGACGCAGTCGTCGTCGGAGCCGGATTCGCCGGTCTCCACATGCTGCACAAGTTGCGCGAACTCGGACTCTCGGTGCAGGTGTACGAAGCGGGCGACGGACTCGGCGGCACGTGGTACTGGAACCGCTATCCGGGCGCCCGCGTCGACGTGAAGAGCATGTACTACAACTACTCCTTCGACCCGGAGCTCGAGCAGGAGTGGGAGTGGACGGAGAAGTTGCCGCCGCAGCCGGAGTTGCTCCGCTACATCAACCACGTCGCGGATCGTTTCGATCTGCGTAAGGACGTGCAGTTGCGGACCCGGGTCACCGCCGCGGTCTACGACGAGTCCGCCGCGCGGTGGCGGATCACGACCGATCGGGGCGAGGTCGTCTCGGCGCGGTTCGCGATCATGGCGACAGGCTGTCTGTCGGTGCCGAAAATGGTGGAAGTTCCGGGCATCGACACGTTCCGGGGTCGCAGCTTCCACACCGGCGAATGGCCCGAGCAGGAGGTGGACTTCACCGGCCGACGGGTCGCGGTGATCGGCACCGGTTCCTCTGGGGTACAGGTCATTCCGCTCGTCGCCGAAGCGGCCGAGACGCTCACCGTGTTCCAGCGGACCGCGAACTATGTTCTTCCCGCCGGCAATCACCCGATCGATCCCGAATTCCAACACGGGATCAAGTCGCGCTACCGCGAAGTGCGCAAGGCCAACCGGGAATCGTCGTTCGGCATCGCGCAACCCGAGGCCACCAAGGGGGCGCTCGAGGTGAGCGAGGAGGAACGAAATGCCTTCTACCACAGGGTATGGAACGACAAAAACAGCGAACTGGTAAGCATGCTGGTCGGATTCACGGACCTACTCGCCGACGAGGCCGCCAACGAGACCGCTGCCCAGTTCATCCGCGACCGCATCGCCGAGATCGTGACGGATCCGGCTGTCGCCCGTCTGCTTCAGCCCGCCGGGCTCTTCGGCGTCAAGCGCCCGGTCCTGGGGACGAACTATTACGAGACCTTCAATCGTCCCAATGTCCGGCTCGTGGACGTCTCCGCGAACCCGCTCACCCAGGTCACCGTGTCCGGACTCGAGACGGCCCAGGAGAGTTTCGAGTTCGACGACATCATCTACGCCACCGGATACGACGCGATGACCGGTGCGCTGGACGCGATCGACATTCGCGGCCGGGGTGGTGCGTCGCTACGGGAGAAGTGGGCCGCCGGGCCCGTCACCTACCTCGGTCTCGCCGTGGCGGGCTTCCCGAACCTGTTCACGCTCACCGGCCCGGGTAGCCCGTCGGTCCTGTCGAACATGATGGTGTCCATCGAGCAGCACGTCGACTGGGTGGCGGACGCGATCGATACGATGCGGTCCAATGCCGTCACGACCATGGAGGCCGAGGTCGCCGCGGAGCAGGAATGGACTCGGCACGTCGACGAGGTCGGCAACATGACGCTTTATCCGAAGGTGGACTCCTGGTACGTGGGGTCGAATGTGCCCGGCAAGCCGAGGGTGATGTACGCGTACATCGGCGGCGTCGGAGCATATCGCCAAAAATGCGACCAGGTCGCCGCCGACGATTACGACGGTTTCACTCTGACGCAGTGACCGAGGCGCCGCCGGTGCCGGGGGCCGATCGTCGGTGCGTCGGGTGCGGTGATCATCACTGATTCCCTTGGGAATCAGTCGAATTCGCCGTGTCGGATGTCGGAGGTGAAGGCTGTCCATTCGTCGGGAGTGAAGATGAGTGCTGGGCCGTCGGGGTTTTTGGAGTCGCGGACGCCGACGTGTCCGGCGGCGAGCCAGGCGACCTCGACGCAAGCTTCTTTGGCAGTGCTCATGCTTGATTTGAACCACTGTGCGTCGGTCAGATTGATCATCACTGTTCGTGTCTCCTTGCTACCTGCCTGAGCAGATCTCTCGACGGTTTTTCCTCCAACGCGGCGCTCTTGATGGCCTCATGGATCTCTCGATAGCGTTTCACGTCGTCGCTTTCTTCGAAAAACATTGTGCCGATCGCACCTTCCGTGTAGACGATCGGCGGCTCCGCCGTGAATCCACGACTGTCGGCTGGGAAATCGAGCATGATGTACGGCGGCACACCTACGCCTTCAGGGGGGAGGCTGGCCGACAACGACAGGATGCGCACACTGACATTGGGGCGGGTACCCATATCTGCGACATGTCGCGCCTGTGCGGCCATAACTGCTGGTGATCCGACCACAGTATGGAAGACGGATTCATGGATTATGAACTCCGCGGTAACCGGACTGCGGTGCCGAGTGAGAATCGCAGCCCTGCGGATTCGAAGGTCTACGCGCCGCTGGATGTCATCGGGTGTCTCATTCGGAAGATAGTTTCGCTCAATGGATTTCGCGTAACTCAGAGTCTGCACCAGACCTGGGACGAGGAGCGGCTGATAGAACGACAGCCGTGACGCCCCGGCCTCCAAACCCAGATAGGTGTTGTATCCGGGAAACAACAAGTGCCGCGACGCCTGCCACCACGACTTCGTAGCCATCTGCTGCGCAAGGGCTTTCAACTCCTCCACCCGCTCAGCGGCCAAGCCGTACAGCTCCCCGAGTGTCTCGATATCTCTCAATCGGACTTTGTCGTTCTGCCCCTTTTCAATTCGGCCGAGTGAAGTTTTGCCCATCTCCATGAGTTGGGCGGAACGTTCCAAAGTGAACCCGGCCCCTTCGCGGGCGTCCCGAAGTGCGCGGCCCAATTGGCGGCGCGGAAGTGTCGAACCGGGCTGATCGTCCTTCGTCATGAGTTCCCCTTCCCTCCTCGGTCCGAAACGCAACGTCCGATTCGGACCAGAATCCGGTCCGATTCGGACCTTATTCTAGGGGAGATCGGACCGGATTCTGGTGGTACGGACGTGTTGTTTCAGGCCTGTGTTCGTAACTGTCGCAACGCTGTTCGGGTGACGCACCATTGCCGCATGGTTCGACAGCGTGGATGTCTCTCGATCGCACAGGCCCGGGTGCTGCGGGTGCTGAGTTGTGGCCTGTTCGAGCGCGATTTTATCGTCACCGGGGCGCGCAGGGGGCGTTATGAGATCACTCGACTGGAACGAGACGCGTTGGCGGCCAACAGGTCCGGCCATGGACGACTGGACGCCTGAATTACTCCGGCAAATTCTGTACCGCGCGAGGAATGCGAAAAATGTTGTATTACACAGGAAGTGGGGACGATCTGGTGATTCCGTCGGGGGTGTGCGACCGTGCCGAGCCGGAATTGGCGCATCGGCTCATGCAGCAACATCACATGTGCCGAATGGATCAGTGCGCATGGAAATGGGTCGCCTATGGAACGCTCGTGCGGCACGGCTGTATCGTCGCGCCACAATTCAGTCCGCGTCAGCGCGCCCATGCACGCGGCATCAAATTTCCGGCAGCTCGCTCCGCAACGCCCGCCGATCCCCCTGCGCCGCAGACCTTCCGACAGGTCCTGGACGCCATGGACAAGCTGGCGGCCGAGCTGCGTTCCGGTGGCCGGGGGTGAACGACGTGACCGCATGGGATGCGATATCGAGCGTGGTCACGGTGATCGCGGCCAGCGTGGCGGCACTGCTCGCGGTTGCTTGCGCATGGCCGGACTCCGAACGCCGCCGCAGACCCGTCCGCGACCCCACCCGCGGTGCACAAGTAGTTTGGCCCGCGCACTGGAGCTGTGAGCTCCCGGGCCGCCCGCTTACTCTCGCCGAAGCTCACCGCGCGATGCAGCTCCATCGCGAACACGACTGCGCCAGAAAGCGCGTCGCCTTGGCAATGCTGGTAGCCGAGGGCCGGATAACCCCGGATTCCTCGCGACACTATCGACAATGGGCCTGACCATGGACTCGAATTCCGCCGAACCGTCCTCGGCACAAATACGCGAAGTGAGCGCCCGCGCCGAACGAGCGGGATATCTGCTCGACTGCGACCGATGGTCATCCGCCGAATGGCGCCTACTCGACGCCATCGACGGCGAATTGCTCTACGAGGCAGAGACTCTCGACGAAATCGCCCACTGGCTCGGCACCTGACCAGACCGGCACGGACATTTTTTCCACCAATCGTCGGCCGGCATCAGTCCAATCTGATGCCGGCCCGGACAATCCGCATGGCGCGTCTTCGTGATCGCGCCGGAAATGCGCGAAGAACGACCACATTGCTGCCGACAGTCCGCTCTACGGGATGGTCAACAATGCCCCGCACGCGGATGACATGTGCGGCTGTGCAATTCACGAACTCCGGACCGCGGATGCGCTTCATGCCACCGCGCTCGACGAAGTGGGACGGGCAGATGGCGTGTCGCTGGTCGCGCATACCGGTGATGAAGATCCGGTCGGCTGTCAGAGTCGTGGTGGTTCTACGTCTCCGGTCGCTCACCGACGAGCTGCCTTGCCCGCCGACCGTGGGCCCGGGCGGTTCATCAGGCCTTGCTTTGCGTCGATCGCTGGCGGTAGGCACTGGGAAGCTGGACCTCACCCGTGCACGAATGGTATTGGGCGAGTGTTGCTTTGCTAGTTGGGGTTTTCGGCTGGCAGGGAGATTTCATCAGATGTTGCTTTGCGCGCGGATCGCATGGCGGTAGGTTCCGGGCGCCTGCCCGCGGTCTCGGCGGAATGCGCGGCTGAACGCTGGTACCGAGGTGTAGCCGACCGCGCGGGCGATGACCTCGAGGGTGTCGTCGGTGTCGCGGAGGCGGATCGCGGCGAGGTCCATTCGCCAGCGAGTCAGGTAGCTGCCGGGGGTCTCGCCCGCTACGGTGCGGAAGCGGCGGGCGAGCGTCGTGCGCGACACCGCCAGTTCGGTCGCGAGCAGGTCCGTTGTCCAGGCTCTGGCCGGGTCCTGGTGGAGTTTCGTCATCGCGACGCTCACCAGCGGGTCGCTCAGCACACCGAGCCAGGAACCCTTCTCCTGCACCGGTTCTCGGCACAACCAGACTCGCAGGAGTTGGATGAGCAGAATGTCGACCAGGCGGTTGAGCACCACCGCGGTGGCGATCTGCGGAGTCGCCAGCTCGCGGGCGAGCAGGCGCACGGTGTCGTCCAGGCAGGTGCCGCCGTTGTCCGCCCGGATGTGCACCATCTCCGGCAGTGCGGCCAGGACCTGGGTGGACACCACCGGGTCGTACTCGTAGGAGGCGCCCAGGATGTGGGTGCGGATCTCGCCCTCGCCGAAGCGCAGCAAGCTCGCCTCGGCGCGGGCCCTTTCCGCCGTCGCGATATCGCAGGAATACGCGACGGTCTCCACATCGCTTCCCAAGGTGTGTTCGGTTCCGGTCGGCAGCAGCACGACGTCACCCGGCATCAACTGCTCGGCCTCGAGACCGGGGACACGCAGCCAGGCCGTACCCGCCGTGACGGCGTAGAACACGGCTCGGCCGATGTGCGGCCAGCAGATCTTCCAGGTCTCGGCGGCCTCGATCCGCGCGCCGAGGGCGCCGCGCACTCCGGCGACGGTGAGGACGTCGGCCAGTAGATCCATATATCCGACAGTACCGATGCTCGGTTGGAGATGAAACAAACAGCTATCTTCTCGGCTGTTTCGGTCATCGTCCGTATCAGCTCTCGCCCATATGGTTGGTGCTATGACAGAGGCTATCGATTTCCACGAGATGAACCGCAAGGTCATCGATGAGTTCCGCACCAACGAGGGCAAGGGATCCGGCATCTTCGCGGACGCGCCGCTGATCCTGGTGCACCACGTCGGCGCGAAGTCCGGCATCGAGCGGGTCGCGCCGCTGGTGTACTTCGCCGAGGGCGAGCGGCTGTTCATCTACGCCAGCAAGGGCGGCTCCGACGAGAATCCGGCCTGGTATCACAATCTCGTGGCCAACCCGGAGACGAAGGTGGAGGTCGGCACGGAGACCTTCCCGGTGACCGCGAAGGTTCTCCAGGGCGCGGAGCGTGACGAGTACTACGCCAAAATGTCCGCCGTGCAGCCGCAGTTCGCGGATTACCAGAGCAAGACCAGCCGTACCATTCCGGTCATCGAACTGGTACGCGTCTGATCGCATATCCGTGCTGACGTGCTGACCTGCCCACGTGCCGTCGACGGCTCGGTGAGTTCCGTCGATAGCGTGACAGGCGGCCAAATCGACAGCAGTCACCTTGCATTGCAGGGATTTTCGCGATCGCGGGGCCGACTACCTGCGTACGACGACTCGAGCGGCGTTATTCGTCCGTGCTGCGGAGCCCGCGATCGATGAAGCTGATCATCCACTCGTAGCTGTCCTGCGGATCGCCGGTCCAGTGGAAGCCGCCCGATGCCTGTAGCGTGGCGAATCCGTGGAAGGCGCAGCGCAGGGTACGGACGGCGTGATCCATATCCGCGTCGGGAATTCCGTAGCCGCGCAGGATCGCCGCGATCGAATCGATCACGCGCCCACTGGATTCCAGCAGCGGATCGTCCGGGCCGGTGAAACCGGCGGCGTTGATCGCCGCGTAGCGGCCGGGGTGCGCGGCCACGTAATCGCCGAAGGCGTGGGCGAATGCGCGCAACGCGTCGGCGCCCGAAAGGCCGTGCATCGCATCGCGAATGAGGGTGTCGGCCTGGGCCATGGCCGAAGCCGCGATGTCGTGCTGGAGTTCCGCCAGGCTCGCCACGTGCTTGTAGAGCGAAGGCGTTCGCACACTGAGCTTTTCGGCGAGCGAACCCATGCTCAGGTTGGCGAATCCGATCTCGTCGGCCAGTTCCGCGCCGGCGCGCACGACCTCGGCCCGGCTCAGTCCGGCCCTAGGCATGCTGTTGTCCGGCAAGGAATTTCAGGGTCAGCTCGGCGACCCGTTCGGCGGAATCGGCGTGCGGGTAGTGGCCGGAACCCTCGAGCACGGCGACCTGGCCGAGCCCGGCGGGCATGAGGGCGACGACCGCGTCGGCCTCGGCCTTCGGATCGGCCCAGTCCGGATCCTCGCTGCCCATGACGATCAGCGCGGGGCAGGAGATATTCGGCAGTTGCGCGTGCGCGTCGGCGGGGGTGGACTTGCCGGTCTTCATGAAGTCCGCGAAACGGCCGGGCTCGCGAAGTTTCGCCTCGAGCGCGGCCATGGCCTCGGCGTGGTCGGACGGCTTTATCGGGTAGGCGACGTCCAGGTAACTCATCCACACGCCGAGGCTCTTGAACAGCTGCGTGCCGATCAGCCGGAGCGCGCCGCGCCGGTAGCGCCCGACGGTGAACAGTTTGCCCAGCGGGAAGGTCTGGTTCTTGGTGAACGGGCCGAGCTCGATGACGGCGCTGACCAGTTCGGGGGCCTGAGCTGCGGCGATGGTGGCCGCGCCGCCGGAGAGCGAATGTCCGATGATGACCGCGGGGCCGCCCAGGTGGCGCACGAGCGCGAGCAGATCGCCCGCGACGTCGGTGCGGGAGATGGCCTCGCTGCCATCGTGCGAGGTCCAGTTCATGCTCGATTCGCCGTGCCCGCGCATATCCGCCTTCGCGACGCGGTAACCCGCCGCGACCAGCAGCGGGGCGAGGTGACGGAAGGCATTGCGGTGATCGCCCATCCCGTGGGACAGGACGATCAGCGGTCCCTCGCCGGTCACGTCGTAGGCGATCCGTCCACCGTCGATGGTCAGGTACTCGGTCATGTCAACTCCTGTGGAGCGAGTAGCTAAAGCTGATAGCCATAAAGCTAATCCAATTAGCCGAAGGTGTCAACTGGCTGCTCGCATCCGGTTGGTGACCAGGCTTTCGAGCGGTTCGCAAATGGCGGGTTGCGTGGCTCATCTCCGGTTTCGCGGTGCGGCCGTTGTTCATTGGGATGCGGGGGAAGTTGCCCGGCCGCTCGAATCAGGGTGATCGCAGGGGTTCCGGTGCGGCGGGTTGCGACCGGATGATGGCTGCCGTGCCCGACGATCAGCGACCGTTACGCCCGTCCGCGCCGGGGACCCGGCTAGTGTGTCCGGCTATGGTCCGTTTGCCCCGTTCGATAGTTCGCGCGCTGGTCACGGTGCTGTCCCTGGTTGCCGTGCTGGTCGTGGCCGGTTGCGGATCGAATGGCGGCAATTCTTCGGCTGCTCGTGACCTGTGCTCGCCGCCGGGGCAGGCGTCCGCGTCCGCCGCGCCGACGAATCTGGCGACGGGCGCGTCCGCGGGGGTCGATCGCTTCACGACCCAGACGACCACACCTCTCGATCAGATCGACGTCACCAAGTTGGGTCTGCTGTCGCCGGGTGTGCTGAGCGTGGGCACGCTGTCCGATGCGCCGCCGAGTATCTGCGTGGACTCCAAGGGGCAGTTCACCGGATTCGACAACGAGCTGTTGAAGGCGATCGCCGCGAAACTCGGTCTGCGCGTGCAGTTCTCGGGTACGGAATTCTCGGGTCTGCTCGCGCAGGTGGCGAACCGGCGTTTCGATGTCGGGTCGTCGAGTATCACCACCACGGACGAGCGTCGCAAGCTGGTGGACTTCACCAACGGTTACGACTTCGGATATTTCTCGCTCGTCGTCCCGAACGGCACTGCGCTGCACGGATTCTCGGACCTGCATCCCGGAGTTCGGATCGGCGTCGTGCAGGGCACGGTGCAGGACGAGTACGTGGTGAACACGCTGCATCTGGACCCGGTGAAATTCCCGGACTACAACACCGCGTACGCGAATCTGAAGACCGGGCAGATCGATGCGTGGGTGGCCCCTTCGGCGCAGGCCACGGGCGCGGTGAAGCCGGGGGACTCGACCTCGATCGTGCAGAATACGTTCAGCCTGGACAATTTCACGGCATGGGCTGTGCGGCAAGGGAATCAGCCGCTGATCGATGCGCTGAACTCCGGACTCGACGCGGTCATCGCGGACGGCACCTACGCCGAGCTGTACTCGAACTGGGAGCCGCGGCAGTTCCCGCCGGGGTGGAAGCCGGGCTCGAAGGCGGCCCCGGCGCCGCAGGTGCCGGATTTCGCGAAGATCGCCGCGGAACATCACACGTCGAAGACCACGCAGGCCGCGCCGAAATCGACGTTGCGGCAGTTGGGCGATACGTTCTTCAACTGGTCGTTGTATCGCAAGGCGTTTCCGGACCTGCTCGAGACCGGTTTGCCGAATACGCTGATCCTGGCGTTGGTTTCGGGTGTGCTCGGCACGATCATCGGTATGCTGCTTGCGGTCGCGGGTATCTCCCGGACGCGCTGGTTGCGTTGGCCCGCAAGGATTTACACCGATATCTTCCGTGGCCTTCCCGCCGTGGTGATCATCCTCGTCATCGGCCTGGGCGTCGGTCCCGTGGTGAAGAATCTGACCGGCGGCAATCCTTACTGGCTCGGCGCGGTCGCATTGGCGCTGCTGGCCTCGGCGTATATCGGTGAGATCTTCCGGTCCGGTATCCAGTCCGTGGAGGCCGGGCAGTTGGAAGCCGCGCGGGCCATCGGATTCGGGTACCGGCAATCGATGACGCTGGTCGTCATTCCACAGGGTGTGCGGAGAGTGCTGCCCGCGTTGATGAACCAGTTCATCTCGTTGATCAAGGATTCCTCGCTGATCTATTTCCTCGGCCTGCTCGCCACGCAGCGTGAATTGTTCGCGGTCGGAAGGGATCTCAATGCCCAGACGGGCAACCTGTCCCCGCTGGTCGCCGCGGGACTGGTGTATCTGCTGCTCACGATTCCGCTGACGCATCTGGTCAACTACATCGACCGTCGGCTGCGTACCGGCCGGGCCGAAAAAGTGGACGGCCCCGTGGAACCGGCCGGAGAATCCGTGGCCACGCAAGGACACGGAGCATGAGATGCCGAGGGGCGCAGCGTGAGTGACGAAGGAAGGCGAGGACATGGGTGAAAAGGAGGGAAACGGCGTGAGCGACAACGAGACCGAGCGTGTGGGCGGCGAGCAGCCCGACGCGGGCAGTGCGGCCGCGGGCGAATCGCGGACCAGCTCATCGCTCACCGGGACCGGCCTGCACCTGACCCTGGGCGGCAATCACGTGCTGCGCGGGGTCGACATCCACGTCGATGCCGGGAAGACCACCACCGTGATCGGCCCCTCGGGCTCGGGTAAATCCACCCTGCTGCGCGTGCTGAACCGGCTGCACGAACCCGATTCGGGCGATGTCCTGATCGACGGCGCCTCGGTGCTTCGTGAGGATCCGGACCGGCTGCGCCAGCGCATCGGCATGGTGTTCCAGCACTTCAACCTGTTCCCGCACATGAGCGTGCTGGACAACGTCGCGCTGGGACCGCGCAAGTTGCGCGGACTGTCCCGGGACGCCGCCCGCGCGGTCGCCATGGACCAACTCGAGACCGTCGGGCTGGTCGCTCGCGCCCACACCCGCCCGGCGAATCTGTCGGGCGGACAACAACAACGCGTCGCCATCGCCCGGGCCCTGGCGATGAAACCGGAACTCATGCTGTTCGACGAGGCCACCTCCGCCCTGGACCCGGAACTGGTCAAGGGCGTCCTGGCGCTCATGGCGGATCTGGCCTCGGGCGGTATGACGATGATCGTCGTCACGCACGAAATGGGTTTCGCCCGTTCGGTTTCCGACAGCGTCATGTTCATGGATCAAGGCCAGCTCGTCGAATCCGGTTCCCCCGACCATATTTTCGACGACGCTCAGACTCCGCGCCTGCGCCAATTCCTGTCCCAGGTGCTGTAATCTCTGCCTCCGCTTCGCTCCGGCGGGGCCGCGGCCCCTGAGGGCCGATTCTTCCCTCCCTCCGCTCCCCCGCTTCGCTCCTCCGCTCCGGTCAGTCCAGAATCGACCCGGGCCGCGGCCTCGAGGTCGGCGTTATCGGGGGTGGGCGGAACTCAGGTGACGTTGCGGTTCGGTGGCCCTGATTCGGTTGGTTCGGCATCGACCCGGGCCGCGGCCTTGGAATTGGCGTTGTCCCCGGCCTCCTCCACGGCTCAGTGGCTGCGCTCCCCGCTCCGGCAGCCGGAACCGAGCCGGGCCGCGGGCTTTGGAGTCGGCGTTGTCCGGGGTTGGGTGGAACTCGGGTTGGTGATGGTGGTCGATGCGCCGGGGTTCAGTTACCGCCGCTACTCCCGGATGAGGGGGCGTTGGCGTAGCGGCCGAAATCGCCCTGGGCGCCACTGTAGACATTGAGGTCGGTGCCGCCGGCGATGCCGGGGATCCTGCCGGAATCCGTTGTCTGCCAGAAGGTCCAGGTGGGCCAGTTACCGGGGACGTCGGGTTGGGGTTTGCCGCTGTAGTCGGCGATCCACAGGGGGTAGCGGGTGAACTGGCTCGTATTCGCCATCGCTGTGCGCCAGAAGCGGGGGTAGGTGTAGATGATCGGTACGCGGCCGGTGAGTGACTGAACCGTATTGAGGTAGCGCTGCGTCCAATTGATGAGTCCGGCCGGGGCCAGTCCGCCGGAAGTCTCGATATCCAGCACAGGCGGCAGGTCGAGCGTGCCGTTCTGGCCCAGGACCACCGAGGCGTAGAGCGCGGCCTGCGGTTCGGGCGGGAGGTTGGGGCGAGCGTAGTGGTACGTGCCGCGGGCGACTCCGGCCGCCCGCATCAGCAAGCTGTCCGGGACGAAGTAGGGGTTGACGTAGCTCAGCCCCTCGGTTGCCTTGAGCATGGCGAAGCTGTGGCCCGCGCCTCGCACGGCGAACCAATTGATCAGGCGTCCGTCCACGTGCTGCCACGATGAGACGTCCGGGCCGGTGGGCGCGGCGGTTGCCGGACCGGTTGCCGAAAGTATGCCAACGGCCGCAACTGCCGACAGCGATACAAGTGCGCGACGTACATGGGAACGAGCCGTGATGCGTCGATACATGGTCAAGAGAGTAAGCAAATGTTGCTGCCCTGACCAGAGTCGTGACCGAGTTCTGTGACAGTCGATAGCTCGAGATGTGCTGTTCAGCCCAGCCAGTCCAGTACCGAGGCCGCTGTCCAGGACTGCTGCATACTGCCCAGCGGCGCGCCGCTGAACGGGTCGTAGTACTCGGCGAAACTGCCGTCCGCGGCTTGGCGCAGCCCCTCCGCGCGCAGCATGAACGACCGCTCGGCCCAGCCCCGGCGGGCGAAGACCCAGGAGAACAGCCAGCTCATCACCGGCCAGACCGGACCGCGCCAATATTCGGTTCGGCGGAAATCCTTGGAGACCGGCGAGGTGGACGGCGGCAGGGCGTAGCGCAGATCCGGATGTCCGCAATAGCGCGGTCCCTCGAAGATGCGCAGCAGGTTGCGTTCGGCCTCGCGGGGCAGTCCACCGCACAGCAGCGGCGAGAACATGGCCAGCGTGTCCGTGCTGATCCAGGAGCCCAGCCGCAGGTCGTAGTCGCGCGCGGCGCCCGAACGCGGATCGGTCGTCGCGATCACGCCCGCGCGGAAGTAGGCGGCCCATTCGTAGAGCTCGCGCACATCGGCGCGGGGCAGCCGGTAATCCTCGCCGATCGAGGCGAGAACCTCACAGGCCAGGACGAAGATCGAGGTGACGAACACATCCTCCACAGCGAAACTCATCGACGATGCCAGTTGAAAATCGTCGTATCCACATCGGCGCATCTGCTCGACCAGCCACAGATACCGGTCGTATTCCCGGTCGGTGGGGCGCTGGGCCGGATCCACCAGCGTGTTGTCCGCACGCTCGTAGGGCGGCAGGTCGCCCGGGACGACGTTCTCGTAGGCGCGATCCCAGCGCGGGGAATTGTCCATTCCGGACTCCCAGCCGTGATAGATCGTGATGCGCCCGTTCTGTTTGGGGTCGCGGGAATGCGCCAGCCAGCGGTGCCAGCGCATCAGGTCCGTCCAGCGCCGGTCGAGGAATTCCTCGGCGACCGCGCGGGTGCTGCGGCCGTGGCGGCGCGAATGATCCAGGATGCGCTGCACCGCGATGGCGTGCACCGGCGGCTGGGTGATGCCGGAGGTGTCCGGTCCGTCGGGGGCGTTGGCCGCGAGCTTTCGGCACTCCCAGCGCGCGGGGCCCGGGAAGTATCCGTCCACACCGTTGGCGAACACGATGTGCGGGATCATGCCGTTCTTCCACTGCGCCGACAGCAGGGTGTCGAGTTCGACCACGGCGCGCTCCACACTCAGCGGGGCGAGGCCGACCGTGACGAACGCCGCATCCCAGCTCCACATATGTGGATAGAGCCGGGGCGCGGCGCTGGTCATCGTCCCCAGATCGTTGCCGCGTAACAGGTACGCGGCTCGGGCTGCCAGCTGTGTGGGGGTGAAACCGGGCCCGTTCATCCCCCCATTCTGCGACGACACCTTCAGATACGCGCGTTGCGCACCCCGGCTGTGCTGTGGCCGGTCCGTCAGCGGCTCGTGGTCGGCGATGCTCACCCTGTGCCTCGGTTCGTGAGTTGCGATGGTGAATGCGATGAACGCCACCATTGTGGATAACCATGATGCGTCCCCGCACGCGGACCGCTCGCGAGCCGATTACGGTGGGCCCATGCCCGATGCCGAGACCACCCGGCCGACCGCGCTGATCACCGGTGCCAGCCGGGGACTCGGCGCGGCGATCGCCCGCGAGCTCGCCCCCACGCACCACCTGTTGCTCGGCGCTCGCACGGCCGAAGCCCTGTCCGCGATCACCGCGGAACTGCCCGGCAACACCGCCTGGCCGGTCGAGCTGACCGACTACGGGGCGCTCGCCGACGCCTGCGCCCCGATCGAGCGCCTGGACGTCCTGGTCCACAACGCCGGTGTGGCCGATCTCGGCACCATCGCCGAATCATCGGTGCGGCAGTGGCGAAATACCTTGGAAGCCAACGTGATCGCCGTCTCCGAGTTGACCAGGCTGCTGCTGCCCGCGCTGCGAGCCGCCGAAGGCCATGTGGTCCTGATCAATTCGGGCGCGGGCCTACGAGCCAATCCCGGCTGGGGCGTCTACGCCGCGAGCAAGTTCGCCCTGCGCGCCTTCGGCGACGCCCTTCGCCTCGAAGAACCCGAATTACGGGTAACCTCAATACATCCCGGCCGCATCGATACCGACATGCAACGAGCCATAGTCGCGGGCGAGTCCGGCGAATACCGCCCCGAACAATTCCTCACCGCCGCCACCGTCGCACGCACGGTACGCACCGCGATCGAAACACCCCGCGACGCCCACCCCGTCGAAATCGTCCTGCGCCCGATCGCCCGCAACCCCGCGTAGCTGTTACTCGCTCGAGCGATGCCACTTCCAGATTTCAAGCGCAACAACTGATTTCGTCATCGCATGGTAACTCATCGGATGCGTCCGAAGCTTGCCGATGTTCTGACCCGAAGTCCTCGCGGCACCCGCCGACATGCTGAAGTAGCGGAGAGGCCGGGGAGCTTCCGTCAGCACTGGATAACTCGTCGGATATCTCCGAGACCTGACTACGTCGCCAACTGTCGGCCCGACACGAAAGTCCGGCACGTCGCGCACGGGGCGTTCGATGTCGTCGCGGATGGTGTGCACGACGTCAGGGGCCGGTTGTCGGGATTGGGCGCACATCATCGGAATGCTCAGCGCCGGATGCGTCGGGTGAGGGCTCCGGGCGAGCCAGCCGACGACGAACATGACCAGCAGGACCAGCCACATCGGTGATCGGATGGTGACGAGCGGGAATTCGATGTTCACTCGGTGACGGTTCTCGACGATGAAGATGATCGCGAGCACGGTCAGGATGATCGCCAGCCATTGGGTCAGCGAAACGCGGGACAGCAGCCGCCTCACCGTCATCCGGCATCGTCGCCGCTATGGGGTGACGATGTTGAAGTTCGGATCGGGTGTGTCCAGTACGGCGGTCAGCCGACCCAGCTTGGCCGGGTCTCCGGCCACCGTGATCTGGCCTGCCTGTATGGCCGCGGTCAGGTCCTGGCCTCCGGCGAGGACCGCGATGAGGGTCTGGCGGGTCAGGGTGAAAGTGGCATCCGGTGCGGGGCCGGAGAAGTCCGGCGGGACCACATGGTGCACCAGTACCCCGTTGCGGAGTTCGGCGCGGTAGGTGGTGTTCTCGTCGGTGACGACCCAGTCGTTCACCAAGTGCAGGTCCCACGCCCGGGGGCCGTTGACCAGAAAGGCCGCGGCGTCGAAGACCTGGTCGACCGACAGCGCGGCCGCCATCGACGGCGATGTTGTCCTGGTCGGGGTGCCGAAGTTGCCGTGCCGCAGTTCGTAGGCGCCCGAGAGGTAGAAGTTGCGCCAGGTACCGCTCTCGCTGCCGTAGCCCAGCTGATCGAACGCGTCGGCTTGCAGCGCCTTGGCCTCGACGTTGTCCGGGTCGGCGAAAACCAGGTGGCCGAGCAGCTCGACAGCCCACCGGTAATCGCCCTCGTCGTAGGCGTTGCGTGCCTTCGCCAGCAGAACGTCCGCGCCGCCGATCGCATCGACGTATCGCTTGCCCGCCTCGACCGGCGGATGCTGCCACAGATGCGCGGGATTGCCGTCGAACCAGCCCATGTACCGCTGGTAGATCGCCTTCACGTCGTGGCTGACCGAGCCGTAGTAGCCGTGCGTGTGCCAGGTCTTCTCCAGTGCGGGTGGCATCCGGAGCATTTCGGCGATCTCGATGCCGGTGTAGCCCCGGTTGAGCAGGCGCAGCGTCTGGTCGTGTAGGTAGGCGTACGTATCGCGTTGCAGCGCAAGCCATTCGGTGACCTTTTCGGTACCCCACATGGGCCAGTGGTGTGAGGCGAATGCGACGTCGGTCTTGTCGGCGAACAGGGTGATCGACTCGGTCAGATATTGCGACCAGACGTGTGCGTCGCGCACGACCGCGCCGCGCAGGGTCAGGATGTTGTGCAGGGTGTGCGTGGCGTTCTCGGCCATGCACAACGCGCGGTGATCGGGGAAGTAGAAGTTCATCTCCGAGGGCGCTTCGGTGCCCGGGGTCATCTGGAACACGATCCGCACCCCGTCGATCACCTCCTCCTGCCCGGTTTCGGTGATGTCCTTCGTCGGCGGGATGAGGCTGACGGTGCCGGTCGAGGTGGTCATGCCGAGTCCGGCGCTGATCTGTCCCCGCGGGCTGCGGGGCAGCGCCGCGCCGTACATGTAGGCCGCGCGGCGGGCCATCGCGGTGCCCGCGAACACGTTCTCCGCCACCGCGTGCTCGACGAACCCCGCGGGCGCCAGCACCGGAACCCGGCCTGCCGCAACGTCTTCGACGGTGGTTACGCCCATGACGCCGCCGAAGTGATCGACATGCGAATGGGTGTAGATCACGCCGGTGACCGGCCGATCACCGCGCTGCTGCCGGTACAACTCCAATCCGGCCTTCGCCGTCTCGGTCGAGATCAGCGGATCGATCACGATCACGCCGGTATCGCCCTCGACCAGCGTCATATTGGACAGATCCAGACCACGGATCTGATAGAAACCGGGCGCGACCTCGTACAGGCCCTGCTTGATCATCAGCTGTGCCTGCCGCCACAGGCTCGGATGCACCGAGTTGGGACAGGTGCCCTGAATGTACGAGAAGGAATCGTTGTCCCACACCACTGCGCCGTCCGCGTCGGTGACCACACCCGGTTTCAACTCGACGAGGAACCCGCGGTCCGCATCGGCGAAATCGGTGGTATCCGACTGCGGCAACGACTGCGCCGCTTGCTTCAGCCACTTCTCGGTGTGATCGGTCGGATCGGCCTGCTGAACTCCGCTGCCCATTGTTGCTCCTGTCCTAGAGCGAAAAGGTCTATGCGAAATCACATACTCGGCGGCGCCACCGATTCAATCGGTATCGGTCACGGGGCATGCGCCGACGGTCCGGCGGGCCATTATCGGGAGCGCCCACTTGCCGATCAACCGAAGCGTTCCGCCAGCATAACCACATCCCGTGCACCCGAGGCAATACCTGGAGCCCGCAATCGCATCCCGTCGGTCTCGCAGGTATCAATTCAGTAGCTAACTACTGGCAATCGTATATTTCATGGTGTGGCAATGTAGAGTCCGCCCCGCCCTAGATGGCCGAGGGGACCTCGCGGAGACGGGCTGCACTACGCTGAAGAGTCAGAAATCGTACCGGTCAACGCCGTCCGGTGTTTTCCGGAGAAAATTATACTCGCCGTTTTAGCGCATTCGAAGAATTCTCCGGTTCGGAGTTGAGGGGCATAATTACCATCTGCGAGAAAATTCAATAAAGTGACACTAGCATTAATTGTGCAAATGGACGGATATTTTGTCCGAACAGGTACATGGCAACTGTCGGTCTCGGCCGCGCAACGCGGCCGAGACCTCCCATGAAGCTGTTCCCTGTCCGTTCCGACGTCACGTCGGGCAGCCGACGACGCGCTGAAAAAACGGAGCGTCGACAGGCTCAGGCGACGACGTTCACCAGGCGGCCGGGGACGACGATGACCTTGCGCGGCGTCTTGCCGTTCAGGAACTCCAGGAGTTTTTCATCGGCCAGGGCGGCGGTTTCGACCGCTGCGGTGTCGGCGTCGGCGGGGACGCTGACTCGGCTGCGGACCTTGCCGTTGACCTGGATGGGGTACTCGACCGAATCCTCCACCAGGAGTGCGGGATCCGCGACCGGGAAGGGGCCGTGGGCCAGGGCGGTGGTGTGGCCCAGGCGTTCCCAGAGTTCCTCGGCGATGTGCGGGGCCATCGGAGCCAGCATCAGGACCAGGGGTTCGACCACCGAACGGGGTGCGCCCTCGGGGTGGTTCTTGGTCAGGAAGTTGGTCAGCTCGATCAGCTTCGCGCCCGCGGTGTTGTCGCGCAGGTTGGCGTAGTCGTCACCAGCATCGGCAATCGTCTTGTGCAGCAGGCGAAGTGCCTCGGGCGCGGGTTCGGCGTCGGTGACGCGCGGTGCGCCGGACTCCTCGTCGACCACCAGCCGCCAGATGCGCTGCAGGAAGCGATGCGCGCCGACGACGTCCTTGGTCGCCCACGGACGCGAGGTGTCCAGCGGGCCCATCGACATCTCGTAGAACCGGAAGGTGTCCGCGCCGTACAGATCGCACATCTCGTCGGGGGAGATGGCGTTCTTCAGCGACTTGCCGATCTTGCCGTACTCCTGGAAGACCCTCTCCTCGACGCCGGAAGCGTTGGTCCAGAAGAACTTTCCGTCCCGCTCGACGACCTCCGCGGCGGGGATGTACGTGCCGCGTTCGTCGGTGTACGCGAAGGCCTGGATATAGCCCTGGTTGAACAGCCGCCGATACGGTTCGGGCCCGGATACCTCACCCAGGTCGAACAGCACCTTCTGCCAGAACCGCGAGTACAGCAGGTGCAGCACGGCGTGTTCCACGCCGCCGACGTACAGATCCACCCCGCCCGGGTCGTTCGCGCCGTGTTCGGCCGGTCGCGGGCCCACCCAGTAGTGCTCGTTCTCGGGTGCGCAGAAGGCCTCCGCGTTGGTCGGATCGATGTAGCGCAGCTGGTACCAGGAGCTTCCGGCCCACTGCGGCATCACGTTGGTGTCGCGGCGGTACTTCTTGCGCCCGTCGCCCAGATCCAGTTCGACCTCGACCCATTCGGTGGCCTTGGCCAGCGGCGGGGAGGGCTCGGAGTCGGCGTCGTCCGGGTCGAAGGTGACGGGGGCGAAGTCCTTCACCTCCGGCAGTTCCACCGGCAGCATCGAATCCGGCAGCGCGTGCGCCTGGCCGTTCTCGTCGTAGACGATCGGGAAGGGCTCGCCCCAGTACCGCTGCCGCGCGAACAGCCAGTCGCGCAGCTTGTACTGGATGGTGCCGCGGCCGTGGCCGTCGGCCTCCAGCCGCTCGACGACCTTCGCCTTGGCGGCCTCGGTCTCCAGGCCGTCCAGGTAGCCGGAGTTCACCAGCGTGCCCTCGCCGGTGTACGCGGCCTGTGAAACATCCCCGCCCGCAACGACTTCCACGATCGGCAAGCCGAAGGCGGTGGCGAAATCCCAGTCCCGCGGGTCGTGTCCGGGCACGGCCATGATCGCGCCGGTGCCGTAACCGCTGAGCACGTAGTCGGCGATGAAGACCGGCACCTGCGCGCCGTTCACCGGATTGACCGCGTGCGCGCCCAGGAAGACGCCGGTCTTCTCCTTGTTCTCCTGCCGCTCCAGATCCGTCTTGGCCGCGATCGACTTGCGATAGGCCGCAACGGCTTCGGCGGGGGTCGAGGCGTCGAAGGTCCAGCGCGGGTCCACGTCGTCGGGCCACCGCTCGGCAACCAGCCGGTCCACCAGCTCGTGCTCCGGGGCCAGCACGACATACGTCGCGCCGAACAGCGTGTCGGGGCGGGTGGTGAAGACCTCGATGGTCTCCCCGTCTACCTCGAACCGCACCTGCGCACCGCGCGAACGCCCGATCCAGTTGCGCTGCATGGCCTTGACGTTCTCGGGCCAGTCCAGCAGGTCCAGATCGTCGACCAGTCGATCGGAATACGCGGTGATGCGCATCATCCACTGCCGCAGACGCTTACGGAACACCGGGAAGTTGCCGCGGTCGCTGCGGCCGTCGGCGGTGACCTCCTCGTTGGCCAGCACCGTGCCAAGCCCCGGGCACCAGTTGACCATCGAATCGGACTGGTACACCAGGCGATACGAGTCCACCACGGCGGCGCGCTCGGTCGCGGACAGCTCGGCCCAGACCTTGCCGTCCTCGGGAGTCCTTGCGCCGCTGTCGAATTCGGCGATCAGCTGATCGATCGGACGCGCCTTGCCCAGATCCGTGTCGTACCAGGCGTTGTAGATGCGCAGGAAGATCCACTGCGTCCACTTGTAGAACTCGGGATCGGTGGTGGCGAACGAGCGCCGCCGGTCGTGCCCCAGGCCCAGCCGGTCCAGCTGACGCTGCATGGTCGCGATATTCGACTCGGTGGTCACCCGCGGATGCGCGCCGGTCTGCACCGCGTACTGCTCGGCGGGCAGCCCGAACGCGTCGTAACCCAGCGCGTGCAGCACGTTGCGGCCGGTCATGCGGTGATAGCGGGCGAACACGTCGGTCGCGATGTAACCCAGCGGATGCCCGACGTGCAGTCCCGCGCCGGAGGGATACGGGAACATGTCCTGGATGAACAGCTTGTCGGCGGGGATCGCACCGCTGAGCGGGCCGACCGGATTCGGCGCGTGGAACGTCCCGCGCTCCTGCCACACCTGCTGCCATTTGCGCTCGATACGTGCGGCGAGGTCGGCGTTGTAGCGGTGTGCGGGCACCTCGCCGATGCCCTCGCTCCGTCCGCTCACGGCCGCGTCGGTCGGTTCGGTTGCGCGAGTGTCCTGCACGATCCTGCCTTCTACTATTCGAGCTCCCCGGATTCCACGTTGCTCATCAGCGTAAAGCGTGCGCACGTCAGCGCCCAAAAAGCCCCCGCGTATCCGTCGGGGACGGCCGCGCCACGACAGTGCCGGGTATGTTCCGGCAACCGCGATCGGCTCGCGCGGCCGATCGACCGAAATGAACCGTTCGATACCCGACGGCGCGAGAATTCCCGCTCGCACCCGCTGCCAACTGCGAATTCACCGGGGATCGAGCATCGTGGACCGTCGAGCGGGCCGGAGGCTCGGGCCGTTTCGGCGGCGCCGACAGCCGGTTATCGGGGGATTTCCCGATTGGCGGATACCGCGATCGATCGGGTTCGGGCGGCCGGATGGCTCAGGCGGGCTACCTCGATGTGCGGGCGGATATCCAGCTGGGAAGACGACCCGAGTGCGGTTGTCCATTGGTCCGGATCACAGTACGGCGGGACTCGGTCGGCGGTGTCTCGGTGCGGCATATTCCGAGCGGGAGGGCGACCCGGGTGCGGTCGCCCGTGGCACGCATCACAACCGGGTGGGTCGAGCCGGGTTCGAATCCGGTACGCGAGTACCGTCGTCGGGGTGTTCGTGGTGGCGTTGATCCTGTTCGTGCTGGCGGCGGTGGCCGTCGTCACCGGGGTACTCGGGCTGACCGGCTCACTGCCCCCCAATCGATATTTCGGCGTGCACACCGAAGAGGCCGTGCGCACCGAGGAGGCGTACCTGCTCGCCAACAGGGTGGCCGCACCCACTTCGATCGGCGCGGGACTGCTGCTGATCGCGGGCGGCGTGGTCGCGCTGGTGGCCGGGCCGATCGCCGGAATCATCGCCGCGGTCGTCGCCGCGGTGATCGCGCTGTTCACCCTCGGCGCGGGCGTGAACGCCGCCGGACAGGCCATCGCCCGGCTGGCTCCCGCCCCCGAGGTCGGCAGCTGCGGCAATGCCTGCGGCGCGTGCTCGCTGCGGGACGCCTGCCAGCCCGCGAACTGAGCGGGCTCGACCGTGCTGAGCCGTACCGCATTCCTGTGCTCGATCGGAGTTGCTGAAACCGCGCGGCGGCTGAGCGGCATCCGATCGACATGGGCCGCATCGCATCAGCGGGTCGAGGGTCCGGCCCGTCTGGTGAGCGGCGTCCGATCGTGGTGAGTCGCCTCGCACCGCCGTGCCCGGCCGGGGCCGCGGATCCCGCCCCTCGACTGATCGGTACTCCATCGATATGAATTCCCCCAGGCTGACAGTGGGCTTCGACCTGGATATGACGCTGATCGATTCCCGGCCGGGGATCGGCGCCTGTTATCGGGCGCTGTCGGAGCGCACGGGTGTGGCGATCGACTGCGATCTGGTCGTCACGCGGCTCGGTCCGCCGCTCGAGGAGGAGATCGCGAACTGGTTCCCGGCCGACGACGTCGCGGCGATCGCCGAACTGTATCGCTCGATGTATCCCGAGCACGCCATCGCCGGGACGGTGATGATGCCGGGGGCGCGCCGGGCGGTCGAGGTCGTGCAGGCCGCCGGTGGACGCGCGGTCGTGGTCACCGCGAAATACGAGCCGAACGCGAAACTGCATCTGAAGCATCTGGGCATTCCCGCCGACGCGGTTGTCGGGAACCTGTGGGCCGAGGGCAAGGCCGCGGCGTTGCGTGAATACGAGGCGGATATCTACGTCGGCGACCACACCGGTGACGTGCGGGGTGCGCGGACCGCGGCGGCGTTGTCGGTCGCGGTGGCCACCGGCCCGTGCAGCGCCGAGGAACTGCGCGAAGCGGGTGCGGATGTGGTGCTCGGCGATCTCACCGAATTCGAGAGCTGGCTCGCCGCACACCTTTCGGGGCGGTAGACCGCACCCGGTCCGGCCGAGGCGTCGCGAACTCCGTGGCACCGGGGATCTGCGTGAACCCCCAGGCTCCGGGATCATGCCTGGGGGTTCGTAGCGAGCGTGATCAGCTGGTCTTGCGGCGGAACAGCGATCGGGACCAGAGGTAGCCGACGACGATGAAACCGGCGCACCACGCGACCGCGATGATGCCGTTGTCGCCGATCGGGGTCCCCATCAGCAGTCCGCGAATGGTTTCGGTCAGCGGGGTGAACGGCTGGTACTGCGCGAATTGCCGCACGCCGGCGGGCATCGTTCCGGTGGGGACCAGTCCGCTGCCCAGGAACGGCAGGAACAGGATCGGCATCGGGGTGTTGCTCGCGCTCTCCGGATTCGCCGCGGCCAGGCCGAAACCCACACCGAGCCAAGACAATCCGAAGATCGTCAGCGCGATCAGCCCGAACGCCAGCAGCCATTCCAGCACGGTGGCGTGCGAGCGGAAGCCGATCGCCACGCCCACGGCCACCATCAGCCCCACACCCAGCAGGCCCTGGATCAGGGTGCCGACGACCTGTCCGGTCAGGATCGAGGAGTGATCGATCGGCATGGTGCGGAAGCGGTTCACGATGCCCTTGGTCATATCCGAGGCCACCGAAACCGCTATGCCCGCAACGAGATAGGCCGGAATCATCAGCATCATGCCCGGCACGATGTAGTCGATGTACTTCGCGCCGCCGGTGGCCTTGCCCAGCGCGCCGCCGAAGACGTAGTTGAACAGCAGGAGCAGAATCACCGGCATGAGGATCACGCCGATCGTCATGCCCGGATATCGCTTGGCGTGCAACAGGTTACGGCGCAGCATGGTGGCTGAGTCGGCCAGCGGGTAGGTCAGGGTGCTCATCGTGCGGTTTCCTTTTCGGGAGCGGATTGTCCGGTGAGAGAGAGGAATACGTCGTCCAGGTCGGCGGTGTGCACCGACAGGGCCTCGGGTTCGATGTGGGCGTCGTCGAGTCGATCCAGCACGGCGCGGAGGGATTTCACCGATCCGTCGCTGGGCACCGCGAGGGTCAGCTCGTCGGCGACACCGCCCAGCAGATCGACGGCGACGCTCAGTTCGGATCGGTCGGCGAAGCTCAGGCGGATGTGTCCGCCCGGCACCAGCCGCTTGAGCTGATCCGGGGTGCCCTCGGCGACGATGCGGCCGTGGTCCAGCACCGCGATCCGATGCGCGAGATCGTCTGCCTCGTCCAGATATTGGGTGGTCAGGAAGATCGTGACCCCGTCCGCGACGAGTTCGCGGATGATGTCCCACATGGCGCGACGGCTCCGCGGGTCGAGGCCCGTGGTCGGCTCGTCCAGGAAGATGATGCGCGGCCCTCCGAGCAGCGTCATGGCCAGATCCAGGCGGCGGGTCATCCCGCCGGAGTAGCCCGAGGCGGTCTTGTCGGCCGAGTCCACCAGATCGAACCGCTCGAGCAGCCGCTGCGCGATGCGCCGATTCTCGGTGCGCGGCAGATGGTGCAGATCGCCCATCATCAGCAGGTTCTCCCGGCCGGTGAGCAGCTCGTCCACCGCGGAGAACTGCCCGGTGACGCCGATCGCCGAACGCACCTGTGCGGCATCGGCGGCGACGTCGTGGCCGCCGACCCGCGCCTGGCCGCCGTCGGCGCGGATCAGGGTGGACAGGATCTGCACGGTGGTGGTCTTGCCCGCGCCGTTGGGGCCGAGCAGGGAGAAGATCGTGCCCTGCGGCACGGTCAGGTCGATTCCGTCGAGCACGATCTGCTCGCCATAGGATTTCCGCAGGCCGGAGACCGAAATGGCCGGTGTGCGAGAGCTGTCGCTCATGGTTTCCTCTCATCTATTAATACGCATGAATGCATGCGTCGACTGAGCCGTGTCCGCTGTGATGCGCGGACAAGGGGGTGTGGTGTGCGGTTGTGCGGGGCGGGATCACCGCCCCGATGACGTCAGATGTCGAGATCTTCGATGTGCGGATGGTTGGCGATACCGGCCACCCGCTCGTAGATCGGGTCGGGGACCTTGCCCTTCAGCTCCTCGACCGAGTCGAAGATGTCCATCGTGAAATCGCCCCAGTCCGGATCGTTGACGCCGAGCATGCGCCGCCAGTTCGTCAGATCCTTGATCCAGTTGGTGTCGGTGGGGTACTCCGACCACTTGGAGCCCTGCGTGTGCAGGACGATCTTGCCCTTGCGACTGCGGTAGATTCGGATGCGCTCGAAGGCGTCGTCGGTGTACTCGTGGGCCTCGGTGAGCAGCGAACCGGAGAAACGCACCTGGCGAGCGCCGTTGTGGCCGACGCGCAGCACGATCTCCTCGAAGCCCGCCTGACGTCCCTCCTCGAGCTCGATGAACCGGCGCAACGCCGTCACGATCGCGCCCGACAGGTTGCCGCCGACCAGCTCTTGTGCGCGCTGGAACAGGGGGAGGTCGTCGTCGGAGACGTATACGGTCTTGTTGGGCATGACCCCCACTATACGTAGACGTATACATACACACAAGGCTCTGGGTGGGCGATTCTCGAAACACGACTGAACCGCCCGCGCTCTTGCTTCGTAGTTCGGGGTGAGCGAGGCTGATCGCCCGCTCGGCGCACAGCAGGAAGGAGCGCCGATGTCTGCGACAGCCGTGGGATATCTGGTGCGGGCCGTCGCGGCCCTGGGCGTGCGACATGTCTTCGGTGTCGACGGGGCCAATATCGAGGATCTCTACGACGCGATCTTCGAATCCTCCGGCGAGGTGACCGGGGTGGTGGCCAAACACGAGTTCTCCGCCGCGACCATGGCCGACGGGTATGCGCGGGTCACCGCGGGTCTCGGCGTCGTGGCGGCCACCTCCGGCGGCGGGGCGATGAACCTCGTTGCGGGGCTGGCGGAATCGTTCACCTCGCGGGTGCCGGTGCTGGCGCTGGTGGGGCAGCCGCCGACCGACCAGGAGGGCGCGGGGGCGTTTCAGGATTCCAGCGGAAAAGCCGGGACCATCGATGCCGCACAGCTTTTCGATCAGGTGTCGAGGTATTGCGGCAGGGTGGAGTCGGCTCGGACGTTACCCGCGCATCTGGCGCGTGCGGTCGAGGCCGCGCGGAGTGGCGGACCGGCGGTGTTGCTGCTGCCCAAGGATGTTCAGCGCGCCTCGATGGAATCCGTTCCGGCCTTTCGGCCTGACCCGCTGGTGCGGATACGGGACGAGGCCGGGTTGGCCCGGGTGCGCGATGCGCTGCGGACCGCGCGGGACACCGGCAAGATCACCGTGATCGCGGGCGATCAGGTTGCTCGTGACGACGCGCGGGACGGATTGCGGCGGCTGGTCGCGGCGCTGGACGCCGCTGTCGGCGTGGCGCCGGACGCCAAGGACGTATACCCCTGGGACGGGCCCGGATTCTGCGGGGTGGCCGGGACCATGGGGCATCCGGAACTGCTGGACGCGGCTCGCGGTAGTGCGCTGTGCCTGCTGGTCGGTACCCGGATGCCGGTGACCGCGCGCGCCGGGTTGGAGTCGGCGCTGTCCGGGACGGTGGTGGCCGCGGTGGGTGCGGAGCGACCGTATCCGGACGCCGTCCATGCCACCAGTACGAACCTGGGCGCCGACCTCGCCGAGCTGGCAGCGGATTTCGAGAGTTCCGCGTCGTTGCCGGAGGTTTCGCCGCTGCCGGTGACGCCGCCCGCCGAGCCGTCACTCACCACGCTGTCGGTGCCCGAGGCCACCGGTCCCGGGCTGCGCTATCGCGAGATCGTCGAAATCATCGGCGCCGCACTCGAACCCGGTACCGATGTGTTCGCCGACGCCGGTAACACCGGAGCCGCGGTGGTGCATCATCTGCGGCTGCCGCGCGCTGGGCGGTTCGTGGTCGCGCTGGGCATGGGCGGGATGGGGTACGCGTTCGGAGCCGCGATCGGCTGCGCGTTCGCCCGCGCCCGGCGCGCGGTCGTGATCGCGGGCGACGGCGCGTTCTTCATGCACGGCACGGAGATTCACACCGCGATTCAGTATCGGCTGCCGGTGACGTTCGTGGTGTTCAACAACAACGCGCACGCCATGTGCGTCACGCGGGAGCAGCTCTATTACGGAGACCGATACAGCTTCAACAGATTCCAGCCCTCGGCTCTGGGCGAGGGCGTCGCGGCGATGTTTCCCGGCCTGCCCGCGTATTCGCCGCGCACCATCGAGGAGCTGGAGGACGCACTGCGCGCCTGCGTGAAAACCACCGGCCCGTCATTCATTTCGATCGACTGTGATCCCGACGAGATACCCCCGTTCAGTCCGTTCCTGTCCGTACCGAGGAGGCATTCGTGACCACCAGCCCCCTGCCCGCACTCAGCGATATCCCGGATCGCGAGATCCCGGGGATACTCCGCATCGAGAATTCCGATCGCGAGGAGACCACGCCGATCATCATGGACATGCTCCGGTCGGTCTATCCGCACGACCAGATCTTCGGGCAGTTCTGCCCGGTCCAGTCCTATATCGACGCGCCGCCGCGCGAGGTGTTCGAATACCTCGCCGATACCCGCAGCCTGGAGGAATGGACCTACAGCCTGCGTGGATTCACCGAGACCGAGGAGCCCGGACTGTGGCTGGCCAACGATCGGCTGGGTCCGGAGACCGAGATCTACACCCGCACGGTGGCGAACGCCGACGCGATGACGGTCGACTATCACTGCGCCTGGGATCAGGGCAAGCACCTGTGGATGATCTATCTGATGCGCGTGGTGGACGCGCAGGTGGTGTTCGACAAGCCGGGTTCGGTTGTGCTGTGGGTGAATTGCCGTCATCCGTTCTACGACGAGAATCCCTATCCCGAGGCCGCGCCGCCGAAACGTCCGGTGTGGGTGGGTGATTTCTGGGAGATGTTCTCCGCCGGGCATCAGCTCGAACTCGACAATCTCAAGGCGATCTGCGAATACCGTGCCGCGCACGGGCTTCCGATCAAACCCGACTGGATGAAGTGAGGCTTTCGATGGAATCGACCGACCCCGGACTCGCGCCGGTCAGCCTGATCGATGTGGCGAGCTATCTGCCCGGTGAGCCGGTGGGCACGGAGTATTTCACCCCGTACATGCGCTCGGCGCGGATGGCGAAGAACGTCATGTTCCGCTCCCCCGCGACGCGACATCACGTCGACCGTGAGGAGACCGCGATGGACATGGTGGCCAAGGCCGTCGAACCACTGGTGGAACGTCATGGGGCACAGGCGATCTCCGATGTCGATGTGCTGCTGACGCATACTCAGCTGCCGTACAACCCGATCGTCGGCTGCGGCCCGGAGGTCGCGCGGCGGCTCGGCATGCGGCCCTCGACGGTGCTGGACATCCAGAACAGCGGCTGCGCGGCCTTCGTGTACATGATGCAGCTGGCGCGAATGATCCTGCGTACCACCGACGCTCGGTCCGCGCTGATCGCCACGATCCAGAATTCGGCCGGGGCGGTGTTCACCCAGCCCGATATCCGTAAGCTCGCCCAGGCGCCGGTGCCCGGTGACGGTTGCGGCGTCGGATTGCTCGTTCGCAACGACGACGCGCCGATTCTGGACGTCGAGACGCGCACGTATCCGGAGTTCGCCGGGGATATGGATTTCAACACCGGCTCCGAGCGCAAATGGTGGGAGCCCGGCGAGGGACAGCCCTGCGTGAGCTTCACCGAATCCAAGATCACCAAGGTCTTCGCCCGGGGCAATCGCCTCGTGCCCGAGGTCGCCCTGGCCGTCTGCGACCGCATCGGGGTGAAGGGCCGCGATATCGACACCTTCGTCACCAACCAGCCCAACCGCCTGTTCCTGCGCAACTGGCACGACGCCCTGGAACTGCCGGCCGAACGTCATCCCGACACCTTCGACCGCTGCGGAAACCTTTTCGCCGCAGGCATTCCCGTCACCCTCGACATCGAGAACCAGGCGGGCCGCCTGCGCAACGGATCGATAGTCCTGATGTCCGCCTTCGCCCACGCCGGTGATTTCGCCGGGGCCGCGGCGGTGCGCTGGGGTGCCGCGCGATGAGCGTCGACCGCGCCGAGAGTCTGCCGCGACCGCCCGGGCTGCCGGGGTGCGCCGGGGTCGGCCGGTCGGTGAATGTGGCGGCGCAGGTCGCGTTCGCCCAGGTCCGTAGTTCGGTCGGGGTTGTTCACGGAGGAGAGGTGCGATGAGTACTCCGACTGCTGGGGATGGTATGCGGCCGTTGGTGATACGCGGCGGCGGGAGTTCGGAATGGCCGGTGCGGCACAGGGCTCGGGCCGTGGTCGGGCACGGAGAGGGGGCGCACGGGCGGGGCACCGGGGTTGGGCGGTTCGATCTGACGTTGAGTGAGAACCCTTTTCCGCCCTTGCCTTCGGTGTTGGAGGCAGTGAATTCCGTTCTCGCGCATGCGAATCGGTATCCGGAGTTCTTGCCCGATCGGCTGCCGCGGCTGATCGCGGACCGGGTGGGGGTCGATGCCGATCAGGTGGTGGTCGGCGCGGGGGCTACGGGCGTGATTCTGCAGATCATGCAGACGCTGGCCGGGCCGGCGCGGGGGATGGTGTTCGCCTCGCCGACCTTCGACGGGTATCCGATCATGGCGGCCATGGCGGGGCTGGAAACTTTCGCGGTGCCGCTGGACTCGTCCGGTCGGCAGGATCTGTGGGAGATGTCACGCGCGATCGACGAGCGGACGGCGCTGGTGGTGGTGTGCCGCCCGCACAATCCGACCGGGACCGTGCCCGCTGCCAGTGAGTTGAAGGCGTTCCTGTTCGGTGTGCCCCGGCATGTTCCGGTGATCCTGGACGAGGCGTATGTCGAATTCCTGAGCGTCGAGGAGATGCTGGATCCGCTCGAGCTCGTCGCGCGATATCCGAATCTGCTGATCGTACGGACGTTCTCGAAGGCGTACGGGCTGGCCGGACTGCGGATCGGTTACGCGTTCGGGCATCGGGATCTGGTGCGCCGGGTGCGTCGGCTGCAATTGCCGTTCGGGACGCCGGATACGGCGACCGCCGCCGTGGCGGCGTCCTATGCCGCGGCGACGGAGTTGAGCGAGCGGGTCCTGCGGATCACCGTCGGGCGTGAGATGCTGCGAACGACCTTGCGTCGCAGTGGTATTCGCGTCCCGCGCAGTCGCGCGAACTTCCTGTACCTGCCCGGACCGGGCATGGTCGAGACGCTGGCTCGCGCGGGGATCGCGGCGAAGGGCTATCCCGATGGCAGCGCGCGCATCGCCGTGGGTGATGCGGTCGCGGATCGGGCGGTGGAGCGAGCGCTGTGCGGTCCGGCGCTGGTCCGGGCCGAGCGGGCGGGCCATGAATCCGGTGTGTGGTCGCTGACGGCTCCGGCCGATCCCGGGCGGGCCCGGACCTCTTGAATCTAGCGACGCTAGACAACCTAGCTGCGCACTGTTATCTTTGCTTCAATACCTAGCGTTGCTAGATAGGAAGTGGGAGATTTCGATGCTCAGCACAACAGCCCAGGTCCTGGCCACGATTGCCGTACTCGGCAACGGCGTCGTCTACGGCACGGACGTCCTCGCCGGGATGGTCATGCGATCGGTCTACCGACAGCTCGACGACGAGACGATGACCGTCAGCGCAGGCTGGGGGCACTACTTCGCCGACCGCCGGATGCCCTTCGTCGGCGCCACCGGGATGATCGCCACCGTGCTCACCCTCGTGTTCGCCGCCGTCGCGGGACGCGCGGGCGGCGCGATTGCCGCCGCGACAGCCCTTGTCGCCCTGCTGATCTGGGGCGGCATCTACCTGCGCATCGCCAAACCGATCAACACCGCCCAGACCGCCGCCGCCCGGACCGGCGTCATCCCGGACAACGCCCGTGCACTGCAGGATTCCTGGGATGCCGTCGCCGGGTACCGAATCGCGTTGCAGGGCATCGTGATAGCTGCCCTGTGTGCCGCGATCGCCCTGCTCTGAGCGGTTGCCCTCAGAGCGAGCTGCTGAGGATCACCTGGTTGGTGATCGCATCGCGGATCTGCACCGAACGGATCTGGTCCGGGGGCACGGCGGTGGTTCCGTCGGGGGTGAGGGTCTGGCCCGGGTGGGCCGTCCACTGCGCCACCATCGCCTCGGTGCCGTCGGCGTGCTGCACCCACAGCGCACCCTGCCAGGTGTAGTCGGTCTCCGAAGGTGAATAGGTGCACGACATTTCGATACGCGTCCCGCCGGGCACCTCGACGAGTTTGTAACTCGCGGTGACCGGCGAGGGCAGCACCGGGGCCAGTTGCCGTTCGGCGACGACCTGTTCGGTCGACGGCTGCTCGGGGTGGCGCTCGATCGCGATGGTGATCGGGACGGCGATCACCACCGCCGCGGCGGCCGCCGCCACCGCCGCGCCGATCGTGATCCAGCGGTCCCGGCGGTGCCCGCGGGGTTCGGCGCGCGGCTGCTCGGCTTGTTGCTGATCCTGCTGTACGGCAATGAGTTTCGGTGCGGGGGGCGTATCGATCAGCGCCAGTGCCACTTCGGGATCGACCTGACCGAGAAGCCCCGGCAGACCCGATAATTCGGCCACGGCATCGCGGCAGGACGCGCACTCGGCCAGATGCGCCTCGTAGCGCAGCCGCTCGGCGCGGCTGAGGGATCCCAGGACGTACGGCGCATCCCACATCACGTAGTCGTCCCCGTCCGGGACCACCGCCTCGTCCTCCCCGATCCGGGGGACGTCCGTCACTTCGTCACCCCCATCTCCTGTAATGCCGAACGCAACGCGCGCATCCCGTAGTGCATGCGGGACTTCACGGTGCCCTCGGGAATGGACAGTTCCATCGCGATCTGCTGAGTCGACAGGCCACGGTAGTACGCGCGGACGATCACCTCGCGGTGGTCGGTGCTCAACCGGGCCAGTGCGTCGGTGATCAACCAGCTGTCCAGCGCTCGGTCCGCCTGATCGGGACTGGCCTGCTCGGGCGGATTGTCCGTGCGGAACTCGCGCCGGTTGCGAGCACTGCGATGCTCGTCGACGGCCATGTTGCGGGCGACGGTGAACAACCAGGCCCGCGCCGAGGCGGTCGACTGATCGAGCACATTCGGCCGCTGCCAGGCCCGCAACAGCGTCTCCTGGACGATGTCCTCGGCTCGGCCGGCATCGCCGACCTGGCTGTAGGTGTACCGCCACAGTGCCTGCGCGTGCTGGTCGTACAGCGCTCGCAGCAACTCCGCCTGAGCCTGCGACGCGCCGTCCGGGACCGGCGGCGCAACGCCTCGGAAGGGTTGGGTTTCCGCGCCCTCACTGGCCGCCCGCGGTGAGTTCGCCATCGGCTCAGCGTTTCAGGCGCCGCGGTGGGCGCGCGGATGTCGTGGCCACACTAGCTATATACGCAGTCAATTGCGTTCTAGTTCGATCGGATGTGTCGCTAATAGCGACAACGGTAGCGGCTGGCGGCGCAGCACCTGCGCCCACAGGTCACCGGGCTGCGCGATCGGGTCCGAGGGCAGCGCCGAGAGCACGATCCAGTCGCCGCGCTCGAGTTCGCCCTCCAGCTGGCCGAAGGTCCAGCCCGCGTATCCGGCGAAAATGCGGATGCCCTCGACCAGCGGCGCGATCGTGTCCGGATCCGAATCCAGATCCAGCAGCGCCACCCGGCCGTCCACCCGGCGCAGACCATCGATGCGATTGATCGCGGTACCGACCTTGACAGTGGTCAGACAGAGCGCGGCATCGCGTTTGACCGGCCCGCCGACGTACAGCGTGCGCGGCGAGGCGGCCAGATCCGACCAGCGCGGCAGCACATCCCGCACGGCGGTGTCGCTCGGGCGATTCAGCACGACGCCGAGGCTGCCCGCGTCGTTGTGCTCGACGATGTACACGACGGTCCGCCGGAACGACGCCTCGACCAGGTCGGTCGCCGAAACCAGCAGCGTCCCGGGCCGCACCGCCTGTTCCTCGCGCCGGGATTCCCGTCGAGAGCGGTCGCCGTGTTCCTCTGCGCGTGCCACCAAGCCATCATCGCACCGCATCCCCCCGCGCGCTGTGTTATCTGCCTCCGCTTCGCTGCGGCGGGGCTGTGTCTTTGGCCTCCGCTTCGCTCCGGTGGGCCGGGGCCCTCGTGACCCCGGTGCCTTCCCTCCCTCCGCTCCCCCGCTTCGCTCCTGGCGCTCCGGTCAGTCCAGGACCGGGGCGGGCCCCGGCCAGGAGTCGACGTGTTTCGGGGCGGGTGGAACTCAAGTGCGCTGAAATGTTCTGGCTCATGCACTCTGGCGGGATGGGGCCCTCATGGACTGGTCTTCCCTGCCCGCACAGTGTCTACGTTCCAGTCGATCCTGGACAGGGCAGGCCTCGCTCAGGATTCGGTGGCATTCGCGGTGAGGTGGATACCGGACATGCTGGACGTTCTGGCATCGGTTCGGGCGATATCCGACTCGTTTGTTCCGCTCTGGTCAGTCCGGAATGAATCCGGGCGGCGGCCTTGTTGTCGGCGTTGTCTCGGGCGGGTGGAACTCGGCTTCGCCGGGATGCTCCGCCTGATGCGCTCTGGCAGGATCGGGCTCTGTCGAGACTGCATTTCGCATACCTGGTGCGGCGGGCGCTGTAAGGCTGGCCGCGGGGTGATTCGGAGTGGAGAATCGCCCCGAGGGGCCTGGCCCCGGTAGAGCGAAGCGGAAGCGAAGGTATGGGGCGCGAAGATATGGAACGGCCCGAGGTCGTGCTCGAGAACAGTGATGTCGTGTACGACTTCTATCGGGAGCACCGGCAGAATCGGCTGTCGGCGTGGGGGGCTTATGCGGTGCTCGCGCGGCGGTACCGGCCGCGGATCGGGTATGCGGCGGGGGCTCGGGAGGCGTTGCGGCAGTTGATCTCGCAGCGGCGGCCGCTGTTGATCGTGATCAATCATCTGTCGCAGCAGGACCCGTACACCGTGGCCGCGGCGGCCTGGCGCAGCGGGTTGCGGCCGGTGATCGGGCGGACGCGGGTGCTGGCCAAGGACGAACTGTTCGTCGCGGACGATCTGCGGCGGCGGATCGACATGATGGGCGGAATTCCGGTCTTTCGCGGGAAGGACCACGGATTGCGGGCGGTGAACGCGGCCGGACAGCTGATGATCGACACCTGCGCCGAGCGGATGGCGCGCGGGGACGGTATCGCGATATTCCCCGAGGGCACCTGCAACGACGTGGATCCCACGCAGGTGCAGGCCGTCGGCAGCGGCGTCGGGCACATCGCGTTCCGGGCGATGAAACTGGGCGCGCGTCCGGCGCTGGTCAGTCTCGGGCTCAGCTACGGCCCGCGCGCCGATCCGGCGGTGGAACCGACCAAGCCCGAGGCGATCTCGGCCAGCTTCCACTTCGGGGTTCCGGTGCCCGAACTGCCCGCCCGCCCCGCCGAGGTCGCGCGGCTGGTGCGCACCGAACTCCAGCAGGCCCTGGACGGCGCGGTCGCGGCCTACTGACCCGCGCTCACTGCGGCAATTCGAACCGCGCTCGCGCCCACGCCGGGACCAGCGCCAGATATTCCGGCTGCGTCTGGACGACGTGCCGCACCATCGGGCACAGCGGTAGCACCCCGAACCCCTGCTCCCGCGTGTCGTCCAACGCGGCGTCCACGAGCTGGCGCGCATACCCCTTTCCCGAATAGTCTCCGAACACCTCCGTGTGCACGAAGGCCCGCTCCGAGACGGTGTCCTGATATTCCGCGATACCCGCGAGGTTCCCGTCGACGAACAATTCGAACCGATCCTCGACGGTGTTGTCGCGGACTTCCGGGCCGGATGTCATCGATCGAGCGTAGAACGTGCGGCCCGGCAACGTTGCACGGTACGGCCGATTTCGTCGGAGCAATTCTTGTCGAAGCGCGTTTCGCCTGATTTTTCCGCAGTGCGGTCGGTGTGACTCCGCTGGTGAGGCGATGTGCCCTGTGCTGTTGCGCCGAGATGTAGGTGCGAGGGAATCGGACGACACCCCTGCCATACCCCGGCGGTAAGCCCGCATGGGCTGTGCCCCAGGTCGATCGGCTCGGTGACCTCGCACCGCTGTGCAAACGGCGGCGGGCACGTCGCGGAATGATGCGATGAGCCGGTAATGGCCGGCGGTGCGTCGAACTGTCCGCGAGGTCCGCCCGGGTGCGGAGTGCCTCGCGCCCGCGTGTGTGCGGTTCGGGTGTGCCAGCCGGCAAACGCGCGGGCAGGCGTGCGCTGCCGCAGAATAGCGACATGCGGGAGCCGGAGTGGCGGCGGGTTGTGGTGGCGCCGGACAAGTTCAAGGGGTCGTTGACCGCGCCCGAGGTGGCTGCGGCGTTGGCGGCGGGAATCGGGCGCGAGCCGGGGATCGAGGTCGCGCAGGTTCCGGTTGCCGATGGCGGGGACGGGACCGTGGACGCGTTTCTGGCGGCGGGATGGGAGCGGGTTGCGGTGCGGGCGGCCGGCGCCGGGGGGGAACCGGGCGCGAGCGCTTATGCGGTGCGGGAGGGGACGGCGGTGATCGAGCTAGCTTCGGTCGTGGGACCGGCGACCCTGCCCGATGGGCCCGACCCGCTGCATGCGAGTACCTACGGGCTGGGCCAGGTGATCGCGCACGCGCTGGATCGGGGTGCGCGGGAGATCGTCCTCGGTGTCGGCGGCAGTGCCTCCACCGACGGCGGGGCGGGCATGCTGACCGCGTTGGGGATGCGGATCCTCGACGCGCAGGGTGACGAAATACCCAGGGGTGGAGTGGCATTGGCGCATGCGGTACACCTCGACCGGACCGGGATGCATCCGGGGCTCGCCGCTGCGTCGTTGACCCTCGCCAGCGACGTGGACAATCCACTGCTCGGAACGCACGGCGCGGCAGCGATTTTCGCGCCGCAGAAGGGCGCGAGTCCCCGGGAATGCGTGATACTCGAAGCGGCTCTTGCCAATTGGGCGAAGGTGGTCGACCCGTCGCAGGCCGAACGTCCCGGTGCGGGCGCGGCGGGCGGCACCGGATTCGCGGCCATGGCGGTGCTCGGAGCCGTCGAACGCCCCGGTATCGAGGTGATCCTCGAACTGATCGACTTCCCCCGCTTGCTCGACCGGGCGAGCCTGGTCGTCACCGGGGAGGGTTCACTCGACGAGCAGACCCTGCACGGCAAGGGCCCGGTCGGCGTCGCGGCGGCCGCCCGCGCCGCCGGAATCCCGGTCGTCGCCGTCGCCGGACGCTGCCTGCTCACCGATGATCGCCTGCGCGAGGCCGGATTCGACGCCTGCTACCCCCTCACCGACCTCGAACCCGACCCAGCCCGCTCGATGACGCACGCGGCGGAACTGCTCGAACGCGTCGGGGAACGGATCGCCGCGGACCATTGCTGACCGGATCGGTCCCGACACCGCAGTAGCCTATCGAGAACAACTGCGCGAGAACAGGTTCGGCAACCGACGCAACGGATATGCCCGGACATGCGGTGCTGTTCGTCCGCATCGACCATTGGGATCGCGCGGGGTTCCGCGACGAGCGTCATTGTGGACAGGCGACACCGTGGCGCTCGGTGAATCCGGCGATCACCCGAATATCAACGAGCGCAGAGGAATTCGATGGCCGCGGCGTACCCCTGAATGCCCAGTCCGGCGATGACGCCCGTGGCGATGGGTGAGATGTAGGAATGGTGCCGGAACTCCTCGCGCGCATGCACATTCGAGATGTGCACCTCGACGATCGGCACCTCCGGGATGACCAGCGCGTCACGCAACGCGACCGAGGTGTGCGTGAGTCCGCCGGGATTGATCACGATGGCCGATTCCGCACCGCGTGCGGCATGAATCCGGTCGATCAGCGCGCCCTCGGAATTCGACTGGAACGCGCTGATCTCACGATCGAATCGCTCGGCGGTCCGGCGGCACAGCTCGACCACGTCGTCGAGGGTGTCCGAGCCGTAGACCTCGGGCTGACGAGTGCCCAACATGTTCAGATTCGGCCCGTTGAGCACAAGGATCGGAGCTGGCATGAGGGACACGCTAACTCACAGGCCCTTGGGACCCTCCGCGCGCAGGGTGTCCACCTTGCTCATCGCCTCGCGCAATTCCGCGAGCCATTCCTCGGCGTGTTTACCGGCCAGTTTCACCGTCCAGGCCAGCGCGTCCGAGCGGGAACGGGCCACGCCGGCGTCGACCAGCGTGTCCAGCACCTTGCGTTCGGGTTGACGCAGCCGCGTCATCACCGGAACGGCCTGGTGGGTGAACAGGATTCGCTCGTCGCCGAGCAGCACGCCCCAGGAGACCGTGCGTCCGAACCGGCCCTGCGCCTCCTGCGCGATCCGCATGCGGGCCGGGCGGGTCGACTCGCGGAAGCGGGCGACCTGGCCTTCCTGGGTGGCGCGCGGAATCTGCGCGGTCGGCTGATCGGCGTCGGCCTCGGGTGCGTCGGCGGGTCCCTCGGGTGCGTCGGGCCGGAGAGTGCCGATCACGACGATCTCGTCGCGGTCGATCTCGATGATCGGCGCGCCGCTGAACCATTCAGTTGGCAACCGGCCAGCAAACCAGTCCGGCGCATCGGCGGCGTCGGGTAGATCGGCCTGCTGCCAGCCACCGGGACGGCCGAAGCCGTGCCCGCGTTGTCCATGTCTCATGAGCTCCAACCTCGCTTGCATCGCCTTCTTGTAAGAGTGATTACAAGATTACGCCGATAGTTGTCACCGTGGTTCCGCTGTCCGAGAACGGACTTTGAGCAGACCAGGCGGCGAACACGGGGGGTAATCGGCAGGCGGTGCGACGGTTGTCGGTAAACGGGCATTATTGTGGTCGCTGAGCATGGAGAATGCGGACGATGTCAAGGCGGCCATCGTGAACGAATCTGTCGGGTACGGTTGTTCTCGTTGCTGGAGTGACAAGAGTGAAGAGTGGGCGATATGGATGTGTGGGGATCCCGCCGCATTCGCGTTCGGGGCGCAGCGGCACTTGCAGGGGCGGCTGTCCTGGCGATCGCGATGGGGGCGTGCGGGTTCCAGAGCAACCCGACCGATCCCGAGTCCATCGTCAATCGATTCACCAGCCTGCTGGATGACCGGAACGCCGCGGACGCCGCGGATCTCACCTCGTACCCCAGCGGTGCGCAGGCAACGCTGAAGCAACTGTTCAACGGGCTCAATCCCGGCAAACCCGATTACAAGGTCGTGCAGTACATCGGGCTGGACAACGCGTCGGCCATGTTCAACCTCAAGGCGGACTGGAACTTCGGGCCCGGTAAGGACTGGAACTTCGACCTGCAGGGCAGCATCCGCAAATTGGCGGTCGGCTGGCGGATCTCGTGGGATCCGACCTTGGTGATCCCGCAGCTGGACAACACCCGCACGGTCAAACTCGTGCGCACCGACGCCACCCCGCCGCCCAAGGTGAACGACAACGTCGGCGCGCCGTTGATGTCCGAGCAGAACATCAACACCGTCAAGATCGATCCGGCCAAGACGACCGATCCCGTCGCCACCACCAACGCCCTCGCCGACGCCATCTCACCCGTCGCACCGCTGATCACCGGCGCCGATCTGATGCAGCAGTTGCAGGCCGCCCAGGGTAAGCCGGTCGTCGCGGTCTCGTTGCGGGACGACGATTTCGCGATCCTGGAACCGCGGATGGCCGCGATTCCGGGCGTGGTCATGGAGAAACAGCCGAAACTCGTCGTCTCCGATCGTCGCGTCTGGTCGCCGCTGACCGATGCGTACATCAAGGTCCAGCAGGCCAACAAGGATGCGCACCGCGGCTGGGGCGTCCAGCTGTTCGGACCGGACGGTGCGATGGTCACCCAGCTGGCCGGAAATCAGGGCCCGCCCGGCCCGGACATCGCCGCCACCATGGATCAGAAGTTGCAGCGCGCCGCCGAGGACGCGGTGGTCAGCGTCGGCACCGCGGCCTCGATCGTGGCGATCCAGCCGTCCACCGGCGCGGTCGTCGCCGCCGCGCAGAACAATCAGGCCAGTGCGCAGGGTTCACCCGCGTTCACCACCGCGTATCCGGCCGGCAGCAATATGGACCTGTTCAAAGCGGCCGCCGGAATCATGAAGAACAAGTCCCCGCAGGACGTTTCGGTGCAGGACGCCGCACAGGCCGCGGCGGATCTGGGCGTCGGCATCGGCTTCAAGGTGCCCGGACTGGACGAGACCAGCGGCCGCCTGCCCATCGCCGGACGCGGCTTCGAGCAGGTCAAGGAGGGCGGTTCGGATCCCATCCTGGCCAGCACGTTCGGGATGGCGATCGCGGCGGCCAGCATCGTGCGCGGTTCGGTCGCGCCGCCGATGATCGAGATCGGCCGTCCCGCGACGACCGATGCCCAGCTGTCCCCGCTGCCCGGGCCGGTGCTGGACAAATTGCGTGCCATGCTGCGTGATTCGGCCGCCGCCGGTCCGGATCTGGCCAGCCTGCGCGCCTATCAGGGTGTCAACGCGTTCGAGGCGACCGCGGGGACCAGCGGCTGGCTGATCGGCAATATGGGCGATCTGGCGTTCGCGATCCACATCGACGACATCGACAGCGGCAATGCGACCTCGCGGATGGCGGCGCTCATGCTGAAATCGTTCGCCACACCCGACAAGTGATCAGCCGATCGCTTTCCAGGCCGCCCGCCAGCCGAGCAGGAACAACGCCAGCACCGACGCGGCCACCAGCACGAAACTGAATGCGATGCCCTGACCGCTGATCACTCGCAGCACCATGCCGATGATCAACGTCGACAGCCACACCGTCACACCGGCGGTCCAGAGCGTCCGGGCGTCGAATCGGTCGCGCGCGCCCAGTAGTGCGGCCAGCGCCCAGCCCAGCAGCAGCCCGATCCCGAACGGCCACAGCGTGCGGAACAGTCCGGCGCTGACGATTCCTTCGTGGTGACTGCGTCGGCCGATCACACAGAACACGATCACCAACACCACGTCCAGAATGAACGGCACCAATCTCTTCACGCGGTGAAGCGTAATCGGCGCACGATGCTCATTCGGTCGGCGGCTGCTTCTCGTCCCCGGATTCGGCGTTCGCGGACGGCCGGTTCTCCCCGCGTGATCGTTGATCGGTCAGCAGCGAACGTTCCTCGAATTCCTTCTCGTATTCCGCGTCCCCGGCTTGTCGCCCGCGGAACAGGAACGCGAACACGATCCAGCCGGTGATCGCCACCAGGATGAAACTGACCAGCCGATACACACCCGCCGCCGCGACCGCCTGCGCGGCGGGCAGCCCGGCGACGGCGGTCAGGCTGTAGATCAGCGTGGCATCGACATAGACGATCCCGCCCGGCGCGAACGGGATGCTGCCCACCGCCTTGCCCACGCTGAACACCACCATCAGCGCGGCCACCCGCGGTCCCGCGCCGACCGCGTAACAGGCCGCGCCCAGACACGCCACGTCACCGAGCCGGTGCATCAGCGCCCAGACGGTGACCAGCGCGCCGTCGCGCCGGCTCAGTTCGACCGATTCGAGCTGATGCAGGATCTCCTCGATCCGATCCATCCCCGCCTCGGGCGGATGATGGCGAATCCGGTTGATCAGACGCAGGATTCGACGCAGCAGCGACCGCAGCGAGCCCGGATTGCCGGAGGCATAGTTGCCCGCGACCACGATCAGGACCAGCGCGCCGAGGGACAGCACCACCTTCCACGGGCCGACCCGATCGCCGACCAGAGCGGCACCGCCCAGCCCGAGCAGCACCATGCCCGCCGCGCCGATGACGCCGGAGAACACCAGCTGCCAGGAGGCCACGATCGGGCTCGCACCCCAGCGCCGGGTCTGGCGGTAGGTGAAGGCCGTGGAGAACATCGGGCCCGCTGGCAATGTCACCGACATCGCGGTCGCGCCGTAGACCACCGACAGCGATCGCCGCTGACTCACCTGCACCCCGCCCGCATTCATCAGCTGCTTCTGGATGCGGGCGAATCCGCTCATCGAGATCGCCTGCATGATCACGCAGACCGCGGCCCAGCCCCAATGCAGTTCGGTGAGGTTCTCCCAGGATTCGTGCAGGCGCGGATAGATGTAGATGCCCTCGGCGACCAGCAGGGCCGAGACAGCGGCGCCGAGCAGCCATTTCACCCACCAGAATCGGCCTCGGCGGGCCCGTGCCGGGACCGGCACGGGGTCACCGGCTGGTTCGCGATGGGCCGTCACAGGGGTCAGCCTAATGAGTGCGGTCGATCGGCAGTAGCTCCACCGTCCGCACCGGAGGTGGGCCAGGCCAGCCGCGTCTTGCGGCGGCGGCCGCGCAGCTGCACCTCCTCGCCCGATTCCCAGTGCGCCTGTTCGGCGGCGTCGGCGAAGTACAGGGCGCTGCCCGAGGTCAGCACGCGTTCGGGACGTTCCTTGGCCAGCTCGGTGAGCCGGGACGCCTCGTTCACCGGATCGCCGATCACGGTGTACTCGAATCGGTTGGCCGCCCCGATGTTCCCGGCGACGGCGAGTCCGGCCGAGACGCCGATGCCGATGTCCAATCCGGGCACCTCGCGCAACGCCTCGCGCAGGTCGCGGGCGGCGGCCAGGGCGGCGGTGGGCGCGTCGGGCCGGTCCAGGGGCGCGCCGAAGATGGCCAGTGCGGCATCGCCGACGAACTTGTTGATCAGGCCGTTGTGCCGGTCGATGACATCCACGACGACGCGGAAGAATTCGTTGAGCAGGCTGACCACCTCGGTCGGCGGACGTTCGGCGGCCGTCGCGGTGGAACCGACCATATCGACGAACAGCACTGCCACGAACCGGGTTTCACCGCCCAGTTCGGTGCCGTACTCGAGCGCGCGCCGGGCGACCTCCTCGCCGACGTGCTGGCCGAACAACTCCTGCAGTTCGCGACGTTGCGCGGCCTCCTCCATCATCCGGTTGAACCCGACCTGCAGCAGGCCGATCTCCGAACCGTCGAACACCTCGACCTGCACGTCGTGCGCACCCTCCTGCACCCGGTCGATGGCCCGGGAGAGCTGACGCACCGGATCGGAGATGCTCGCGCCGGTCAGCATCGACAACGCCAGCGCCTGCATGATCACCACGCCGCACAGCAGCAGGATCGACACCGCCAGCGAACGCGAGGAGAAGTGCACCTGCGAGGTGATCTGGGTGGTGCACAGCAGCACGATCGCGATGACCGGCGCGAATGTGCCCATACCCCAGGTCATCGCCATGCGGGTGCCGACGCCGGGGGTGAGGGTGTGGTCGAACGTGCCGGTCGAGAGCGCGTGCGCGGCGACCGGCCGCAGAATCCGCTCACCCAGCATGTAGGTGAAACCGAACACGATGGTCGCGGCCATACATTCGGTGACGATGACCGCGGCCGCGAGCTGCGGTGAGTCCACGATGATCGTCCCGCCCAGGACCGCGCCGCCCACCAGCCACAGCAGCAGATGCACGATCGACTGACGCAGCGGAGCGTGCAGGGCGGCCATCTGCTCCTGACGGCTGGGCGGGCCGCCGCGCACCTGCCAGCGCATCACCGGCCGCAACATCAGGGCCGAGGCGGTCAGGCTGAGAATGCCGCCGATCACGAAGACCGACAGCGGAATCAGCAGGCCCGTGCGGCGCACGCCGGTCGGGTAGCCCTCGGGGGCGGGCAGACCGTACTGGATGAAGGCGTAGACCAGGATCGCGCCGAAGGCGTTGGCGGCGAGCATCGAGGCCAGGTACAGCGGCCAGCGCGTCCGCATGGTCTGTTTGACCGCTTCCAGATGTGTCGAGTCCATGCCTGCTACCGAGATGTGCGAGGTGCGGCTGGTACGGCTCGGGGGGACGCTGACACGATCACCAATCTACAGCGCGTCGTAGGAGCTTTCGCGGGTCCCGTGACGCTGTCCGGACCGGTGTCCCGCCCGGCCGGGGCGTTACTCGAGGCCCTGTTCGATGGCGTAGCGGGTCAATTCCACCCGGTTCGCGAGCTGGAGTTTGCGCAGCGTGGCCTGCACGTGGTTCTCCACCGTGCGGTGGCTCAGGCTCAGCCGGGTGGCTATCTGCTTGGCGGACAGGCCCTTGGCGACCAGGCGCAACACCTCGGTCTCCCGGTCGGTGAGGGCGGGTCGATGCGGCGCGTCGCGGTCGGCGGGCGCACTGGCGATGCGGCGGTACTCGCCCAGGACCAGGCCGGCCAGGCCCGGGGTGAACACCGCCTGACCAGCCGCGGTGGCGCGCACGGCGTCGATCAGCTCGGCCGCGGACGCGCTCTTGACCAGATAACCCGTTGCCCCGGCCTTGATCGCGTCCAGGACGTCGGCGCGTTCGGCCGAGGCCGACAGCACCAGCACCCGGCTGCCGGGCGAGACCCGCAGGATGTCGCCGGTGGCCTGTGCGCCGTTCCCGTCCGGGAGCTGCATATCCATCAGCACCACATCGGGTTGCACCGCCGCGGCCCGGCGCGCGGCCGCCGCCACACCGTCCGCGGTCGCGCTCACCTCGAATCCGGCCTCGGTCAGATCCCGCGACACCCCGTCCCGCCACATCGGGTGGTCGTCCACCACCATCACTGAAATCGGTTGTTGTGCGGGTATTTCCGGTGATGGAGACGATTTCGACTGTGCCGGAGTCTCCGGCGGTGCAGGGGAAGCCGGCGACGCAGGGGCTTGCGATGATGCGAAAGGGCTCGCCGACACCGGATTTGCCGGAGATGGCGGCTCCAGCCGGGCTGCGCCGGTCGCAGTCGATGTCGAGTCATCCGGTGTGGCAGTGGTTTCCGGTGGTGCGGAGTCTTTCGGTGCGGCAGTGGATTGCGATGCGGCGGTGCGGCCCCGAGCTGCCGAGCCCACCGATGCGGGGGATGTCCTGCGAGGTGCGACGTCCTGGCTCATCTCATCCCTTCGGGGTCGGTCGATGGCGCGGGAGGTGGAATTCCCACTCCGTGCCGTCGTCGGTGCGCAGTTCGGCGGTGCCGCCGAGGGCGGCGATGCGGCCGAGGATGGATCGGGACACTCCCATTCTGCCCTGGGCGGCGGCCTCGGCGAGGCGGCCGTCGGGGATGCCGGGACCGTCGTCGCGGACCGACAGGATCACCGCGTCGCCGGTATCCTCCAGCAGGACATAGGCTTTCGCGGCGGACCCGGCGTGCAGCGCGGTGTTGGACAGGGCGGCGGCGACCACGGCGGCCAGTTCCGCGGCGGCCGCGCGGGGGACCGGCACCGGATCCGCGGGGGCGGAGACCGAGACCGAGGGGGATGCCTGGGCGGTCAGCAGGGGACGCAGATCCTGGTCGGCGGCAGGGGAATCCGGGACGTCGGGCACGGGTGCGCTCTGCTCGGACAGCAGCACCCGCAGCGCCACTTCCTGTTCGGCGGCACGCAGCGCCAATTCGGCTGTGGGGCCGCCTATTTCACTGCCGCGACGTTTGATGTAGCTGAGTACCTGCAACACTCCGTCGTGCACCTCGCGGGCGAGTCGCTCGCGCTCGCGGGCGGCCGCGGTGAGCAGGGCCGCGCGCTGCAGCTGACGGTGTGCGCGGCGAGCGGTATCGGCCGCAAGGCCCAGCGCCAATCCGACCGAGACCAGCATCGGCGCGGTCGCGTCGGACCACAGATCCAATTCCCATTGCGCGCGAACGACGATGCTCACCGCCGAGATCAGCACACCCGACAGCACTCCGCCCACCGGACCCGTCGCGATCGCCGCGGAGATCACCGCGTTGGCCGCCCACAACGTCGTCGGCACGGTCTGATGTCCGTGGAACCAGGCGTAATCGGCGACCAGGCGGGTGGCGGCCATCAGCGCGATCACCACCAGGTGATCCCCGATCACCACCGTCGTGCGCACCCGCGGCGAGGTGCTGATCCGCCACTGCGACAACAGCATCGCCGATACGACCGACCAGAGCACGAGCAGTCCGATCAGGACCCAGCTCAGTCCGGGATGACGGTAATACGGCGCCGACGCGATCTCCTGGCCGATCGCATAGAGCGCCGTGACCAGGCGGAATGCCTGCGCCGCACGCCACAGCGGCGCGGTCGCGCCGGTAACCGCCGTGCCCATCAGACGCACCCGTCAGCGTGCATCCCCGGTCCCCGGGGTCGCGCCGGAGTCGGTCTCGCTGGACTCTGTCCTGCCCGAGGCGGATTCGCTGGAGTCGGTTTCGTCGACGCCGGACTTGCCGAACTCGGGTTCGTTCTCCTCGTCATCGCGCTCGTCCGAATCAGCTTCGCGCGCATCGGGATCGGGCAGGCGGTACCGATCCGGATCGGGGTCGTCGGGCCGGGCGTGGAACATCGGCTGTCGCTCCGTACCGCTGTTGAGCTCGTGATACAGCTCCTCGGAACTGCCCGAGAGCAGCGAGTGGATCGCGGTGTTCATCACCGCGGCGAACGGCACCGCCAGCAGACCGCCGACCAGCCCGTACAACACCACACCCGCGGTGATCGCGAGCACGACCGCGAGCGGATGTATCCGCACCGCGCGCCCGAGCAGCAACGGTTGCAGCACATGGCTTTCCAACTGCATCACCGCGATCGTGATACCCAGCACGATCAATGCCGTGACCAGGCCCTTGGTCATCAGCGCCAGGAACACCGCGATGGAACCGGCCAGCAGCGAACCGATGATCGGGATGAACGCGCCGATGAACACCAGGGTGCCCAGCGGCAGCGCCAGCGGCACACCGAGAATGGCCAGGCCGGTGCCGATGCCGATCGCGTCCACCGCGGCCACCGCGACGGTCGCGCGCACGAATCCGACCAGCGTCCCGAAACCGAGCCGCCCGGCCGTGCGCACCCGTTCGCGCTGCGGCGTCGGCACCACCCGGGTGACGAATTCCCAGATCTGATTGCCGCCGTAGAGGAAGAAGATCAGGATGAACAACGTCAGGAAGGTGCCGGTGAGGAATTCGCCGATCGCGGCCGCGGTGGTCAGCGCGCCGTTGGTCAGCGAATCCTGGTTGCGCTCGAGCGTTTTCACGATGGTGTCGCCCGCGTTGCGGATCTGGTCGTTGCTCAGGTGCAGCGGGCCGTTGATCAGCCAGTCCTGAATGGATTGGACGCTGGTCTTGAATTCGTTGGCCAGCTGCGGAACACCGGTGACGAACTGCTCGATGACGAAGGTGAACACCCCGGCGATCACCCCGAGCGAGCCGACCAGCGAGACGAACACCCCGATCGAGCGCGGCAACCCCAGGCGTTGCAGCAGATCCACCAGCGGCACCAGCAGCGCCGCCGCGAGCAGGGCGATCGCGATCGGGATGACCACGGTGGCCAGTCGCCGGGACAGATAGCCGATGACCACGACGGCCAGCACGATCACCAGCAACCGCCAGCACCATTCGGCGCTCACCCGGACGAACGGATGCACCGAGTCGGCCGCGACCCGTCGGCCGGTCCCGCCGCCGGGCGCTCCGGAGTCCCGCGCATCGGATCTGTCCCGGCCCGAACCAACGTGAGTCACGCGGCCGAGCCTAACCGTCGCGCTCGCCGCGGGCACGTGCGCGCACCGACCTCGTCCCGGCATCCGCCCAGGACGCGCGGGCGAAAAGAGTCACACAGCGCCCCGCACATCAGGGATTGCCCTGATGTGCGGAGCCTGTGACGTCGGTAGCCTCGATGTCATGGCTGGTGAAACGGTTTCCGCCGGGCCGGTTCCCGAGACCGGGGGTGCGGCGGGCGATCGGGATCTGCGGGTCTCGGACGCGGAACGCGAACATGTCGGGATGCTGCTGCAGCGGGCGGTCGGGCTGGGGATGCTCTCCCTCGGCGAGTTCACCGAGCGGATGGATACCGCGCTGGCGGCCAAGACCCGCGGGGAACTCAACGCGGTACTGATCGATCTGCCGGGGGTGCGACTGGTCGGGCAGCCCGATCAGCCCGATCCGGCGGGGCGGGCGACGCCGTCGTACGCGAAGGCTCCGGGGCCGGCGGCGACCTCGTCGGCGACCATCCGGTCGCGGATCTCCTCGGTGAACCGCAGGGGCGCGTGGCACGTCCCGCCGACGATGTACCTGAACAACTACTGCTCCAGCGTGAGTCTGGATTTCACGCAGGCGGTGATGTCCACGCAGGTGGTGGAGCTGCGCATGGACGATTTCTGTAGTTCGCTGACCTTGATCCTGCCCGGTGCGGCCACCGTCGACGTGGACGGACTGGAGTTGATCGGGTCCAGTGTGAACAACAAGGTGCGCACCGGGCCGCCGATCGGGCCGCTGCACGTGGTCGTGCACGGTCGGCTGCGGTTCGGTTCGGTGACCGCCAAACAGCCCCTCGCGGTGCAGTGGCGTCGGCTGATGTCGGGGTTCTGACCGGCTGGCGGGCCCGGCGGGTATCGTCACGGCCATGGTGCAGCGTGTCGCGGCCGAACCGGACCCGTATTTCCGAGCCGGTCGAGGTGAGCCCGTACTGCTGCTGCACGGACTGCTGCTCACCTGGCAGTCCTGGGGCGCGGTGATCGACGAATTATCCGGTGATCACGAGGTTTTCGCGCCGACCCTGCCCGGCCACTGGGGCGGCCCTGCGGTGTCCGGGCCCGCGACCTTCACGGCGCTGGCCGATTTCGCGGAGTCCGTCATGGACGAAAAGGGCTGGCCGACAGCGCATCTGGTGGGTAATTCGCTCGGCGGCTGGCTGGCCCTGGAACTGGCGGCGCGAGGCCGGGCGCGCTCGGTCGTCGCCATCGCGCCCGGCGGACTGTGGGATGCGGATGTACCGGTCACCCAGCAGCTGATCCGCAAGTACCGGGCGTTCGGCCCGGTCCTCGGCGTCGGCGCGGGCGCGTCGGCCCCGGCCATGGTGCGCAGCCTGGTGATTCCGCTGCTGGCGCACCGCCCGGCCGCGGTCCCGCACGCCCTGGCCACCGCCTGCGCCGCTGCCCCCGCACACTGCCACGTCGTCGACGACCTGGCCGAAGACTCCACTCTCGCAAGCGGATTCACCGGCCTCGCCGATATCCAGGCCCCGGTCACGGTCCTGCTCTGCGAACACGATCGCCTTCTCCCGCCCCGGTTCCACGGCCGCGGCGCAGCCGCCCCCGGCGTCGAATCACGCACCCTCCCCGGCGTCGGCCACGTCCCCATGCTCGAAGCGCCGGACCTGGTCAGCGCCGAAATCCGTGCGGCCATAGCCCGCGCCACGCCACATCATTAGGGCGAGCGGCGTGGGTGCCGCCGCTGTCTCATCCGCGAATGCCGCACGTGGCGCGCTCATTCGTGGTGGATCAGGATTCGCGCACCTGGCGGGTAGGCCCATCTCGGAGCAACGGCCTGTTTACGCCGGATGGCATAAGTGCGACACACCAACCCTCGCCCGGCTCGGCGACCGCCCGCCTGATCGATTCGAGATTGGTGACGCCGATCTGCGTTGCTCGGGGTCGTGATCGGCAAGATGTGCCGACCGAGGATCACGGCAGGGTTGTGCCCGTACCGAATCTCCACTGTGGTCCGGCGGTCTCGCGAATCTCGCTGCCGACATGCACTGTCGAAACCGGATGCCCTGTGCGGCAGGGCATCCGGCCGAACTTCGTGCTCACTCGCGGTTCTGGCGGCGGAGCAGTTCGTTCACGCTGACCGTGCGGTTGCTGCCGCCGTGGTGTTTGCCCTCTTCGGTGTCGCCGGGCTGGCCGGGGCGCTGGCGGGAGGAGCGCAGGTCGGCCATCCACTGTTCGATACTGCTGCGGCTGGCCTCCTGGCGGGGGTCGGCCGGGTCGGGGCGGGTTGCCGGGGTCGGCGTGGTCTGCGCCTCGCCCGCGTCGCCGCCCGGCGAGACGGCGGATTCGGCCTCGGTCTCGGAACCGTCCTGATCGTGCGACAGATAACGATGGGCGCGGTCGGCCGGATGCGGCGGCACCGCGGACTGTTTCGGGCGTGGCGGCAGGATGCGCGGAGTCGGGTTGACCGGATCGGCCGCCGCATCCCGCGCCGCGCCGGATTCCGACTGGTCCGACATCCCCGAACCCGGCGGCACCGGCGGACGCGGCAGATTGCGCGGCGGCGAGACCTCGGGGGGCCGCGGCCTCGCCTCGGAGGCGGGCGGCGGAGTGACACCCGGCAGATTCAGCGAGGACTGCGGCGGCGTCGACTCACTCGCCGGGGAAGCGGCGTCGCCGTCGCCGGATTCCTGCGAGTCGGGCCGCTGCAGCACGCCCGGCGGCGGCAGGATGCGCGACCTCGGCGACTTCGGCGACTTCGATTTCTTCGACTCCTCCGCGTCCGGCGAGTCCAGCCGCTCGGTCGGCGCTTCCGGATCGGCGTGCCGGATGAACCTGGCGCGCTTGGGTTTACGACCCGGCTTGGCCGGTGTGCCGTCCGGCATCATCGGGATCTGCATGGTCACCGGATCGGTGACGGGCGTGGTCTTGACCAGGTCGACCACCTCACCGCCGCCGGGACGCTCGTCGTCCAGAATCGGCTCGCCCAGACCGATCTTCGCCTGGATCCGCTTCATCCACGCCGGAGCCCACCAGCAGTCGTCGCCGAGCAGTTTCATGGTGGCCGGCACCAGCAGCATGCGCAGCACGGTGGCGTCGATCAGCAGCGCCGCGACCATGCCGTACGCGATGTACTGCATCATCACCAGGTCGGAGAAGGCGAACGCACCCGTCACCACGAGCAGGATCAGCGCGGCGGCGGTGATGATCCGGCCGGTCTGCGCGGTACCGCTGCGCACCGCCTCGGTGGTGCTCGCACCCTTCGAACGGGCCTCGACCATGCGAGAGAGCAGGAACACCTCGTAGTCGGTGGACAGGCCGTAGATGATCGCGATGATCAGCACGAGTACCGGCGACATGATCGGCTGTGGTGTGAAATTCATCAGCCCGGCCCCGTGGCCGTCGATGAAGATCCAGGTCAGGATGCCCAGCGTCGAGCCGAGACCCAGTGCGCTCATCAGCGCGGCCTTGATCGGCAGCACGAGCGAGCCGAAGGTCAGGAACATCAGCAGCGTGGTGACGAAGACGACCAGCACGATCATCAGCGGCATCCGGTTCAGCAGCGCGTCGACGCTGTCCTTCTGCATCGCGGGCGTCCCGCCGATGTACACGTCCACGCCGTCGGGCACACTCATCGACCGCAGATAGTCGATGGTCGGGTTGGCGTTGTCCGAATCGGTCAGCGTGGTGGAGGTCTTCCAGACGTCCGATCCGGTCGGCGGCTGTCCGGGAATCGCGAACTGCCCGACCAGCCCGGGAGCCTGATCCGCCTGCTGCAGAATCGAATAGATCTTCGTGGAGTCCTGGGTGACGATCACCAGGTTGATCGGATCGGTGCGCCGGGTCGGGAACAGCTGATCGAATTCCTGCTGCGCCACGCGAGTCGGATTGTCCGGCGGCAGATAGGTTTCGCTGATCCCGCCGAACGACAGATTCTTCACCGGAATGATCAGCAGCAGCAGCACGATGCACAGTGGAACGGCCACCTTCAGCGGATGCTTCATCACCCACTGCGTACTGCGGCCCCAGAAGCCGTTCTCGATCTCCTCGGTGGTCTTGGTCTTGCGGAACCACTTGAGCCCCAGCATGTCCACGCGCGGACCGAGGATGCCCAGAATGGCGGGCAGAATCGTCAGCGAGGCGACCGCGGCCAGCGCGACCGTCGCGATCGTGCCGTAGGCGACCGATTTCAGGAAGCCCTGCGGGAACAGCAGCATGCTCGCACTGGCCGCGATGATCATCGTCGCGGAGAACGCGACGGTGCGTCCGGCGGTCATGACCGAGCGCCGCACGGCCGCGCGGGTGTCGTATCCGTCGGCCAGCTCCTCTCGGAACCGGCTCACGATGAACAATCCGTAGTCGATCGCCAGACCCAGCCCGATCATCGACACCACCGCGCCCACGAACGAGTTCACCTCGGTGAACTTCGTGATGCCCATCACGATGCCGTTGGCGCTGATGACCGTCAGACCACCCACGATCAGCGGCAGCGCGGCCGCGACGACGCCGCCGAAGATGAAGAACAGCAGCACGGCCACGCCCGGGATCGCCAGGATCTCCATGCGCCGCTGGTCCGAGGCGATGGTGTCGTTCAGCGTGCCCGAGACCGCCTGCAGACCGGCGACCTGAGTATTCACCCCGGGAACGTCGAACGAGTCCTTGACGTCCCGGAAGTTGTTCATCGTCGAGGTGTCGTCGTCGCCCTTGAGTTCGATGGCGGCGAAGGCGACCTTGCGGTCCTTGGAGACGGTGACCGCGGACGAGTACTGGGCCGCGCCCGGCACGTTCCACGGCGAGATGTAGACCTTGTCGATCTGATCCGGATGCTGCTTGGGCAGATTGGTCAGATTCTCGATGATCGGCTTGTTGAACGACGCGTCGTCGACGGTCTTCCCGTCCGGCGCGGTGTACAGCACGATGACGTCACCGGTGTGGTCGCGGCCGTACGTCGAGTCCAGCAGCTCGGCCGCCTGGGTCGACTCGGAGCCGGGATCGTCCCACCCGCTGGAGCTGAGATGTTTGCTCAAACTGAGGCCGAAAGCGCCCAGGCCGAGCAGTGCGCCCACCACCACGACCAGTACGACAAAGCGGAATCGGTAGACCAAATCGCCCCAGCGGGTGAACACTTAAGCGACTCCTTGCGCGGGGCGGGAGGTGAGCAGTGCGGACAGCGGCCGGAAGGGCTGCAGCCAGGCTCCCTCGTCGGGCAACGACTCGAGGCTGACCCGGGGAAGTGGTTCGCGGAACACTCCCGGGATGTCCTCTAGGTCGATGAACTCGAGGATATCGGACGTCACCGCCCAACTCGCATGCTCGCGGAATCCGAGCACCTGCACCGGCACGCCGCCTGCGGCGATCTCCTCGAGAGGTTCGCGGAACGCCTGTCCGTCGGCGGAAGCGACCATGATCCCGGCCAGGCCCGCGCCGCGGCGGCGTAATTCGATGTGCGCCAACATATCGCTGTCGACGTCGGAATCCTCGTCGATCTTCGGTTTGGCGAAGACCGCGTAACCGACGTTGCGCAACGCCTCCACCCACGGCCGCACCACATCGGCCGTGCCGGGGGCGATATTGGTGAACACCGTCGCCTCGGCCTCGACCCGGCCGGTACCGCCGACGGAGAGTTCGGCGGTGCGGGCGAGCAGCCAGCGGCCCAGCGCGTCGAAGCGCGGCCGGTACGCCGCGGTGGGACGCCCGCCCAGGATCGCGCCCAGGCCCATGTCGAGATTCGGCGCGTCCCAGACCAGCAGCACCCGCCGCACGTCGGTACCGCTGCCCTGCGGCGCCGAGCCGGCCCCGGAGCTCGCCGTGGACGGGGCCGGCTCGCCGCCGGAGGGAGTGCTCGGCACCATCTCGGGGACGTCCATCACGTCGTGGTCCATCTCACCGACCGTCATGACAGCGCATCACCGACGGTGGAAATGGCTGAGCTAACTGTTCGCTCGCTTCGCACGCTCATGATCCGATCTTCCCCCAAATCAGCTCGGTGATGGCGCTTCCGGCCCGATGCGCCTTGCTTTCGAATTTCGTCACGGGCCGGTCGAAGCCTATCGGGGCATCCTGCGCGAAGCGGTCGCGATCGCCGCCCGCGGCCTCGTTGAGGCCGATGAGCTGCGGTTCCGCCGCACCCACCTCTGCGATGTGCTCGGCGTAACCGGCATGGTCGGTCGCGACGTGCAGAACACCGCCGGGGCGCAGGCGACTCGCGATGAGCGTCATGGTGGTCGGCTGCAGCAGGCGGCGCTTGTGGTGGCGAGCCTTGGGCCAGGGGTCCGGGAAGAACACCCGGACTCCGGTGAGCGAATCCTTGGCAATCATGTGTTCGAGAACGTCCACCGCATCGCCGCGCAACAACCGGATGTTCTCGATGTTCTCCCGTTCGACGCGCTGCACCAATTGCGCCAGGCCCGGCTTGTAGACCTCGATGCCGATCAGGTCGAACTGCGGTTCGGCCTGGGCCATCGCGGCGGTCGCGGTGCCGGTCCCGCAGCCGATCTCGATGATCAGCGGGGCGTGTCTGCCGAACCAGGCGGGTGCGTCGAGCAGGTCGTCCGAGACGTCGCGGCCGATTCGAGGCCACATCCGCGCCCAGGATTGCTGCTGCGTAGCGGTGAGCGCGCCGCGACGCGAGCGGAAGCTGGTGACCCGGGGGTGCAGGCGCGAGCCCGTCGGGTGGCCCGGTCCGGTGGTCCCCGCGGTGGCCGGGGCCGGTGCGCTGCCCGCACGGCCGACCGCCGTCGATGCCGTGGACCGCGGCCCGGGGACCGGCTCTGCAGTGTGGTTCGCGGCGTCGTTCACGGCGTCCATTGTCCAGTATCGGATGATCAGCACAGCAGGCGACCGCGCAACCCTTCCCGGACGTTCGATCAGGCCGCCAGCGTGCGGGTCGGCCTGGGCGGCGGGCCCGACTCGCCGCGCAACGGTCGTCCCAGCGCGACTCGCGTTGCGGTGAGCGTCATTTCGAGCAGTCCGCGCCAGCTCGACGAATCGGTCACCACCGACCAGACCGTGCGGGTGCTCGGCTCGGGGACCGGACGTCCGGCGATCCGATCGGCGAGCCAGTCCAGGGTCAGCGGAGTGGCCAGGGGCAGCAGGGTGAAATGTTCGCTGAGCCGGTCGCGCAGGTAGGTGACGTTCGCGCCGCCGCGGCGGTAGCGCGCCACTTGCTCGTCTATCGCGCGGACATTGATGACCTGGTCGTTCACCGGCTGGATCATCAGCATCGGGCAGTTCGGGACGTTGCCGCCCAGGCGCAGGTCGTCGAACATCGCGCGCATCTGCGGCTCGGCCAGCACCTCCGCCAGCGGGCGGCCGAGGTAATCGCCCACGTCGCGTCCGGTGAGGCGGGACAGCGCCAGGATCGGCGCGGAGCGGGCGGCCACGTCCAGCAGGCGGCGGCCCTCGGCGTTCAATTCGGTGTCCAGGAGTTCGTCCAGCGCCGGGTAGAGGCGGCGCAGCGCGGCGATCATGATCGGCGGGAATCCGGCGAAGCGTCCGCCGTTGAGCCCGACGAACACCTCTGCGGGATCGCCGACCGGCGCGCCGAGCACCGCGCCGACGATATCGAGTTCGGGTGCGTAGACCGGCGCCATCTCGACCAGCCAGGACCCGGCCATGCCGCCGCCGGAATAGCCCCACACCGCGACCGGGGTCCGCGCGTGCAGGCCCAGCGGGGCGAAGTGCAGTGCGGCGCGGATGCCGTCCAGGGAGCGGTAGCCGGGTTCGCGCGGTGCGCCGAAATTACCGTGCGGGCCCTCGTGATCGGCGATGCTGACCGCCCAGCCGCGCCGCAGCGCACCCGCGACCAGCAGCCATTCCAGCTGGGTGATCGAACCGGGCGCGACCGCGCCCAGTCGCAGGGCGTACGACGGCGCACACTGTTCGGCGGTCGCGTCGATCGCCGATTCGAAGGCCAGCAGCGGCCGCTCGACGTGCGGATCCGCGCCGTCGGGCAGCAGGACCGTCGTGATCGCGGCCTCGGGGTCGCCGTGCATATCGGTGCTGCGGTAGAGCAGCTGCCAGGCCGAGACCCGCTGCGGGACCAGGCCGAACAACCCGATCCGCACCGCGCGGCTGCGCAGGATGGCGCCGGGTGCGTAGCGGGTGAGGTCGGTGGGCGGGACGAGGAACGGATCCTGCGACGGCAGCAGCGGACGTGCCGCGTCGATCGTTTCCCGGACGCCGGACATCGCGTCGACCCGTCCGATGACGTCTTCGATGACGGTCATCGCAACCTCCTCACTGAGCCTGTGACCAGGCCGTTACCCACACCCGCCCGAACGAACCGGCGCTCGGGCACAGCCTTGCCCCACGTCGACGATATGGCCGACGGCCTCAGCGTATGCGACCGGGCATTGGCCCGAAAACCTCACAACACCCGAATTGTGCTGTCTCTCAATGAAACACCCGCCATCCGAGGCTGATTCCTGATTGCGCTCTGTGATCAATGACACAACATGCCCAGGTCCGCGGTCCGCAATCGGAGTCCGTGTGCCGCGGTATCGCGCCGATTTCGGGTCGATGCCGGCATGTGATGTATTCGAGATCTTACCGAGATGGTTGGCGGACCAGGTCCTCGGGTTTCGGGTTGGGCGGATCCGCCGCACCCCGTGCTCGGATCCGCACTCTTTTCGTGGCTCGCGAGCAGGTCGTTGTCGCGGCGTCGGGTGCGGCTGGGAGCGTGTGGTTGACGGGGTGGGATTCAGGTTCGATATTCGGCGGGGTAGATACGGTGGTCCGTGCCGACAATCCGGGTGAGTTCTGCGAGAATTGCCCGCCGGAAGGGGGTAGTACCGTGCCGACAGACTCCGCGGCAACCGGGCTGGTCGCCGAACAGGGCGGACCCGCACCGGCACTCGACCAGTTGATCGCGAATCTGCGCACGGGGCCGGGCACCGATCCGAGGGTGGCCGAACAGGTCGCCGCCGCCGCGGGCATGTGGCGGCGTCCGGTGCGCATTCAGGTCACGGGCCGCGCCGGTGCGGGCAAGTCCACCCTGCTGCAGGCGCTGGCGCTGATATCGGCGGAGGAGACCACGCCGGTGGACGAGCCGGGCCGCCCGGATCCGGTACTCGACGCAGATCTGCTGGTCTACGTGCTGTCCTCGGCCTTGCAGCCGGGGGATCGCGCGGTGCTGGCCCGGTTGCCGCGCGATCGGACCGTCGTGGTGCTGAACAAGGCCGATGCCGTCGGTTCGCGCTGGGGCGATGCGGTGGCCGCGGTGGACCAGTGCGCCTACGAGATGGGCATGGCGACCCTGCCCGTGGTCTCCGAACTGGCCGTGCGGACCAGATCCGGCACACCGTCGCAGGAGGATCTGACCATACTGCGGCGCCACGCCGCGACGACCGATCCGTCCTTCACACTGACCGCGGAACTGTTCTGCTCCCCGGATTTCGGGCCCGATGTCGCCGACCGCGAGACCGTGCTCGCGCACTGGGGCCTGTTCGGGGTGTCGACCGCGATGTCGGCGCTGCAACGCGATCCGGATCTGGGCCCGCAGACGATCCGGCAGATACTTCACGCGGTCAGCGGAATCGACGCCGTCCACGCCCTGCTGCACCGCCGCTACGAGCGGTCCGCCGAGCGGCGCGGCGGCGAATTCCTCGACGAGCTGGCCCGCCTGGCCGCTCGGGCCGGCGGGCCGGGCGCGGGCCGGGCCCGGGACCTGATCGAGGACTATCTGGCCGGTGACGAGGCCCTGTGGACCGGTCTGCGGGCCGGACTGGCCTGCCCGGAGGTCGTCCATCTGGCCGCGGGCTATCCGTCGCCGTATCCCGCCGACGCCGATGACGCGATCGCCCGCGCCCAGCGCTGGCGCGCGGTGGTGTCCAGCGATATGCCCGCCGCGGCCCGCCGTGCGGCGCTGCGCGCGCACAACGGATACGTCCGGTTGTTCGAGCGGATGAGCAGTGCCGGACTCTGACCCGTCCACCGGTTCCGCCCCGACAACGCTCTCGCCGGAAGTGCGGGCGGTGCTCGGGCGCTGGAATCCGCAGGGCGCGGCATTGCTGCGGGCCGCGAGCGGCCCCGCGGACGCCGGTTCCGACACCGTGCTGCCCGCCCCCGAGGCGGTCGCGCTGATCGGCCCCGCCGACGCCAGCACCCTCCTGCTGCGCACCGAACTGGCCCGTTTCGAACCGCGCGTCGTCCTGACCGACCCGATGGCGGATCCCGGCGCCGCGCCCGAGGTGGCGCTACTGCTGCTGGACGCGGGCGCCGCACTCGGCGCGAGCACGCTGAACGTGGTATCCCGACTGCGTTCCAGCGGCACCCGGACCCTGTTCGCCATGAACAACACGCACGCCTACCCGGACTGGCGCGTGGTGCTGGACCGCAACACCGCCCTGCTGACCCCGGTGTTCGGCGGTGATCCGGCCATCGTGCCGGTCTCGGCCCGGTTGTCCGTCGCCGCGCGCCAGTCCGGCGACGCCGCCCTGCTGGACCGGTCCGGTCTGGGCGTCCTGCACGCCCGGCTGACCGCGGCCGCGGGTGCGGACGGCGGACCGGACCGCTTGGCCGCGGTCCTGAACCGGGTGCTGGCCGACACTCGCCGGCGCATCGTCGGCCAGTCCGCCGAGCTGAACTCCGGGGCCGAGGTCGCCCGCCTGCGCGAGGAACGCGCGACGCTGCTGGCCGCGCGCGACGGCGGCCGCACCCAGGCCATGGCCGCCCTGCGCAACCGCATGCACCTGGCGCGGATGGATCTGCTGCACGACGTCGGCGCCCGCATCCGCGCGCTGAACACCGCGGCCCGGTCCGACCTCGACCGCCTCGGCCGCCGCGCCACAAAGGCCTACCCGGCCGATCTACAGCAGTCGGTCGATCAGCTGACCGTCGAGCTCGACGCCGTCCTGGCCCACCGCCTCGCCGATCTGTCCCGGCAGCTCGAGGCCGTGACCGGTCCCACACCCGGCGGGCCCGCCCGTCCGCCGGTGCCGCGCACCGATCCGCCGCCGCGGCTGGGCCCGGATCCCGAACCCCGGCATCGCGGTGTGGAGGACCACCTGATGATCGCGCTGGGAGCCTCGGGCGGATTCGGTCTGGGCCGTCTGGCGGTCGCGCCGTTGACGCTGGTCCCGGCGCTGAACTATGCGACGATCCCGGTCACTCTGTTGCTCGGGGCGGCCGTGGCCTACTGGGTGGTGCGCGCTCGCGGTCATATCGCCGATCGCGCGCATATGCGGCAATGGATCTCCGATGCTCTGGTGAACGTCAAGGCCCAACTCGAGCAACGGGTGTCCACCGCCCTGGTCGAGGCCGAATCGCAACTTACCGATCAGGCGGTCCGCGCGACGACCGCGCGCGTGGTCGAAACGGATCGACGCGTCGCGGAATTGGAGTCGCGAGTGCGTGAGCTGAATTCTCGCCAGCCCGCACAACTGGCCGCCTGCCGACGCGATCTGCAGATCCTCGATTCCGCTCTCACGCAGTGATGACGAACGCGGCCAACGCAGTTGATCTTCTCGTCGCCGTGAGTTCGCTGTAATCTCGGCCATAACTCCTGGGCCTGCATATTTCTCGGAAACAGACGTTTCGTGATATTCCTCGCGGCCGCGGTTGACGAACATGTAGTTCGGGTACCGAGTGAGGAACCCCATTCCGTACTCACCGTCACATCGCGTTAACCTCTTTATCAAGGAACATCGGCATCCGCTCCCTCCTCATATGCCGCCCCTGAAGTCGGCGAGACGGAACGGGTGCCTACCGCCAATGGTGGCCGTTCCGGTGTCGTGAGCTGTTCCGGCTGCTCGCTCACAACACCACCGGCCGCCCATCTCAGGAGAGTTTTCATGACCTCAGTGACCATTCCCGGTCTTCGCGGATCCGATGGCACCGCACCTACCGAGCACGCGGGGTTGCTCGCCTGGGTCGGGGAGGTCGCAGAACTCACCCAGCCCGATCGAGTGGTGTGGGCGAACGGCTCCGACGAGGAGTGGGACGTGCTGACCGCCCAGCTCGTCGAGGCCGGCACGTTCCAGCGGCTCAACGACGCGAAGAAGCCCAACTCCTTCTTGGCGCTGTCGGATCCCTCCGACGTCGCGCGGGTGGAGTCGCGCACGTTCATCTGTTCGCGCACCGAGGCCGAGGCGGGCCCGACCAACAACTGGGTCGATCCGGTCGAGATGCGCAAGACCATGACCGAGCTGTACCGCGGTTCGATGAAGGGCCGCACCATGTACGTGGTGCCGTTCTGCATGGGTCCGCTGGGCGCCGAGGATCCGAAACTGGGTGTGGAGATCACCGATTCGGAGTACGTCGTGGTCTCGATGCGCGTGATGACCCGCATGGGCACGGCCGCGCTGGAGAAGCTGGGCACGGACAAGCCGTTCGTCAAGGCCCTGCACTCGGTCGGCGCGCCGCTGGCCGACGGTCAGGCCGACGTCCCGTGGCCGTGCAACGACACCAAGTACATCACCCACTTCCCCGAGGACCGCGAGATCTGGTCGTACGGTTCGGGTTACGGCGGCAACGCCCTGCTGGGCAAGAAGTGTTACTCGCTGCGTATCGCCTCGGCGATGGCCCACGACGAGGGCTGGCTGGCCGAGCACATGCTGATCCTCAAGCTGATCTCGCCGGAGAACAAGAACTACTACATCGCGGCCGCGTTCCCGAGCGCCTGCGGTAAGACCAACCTCGCGATGCTGCAGCCGACCGTGCCGGGCTGGCGCGCGGAGACCCTGGGCGACGACATCGCCTGGATGCGTTTCGGCGAGGACGGCCGCCTGTACGCGGTCAACCCGGAGTTCGGTTTCTTCGGTGTCGCCCCCGGCACCAACCGCAGCTCCAACCCGAACGCCATGGAAACCCTGCAGGCCGGAAACACCGTCTACACCAACGTCGCGCTGACCGACGACCACGACGTCTGGTGGGAGGGCCTCGAGGGCGAGCCCGATCACCTGATCGACTGGAAGGGTAACGACTGGTTCCTGCGGGAGACCGAAACCCTTGCCGCGCATCCGAATTCGCGTTACTGCACGCCGATGTCGCAGTGCCCCACGCTGGCTCCGGAATGGGACGACCCGCAGGGCGTGCCGATTTCGGCGATCCTGTTCGGCGGCCGTCGCAAGACCACCATCCCCCTGGTGACCGAATCCTTCGACTGGCAGCACGGCGTGTTCATGGGCGCGACCATGTCCTCGGAGCAGACCGCCGCCGCCGAGGGCAAGGTCGGCAACGTGCGTCGCGATCCGATGGCGATGCTGCCGTTCATGGGCTACCACGTCGGTGACTACATGAACCACTGGATCAACCTGGGCAAGAACGCCGATGCCGCCAAGTTGCCGAAGATCTTCTACGTCAACTGGTTCCGTCGCGGCGAGGACGGCCGCTTCCTGTGGCCCGGCTTCGGCGAGAACTCGCGCGTGCTGGAGTGGATCGTCAACCGCATCGAGGGCAAGGCCGGGGCCGAGTCGACCGCGGTCGGCCACGTGCCCACCGCCGCGCATCTCGACCTCGACGGTCTGAATGTGGATCCGGCCGACGTCGACGCGTCGCTGAAGGTCGATCTGGACGAGTGGCGTCGGGAGATTCCGCTCATCGAGGAGTGGTTCGAGTTCGTCGGCGATAAGTTGCCGTCCGGTGTGCGTGACGAATTCGAGGCGCTCAAAGAGCGCCTGGGCTGAGTCCGGCGCGAAATACGTTCCGCCCGTAGCGTCTTACCGACGCTGCGGGCGGTTTTTCGTGTACCAGTACGCCTCTCGCGAGCTGCGCGCCCAGCGGAGTGAGTTTTTTCGCACGATGTGTCCGGTCCGGATGGGTATGAAACGGACTTCGGTGCCTTATTCTTGAATGTGTTCTACATCTCATGTCCGACCGGTTCGATTGCGGGAAATTAACTAATCGGCTGAACTGAATGCCTCGCCGTCTCGGCGGATCATTTCCGTCCCACGTCGGCGCAGGCCGATCATGGAGGTGCATGGGCATGGCCGAGTTGGAGTTCGATTCGCCCGTCGTTCCGCGGGCGCCCGAGTTCGAGTTGCCGACTGCGAGTACGCCGATGCGCCGAGCCGCGCGGCAATTGCAGGCGGCACTGCCGGACGGGTGGGAGGTCGAGGTCGTGGACGCCCCCCGTCGGCCGGGGCAGGTTCCGGCGGCGATGTTGCGAGTGCAGACGCCGAAGTGATGTTCATGCGTCACAGCGATCACGCTGGTTACCCTCAGGCGTCCCGAGTCTCGAAACCCGACCTGCCGGTTCGCTTTTCGTAGAACGCACTATTGCGTTTGGCCCTGCGACGGAGCATGCTGATAGCTAGCTGCTTTGGCCGATTTTTCAGATGCAATTGCAGGGGAGTCCGAGTCGTGGCGGTGCAAGTAGTCGGTAGATCGTTGATGACCAGTGATCAGACGCCGCACCAGGCAAGATCCGTGGGAACCGGCGGGTGGGTCGTATCGTTCCTGCCCGGCCGGACGCTGACGCTCGAACAGGCGACGGCCGCGCTGCAGGCCGCCGAGGCGGTTGCCGCGGTGCGCGAGTTGTCCGGCTCGGTGGGGCTGACGCCGCTGGAGACGGTGGGGTTGGCCATCCAGGAACCGCCGTGGAACGAATTCCCGCAGGCGGCGGGGCGCAGGTTCTGGCGTCGCGGGTGAATGCCCCGGCAACCTTCGCTCGGCCGAGGTCACCGCTTGACGGCGACCACCACCAGGTTGCTGACCAGTAGTTCCCGGATGCCCGGTACGCGGACCAGCCACCAGGCCCAGCGCGGGTGATAGCGCGGGAACGTGGCCAGAATGTCCGCGCGTTCGCTCGCATGCGCCGCCCAGCGCAGGCCGTCGGCGGCGCGCACCGCGAACAGTGAGGTTCCGAAGCGGTTCTTCGGCTCGTGGCCGGTGCGACGCCGATATCTGCGGGCCGCGTACTCCCCGCCCAGATAGTGCCAGGGACCGGTCTCGTGCCCGCCGAACGGACCCGCCCACACGGTGTAGGACAGCATCATCAGACCGCCCGGTCTGGTCACCCGCAGCATCTCCTCGGCCATCCGCCACGGGTGCGGAACATGTTCGGCCACATTGGATGACAGGCAGATGTCCACCGCGTCGTCGCGGAACGGCAGCGCCATCCCCGAACCCCGGACCGCGCCACGCACATTCAGGCCCGCGGCGTGCATCTCGGTCGGATCGGGTTCGACCGGAAGGTAGCGCGCGCCCGCCGCGGTGAACTCGTCGGCGAAATAGCCGGGTCCGCCGCCGACGTCGAGTACCGTCGCGCCGGTCAGCGAACAGCCGGTGAGATCGCGATAGAAGTCGGCGATCAGCTCGGCGGTGTCGACGGCGAGCCCGCCGTAGAACAGCGCCGGATCGGTCTGCTCGAATCGGAAACTGCCCAGCAAACGCAGGGATCGGCGCAATGTTGCGCGCCGGGCGAAGCTCGGGGATTCCCGTCGGCCGAATGCGGCGGCCCGGAGGGCGAGTGACGCCGTGGCACGGTGGGGGACAGCGGCGGTGGCGCGGCGTTCGGGGATGGGACGCGGCCCGGTTCGGTCGGCTCGAAGCATGGCGTGCCAAGTTTTCCACAGTGATCCCTCAGACCCGAGACCGGATCCTGCCGCTAGGGTGGAGCGGATTGTCACCTCATCCGTTCCGAGAACCACTTGGAGTGTGCAGTGCTCGACCCCGGACCTCGCGGGCCGTCCGCGGCGACTCGAGCTGCCGAATCCAGGGCCGACACGAGTGCGGTGACGCCCGGGCCTGCCGCAGCGGGGTCGGCTGCTGATTCCGAGGCTGCGGTGAGTTCGGGTATGCCCGATTCCGGATCCCGTGGGCCGTTCGGGACCATGCGGGCTGCCGCGCCTCCGTTCGATGCGAGTTTCGCGGCCCCCGAGATCAGCTCCCGTGAGCAGCTCGGGGTGGCGCAAGTTGTTGTCCCGGTAGCGGATTCGAGTTCCGGTCTGTCCGGTCCCGGGCGCCGTGTGATGACGCGAGCCGTCGCATCCGGTGCCGTCGCGAGTCCCGGGGCCGGGCTGCCGCCTGCCGATGCGACCGACGGCGTGCGGGAGGTGCTGCTGCTGTGCTGGCGGGATACCGGGCATCCGCAGGGGGGCGGGAGTGAGCGGTATCTCGAGCAGGTGGGGGCGGAACTTGCCGCTCGGGGGGTCAAAGTGACGTTGCGGACCGCGCGGTATCCGGGCGCGGCGCGGCGGGAGCGGGTCGACGGGATCGAGATCAGCCGGGCCGGTGGGCGTTACACGGTTTATCCGCGGGCGCTGGCGGCGATGTTGCTCGGACGGTTGGGGCTCGGGCCGTTGCGCGATGTGCGGCCGGATGCGGTGATCGACACGCAGAACGGCATCCCCTTCTTCGCCCGGGCCGTGACGCGCGCGCCCGCGGTGGTGCTGGTGCATCACGGGCATCGCGAGCAGTGGCCGGTCGCCGGGCACTGGGTCGGCCGGGTCGGCTGGTGGATCGAATCGCGGCTGTCGCCGTGGGCGCATCGGCGCAATCAGTATCTGACCGTCTCGCTGCCCTCGGCGGAGGAATTGGCCTCGCTCGGGGTGGACAGATCGCGAATCGCGGTGGTGCGCAACGGGGCCGAACCCGTCCCGGCGCAGGCGCCGACCGGTGCGGCGCAGACCCGCACGCCGCATCCGAGCATCGTGGTGCTCTCGCGGCTGGTGCCGCACAAGCAGATCGAGGATGCGCTCGCCGCGGTGGCCGCCCTGCGGACCCGGCATCCGGGGCTGCATCTGGACGTCATCGGCGGCGGCTGGTGGGCGGAGAACCTGCAAATCCGCGCGCACGAACTGGATATCGCCGGATCGGTGACCTTCCACGGTCATGTCGACGAGGCCCGCAAACACGAATTGCTCTCGCGCGCATGGGTGCACGTGCTGCCCTCGCGTAAGGAGGGCTGGGGTCTGGCGGTGATCGAGGCCGCGCAGCACGGCGTGGCCACGGTCGGATACCGCAGCTCGCGCGGGCTCACCGACTCCGTCGTGGACGGTGTGACGGGGCTGCTGGTCGATGACCCGGAGCAGTTGAGCGAGGCCGTCGGCGAACTGCTCGCCACCGCTGAGACCCGAACGGTCATGGGGGAGAAGGCTCGTGCTCGCGCTCGGGAATTCTCCTGGGAGCTGACCGCGAACGGCGTGCACGAGGTGTTGTCGGCCGCCGCTCGCGGGGAGTACGTCAGCGGCTTGGTCGCCGCGCGCGTCCGGGAATTCGAATAGGCCATCGGCCGCACGCCGCGGCCGCCACGCCTGCCAGGAGCAGCAGCGCCCAGGCCAGATGTGCGACGATCGCGATGGATCGGTGCGGGCCAGGGGATTTCGCCGGTACGTCGCGTGGATGCGGCACCCGGTACAGACTCAGATCGCGGTCGGAGTACACGGCGGTCAACCGGTCCAGAGTCGCTCTCGAATCACCGAGCGGCCCGGGTGAGGTGTGCTCCACCAGAATCCATCCGACTCCGTGCGCCGCGAGCTCGGTCGGCGTCGCGCCGCCGAGCAACAACCGTTCCACTACTCGCGCCCGCGTACCCTCTCCTGCGACGTTGCCGCCCCGCACCGGCAGCTCGCCGGTCTGCAGCACGTCCCGCGGCAGCATCCGCGGTGCCGGATCGAGTACGGGAACCCTTCCGCTGTAAGGGAATTCGCGGAACATACCGCCGGGCAGCACCGCGACGTCCCCCGGCTCGTCCATCCGTTCGGCGACCTCGTGCCACCCGGCGGGATACCGCACCGCCCGCATCGCACCGCCCGCACCCCACGCCAGATCCGGCAGCGCTGCGATCAACAACGCAATGAACAGCGCCGCAACGAGACCGATCCCGCCGCTACCGGCTCTCGCCGCTTCGAGTCCCTCGGTGCCGTCTGCCGATTCGGGGGCGGGTGCCGAGCCGGGGCCTGCTGCCGGACCGGAATCCGCTGGCGCGCTGAGGTTTTGTGATGCGTCAGGGCCGGGAGCGTTCGTCGCGATCGGCTCGATGGCGTCGGAACGATCGGTGCCGGTGTGGTGATCGGGAGTACTCGGCTCTGTCCGTGCCGATCGGATCCTGGCGGCGATTGCGTGGCAGCCCGCGGCGGCGCACAGCGCGAAGGCGGGCATGGCGAGAGCCACGTATTTCTGTGTGTCGCGGAGTAGTCCGAAGCCGGGGATCCGGGTGACGAGGAATTGCCCGGCGTCCAACCCCCAGCCGGTCGCGCCGAGGGCCGGAAGGAGGATCGCCGCGGCCGCGAGGATCAGCAGCGCCCGCCGGGCATATCGTGTGGCGGCAGCGCCGGGTGCTGCGACGCGGCGGATCCCACCCGCCACGACGAGAAGCAGCGCCACGGTCCCCGCCAGCGCGAACAACGTTGTGCGCGAGCCGGGTACGGCCTGCGAATTCCAGATTCCGCCGAGCCCGGCCAGACTGCCGATCGTGCCGAGTCCCGGTTCGGCACGCGCCGCGAACGCCGTGATCCCCGCCGGATCCGAAGGCTCGGCCCCGGTCCCCGACAGCACGGTCGCCACCAGCCACGGCGCCGAGGCGACACACCACAACCCCAGCGCCCCAACCAGATTCCGCCGCCCGACCACCACCAACGCCACACACCCCGCCAGCAGCGCCCCGGTCGGCGTCAACCCCGCCGCCGCCAGGCAGCCCCCCAAGATCAACCAAGCCCGAACCTTCCGGCCACGCGCGCTCCCCCCGTCGCCCGTGTCGGTCCGATCGCCCGTGTCGGTCCGGTTACGCTCGGTGGCCTGGTCGTGCTCAGCCGTTCTGCCGGATGTGCCTGCTCCGCCACGCGCGCTCCCTCCGTCGCCCGCGCCCCTCCGATCGCACGTGTCGGTCCGATCGCCCGTGTCGGTCCGGTTACGCTCGGCGGCCTGGTCGTGCTCAGCCGTTCTGCTGGATGTGCTTGCTCCGCTGTGCCCGTTCGCCTCGTCGTCCCTGCTCGGCCCGACGTGCTCGCCCATCTGGTCGTGTTCGCTCGCCCCGTCGTGCGTGCTTGTCTTGTCGTGCCCGTTCGCCTCGTCTTCGCTCGTCTCATCGAGCATGTCCGCTGGACGAGCCGCGTTCGCTCTGTCGTGCGCGTTCGCTTCGCCGGGTGCGCTCTTGCCGGCCGCGTCCATCCGGTCCGGTTGTATTGCCGCCGTGGATATTTCACTTGCGCCGAACCGAATTCTCAGGGCCGCCAGTATCGTCCACGGCAGGGCGGCGTATCCGGCCAGCAGGCTCCAATGTCCCTGGAGCAGGCGTTCGGCCACGTAGGGGTTCCAGACGGCGATGGTTGCGGCCACCAGTTGCGGGCCGACCGTGACGTCGAGCAGTCGGCGGGACAGCGCGGCCGCGCCCCATCCGGCGGCCCACAGCGCGGCGACCAGGATCGCCTTCACGACGATTCCGCCGTCCACGACCGAGGAGAGCGTCGCGAGCAACCAGTCCTGCGGCACGGCCCGCGGCGCGGCGTCACCCAGACCCAGGGCCGCGTCGGTCGGATAGGACCGCGGCGTGCTCACCCCGTCCCGCAACAGCAGATAACCCGGCCCGAGCAGCGGCCCCACCACCACCAACGCCAACACCAGGCTGTACCCGGCAGGCCAGATCCGGCCCCGCCGCACCTCGCGCCCAGTCACGCTGAGCCACCCTACGTCCCCACCCCGCATCCGCCGGACCCACCCGCATTCGGCGTCGACTCGGCTCCGGCACCCGCCGAGACCGGTGCGTTCGTTCGCTACAGCATCACGATCGGCCTGAGTCCGTCTCTTCCAGCCGGAACACCGGGATTCATCCGGATTTCGACGATCACCGCACACCTGGCCGGGGCACATTGCATCCGGGTGTCGCCGGCATCGCTGCTCGCGCCGACGGCAGTACCGATCGAGTGCCAGCCGCCCGGGCCGCGAGTGTATCGGCCGGAGTCGTGGCGTCGGGCGATGCGGTCGAGATCCGCGGTCGTGGTACCAGCCCGATCGGTGCAGGTCTCGGACCTCGGCTGCTGATCCGGCGGCTGAAGTGCGGGCAGCGCCCGGTGACGACGGGCCGCGTCGGCGCGGTGAGTGCGGGAGGTGGCAGCATGGCGGGATGTCCGCTGCCCGTCGTCTGCCCGCTGTCGCGGATCTGACTCTGGTCACCGCGGGGGCGATGACGGCGAATGTGGCCGGATATCTGCTGCAGTTGCTGGCCGGGCGGTGGCTGGGGGTCGCGGGGTACGGCGAGTTCGCGAGCCTGCTGGCGGTGCAACTGCTGTGTGCGGTTCCGGCGTTGGCCCTGCAGAACGTCGTGGCGCGGGAACTGGTGCGCGGGGCGCGGGTGGCGACGGTGCGGGCGCTGGGGTGGTGGTGCGCGGCGGTCGTCGCGGCCGTCGCGGTGGCACTGGTGCCGGTGGTGAGTGCGGTGCTGCACGTCGGCGCGATCGCGGCCGCCGGTGCGTTGCTCGCCGCGCCCGCGCAGGTGCTGCTCTCCGGCGAACAGGGAATTCTGCAGGGGGGCCGCAGGTTTCGCGCCCTGGCGACGATTCTCGGCGGTGCGGGTATCGCGCGGGTCGCCCCGGCCCTGGTCATGCTGGCCGCGGGCGCGGGCGCTGCCGCCGCACTGTGGGCCGCGGCCCTCGGCCTGTTCGCCGCCGCCGTCGGTGCTCGCTGGTCCGCCGCTCCGGTCGAGGGTTCCGGTGTTCCCGTTCGTACTGGCCCGGCGAGCGCGAGCGATATGCGGACGGCGTCCGAAGAGGTGTCACAAGACGCCCGGCTGCTCCGGGACGGCTCCGGCCGATCCACGTCTAGAGCGAATGTCGGCAGTTCCGACGTTCTGCTGAGAGCACGAAACCGCCTACGCGGTGTCAGCCGTGCGATCGAACCCGTCGGAGCAGACGACCTGTCCGGTTCGGCCGTATCCAGCGGGCACGCGGCCGCCCCGGCCGATTCCACCGGTGCGCCCGGGAGGCATCTCCGGGGCGGATTGCGGATCCGCGCGGGCGGTATGGCGGTGCTGCGGGCCGTGCAGGCACAGGCGGCGCTGATGGCGATGTCCTCGGCGGATCTGATCGTGGCGCGGATCGTGCTCGAGCGGGACGACGCCGGACGGTATGCGCTGGGCGCCATCGCCACGAAGATCGCGTTCTGGTTGCCGCAGGCGGTCGGCGTGGTGCTGTATCCGAGGATGGCGCAACCGCAGTCCTCGGCCCGCGCGATCCGGGCCGCGCTGGGGGTGCTGCTCGGCGTCGGCGTCGCGGCGGTGGCGGGTGCGGCGGTGCTCGCGCCGCTGGCGCCGCTGTTCGCCGGACACGACTACGCCCCGATCGAGGGCTGGCTCTGGCTGTTCGCCCTCGACGGCGCACTGCTGGCCCTGCTACAGGGCGCACTGCTGTCGGCGATCGCGCTGGATCGCACCGCCCCGGCCGCGATCACCTGGGTCGGACTGGCCGTCGAGGTGTGCGCGATCGCGTTGTTCGCGCACACACTGCCCGCATTGATCGGCACCTCGACCCTGGTCGTGGCGATCGTCGCCGCGGTGATGATCGTCGTCGTGCTGCGGGCCGCAGCGCGCGATCACGATGTGCCGGTTCACCATTCGGTCTGATCAGCATCGGCCGGGCTCCTGCCCGCAATGTCCCGCCCAGGCGGCTCGGCACGACGAAGAACGCCGATGGCTCCCGCGCTGATCGGCACCTCGCGGACACGCGACTGAGCGGCACGGGGAACCGCGCGCAATCATCGCACAACGAAACGCCTGTGGCTCCCCGCATTACGGGGAGCCACAGGCGAATTATATTGCCCTACCGGGGTTTCAGTCTCTCCGCGGCAGTTTGATCTGCGTCGTCGGCTGATCGGTGAGATTCACACCGAATCCCGTACGCGGCTCCGGATTCTCACCGCCCTTGGGATTCTTCGGCCGCACCAGGCGTCCGGGCTTCGCATCCCCGTTGCCGCGCAGGCCGAACACCAGGCCGATGATCAGCACGATCACGCCCACGACGCCCAGGATGATCGGCAGCGTCCGCCCGTACAGCGAGAGCTTGTCCATGTTGTCCTTGGCGATCGCGATCTGCGAGTTCACCGTGTTGTCGTCGAACACCAGCGTCGACTCGAGCGCGGTGACGTCCGGCTTGTCGGCGCTGCGCGCGTAGTACATGTGGATCTGCTCGGAACCCTTGATGATGGTGCCGGTCTCGGGCTCCACCCACAGGTCGCGGGTGTTGGTGTAGTAGCGATCCATCGTGACGGAGGTGTTGCCGCCGGGGATGCCCCACTTGGAGGCGGGCAGGCTCACCTGGTTGCTGGTGGTGCTGACCACCTTCGACAGATCGGTCGCCGGGATCTTCTGCTGGAAGTGGTAGACCTTCAGGTCGTTGACCTCGGTCTGCTCGACGAAGTTCATATCGAACGATTTGCGCGCGTTGATGTCGAAGTACGGATACGTCTTCTTGTCGGTGCCGATCGGGAACCGGTACTGCAGGCCGTCGTGCTGGACCGGGTCGGCGATGCTGTTGCCGTTGCTGTCGGTGTTGACCGCGATCGAACCGTTCGGGTCGTCCTCGACCGGCATGCCGGTCTTGCGGTCGATGGTGACCCGGTCGATGACCGCGGACAGCAGGCCGGTGTCGCCCTGGGCGTCGATATTGCGCAGGGTCTGACCGGCCTGGATCGTCATCTGCCTCTTGTCCGAGGGATCCTCGACGGTCAGATACCGTTGCGAGACGAGCTTGACGTTGGAGTTGACCTTCGCCGCACCGGTACCCGAGGTGAGCGATTTGATGTCCAGGACCTTGCTCGGCGCGTTCGCATCGCTCGGTGCGATCGTGGTGATTTCCAGGTCGAGGGGAGTTTTGGCCAGCTGGCTGAGGGCATACGTCGGGATCAGCGCGGCCGCGACGATCAACAGCGCGCCCAGACCCACGAGCAGGCAGGCCACCGTCCTTCTGGTACCGGCACTGAGTGCCATGAAAACTCTCCTCGTCGTCGTACCAAGCAGTTCCGAGTAACGCTGCGGTCACGGCGTCGCACTCGTGAGCCCCGACACTAACAGTCCGCCCCCCTTCAGCGCCGATCCGAGGCCGGAAACATCCCGAATCCCGGTGCGAAAACGCACGCGGCAGACTGGAGCCCGATGACCACGACCACTACCACGCTCGGCACATCGGCCGCGCCCCGGCCCCCGGCGGCGCGCGGTTTCGTGCCCGCGCTCGAGGGAATGCGCGGGCTGGCCGCGCTGGGCGTGGTGCTGACCCATGTCGCCTTTCAGACCGGTGCGTCCGGAATTCCCCTGCTGGGCCGGGTGTTCGAGCGATTCGACATGGCGGTGGCGGTGTTCTTCGGGCTGTCCGGCTTTCTGTTGTGGCGTCCGCATGCCGCCGCGGCCCGCGGCCTGGGTACCGCGCCGTCCGCGGGGCGTTATCTACTGCACCGGGCCGCGCGCATCCTGCCCGCCTATTGGGTGGTGGTGTGCGCGGTGCTGATTCTGCTGCCCACGGCGGCGGACTCGGCGGGACGGCGGGTGTGGCTGGCGAATCTGGCGTTGATCCAGGTCTTCGTGCCGTTGACGCTGACCGACGGGCTGACCCAGATGTGGAGTCTGTCGGTGGAGGTGGCCTTCTATCTGGTGCTGCCGCTGCTGGCCTTCGCGGTGGTGTGGTTGCGCGGACGTTCGGCGCGGTGGCGTGCGCCGATCGTGCTCGCGCTGGGCCTGATCAGCCTCGGCTGGAATCTGCTGCCCGTGCCGACCCCCAACGCGATCCACTCGGACAACTGGCTGCCCGGCTATCTGCCCTGGTTCGCGGCGGGAATGCTGCTGGCCGAACTGGTCGAGACGCCGGTCGCGCGCCCGTCGCGGTGGCGTCGGATCGCCGCGAACCGCTGGGCCATGTGGTCCCTGGCGGTGGTCGCCCTGGTGGCATCCTCGACCGATCTGGCCGGACCGGCCGGGCTGGACCGTGGCACGCCGTGGCAGTACGTGGCGAAGATGGCGCTGGGCGCGTTGATCGGCTTCGGCCTGCTCGCGCCGCTGATTCTGGGGCAGCACCGGCATCAATGGCTGCGGAGCCGGATGGCCGCGGCGATCGGGCGATGGTCCTACGGCATCTTCATCTGGCATCTGGCGGTGTTGAGCGTGGTGTTCCAGATATTCGGCATCATTCCGTTCCACGGGATGTTCCCGCAGGTGCTGGTGCTGACCGTGCTGTTCACCCTGCCGCTGTCGGCGGCCGGTTACGCGCTGATCGAGGAACCGATACGTCGCTGGGTCCGCCGCCGCGTCGGCTAGCCCTTCCGCCGGCCGCCCACCGCCGCGACCCCCAGGGCGACAACCGCCGCCAGAGCCGGGAACTGGACCCACAGCGATCCGCCCATATACCCGTCCGGCGACCGCCAGGGCCCGGTGGACAGTGCTGTCGCCGACACCATCGTCCCGATCCCGGCGACGCCCACCAGCACCCGCGCCGTGACCCGCGGATACCACCACTGAGCGATGAAACCGATCGCGGCCAGCACGATCGCGACGGGTCCGGAGATCAGGAACACCGCGATCGTCAGCCCGATCATGGCCGGTATCCGGGCATTCCAGGTGCGCGGCGCCGAATCATCCTGCGCTGAAGCAGCTTCCGGCGAACCATCGACGACCGAGCGGTGCACTGATTCGCCTTCGGCGAGAGAGCTTTCGGTCAGATTCGAACCACTCTGTGTGCCGCTATCGGGGCCTGGGGACGAGGGGCGAGAGGGTTTCCACCAGCGGCGGGGGCGGGGAAGGGCCAGGGCGATGAGGGGAAGAAGCAGCAGCAGACCGCCGAAGATGGCCAGGCGGTACCAGCGGTCGATGGGGAAGTCGACGGTGATCGGACCCTGGGCGTCGGGCGGGAGCAGCCATGCCTGTTGCCAGCCGTCGGCGACCACGGGGTTGAGTTCGTTGCCGTCGGCGGTGCGGGCGCGCCAGCCGACGTTGTTGCTCAGGGGCAGGACCAGCAGGCGGGAGCCGGACGGTGCCGCGATCGGGTGGGGAGTGAGATCTGTTCGGGACAAACGCAATTCGTCGACCGAGAACAGGTCGGTAGGCGCCACGGTGACGTCGACGTGTCCGGGCGGCAGTGCGACCGTGCCGGATCCGCTGCCCGGGTGATCGTTCGCGGTGTCATCGGCGGCGGTGACAGCGTCGACACCGCACACCGTCGCGGGAACCGGTGCGCTGGTGAGCAATTGGTGCGCGCTCGCGGTGATCGTGGTGTGCACGATATGTCCCGCCACGGCGACGGTGGGCCCGTGCGCGCAGTCGAGGGTGATCGGGCGATCAGCACGCGCGGGCGGCGGATAGTCCGGCCCGAGGACGTTCACCTCGGCGATTCCCGGCGGCTGCTGCTGATCGAAACCCAATGCGGTGCGGTCCAATACGGCATTCCAGGTGGCGATGCTCAGTTCGATCCGGTCGGTGACGCGCGGGTGCAGGGAGATCCGGATCGGTCGTCCCACCGGTGCGTCGGGGTCGAGTTCGCGGGTCTGCGGTCCGTCACCGAGATTCACCGCGACCGAGGTCGGCCGGGCGGGCAGCGCGCCGCCCGGCGGGGTGACCTCGAGGCCGGTCACCAGGGCCGGCGCGGGCAGTTCGAGGGTCAGGGTCGGCTTGGGGCCCGCGGGATCCCGCACCGTGTCCTGCGGGGCGACCCAGCTGGTACCCGGATCGCCGTCCGTGGCGGCGAAGGCCGATCCGCGCAGGTCACCGACATCGGCCTTACCTCGGGCGATGGGTCGTTCGTGATCGGTCAGCAGCGCCTCGAGCGCCGGGCCCTGCCGGGCGCGCACCATCAGCCGGGGGGTGACGTCCATCGGCGACGGGACGTTCAGCGTGCGTTCGAAGGCGCCCGGTTCCTCGGCGGGCAGGGCGAGCCCGTTACTGCACCGGACCCGATCGGGTGCGTCGAAACAGCCACTGCGTCCGGGGAATTCCTGTCCCAGACTCCAGCCCTGCACCTGTGTTCCGGCGGGGGCCGGGGGCAGCACGGTCCGGTGCCGGATCTGGACCGGTACCGGCGCGTTCCGGTTCGAGTAGTCCTCCAGCGAGACCTCGGAGATGCCGAATTGTCCGCCGAGACTTCCGGTCTCGGTCTCGATCGCGGTGACGGTCATCCATCCGGTCAGGCCGGGTGGAAGTGAAACGGATACGGGCTCACCGGGTTTGGATATTCGAGCCGCGGTCGTGCCGTGAGCCGTGCGCACCTCGACGAGTCCCACCGGATCGCCCAGTGCGGCCGCACTCGTGGTCACCTGTAGCACCCCGGCCTTGACCGGATGATCCAGATCCATTCGAAGCCATTGGCCCACAGCGTGTTCGGCGCTGTTGCTCAGCCATGCGGTGGACGGGTCGCCGTCCACGGCCGCGGCGGTGGAACTGCCCGGGGCCGCACCGCCCAGCTGGGTCGCGTCGGCCGCGGAACTCGAGGCCGTGATCGTCGCCCCCGACCACTGTCCCTCCACCCGAGGCGTTCCCGGAACGGCGTAGTCGGGCACCAGATTACGGGTGCGCCGTGCGTCGGTCGGCGCGCGCAGGGCCGAATTGTGATTGTCGACGCGGCCGAAATCGGTCTCGCGGTCCATCGGGGTATCGGTCAGAGTAGTTGTGTTGCCGGACAATCCGGCCCGCGCCGCATCGGTGGACAGCAGCACCGGTCCATTCGGCACGGAAGTATTGCGCCGCAACCGCTCGAGCACCTCGGGCCCGCCCTGCACCACCGGCACCGAATTCAGCGGCACCGTGTACGCACCCGGGAACGATGCGGGCGCGCCTCGCCCGCTGCGGATATCGGCCTGCTCACCCGGATGCGGTGCGCTCACCCGGTATATCTCGATGGCCGGATAGGACGGCCGCAGATCTCCGTCGGACACCAGCCCCTTGCCGTGCGAGGCGACGATCTCGGCCCCGAACTCGGCCACCTTCGTCAGCCCGGGCGAGCCCTCGATGGCTTCGTGAGCCAGCAGCGGCCGGGTGGAACGCGACGTGTCGGGGTCCAAATCGTTGCGCAGCACCAGGATTCCGATGCCCTGCGCGATCAGCGTCGAGGCGAGACCGGCCGAGGGGCGTCCGTCGGCGATCAGCCGCTGCACCGAATCCATGGCCCGGATCGTGCCCGGCGGGGTGAGCGGGATGGCATCGCGCACCGCCCAGGGCGTTGTGGCCAGCGCCTGCAGCGGTTCGTCACGGGTGAGTCCCCAGATCTGACTGCCGAACGGCGCGCCCGGCACCACCAGGGCGCGGGTGTTCGCGGCATGGTCGGCCAGCCAGTCCGCGGTCTGGGTCCAGTAGGCCGGAACCCGGTCGTACGCGCCGCGCGGGGCCAGTTTGCCGGTCCAGGCCAGCGAGGTGGACAGCGTCAGCGCGCACAGGATCAAGGCCGCGACCGCCACCATCTTCTGACGCTCCGGATGCGCGAACGCGCTGCGCCACACCGGCATCGGCGCGGACCCCGGCAACGGAACGCGATGCAGCAGATGGGCCAGCCCGATGATGAGCGGAATCCGGATCAGCGGTTCGAGCTTGTGCACATTGCGTAGCGGCGCACCACCCGAATCGAGGAATACGCGCACCGACTCGGCGAACGGCCCGCCCAGATCCCCGACGTATCCGGCGCAGATGCCGACCAGCCCGATCACGAGGATCAAGACGAACCGCCCCCGGTGCGGCATCGATCGCAATGCCAGCCCGGTCATCCCGGCCGCGGCCAGCAGTCCGGTCGCCAGCACCGCCGCGGGCTGCGTGACCAGCACCGCCCCCGCGATACGCTCCGGCGAGACGAACGGCGTCCAACTGTCGGTCCCGCGCAGCACCTCGCCCAGCGAAGCCCATTCGGTGGTGACACCCGAGGATTCGATGTAGTCCAGGAAGGGCGGACTCACCTTGCCGAGCACCAGCAGCGGCACCACCCACCACAGGGTCCCCAACGCCAACAGCGGAATCCACGCCCGGGTGAACCGCCACCACGCCCGATTCGGCTTGTACGAGGCCCACCAGAGCACCGCGGGCAGAAATGCCGCCGCCGTCGCGACCGCGTTCACCGACCCCATCAACGCCAGCGCCAGCGCGCTGCCCGCCGGGGAAAGCGCGCCGTAGCGGTGCCCTCGCCCTGTTGTCGGAGAGGCGGCGTCGTTCGCGCCGGCCTCGCGTCCCGGCGGTACGGCGGTCCTCGAATGGCGATGTGGGACAAGCAGAGACGTCCGGGGTGTGCGACGTATTCCCTCGCGCACCTCGGCCACGCGTCCCAATGCCGCCGGCGCGAGCAGCACCCAGGGGGCGAGCATCATCGGAAGCGTCTCGGAGGAGATCGATCCCAGCGTGGTCAGTACCCGTGGCGACAGGGCGAAGGCCAGTGCCGCGACGATTCGGGAACCGCGAGTGCCGATTCCGAGCACCTCGCACAACCGCACGATGCCCCAGAATCCGGCGAGGATCAGCAGCGCCCACCAGATCCGCTGCGTCACCCAGGCGGGCAGGCCGAGCGCATGCCCGAGGGCGAAGAAACCGCCGTGCGGAAAGAAGTAGCCGTAGGCCTGATTCTGCACCTGCCCCATGGGAGCCTGACTGCTCCACAGATGGGCGGCACGTTGCAGGAAGCCCAGCGGATTCTGGGCGAGATCGTATTTGGTGTCGGCGACGGTCAGGCTGGGAGCCTGCAGGAAGGTCAGCAGGAATGCGCCGACCACCGTGCCCGCGAACCAACGCCGCTCCAGCGGCGCCCTCGGATCGGACTCAGTGACGCTCGGCGACTCAGCGGCTGCCGTACTCAACGTTGTTGAGCAACGACGACGACTGGTTGCCGCTGCGATCGATATCGGGCCGCGAATTCTGCGCCGTCGCAGCCGTGACCACGAACACCGCGACCGCACCCAGCACGGCTCCGACGACAGCGCTCGCTACCCCGGGAACGGCAAACTTCATCGCGGAACTCCCATACATCGACCCATGGCGTATCCGGGTCAACGTACCAGAGTGAAAGTAAAGTCAACTATCGGGAGTTGCATGAACCAAATACTGGATACGGTCAGCTCAGCAGCCGGAACAGGGCCTCGACGCCGGGAGTGCGTCGATCGAACAGTATTGGTCGCACTACAGAAACTCGGTTGACCATATCCCGGAGCGTTCTGAACTCGGCGGTGGTCTTGTCGAGTCCGGTGGCGGGAGTCCACCGGATCGATGTGAGATCACTCGACTCGATCGGGTGTTCTTCCGTCGACAGGGCAGTTGAGACTGCCGAGGAACGTCCGAAGCTTGGCGGTCGTCTCGTCGAGTTCGGCGCGGGGATCCGATGCGGCGACGATGCCCCCGCCGCCGAAGGCGCGCACGGTGAGTCCGTCGGCGGACAGTTCGGCGCAGCGGATCGCGACGACCCATTCACCGTCGCCGCGGGCGTCGCACCAGCCGACCGCGCCGCCGTAGAAGCCGCGGTCCTCCTCGGATTCGATGATCGCGTCCAGGGCCTGGCCGGTGGGTGTGCCGCAGACCGCTGGGGTGGGATGCAGGGCGCGGGCCAGATCGAAGGCGGTGGTGCTCGCGTCGCGGACCCGGCCGCTGATCGGCGTGGCGAGATGCCAGACCTCGTGGGTGTTGATGAGTTCCGGGGCGTCGGGGACGGTGAGTCCGCACAGCGGGGCGAGCTGCTCGCGAATCCACTCGATGACGAAGGCGTGTTCCTCGCGGTTCTTCGTGCTGGCCAGCAGCTCACGCGACCGCTCGGCGTCGACGGCGGGATCGGGATGACGCGCGATCGTCCCGGCCAGCGGACGCAACGTCACCGTCTCGCCGTGCCGGGCGACCAGGACCTCGGGCGTGGCCCCGACCAGGGTTGCCCCGGGCCGTCCGGCGGGACTCAGATCGACCGCGAAGACGTTGGCCCGCGGATGCCTGCTCAGCAGATGCGCGGCCACCACCTCCGGATCGAGCGGCTCGTCGGCCCGCACGAGCACCGAACGCGCCGCGACCACCTTGCGCAGCGGCTGCGAAGGATCCGAGAGCTGTTCGACCAGTTTGGCCACCCGCGCGATATGCGCTGCGGGACTGGGGATTTCGCTGATCACCCGAACCTCGGGCAGCGGCGGCACCGCCGCCGGACGCCACGGCCCCGCGGTGTGCCGCGCCCGCTCGGGCACGCACAGCGCGGCGGGAGTGCGCGGATCGAACGGCAGCGCACCGACGATCAGCTCGGCGCCGCCCGCCAATTCGGCCGCCGCGGAATCCGCGTCGTCGAATGCGCGCCGAACCCCGTCGGTCCGTACGACCCCGCCTGGCTGAGCGAGCAGAAATCCGTCCATAGTGCCCCGACGATAGTCCGCTGGACTCGGTGCGGAACGCATGCGGGGATGCAGGTCTCACTGTGATGCGTGGCGAACGCACATCGTGCGGGATGGCGGCCGAGGGCGCAGAAGTCGTGCGCGTGACAACGCGGTGCGCAGGAGAGCGTTGACAGCCGGGCGCGCGGTATCAGGGGCATTCGGGGCGGCCCGGCGGAACCAGCAGGATCGGCCGGTGACAGTGCTTGAGCACGGCCTCGGCGACGCTCGAGTGCAGCAGCGCCCGGATGCCCGTCGCGCCGCGGGTGCCGGCGACGATGATGTCGACGTTGAGGTCGTCGGCGACGTCCACGATGGCGTTCCAGATCGTCGAGGTGCATTCGGCGGTGCGCGGTTCGGCGTTGAGTCCCGATAGTTTGGCCAGCCGCACCCCTTCGGCATTGACCTGTCTGGCGTCGACGTAGGCGATGTCCTCGATCTCCTCGTCGGAGACCCATTCGGGCTGGACGACACCGGACATTCCGGACAGTCGAGCGGTCTGGCGGACCATCGGCTCCCAGGCGGTGAGCACCACCGCCTTGGGTGCGGCCAGGAATCGCCCGGCGTATTCGACGGCTCGCTTGGCGTTCTCCGAGCCGTCGTAGGCGATGAGCATCAGATCGCAGGGCATGGGGGCCTCCCGGGTTCCGGTGCCTGACTATGTGGTGAGAATACCCGCCCGTGCGGTCTGTATCAGGGATGTCAGGCCCTCTTGCCAGCGTGAACGCGCACCGGGTCGACGGCGGGGCGAAGTGATCGGTGGCCGGTTGCCCCGGGGGCGCGGTAGGGTCGGCTCGGCGAGGAGTTCGATTCCGCCGGACAACGCGAACGGTCGGTATGTCGGCGACATGCGCTTTCGTTCTGCATAATTCGCCCACGGTTCACCGAAAGTTGCTCCGGGGCTGCCGGTTCGGGGTTTCACTTGAAATCCGGCGGCCGATCCCGTCGCCGGGAGGTGGACCATCGGAGCCGAGGTCGAATGTGCGATCGGAACAGCTTGCAACTCCACAGGATTGGGCCGAGGCGTACAGGTCGGAGTTCGGCCTGCCGCGAGTGCATGTGACCGCACCGGGATTCGTGGTGCTGCCACTGGTCGATCAGATCGCGGCGGTGAACACGCCCGATCGACTGGGGTCCCCGATACTCGACGAACTGACCGTGCGGGGAGTGCCCGGTCCGGTGCTGGTCCGGGAACAACCGGCGCGCCGCACGTTCCTCGCGGTGTTCGATGGGTATCCGAATCTCGAATGCACCGTCCAATTGGAGCGTCACGGCGTGGATATCGGTCCTGCTCGAAGCAATGTCATCCTGCCCACCGGATTCGGCAGGCGCACCCACGAGGGGCGCTGGTGGGCTCGTCCCCCGCAGCGTGCGGAGTCACTACCGCTGCTGTCCGAGGTCGTCGAGGCGGTCATCACAATCCTGTGAATACTTCTGTGGACATCATGGAGCCGATCGAGTCCGCCTTCTTCGGACATCCCGAGGGCGACCCGCGCGCACTGCTGTACTTCGAATGGCTGCAACGTCGCGAATCAGGTTATGCGGTAGATGTTTTCGCCGAGGAAGTGCGCGAGCTCACGCATACCCGGGTGCCCAATGCGGCGGCCTGCTGGCTGATGCTCGAGCGCATCGAGGCCGCGCCGCACGATCCGGGCTGGCCGTACGACGAGGCGGGCGGCGCGTCCCCGCTCGCCGCGCCGCCGCGTTCGCCGGTGCACCCGACCCATCTCTACGACCGCGTGCACGGCGGCTGGCTGGGCCGCTGCGTCGGCTGCACGCTGGGTAAACCGCTGGAGAACGGTTTCGCCTGGTCGCCGCGGCATATCCGGGCCTATCTCGAGCGCGCCGGGGCGTATCCGCTGGCCGATTACGTCCCGGTGCTCAGTCCGATGCCGGAGGGTTATCGGCTCGCCCCGAGCTGGCCCGAGTCGGTGCGCGGCCGGATCGACGGCTGCCCGCGCGACGACGACCTGGACCATCCGGTGCTGAGCCTGCACATGCTCGAACAGCAGGGCACCGAGTTCACCGCGGCCGACGTGGCCGCGGAATGGCTTGTGCGCCTGCCGTTTCTGCAGACCTACACCGCCGATCGGGTGGCCTACCGCAATCTGATCGACGGTCTGGAGCCGCCCGCCACCGCGACCTACCGGAATCCGTATCGCGAGTGGATCGGCGCGATGGTCCGCGCCGACGTCTACGGTTACGTCTGTCCCGGCGATCCGGCCCTCGCCGCCGAACTCGCCGCGCGCGACGCCTCGGTCTCGCATACCGGCAACGGCGCTTGGGCGGCGATCTGGGTGGCCGCCCTGACCGCCGCGGCCTTCACCGCCGCGACCGCTCTGGAAGCGATTCACATCGCGCAGCAGACGATTCCGGAACACTCCCGGCTCGCCGTCGCGCTCGCACAGGTGATCGCCGATCACGAGCGCGGCATCGGCTACGACCAGGCCGTGGCCACCGTGCACGCCCGCCACGGCCATTACAGCTGGGTGCACGCGATCGGCAACGCCTGCCTCGTCGCGGTCGGATTACTCTGGGGCGAAGGCGATTTCACCCGGACCATCGGCCGCACCGTGCAGGCCGGTTGGGACACCGACTCCACCACGGCCACCGCGGGCTCGGTTGCGGGAATCCTGTTGGGAGCCAGCGCGATCCCCCCGCACTGGACCGGCCCCCTCGCCGACCGCCTGCGCACCGCCGTCTCCGGCTACGACAACGTCCGCATCTCCGACCTGGCCCGCCGAACCTTCGACCTGGCCCGCCGCCAGGTCGCCTCGGGGTAGTCGCTCGCGTCCGAGTACCAGGTGCGCGAGGTCGATCGGTCGGCTCACGCATGCTGTCCGGATGTTCATTCGCGCGGACATCCGTTGTGCCCCGGTCGAATCGGCAGCGAAGAGTCCCGAGGTGCGAGGCGTTCTCGGCTGACCGGACGGCGTCCTGTGCGACGACCATCTCACTCGGTGCGGCGGGGGCGGCCGGGTGAAGTGACGGTTCAGCCGATGTGTCGAGAGCTCTGCGTATACGCCACCAGGCAAGTTGGTCCGCCGCCGAATGAGCTCCAGGGCAATGATCTTGCACGCGCGGCGCTCATCGCCGCACCAGTCGAGCCGGACGGTGAACTGTTGTGCGGCAACAGAGCTCACTAGGAACGGCCCCAATCGGCCGGTGTCACATAGTGGTGCCAGCTGTCGGTGTCGAGGTGTTCGGCGCGGGACAGTCCGGCGCGTTCGGCGACGCGGTGGGAGGCGGCGTTGGTGGGCTGGATGCGGGCGATCACCGGTAGCTCGGGCAGGTGGTTTCGGGCGTAGGCGACCACTGCGGCAGCCGCCTCGGCGGCGAAGCCCTGGCCTCGGGTAGCGGGGTCCAGCCGGTAGAAGAGGTTGAGCGCCGGGCCCGCGGGCATGGTCATCGAGCGGATTCCGCAGAAGCCGAGGATGGTGTCGTCCGCGTGCGCGCGCACCGTCCAGTAGCCGTAGCCGTGCTGCCGCCAGTGTTCGTCCCATTCGGCGTAGAGGCGTTGTGCCGCGGCGAGATCCGGGACGACCGTCACCCACGGTTCGGTGACGCCGCAGATCCGCAGGATGGCCTCGGCGTCGGCCGGGACCGGGCGGAGCAGGGCCAACCGGGTGGTCGGCACCTGCTCGCCCGTCGAGTCCGCACTCACGAGCGGGAGTGTATCGAGCCGGTTCAGCGTTCCAGGATCGCGACCACGCCCTGCCCGCCGGCGGCGCAGATGGAGATCAGGGTGCGCCCGGATCCCTTCTCCGCCAACTGCTTCGCGGCCTGCGCGATGATCCGGCCGCCGGTCGCGGCGAACGGGTGGCCCGCGGCGAGCGAGGATCCGTTGACGTTCAGCTTGGCGCGATCGATCGACCCCAGCGCGCCGTCCAGACCGAGGCGTTCCTTGCAGTACTGATCGGACTCCCACGCCTGCAGCGTCGCCAGCACCACCGACGCGAACGCCTCGTGGATCTCGTAGAAGTCGAAGTCCTGCAAGGTGAGTCCGTTGCGGGCCAGCAGCCGCGGCACCGCGTAGGTCGGGGCCATGAGCAGACCGTCGGGGCCGTGGATGTAGTCCACCGCGGCGACCTCGCTGTCGACCAGATGCGCCAGGGGCTCGAGGTTGCGCTCGGCGGCCCACTCGTCGCTGGACAGCAGCACCGCGGACGCGCCGTCGGTGAGCGGGGTGGAGTTGCCCGCGGTCATCGTCGCGTCGCCCAGTTTGACGCCGAACACCGGCTTCAGCGTGGACAGCTTCTCGATCGTCGAACCCGGACGCAGGTTGTCGTCGCGGGTCAGCCCGAGGAACGGGGTGACCAGATCGTCGAAGAAGCCGCGGTCGTAGGCGGCGGCCATATTGCGGTGCGAGAGGTAGGCCAGCTCGTCCTGCGCCTCGCGGGCGATGCCGAATTCCTTCGCGGTGATCGCGGCGTGCTCGCCCATCGACAGCCCCGTGCGCGGTTCGGCGTTGCGCGGGATCTCGATGCCGACCATGCTCGGGCGCAACCGGCCGACCAGCTTGACGTAGTCGGAGTTCTTCTTGGCGCGGTTGGCGTCGAGCATCCACTCGCGCATCGATTCGCTGACCCCGATCGGCGCGTCGGAGGTGGTGTCGGTGCCGCCGCCGACGCCGACGTCGATGCGGCCCAACGCGATTCCGTCGCCGACCGTGACGATCGACTGCAACCCGGTGCCGCAGGCCAGCTGCAGATCGTGAGCGGGAGTGTAGGGCGACAGCTCGCTGCCCAGCACGCTCTCGCGGATCATGCCGTGCTCGCCGACGCGCTTGAGCACCGCGCCGCCGACCACCAGCCCGAGCCGCTCGCCCTGCAGGCCGAACCGGCTGACCAGACCGTTCAGCGCGGCGGTGAACATGTCCTGATTCGAGGCGTGCGCGTATTTGCCGTCGGAGCGGGCGAACGGGATCCGATTGCCGCCGAGGACGGCGACGGGACGCGCCTGCTTGGCTCCGGTGGCCGGGGCGGGGGTGGCCGAACGGGCTTTGGTTGTCACTCGAGTCTCCAGTGTCTCGTCGGGTTGGGTCGTCGGGGGATTCCGGCGCTCCCGGCCTGCCGAAGTAGCGGCGCAGTCCGGTGCCCCTTCGCTATCGGTTTACATTAAACTTACTCTGGAGTAAGTTCATTGTCGATACGTAGCCCCTGATGGATGCGACACGTCCGGTACGCCCGGGCCGGCGCGACGATGAGACACCTACGACACAAGAAAAGGTAGGAACAGTGGCAGCCAGCAAAAGCAAAGGCGCTCCCAACCTCTACGGATCGTTCGTCAACTCGGCCCCCGGCTCGTTCCTGGCCGGCAAGCTGGGGTTGCCCAAGCCGGAGAAACTGCGCCGCTACAAGAAGGGCGAGCCCGCGCTGCCGGGCCCGGTGCTGCTCGGCGGTAAGGGGCGGGTAGCCGATGCGGTGCGAAACCTGTTGTCGGACTACACTTTCGCCGATGCGCCCGCCCAGGGCGTGAAATTCGGCGCACTGGTCTTCGACGCCACCGGCCTCGGCTCGGTCGAGGAGCTGGCGCAGCTGTACTCCTTCTATCAGCCGGTGATGCGCTCGATCGCCCCCAGCGGCCGCATCCTGGTCGTCGGCACCACCCCGGAACTCGCGTCGAGCGTCGAGGAGCAGATCGCGCAGCGCGCGCTGGAGGGGTTCACCCGCAGCGTCGGCAAGGAGCTGCTGCGCGGAGCCACCTCGAACCTGGTCTACCTGCACCCCGAGGCGGGCGCGGGCGCGACCGGCCTCGAGTCCACGCTGCGTTTCGTGCTGTCCGGTAAGTCGGCCTTCGTCGACGGTCAGGTGTTCCGGGTCGGCAAGGACGATTCGACCGCCCCCGCCGACTGGGACAAGCCGCTGGCCGGGAAGGTCGCCGTGGTCACCGGCGCGGCGCGCGGTATCGGCGCGACCATCGCCGAGGTGTTCGCCCGCGACGGCGCGACCGTGATCGCCGCGGACATCCCCGCCGCCGGTGACGCGCTGTCCGAGACCGCCAACAAGGTGGGCGGCACCGCGCTCGCGGTGGACGTCACCGCCGCCGACGCCGCGGACAAGATCGCCGAATTCGCCACCCAGCGTTTCGGCGGCGTCGACATCATCGTGCACAACGCCGGCATCACCCGCGACAAGCTGCTCGCCAATATGGACGACGCCCGCTGGAACGCCGTGCTGAACGTCAATCTCGCTGCGCCGCACCGCATTACCGAGGCACTGGTCGCCAAGGGCGCGCTGAAGGAGGGCGGCCGCGTGGTCGACGTGTCCTCCATCGCCGGTATCGCGGGCAACCGCGGCCAGACCAACTACGGCGCGTCCAAGGCCGGTGTCATCGGCATGGTCGACGCGGAGGCCCCGAAGCTGGCGGAGAAGGGCGTCACCATCAACGCCGTCGCGCCGGGCTTCATCGAGACCGCGATGACCGCCGCCATTCCGCTGGGCACCCGCGAGGCCGGTCGGCTCATGGCCTCGCTGAACCAGGGCGGGCAGACCATAGATGTCGCCGAGACCATCGCCTACTTCGCCAGCCCGGCCTCGAATGCGGTGAGCGGCAACGTCATCCGCGTTTGTGGCCAGAGCCTAATCGGTGCCTGAGCGGAGCGCGTGATGACCCAGACCATCAAATTGAACGAGCCGCCCAAGACCGGCAGCCTGTATCTCAAGGCCGCCCTGGGAGCCGTTCCGCTGCCACTGGTTTCGGCGCGCAAGTCGCAGATCCCCGACCGCGCGGTGGAATTGAACGGCGTGCGCGTCGACATCGACAACCTGGCCGCGTACTGCCACGCGACCGGGCTGCGGTTCGGTGACGCACTGCCGGTGACCTACCCGTTCGTGCTGGCCTTCCCGACCGTGATGCAGTTGCTGACCGCCCGGGATTTCCCGTTCACGGCGGTCGGTTCGGTGCACATGGAGAACGTGATCGAGCGGCGCCGCGAGATCTCGGCCAGTGAGCCGCTGGACCTGCGCACACACGTGGAGAACCTGCGCGAACACCCGAAAGGTCTTGTGGTCGACGCGATCACGGAGATCAACGTCGGCCGGGAACTGGTATGGCGGCAGACGTCGTCCTTCCTGCATCAGCAGAAGACGTCCCTGTCCGGCGGCCCCCGCCCCGAACCCAAACCGGAAGAGGTTCCCCCGCCCCCGCTGCGCACCCTGAAGGCGGACCAGGCCCTCATCCACCGCTACGCAGCGGCCTCGGGCGACCGCAACCCGATCCACATGTCCTCCCTGAGCGCCAAGGCGTTCGGCTTCTCCCGCTCCATCGCCCACGGAATGTGGTCCGCCGCAGCGATTCTCAGCCTCATCGAGGGCAGAATCCCCGCCGCGGCAACCTATTCCGTCCGCTTCGGCAAGCCGATCCTGCTCCCGTCCACGATCAACGCCTACGCGGACCACGCCGCCGAAGGCTGGGACCTGTCCCTGAAACACCCGAAGAAGGGGTACCCCTATCTCACCGGGGCCCTGCGCTGATCCGGCGCCCCCGGACAGTCGGAGCCGCACGCTCTTTCCGTGAGCCCATCGGATCGCATGGGGGATTCGATGATCACCGGAAAGGCGTGCGGCTCTTGCCGTCGCCGGGTGTCAGCTGGGGTGCCAGCTCGCGAACGGCCGGGCCGGATCGAAAGTAACCGGCAGCGTGGCCAGGGCACGGTGGAAAGGTCCTGGGCGCCAGGCCAATTCGTCGGAATCGATGGACAGTTCGATTTCGGGTAGGGCGTCGAGAAGTTGGTCGACGCCGTCCTGGGCGATCAGGTAGGCCGACTGGCGTGCGGGGCAGGCGTGCGGACCCGCGCCCCAGGCCAGGTGCGATCGGTTGCCGGTGTAGTCGCCGCCGCTGACGGCCGGGTCGTTGTTGCACGCCGCGATGCTGATGATCACGGGCTGGTGGGCGGGCAGCCACACGTCGTCGAGCAGGACCGGCTGGCGCGGATAGGTCATACAGAAATTCGCGATCGGCGGGTCCAGGAACAGCACCTCGTCGAGCGCGTCGCGGGTGGACAGGCTGCCGCCCAGCAGGTTGCCCGCGAAACGGTCGTTGGTCAGGATCAGCAGCAGCGTATTGGTGATGAGGTTGTGCACCGGCTCGACGCCCGCGGCGTAGAGCGTGACGAGTTGCTCGATGACCTCCTGATCGTCGAATCCGGCCGGATGCTGGACCAATCGGGTGGTGACGTCGTCGCCGGGATCGGCGCGTTTGCCCGCGGCGAGCTCGCTCAGCGCCTCGATGAGCATCATGTTCCCGGCCGCGGCGTCGGACCCCTCGAAGAGGGTGATGACGCCCGTCGCGACCCGCTGCCCGATCTCGGGTGAGCAGCCGAGCATCGCGTTGACCACCTGAAAGGCCAGCGGCCGTGCGTAATCCGCGATCAGATCGGCCGAGCCGGTCTCGCAGAACTGCCCGATCAGCGGCACCGCGATCCGCTCCACCACCGCGTGCAGACCGTGCAGGTCCACCGCCGAGAGCGCGGCGACGTTGGCATCCCGGTATCGCCGGTGTTCCTCCCCGGAATTGCGTATCGCGTTCGGCCGCCATGCCAGCATCGGCTTCACCGGGCAATCGTCGGGAATGTCGTTCTGCCAGGTACGTGGATCGACCGGAAAATGCGCGGGATCGTGCAGCACCCGCACGGCCGTGCGGTAGTCGATCACCAAGGTCGCGGGGACTCCCGGGGACAATTCGACCGGCGCCAGCGACCCGTATCGCTCGCGCATTTCGCGGTAACACTCGTGTGGCAGCGCGGCGAATTCCGGGCTGTACAGGGCGATGCGATCGCTGTCGGAATAGGTGGGCGGATGGATCATTCGGTCCTCGTCTCGACCTCGGTCCTGCCGTGCCCCGGGAGCACCCGCGTGTCAGACCGAGAAATAGCGGCGCGGGTTGTCCGCCAGCATCGTGGCGATCTGCTCGTCGGTGACTCCGCGCTCGCGCAGTGCCGGCAGCACGTCGTCGCTGATATGGGTATAGATCCAGTTCGGCAGCGCCGCCGCCTTGCCCTCCGCGGAGAGCCAGTCGATGAAGCAGGCCGCGTCATGCGCCAGGACCATCCTGTCCGCGTAGCCGCGGCGGACGAGTTCGACCACCGTGTCGACCCGGCGTTCGAATGGCAGCAGCACGTCGAGGCCGAACCGGTCCATGCCGAGATACGAGCCGGCGTCGGCGAGCTCGCACAGATAGTCCAGCTCGGTGCTGTCCCCGGAGTGACCGATGACGACCTTGGTGAGGTCCACCCCCTCCTCGGCGAGGACCTTCTGCGCGACAAGGCCGGACCGGGTATGCGGGTTGGTGTGCACGGTGATCGGCGCACCGGTCTCGACCTGGGCCTGCCCGACGGCGCGCATCACCCGTTCCACCCCCGGCGTCAGGCCCGGTTCCTCGATCGCGCACTTGAGGAACGCCGCCTTGACTCCGGTGTCGGCGATACCCTCGCGGATGTCCCGGACGAACAGCTCGACCATGGGCTCGGGTGTGTCGAACAGCAGTCCCGGACCGGTGTAGTGGAACTGGAACGGGACCTCGTTGTAGGTGTAGATGCCGGTCGCGACGATGATGTTGATGTCGACCTGCTCGTTGATCCGCTGGACGCGCGGGATGTAGCGACCCAGGCCGATGACGGTCGGGTCGAGGATCGTGGCGATTCCCCGCGACGCGCACTGGCGCAACTTCTCCACCGCGTCCACGACCCGCAGGTCCTCGTCCCAGCGGTCGGGAAAGTCCGGGTAGTTCTGCCGTATTTCCTCACCCAGCACGAATACGTGTTCGTGCATGAGCGTATTGCCGAGCTGCTCGGCCGGCACCGGACCACGCACTGTCTGGACGTCGGTCATCGTCGATATCTCCTGGAGGCGCACCACGGACGGACTGTTCGGTCAGTGCGAGTCCGACCACACCGAACGCCGTTGCTCAACGCCGCCGCACACCGTTGTGCGTCGCAGGGCTCGCAGGTCGCGCTCTCATCGGCCTGATCGTCAGAGTCACGACAGGACATGATGTCTTTCCTCATGGTGATCGGTGTCATAATTCGACTCCAGATTATGAGTGCGTCTGTGCCCGTTCGACCGCGTGCGCGCATGGAACGCACGCGAACGCGCAAGCCGCTGGAGTGTTGCTCATGAGAGATTCCGAGCCGTATCTCGTACAGGAGGTCGACACCACCGCGGTCTCCATGCGTGAGTCCGCCGACTTCTGGGCCGAGCACATCTGCCGAAATCAGGGCACTCTGCAGTTCCGTTTCGCCGATGCCGCGACATTCCACGGCACTACGAAGGCCCAGCATTACGCGGGTTATCAGTTGATCGGCTTTCGGTCCGACGGCATCACCTACGCACGAACGCGCACGGATGTTCGCCGGGATGATGATGCGAGCCTGCGTGTGGTCGTTCCGACCGGCGGCACAATGAAATTCCGACAGGACGACACCACCGTTCGGGTGGTGCCCGGACAGGCCGCGGTGGTCACCAAGGCACGTCCGTTCGACTTCGCGCAGGCGCAGAGCGCGCACGGGTGGGTGATGAACATCCCCGCCGGTTCGCTGCCTCTCGACGCCGGTGCCGGACCTGCGGTGATCGACTTGAGGCAGGGCGTGGGATCGGTCGCCTTCAACATGATCAGCGAGCTCAGCAAGCAGCGCGCGGCCGTCGATGGACTCGGCTTCGCCACGACGTCCGACATGGCGATCGAACTGCTCAAACTGTGCCTGCGGTCCGGTACGGAGTTGCCCACCACGCTCGGGGCGGTTGACGCCGCGGTCCGCGACTACGTCCGCCGACACGCCACAGATCCCGAACTCACACCGTCAGCGATCGCGCACCACCTCGGTTGGTCCCTGCGACAGGTCCAACTGGCACTGCAGAACACCGGTACGACGCCGAGCCGATTGATCCGCGCCGAGCGGTTGGCCCACGCACGTCGCCTTCTTCGCGAGAGCTCCCCCGACCGAACCGTCGCCCAGATCGCCTACACCAGCGGTTTCCGCTCACTCAGTGCCTTCGGAGCCTCCTTCAAAGCGAAGTTCGGATCGACACCACAGGAAGCACGCAACCACTGAACCCCCGCGGCTGGCCGACCTCCTTCCGGACAGCCGAGAGCCGCACGCTCTTTACCCATCGGGTCGCACGAGGATCCGATGGTCGCCGGAAAGGCTCGCGGCGCTTGCTGTTTCGATGCCCATAAACGGAAGCCGCACTACGCGGCAGGCCGGACCGGCCTATCGGAGAGCGAATGGCATCGGTACATCGACCTCCGGTACCGCAGCGATGCCGAGGACAGAGTAGAACTCGGCTTGCGGAACAACCTTCGTCGGCACCGCTCTCGCGTCGGCCTGATAGGGGAGGTTCACCTGTACCGGCGCTCCACCGGTGGGAGCCGCATTCCCCGGTTGACGAAATGCTTTCCAGCGCAGGCTGACTGACGAGAAAATGCCGTACGAGTCGGGCTCTTTGTCGCAGTAGCAGCAGCCGCACGAGCGGTAGTCGCAAATAGGGCAGCAATCTGCGCATCGGAGGGCGGTCGCGGGAGTGGGCGTCGGTGGGGCTGGTGGCGTTCAGCTGTCGCAGCAGCAACCGTCGCAGCAGCCGTCACAGGGGCAGCCGTCGCAGCTGCAGCAATTGGAACAGCCGTCGCAGCCGCTGGAACAGAATTCACCGCAGCCGTCACAGCATTGGCTCCAGCAATCGCCGCGACTGATCCAGGCGGACTGCTCTACGCCGCTGCAGGGGCGGCGGTGGGTGGCGCAGCAGGCGTAGCCGGTGCAGTACGCGCCGCAGATGATGGCCAGGCCTGTTCCGATGCCTGGGCGTTTCGGGGGGCGGAGGGTCGCTGGGGTCGTGGCGCGGAGCGTTGTTCGGGCGATCGCTGAACGGGGGCGGAATGTCGTATGGGCGTGGGGCATTCGGGTTGTACGGCGTGCCGGGTTGCGAGCCGAAGGGATTCGTCTGATTGGGTGTGCCGGGGACCGGGCCATACGGGTTCGCGCCCGATTGAGGGCTGCTCGGGTCGGGACCGCCCGGGTTCGTACCGGGCTGGGGCCCATAGGGATTCGGTGTGCCGGGTCCGGCGTCGTACGGGTTCGCGCCTGGCTGGGGGCCGGGGCCGTACGGGTTTCTACCAGGTTGGGGCCCATAGGAATTCGAGCCGCTCGGGTTGGGCGAATAGGGAGCTGCCCGGTGTGGATCCGGTTGGTAGCGTTGGTTCGGCCCGGCGCTGTGAGGGCCGGGGTGGTTCGATCGTGCTCAGGGCGGTGGCCGGCTTGATCGAGCGCGGTGCCGCGATGAGTTCGAAAAGGTCTGGTGCCGAACCTGGTTCGGCAGACTCCGTGTGTCGCCTCGCGGCCCGCGCGGCCGAGCCGGATTTCGCGGTGAGATCGATCAGGGCCGGGCGGTGGGGAAGCCTAGTAGCTGGACGGTGTGGGTGGGGTCGGTCGACACGGGAATTCCGCTGTGCTCGTGCGAGGTTCCGCAGCGGCCATGGGAACAGGTGTGTGCCGCGTCCGAGCAGGCTGTGGCGGTCCGGCGCATGCGGCGCACTACTCCGGAAACCGGATCGAGCAGGGCCCAGCGGACGCTCGGGGTGGCCGACAGACCTGCTCGCCACAGGGCTTCCTCGATTCGCGAATTCGATTCGCGCAGTAGAGCATACGCCTGTTTCCGAGTGGTTCCGGTGGCGGTGAGGGGGTTGAATCTGCCGCGTCGGCGGTCTTGTTCACGGTCCTCGATCGCGTCGGCGAGATGGGCGATGCGGCCGAAATGCCATCCGGCATCGCGCAGGGCGGATGCGTTTTCCGGGCGTCCGGCGAGTATTGCGGTGTGCGCGAACAATTCGGCCGTGCACAGTTGCGTGGCCCGGGTCAGTTCGTCCAGTGCTCCGGGACGCGGTGCCGTCGCGATCGTCCGTTCGAGCTGTGCGTGAGCATCGATCGCGGCGATCAGCGGCTCGATGTCGAGACCGATGTCGAGCGCCGGACAACACTTTGTCAGCTTCGCGTTCCGCCGCAACCGTGCCGACGAGGAAACCGGAAAGAGTTGCGCAGTGCTGCAACGTAACCCGCAGGTTATTCGGCCTTCTTCCGGCCCGCCAGACCACGCCAGGCAAGATCGTCGAGGAGGTTGACGGCCTCGGCCACCTCGACCTCCCCGCTGGCGATGCGATCCGCGATGGCCTCGCCCGCGCCGATGACCGCTACCGAGACGATGTCGAAATTCGTACCCGGCTCGGCGTATTTCGCGCTGGATTCGAGGAGTTTGGCGGTCAACTCGATGACGCGCTCGCGGCTGTTGGCGATCTCCGAGGCGAACGGCTGCTGGCCCAGGGCCTGGCGGTAGAGAACCTGCCAGGACAGGCGGTGGTTGTCGACGTAGGACAGGAACGCCTCGAGGCCCGCGCGGAGCTGTTCGTGCGGAGTCAGCGCGGGGTTGCCCGCGACGGCCACGGCCTCGATGAAACGCATACTCTCGCGGGCGATGCAGGCCCGGAACAGTTCGTCCTTGGACCCGTAGTACAGATAGAGCATCGGCTTGGATATCTTGGCCTCGGCGGCGATGGCATCCATCGACGTGTCGTGATAACCCTTGCGGGAGAACACCTCGACGGCGGCGTCCAGCATCTGCTGTTCACGAACCGCCCGGGGGAGCCGCTTCGTACCGCCTGCCATTCACACTCCTAGGCCATGATGAAAGCTTTATCTTACTCCTAGGTAAGTTATGCGAATCGCGCATTGCCGGAAAGTCGCCCGGGAGCGGACGGGCGTCCGCAGCTCACGGGCTCGGTGACCGGATCACTGTCGCATTCGGGCCAGTGCGATCAGCAGTGCGGGGTGACGCCCTTGAACTCGACCATCCGCAGCACCGACGCGTCCACCTGGGCCATCGGCAGGCGGCCCGAGTTCACCTCCTGCTCGAGCTTGTCGAGCACCTGGGGGACCGCCGTGCTGGTCGTCCACAGCGCATTGTCGGCCCCGGCCTCGAGCGCAGCGGCGACCGCGTCCTCGATATTCATCCGGTTGCTGATCGCGGCCATGCCGCCGAGGTCGTCGGTGAAGATCGGGCCGTCGAAAGGCTTGGCGTCGTAACCGGTGCCCTGCCGCAGCAGGGACATCGCCTGCGGGCTGATACTGGCCGGAACGTTCGGCGTGGTCAGCCCGGGAACGTCCAGGTGGCCGACCATGACCGCCGCGCCCGAACCGATCAGATTGCGGAACGGCACCAGGTCGTTGTTCTGCAACTCGGCCAGCGGCGGGGTGTGCACCGCGCCGGTGTGCGAATCGCCGGAACCGTGGCCGTGCCCCGGGAAATGCTTCATGACCGCGCCGAGGCCCACATCGTGCATGGCCCGGATGAACGAACCGGCGAAGGAGGTCACCACATTCGGATCGTCGGAGAACGAGCGGTCCCCGATGACCGAATCGGCGGCCTGATCGCTGACGTCGGCGTCGGGCGCGAGATCGGCGGTGATGCCCAGATCCTTCATCGCCTTACCGCGCGCCAGGCTCTGGGTGTAGAACTCGTCCGCGGTCATGGTCTGCGCGGCGGTCCGGGCCGCGGGGGCCGCGCCGATCAGGTTCTTCAGCCGCGAGACCCGGCCGCCCTCCTCGTCGATGGTCACCATCAGCGGCACCTTCGCCGCGGCCTTGACCTGGTCGATCTGATGGTCGGCCAGCAGCGCCTGATCGGTCCAGCTGCCGACGAAGATCCCGCCGACCTGATCGGTGCCCACCACGTTCTGCGCATCCGCTGCCCCGGTCACCCCGACCGTCAGCAACTGCGCGAGCTTGCGCCGCGTGGTGAACTGCGCGAGGTAACTCGCGTTGCAGTCCGCCTGAGTCCTGGTCGTGGTGACAGGCGTCGTGGCGGGCGCGGGCTTGGGGGCAGCGGTCGTGGAACTCGACGGCGCCGAGGTCGGGGAACCGCTCGAGCACGCGGTCAAACCGACAGCCATCACAGCAAGAACGATCCCGCGAACGTTGCGCATGAGTCCGACGGTAGCCGGTGTCGCCGCCGGTGATCACAGCGGGCACGCCGGGCTCGTGCCGCCGTCCGGAAACGCAACCGCCCCGCATCGAATGACGATGCGGGGCAGCAGATTTCGACGAGTTCTACTTCGCCGGGAGCTCGTTGTGCCCGCCGAAGCCCTTGCGCATGGCCGAGAGCACCTTGTCCGCGTACAGCGCCTCGCCGCGCGAGGAGAAACGGGCGAACAGCGCCGCGGACAGCACCGGCGCGGGGACGCCCTCGTCGATGGCCGCGGAGATGGTCCAGCGGCCCTCACCCGAATCGGACACCCGGCCGCCGAAGGAGGACAGTTCCGGATCCAGCAGCAGCTGCTGCGCGGTCAGGTCCAGCAGCCAGGACGCGACCACCGAACCGCGCCGCCACAGCTCGGTGACCTCCGGGACGTCGATGTCGTACCGGTAGTACTCCGGGTTGTCCAGCGGGGTCTCCTCCGCGGAGTGCGAGGCCTCGAGCTGCGCGCCGATATTCGCCTTGTGCAGGATGTTCATTCCCTCGGCGTAGGCGGCCATGGCGCCGTATTCGATGCCGTTGTGCACCATCTTGACGAAGTGGCCCGCACCGGCGGGACCGCAGTGCAGATAGCCCTGTTCGGCGCGCGAGGGCTCACCGGTGCGGCCGGGGGTGCGCGGGGCCGCGTCGACGCCGGGCGCGATCGAACGCAGCAGCGGTTCGATGTGCGCGACCTGCTCGGCCTCGCCGCCGACCATCAGGCAGTAGCCGCGCTCGAGCCCCCACACGCCGCCCGAGGTGCCGATATCCATGTAGTGGATGCCCTTGGGCGCCAGCGCCTGGGACCGCTTGATGTCCTCGTGGTACCGGCTGTTACCGCCGTCGATGATGATGTCGCCCGGATCCAGCAGCTCGGCGACCTCGTCGATGACCGCACCCGTCGCACCCGCCGGAATCATCACCCACACGATGCGCGGGGCCGCGAGCTGCTCGACGAAGGACTTGTAATCCGTCGCACCGGTGAACTTGTCACCCAGCTCGTCGACGAATTCCTTGATCTGGCTCTCGCGACGAGCGTAGCCGACCGCGGTGTGCCCGTCCTTGACGATCCGGCGCACGATGTTCGCGCCCATCCGGCCGAGGCCGATCATTCCCAGCTGCATACCTTCTCCTCGTGTCGTCCCGGAGCTCCGGCAGGTCCGTCACTTCCACGCCGCAGCCTTCTCGATTGTCCACTCTGTCAGGTCGGAAAAATTCTCAGGCCCGCCCGCACGGTGGTGTAACACTCCGGCGTGGGCCGCGATACACAGATCGGCTCCGTGCAGTTGCCAGACCCCCGACCCGGCAACCGCACGGGGCCCTGTATTTTTGGCCTCCGCTTCGCTCCGGCGTGTTTTCGGCGCCCTGAGGCTCGTCGTTGCGCGGTCGAGACTCGGGCTTCGCCCATGCGCTTCGACCGCGCAACGACGAGCCGCGCCGAAAACCTGCAGGTCTTCTCGCTGAACCTATCGCTTCGCGGG
>NZ_BDBQ01000059.1 GCF_001613065.1 Nocardia miyunensis NBRC 108239
AAGCGGAGGCAGATATTACAGCTCCGCGCGCATCAGGACGACGTTGTACTGGTTGTGGACGCCCAGGGCGAAGTACAGGGCGTTGCCGGTCTGGTACGGGTAGAGCATCGGTGCGTAGGCGGTCTTCAGGTTGCGCACGTCGACCAGCACTCGGGCCGGGCCCCACGGACCCTCCGGGTTCGGCGCGGTTCGCATCACCACCGAATTGAACGGATCGGTGGTCAGCATGACGTACTGATGCAGATATTCGTTCCACACCACCGACAGTTCGCCGACGCCGCCGACGATCGGCTTGGCCGCGCCGACATCGTTCCGCTTCCAGGTCTTGCCGTCGAAGAATTCGTATGCGGCGTTGTTGGCGATGTCGCCTTCCTTGACCCGGGCGATGAATCCCGGGTTGTTGCGACCGGGCGGTGTGCCGTACTCGTACACGTAGCCGCCCGACTTCAGGAAGGCGTTCTGCTGGAAGTTGGCCCAGGGGCCGTCGGCCGCGCGGCGCGTCGTGGGCAGCTGGGCCCAGGTCTGGCCGTCGTCACCGGAGACGGCCAGGGTGGAGAAGTTGGTGTTCCACTTCCCGTCCATGCCCCAGTTGTGCACCGACATCATCCGCATGTACTGCACGCCGTTGACCGAGATGCCCGCGGTGGGGATGAAGCTGATCTCGATGCCCGGGATCTTCGGGCTGGGCAGCGGATTGTCGACGAAGCTGTCGTAGTGGATGCCGTGTGACGGGCTGGCCCCGGCGGGGCTGCGGTATAGCACGTTGGACCGCCAGGCCCAGACGCTGCCCGCCAGCAGGTTCGGCATGCCCAGTCCGGCGGTGTCGCCGTAGGCGCTGATCATGTGCCCGTGCCCGTCGTCCCACATGATGCCCAGGTCCGTGCCGAGCACGTTCTGCTTGTCGGTGTGGTTCGGGCTGGCCATCCCCGTCAGCTGGAATATCGCCTGCGTCGGCCCGGGTAGGTTGGGCAGACCGTTGGTGCCGTTCAGGCCCGGGAAGGGATTGATGTTGTTGGGGTCGGCTCCGGCCGGGGCTGTGGCCCCCACCGCGATTATCGCGACCGCCGCACACGCTCCGGCTAATGCGGACAGTCGTTTCATAATTCTGTTCCCTTCCATTCGGTCGCGCCGTGGGTATTGTGCCGGTTCTACGGGGCAGATGTGGGACTTGCGTTACGCAACATTGATCACATCGCCCGATTCGGTGCCTACTGTTACATGATCGTGATGCTGTGTCTTTGGCCTCCGCTCCGCTCCGGCTGTCCGCGGCCCCCGAAGTCTCACCGCTCGGCCCCGCGTCGGGCACTCGTTCCTCGCACCCGCCACGCGTCCGAGCGGCGAGACGGGCCGCGAACCTTGGGGTCGGCCATGACAACGTGTCGCGGGACGATGCGCCCGGATCGAAATCGCCTGGAATACAGCAAACGCCCCGCGCTCGGAGGTGAATCCGGGCGCGGGGCGTTCAGGCCATCGACCTACCAGGTCAGAAGGCTGCTTCGTCCAGCTCCATGATGTCGTTGTCCAGGTTGGACAGGATCGCGCGGGTCGCGGTCAGCTCGGGCAGCACGTTGCGTGCGAAGAACTGCGCGGTCGCGATCTTGCCCTGGTAGAAGGCCTCGTCCGAACCGTTGTCCAGCGCGGCGATGGCGATCTCGGCCTGCGCCAGCAGTTGCCAGCCGACCAGCAGGTCACCCACGGCGAGCAGGAAGCGCACCGAGCCCAAGCCCACCTTGTACAGCTCGTTGGCGTCCTCCTGCGCACCCATCAGGTGCCCGGTCAGGGTCGCGGCCATGCCCTGCACGTCCTCGAGGGCGGTCGCCAGCAGCTTGCGCTCGGCCTTGAGCCGGCCGTTGCCGCCCTCGCGCTCGAGGAACTTGCTGATCTGACCGGCCACGTGCGCCAGCGCCACGCCGCGGTCGCGGGCGATCTTGCGGAAGAAGAAGTCCTGCGCCTGGATCGCGGTGGTGCCCTCGTAGAGGGAGTCGATCTTCGCGTCGCGGATGTACTGCTCGATCGGGTAGTCCTGCAGGAAGCCCGAGCCGCCGAAGGTCTGCAGCGAATCGGTCAGGTACTGGTAGGCCCGCTCGGAGCCGACGCCCTTGACGATCGGCAGCAGCAGATCGTTCACCCGGGCGGCCAGATCCGCGTCCGCGCCCGAGACCAGCTCGGCGATGTCGGCGTTCTGGTGCGCGGCGGTGTAGAGGTAGACCGCGCGCAGGCCCTCGGCGTACGCCTTCTGCATCATCAGCGAGCGGCGCACGTCCGGGTGGTGGGTGATGGTGACGCGCGGCGCGGACTTGTCGGTCATCTGGGTCAGGTCCGCACCCTGCACGCGGGTCTTGGCGTACTCCAGCGCGTTCAGGTAACCGGTCGACAGCGTCGCGATCGCCTTGGTGCCCACCATCATTCGCGCGTTCTCGATGACGTCGAACATCTGCGCGATGCCGTTGTGCACCTCGCCGACGAGCCAGCCCTTGGCCGGGACGCCGTGGCCGCCGAAGGTGACCTCGCAGGTGGCCGAGACCTTCAGGCCCATCTTGTGCTCGACGCCGGTGACGAAGACGCCGTTGCGCTCGCCCAGCTCACCGGTCTCGTGGTCGAAGTGGAACTTGGGCACGAAGAACAGCGACAGGCCCTTGGTGCCCGGGCCCGCGCCCTCGGGACGCGCCAGCACCAGGTGCACGGTGTTCTCGAACAGGTCGTCGGCGTCGCCGGAGGTGATGAATCGCTTGACGCCCTCGATGTGCCAGGTGCCGTCCTCCTGCTTGACGGCCTTGGTGCGGCCCGCGCCCACGTCGGAACCGGCGTCGGGCTCGGTCAGCACCATGGTGGCGCCCCAGTCGCGGTCGACCGCGATCTTGGCCCACTTCTTCTGCTCTTCGGTGCCGTTGTTCCAGAAGATCGCGTTGAAACCGGGACCGGCGGCGTACATGTACGCGGCGGGCTGCGCGCCGAGGATCAACTCGCTGATCGCCCAGTGCACGCTGCGCGGCACGGCGAGACCGCCGAGCTCCTCGGGCAGGCCGAGCTTCTCCCAGCCGCCCTCCTGCATCGCGCGGAAGGACTTCTTGAACGATTCGGGGATCGAGACGCTGTGCGTCTCGGGGTCGAAGACCGGCGGGTTGCGGTCGGCGTCGGCGAACGACTCACCCAGCGGGCCCTCGGCCAGCCGGCGTACCTCGCGCAGCATTTCCTTGACTGTATCGGCGTCGAGATCGCCGTACGCGCCACTGTCGAGGATCGAACCGAGGCCGAGCACCTCGAAGAGGTTGAACTCCAGGTCGCGGACGTTGCTCTTGTAGTGACCCATCTGTCTACTCACTCTCCATCGAGTTTGGTGCGGTCGGACGTTGCCCGTTCCCGCCCGCGGTCTCCGCAAGTGGCGAACGGCCTTCATTAGTCCACTACTCGCGGGTAACTTACAGCGTATATTACTCGCGGGTAATCCGTCGTCAAAGAGTCGACGGGGCAGTGTGACGCGATGAACAGTTGTCGGCAGCACTCCCGGTTTGCCCAGATCAGTGCGGTGACCGGCCGAACGGCGAACGTTGCCGGGTCGCGGTGCGTGCGGAGTAGGTGGACGCCGGTCGAGCGCAACGGGTGGCCTGGCCTGACGGGCAGTGCGAACGGATCGGTTCTGTGATCGATCCGGTGACGGTCGTCGTCGCCGCGCGTTCTTTCCGGTGAGGATCGTGGGCACGCGGGCGTGATCGAGCGCGACGGTCCGGCTTTGTGGCTGATCGGATGCCGGTCGCCGGCGTGGAGGGTTCGTCGGGTGCGGTGGCGTGACCGGCGACGTGTGAGGGCGGGTCGCCCGGCTCGACTGCCGCCACCGGCCGTTACTGTCGATGAAATACGACGACCGGGCACGTGATGCCGGGCCGCGGCCGGCCCGGTGGCATCGCGTCGTCGAGCCGGGGACGTGTCATGGAGAGGCGGCATATCGTGCGTATCGAGACGAGTGCGGGGTCCGCGGAGGTCGAGCTCGACAAGCCGCGGTCGCCGAAATTCCTGCTGTTGCTGACCCACGGGTCCGGGGGCGGGGTCGAGGCGAAGGATCTGCTGGCGGTGCGCGATTGCGCGGTGGAGTTGGGCGGGGCGGTCGCGCGGGTGGTGCAGCCCTATCGGGTGGCGGGGCGCCGGGCGCCGGGTGTGGTGCGCACGCAGGATGCGGCGTGGCTGGAAATCGTTGCGGCACTGCGCAAGAAGGTGCGATCGGTGCCGTTGATCCAGGGCGGGCGCAGCAACGGCGCGCGGGTGGTGTGCCGAACGGCTGTCGAGGTGGATGCCAAAGGCGTTGTCGCTCTGTCATTTCCGCTGCATCCGCCGGGCAAGCCGGAGAAGACGCGGCGGGAGGAGTTGCTCGCGGCCTCGCGGTCGGTCGACGTCGTGGTCGTCAACGGCGCGCGCGATCCGTTCGGCATCCCCGATCCGGCCGATGCCGCCGAAGTGAGTGTCGTTCCGGGACAACCGCATTCGTTCCGCAGCGGATTCGATCTGATCATCGGCACGGTCGAACCGTGGTTGCGCAGGTGGGCCGCGACGGAGTGAGTCGTGCGCGGTTCAGGCCTCCGCGGCCTGCTCCGCCAGGTCCGGGACGATCTTCGTCGCGACGACCAGCGCATCGATCGCATCGCGGCCCTCGGTCCCGCGCAGTACGCGATCGGCGATCTGGATGCGGATATCGGGGACCGCGGCCAGATCGGTCACCACATCGTCGGGGGTGAACAGGACCGACCGATCGTGCGGACCGCCGAAACCGTCGGTGATGTTGGTGGTGTCGTGGCCGAGTACGAGCAGCGTGCCGCCGGGGGAGAGCAGTTCGGCGGCGCGCCTCAGCATCACCCGGCGCTGATCGGCGGGCAGGTGCACGAAGACGCTCAACACCAGCTCGAACGGCCCGGTGATCCCGGCCGCGTCGAGATCGGTGACGTCAGCGCACTGCCAGTCGATCCGGCCGCGCACCGATCGCGACAGCCGCGACGCCACCGTCCGCGCCTTATCGATCCCGACCTGCGAGAAATCCACCGCCCGGACCTGCCACCCGTGCGTGGCCAGCCACAGCGTGTTGCGACCCTCCCCGCACGCCAGATCCAGTGCGCGGGGCAGTTCCGGAACCGGCTCCCCGGCTGCGTCGGGCTGCAACACCACCCGCCGCTCGAGCCCGTACACATGCTCGACCACGGTGGCGTTCGGCGGCGCACCCCACACCAACTCGCTCTGCGTGTACCGAGCATCCCAATCGGCCGCGTCCATGGTTCGTATTTTCCGGCCTGCGCTTCGCTCCGGCACGGTCGGGTCCCGAAATCGAAGCGGAGGCCGAAGTTACAGCGTGGTGTGCATCAGCACCACGTTGTACTGGCTGTGGACCGTGGTGAGGAAGTACAGGTCGCGGCCGGTTTGGTACGGGAAGATCGACGGGGCGTATGCGGTCGGTAGCTCGCGGGCGTCGATCAGGACCTCGGGTGCGCTCCACGGGCCCTGCGGGGAGGAGGACCGCCGCATGACGACCGAGTTGAACGGGTCGGTGGTCAGCATCAGATACTGCCCGAGGTACTGGTTCCACATCACCGACAACTCGGCGACCCCGCCGGCGATGGGTGCGGCGGCATTCGGGTCGCCGCGCCGCCAGCCTCGGCCGTCCCAGTACTCGTACGCGCCGAGGTTCTGAATATCGTGCTCGCGCACCCGTGCCACATATGCGGCGTGATTGCGCCCCGACGCGGTGCCGTACTCGTACACCATGCCGCCGGATTTGGCGAACGCGTTCATCTGGAATTTGGTGTTCCCACCCGAATTGGGCCGCCGGGTGAAACCGAGATCGGCCCAGGTTTCACCATTGTCGGCCGAGGCGGCCAGCCCGGAATAGTTGGTGGTCCACTGTCCGTCGCGATCCCAGGTGCGCACCGACATCAGGCTCATGTATTGCACGCCGCCGACCTCGATGCCCGCGGTCGGGATTCGGCTGATCTCGATGAACGGGATCTTCGGGCTTGGAATCAGATCGCGTGCCTGACCCAGCGCATCGCGTACGACACCGTCGTAATAGATGCCGTTGGCCGGATTGTGGGTGTGGCTGCGCAGCAGGATATTGCTGCGCCAGGCCCACGTGCTGCCGGCCAGCAGGTTCGGCAGTCCCAGTCCCGCCGAATCGCCGAACGCGGTGAGCATCTGGTCTTTGCCGTTGTCCCACATGATGCCCAGATCGGTGCCGAGAACGTTGTAGTTCTGGGTGTTGTTCGGGCTCATCATGCCGGTCACCTGGAAGATCGCGCGGCTCCGGCCGGCCAGATGCGGCAGGCCGGCGGTCCCGTTCAATACGGGAATGGGGTTGATGGCGTTGGGATTCGCATCGGCGGGTGCGGTCATGGTCAACATCACCGCCGAGCCCGCGGCTATCGCGGACAGCAGGATGGATACTGCTCTGGACAAATTAGGTCGGCCTCCCGAGTCGTGTCGAGACGGGCGGCCGACGCCGGTCGAGACTCACCGCGGCCACACACGATCATCGACTGGCTGGCAAAATGTGAAATACAAACTGCGCACATTCGGCACGGGTTCAGCTACCCCGGTCACGGGGGTACTGCATATTGCAGCCGGTGTGTTTTCCACCGGTTCGTAATGTACAGCCGGTTCGCAGATTACCTGCGCGTTCGGGTTTGGCGAAGTATCAAAGGCAGCTGAGTCGCGCGTTCGATACCGAATGCGCGACGCGCCGAGGCGTGCCAGGTCCGGTCGAACAATCGTTTGGCGCTCGCCACCGCATGCGGTGAACGTTCCGCGATCCGCTCGGCCAGTTGCCGCGCGGTCGCGATCGGATCCTCGCTGATATCGGTGATCAGGCCGACGCGCGCGGCGTGGGCGGCGTCCACCCGATCGGCGGTCATGGTCAGCAGCAGCGCCTTGTCCAGGCCGATCAGCCGCGACAACGTCGCCGCACCGGTCATATCCGGAATCAGCCCGTGCTTCACTTCCATCACCGAGAAATCCGAATCCGGTGTGGCGAAACGGAAGTCGGCCGCCAACGCGAGTTGCAGCGCGCCGCCGTAACAGTGTCCGTGCACGGCCGCGATCACCGGTTGCGGCAGTCGCCGCCACGCCCAGCAGGCTTCCTGGAAGGAATTGGTGCCGCGCAACGGATTCGGCAGGAAATTGCGCGCGACGCCCAGCGGATTGTTCATCGTCCCGGCGATGTCCAGGCCGCTGGAGAAACTCGGTCCGTTACCGTGCAGAATTACCGCGCGAATATCCTTGCGGCCCTGGATTACTCGCGCCACCTGGGTGAGTTCGCGCAACATCTCGATGGTGAGGCCGTTGTGTTTGCCGGGACGATCCAGCGCGACGTCGGCACGGTTTCCGTCGATCCTCAGCGCTACCGGGCTCATCGGTCCACCGCGGCGAGCTGATCGAGGATGACGTCCGCGCACCGGCCGGGATCGTCGTAGAACGGGATGTGGCCGCTGCCGGGCAGCGTGAGGTGCCGCGCCTCGGGCAGCCGCGCGCGGGCGCGTCGGCTCTGCGGGGCATGGGTGAGCAGTATGTCGCGGTTGCCCCACGCGACGGTGACCGGGATGCGGGCCAGGCGTCCGGAGTCCTGCAGACGCGCGCGGTCGAAGGAGGCCAGCGCGGGGGCGAATCCGGGGGAATCGATCGCGCCCAGGGCGGTGGCCAGGGCGACCTCGCCGCTCGCGGCCCATGCCCTGCCGAAGACCAGGCTCAGCAATGCGGTGCGCCCGGCGGGCGTGCGCAGGATCGCGGGCAGTGCGGGCCGCATGATCCGGCCGAGCCTCGCGGACTGTCCGAGGGACTGCTGACACCAGACGCGTCCGGCGGTGGCCCAGAATCCGATCGGCGAGAAGGCGGTCACCGAACGGGCCAGCCCGCGGGCGGCCAGGTTCAGCACGATCAGCCCGCCCATGGAGTTGCCGGCCAGGTGCGGCGCGTCCAGGCCGTGCTCGGTGAGGAACGCCGCCAGCGCGTCGGTGAGGATGTCGACGGTGGTGTTCGCGAGAGGTTCGGATTCGCCGAATCCGGGCAGATCCACGGCGTAGACCTCGAACGATCCCGCCAGCCGGTCGATCACCGGCTCCCAGACCTGCCAGCGGCTGCCGACGCCGTGGACCAGGACCAGGGGCTCCCCGCTGCCGGCGCGGTGGTGATTCAACACGCGCACAGGGTAGCAACAGTTGGCGTTATGCCAACAGTGTTCGTTTCGGGCGTTTCGGCGGTACGATAATTGGTATGGCTACCCGTAAGGTGACGTTGTCACTCGATGCGGCGGCCTGGTCGTTCGCCGAGCAGGCCGCGGAGCGTGCGGGCATGTCCCCGTCCGCGTGGATATCTCGTGCCGCCCGGCGCGAAGCGGTGCGCACCGGCTGTGGTCCGGTGCCCGATCCGGCCGAGTCCGCGGCCGCCGACGAGGCCGAACTCGCGGCCGCCGAGGAGCTGATGCGTGCGCAAGGGTGAACTGTGGATCTACAACCCGCATGGTTCGCCTCGCCGTCGCGACATCATCCTGATCTCGAGTGACGGCATCAACGAGTCGCCGCGCCCCTGGCTGATCGCCGCCGAACTGCTCGACGAGGATCCGCAGGACATCCTGGCCGTATCGATTCCCGGTCACGGCTGGGTGCACGCGGGCAATCTGGGCCGTATCTACCGCGGCTGGCTGGTCGAACGCATCGATGCCGTGCAGGACGACACCCTCGAACGTCTCGATACCGCGCTGCGTGCCGCGATGGATCTGTAGCGCCCGCGTTTTGTGGATTGTCACCTCCGACTGTCCCTGAGCGGTGGGATGCGGCAGTATCACCACGGCGGTTGTGTGCCGCCGTAGCCGTATATGACGAGAATCGAGGAAATCAGTTGAGGATTACGCTGATCGCCGCCGCGTTGGTCGCCGTGCCCCTGCTCGCGGGCTGTGGTTCGGGTAGCGCCCAGCCCGAGGTCACCCAGGCGGACCTGTCCAAGGCGTTGCAGAGCAGCGGTCTGAACGACCCGAAGCTGGCCGACTGCGCCGCGAAAATCTATGTCGGCGAGGGTATTTCGCAGGACGGTCTGCGCCTGATGACCAAGCCCGGCACCGATACCAACAAACTCGACTCCGCCACCATGGGCCTGAGCAAGGACGACGCCGCCAAGGCCAAGTCCGCCACCCAGAAGATCCTCACCGACTGCATCCAGTAGTGCCTGCCGCCCGGTCGCGGCGCGTTCCGTGCCCGACCGGGTAGCGCACCGGTTGCTTCCATTGAAAGACAACCGGATTCGATCCTTCGCCGCGCTGTGGAGAACGAGGTGCTGTCCATGCCCGTTGTCGTCTCCACCGATATCAGGCCTTCGGTATCGACTCTCGTGCGGGCGCGGACGCCCGAAAGCGGCACTCGCCGTCGATCCGGGGCGTAATTCCCGGCCTTTCAAACGGTTTCGTCGGGCGAGTGAAACAGCAACAATGGCGCGTCCCCGCCGAATTCGAGCGAGTACCTGATCCGGATAGCGATTTCCGAAGCTGTCGCCCCGGGATGTCCTAGGCTGTAGACCTCGGTAACACGAATTGCATGTGTGCCTGGTTCTGCGCTCGAACACGGATTCGGGATCCTATCCGGATCCAGCTGCTCTGGACAACCCAATTGCAGAAAGGATCGAGTATGAGTGGCGGGAAACGCGCCTGGATCGCAGCGTTGGCAGGAACCCTCATGATGGTCGGCGGCGGAGCGATTGCCGCGCCACAGGGATGGTCCGAGCCGACGGCGCCACAGTCTCGACAAAACCTGGGCTCCATCATCCGCGCCGACGTGTCGCACCAGGTGACGTTGTCGGTGCCCGGATTGCCGGGGACCGTCGCGGCGCGATCGACACGCATCACGTACGCCAGCAGCACGACCAACGACTCGCCGGCCACGGTGGTGGGAACGTATCTGGAGCCGCTCGTGCCGTGGACCGGCCCGGGGGAACGCCCGCTGATCGCGTACGCCGGTGGCACCCAGGGGCAGAGTGGTCAGTGCGCGCCGTCGGCGATGCTTATGCAGGTGGTGCGCTACGAGCCTCCCGCCGACGCGCTCCTCGAATACGACCTCATCCCGATCTATCAGCTGCTGGCCCGCGGGATGTCGGTCGTGATCACCGACTACCACGATCTGAACGTGCCGGTGATCCACGACTTCCTGAACCGCAAGACGCAGGGGTACGCGGTGCTGGACTCCGCACGCGCCGCGTTGCGGCTGCCCGGCAGCGGTCTGAATCCCCGCTCACCGGTCGTCCTCTACGGCTACTCCCAGGGGGGTCTGGGCTCCGGCGCCGCGGCCGAACTGCAACCGAAGTACGCCCCCGAGCTGAACGTGCGCGGTGCGTATGTCGGTGCGCCCATGGTGGATCCCGAGCTCTATATCGCGCGGTACGACGGCCGCCCCGGCGTCGCATCGGCCATCGGGTGGATCCTCAACGGCATAGCCGCCGATTATCCGGACACCCGCCCGGCGATCGAGGCCGCGCTGAACAACACCGGTAAGTCGGCCCTGCACAACTCGATCGGTAAATGCGGAGGCGGTTTCGGTAGCAGTTTCATGCAGCCGCAGAACACGTCCCAATGGACAACCAGCGGACAGCCGCTCGCGACGGTGATCAACCGCACCCCGGTACTGAAGAAGGCGTTCGACGAACAGCGGCTCGGCGGGATCGCGCCGAAGATGCCGGTGCGCGTTTACTCGTCCCGGAACGATGACGCAATACCCTATCCACTCGTCCGTGGTCTGGCCGCGAGCTGGTGCGGTCGCGGTGCGACCGTTCAATTGCAGGCCGATTCGTCGCTGCCTCCCATGACCGGCTTCCTCGGTACGCACGACTTGGCATTCTTTCCGTCGCTGGCCGACTCGCAGCAGTGGGTCATCGATCGCTTGGCCAATGTGCCCGCCCCGGTCAATTGCGGTGCGCTGCCGTAGTCACCGGATACCCGAGCGATCTCGGCACGGCCGATATCCGGTCCGGACAGCGGGTCTGTGGATTCAATTGGATAACGCCGGTAACGGGTCGGATCACGGGTGGAATTGCCCTGGTCCGACCCGGCCGTCTGTCTAGGGGAAAAAGTCCCTATTAAGTAATCGGATCAATTTCCCGGCGTATGAACGTAAATGCCTGGTCGTTCAGTTGTTTTCGATTTTTCATTGGCATGTGACAGTGGGACCGCTACCGTGATGAGGGTTGGCGCGTCACCGCTGTCATCGGGAATACCTTCGAATTATCGTTTGTCGGCTGGGGTAGGGCGAGACGGTTATGACGGACGTAGAAAACATCCCTGTTCGCGATCGGAAGCGCTATCTGTGGGTGCTGAGTACGATCGCACCCGCATCCGCACTGTTACCGGCGCTACTGGTGCACTTCACGGGATTCGAACCGTTCTGGTGGATCGGCCCGGTCTTCGTGCTGATCCTGATACCGCTGCTGGACGTCGCGATCGGGCACGACAGCGGCAACCTGAGCGAGGAGGATTACGAGGAGTTGTCCAACGATCGCTACTATCGTTGGTGCACTTACCTTTTCCTGCCGATACAGTTCGCCGGCCTGGTCCTCGCGGGGTATCTGTGGTCCGGCGCCGAGCTGAGATTCGTCGACAAACTAGGTTTGGCGCTGACGCTGGGGATAGTGTCCGGCATCGGCATCAACACGGCCCACGAACTCGGCCATCGAGCCGAACATCTGGAACGGCGACTGGCGAAAATCGCACTGGCGCAGTCCGGATACGGGCATTTCTACGTCGAACACAATCGCGGCCATCACGTTCGCGTCGCCACGCCCGAGGATCCGGCGAGCGCCCGATTCGGCGAGTCGCTGTGGGAGTTCCTGCCGCGCAGCATCTTCGGCGGCCTCCGGTCGGCACTGTCCCTGGAGCGAGAGCGCCTGTCCCGCAAGGGAAAGCGATGGTTCAGCTGGCACAACAATCTGCTGCAGGCGTGGTCGTTGAGCGCCGTGCTGTTCGGCGGGATGATCCTCGCGTACGGATTCGTCATCATCCCGTTCCTGGCGTTGCAGGCCGTGATCGGCATCGGGCTGCTCGAGACGGTGAACTACCTCGAGCACTACGGGTTGCTACGCGCCCGCCGCCCGGACGGCCGGTACGCGCGATGCTCGGCGCGCGACAGTTGGAACAGTGATCGCCTGGTCACCAACGTCCTGCTGTTCCACCTCCAGCGCCACAGCGACCACCATGCCAACCCGGGACGCCGGTACCAGACCCTCCGAAGTCCCGAAAAAGCACCGCAACTGCCCTACGGCTACGCCACCATGTTGGTGCTGGCCATCGTCCCTCCGCTCTGGCGCGCGGTCATGGATCACCGCGTCCTGGCCCACTACGACGGGGACATCACGTTGGTGAACACGAAGCCGCGAGATTGAACGCCATTGGTTGTATCCTGGCCGCCGCCGGGTGTTCATCGTGTAGCTTGGCACACCAAATCTATTGTCGCGCAGTGACTTTTCAGGAGAATTTACGTGCTCGAACTGACCATGGCCACGGTGTCCGGGGCCGAGGCCGCGACCGGCGGCATGATGATGGCCGATGCTCCGAGTGAGGCGGGGGCGGTGTTGCGGGTGGGGCGCGACAAGTCGGTGTGCCGGATCGTCGTGCCGGGGGACTGGGTGTTCGTTTCCCCGGTTCATCTGGAGTTCGCATGTGGCGCCGAGGGCAGCTGGGATCTGACGTGGGTGGGTGGTCCTGAGGCCGGGGCGGATTCCGAGGTGCGGCTGGTTGTCGGTGAGTCCGCCGAGCCTCTGCTCAGGGGCGGGACGGTGGCCCTTCCGAAGGGCGGCCACGGTGAGGTCGTAATCTCGGACCGCAGTGCGCCCCGCAGCGTCAACATGGGCTTCTACCACGAGTTCTGAACCGGGGCGCACCGAACCGGGTGCCCGGGTGGGTGAGACCGCCCGTCGCACGACAACGATCCGCCGGGAGCGCCCCATGACCCCTTGCCCGATCACCGTGCTCGCTGTCGGTGGCACCAGCGAGTCGTTTCGTGGTGACACCCGCACGGCCGTGCAGGGGATGCTCTCGGCGGTCACCCGGCGGCTGTCCAGCCGGTTCGAATCCCGTTGGGTCGGTTACCCGTCCGACTACGGTCCGGCCTCCCGCCTGGACGGTGGATCGTTCGCCGGAGTCTCGGTGCCCGAGGGACGCGACAATCTCGCCGCGGCCATCGCCGCGACCGACGGGCCGGTCGTGCTGGTCGGTTACTCGCAGGGCTGCTGCGTGGTGCGGGAGCTGTTCGACGTGGGCGACGCGTCGATCCTGTCGCGGATCGCCGCGTCGGGGTTCCTCGCGGATCCGCTGATGCCCAAGGGCGCAGCGTACGCGAAGCCGACGCTGGCCGGCTGGGGCGTAGCCGGTGTCGGACACGAAATTCCGGTGCCCGCCTGGTGGATCGCGGGCGACCGCGATCCGATCACCAATGCGAGCCCCGATTCCCTGCTGCGCGACGTCGCGGACCTGACCGAGTTCATGTCGTTCACCGATGTATTGACCTGGGGGAGCAAGGTTCTCGAACGTCTCGCGGCGAACAACTGGCAGAACGCGTGGGGAGCCGACGACCCGGACAATCCCTTCGACGTCCTGGACGCGAAGCGACGCGTCGACACCGCGATCAGCGAGGCCCTGGCCTACCTGCCGCGCCTGCCGATCGTCAACGAGGCCGGCGGCCAGCACACTTCCTACGATTCAGCCGCCTACCTACCCGGCTGGCCGACCGGCTGTGAACTGCTGGCCCGGCTGATCGAGGCCGGGGTGTGATGCACACCTCGCCGACATCTCCCTCGCCGGACCTGAACGAAAAAACCGCCTGCCAACAGAAGTGCTGGTCAGGCGGTTGAAATAAGTGAGCCGGTGACGGGAATCGAACCCGCACTCTCAGCTTGGGAAGCTGATGTTCTGCCACTAAACTACACCGGCGCTGCCGCAGGGGCGCTGGAGAGACATTAGCAGATGAGCCCCAGGCGGGTGCAACTTCCCTGATCAGTGGCCTTGAGCTGCTGTTTTGCGGCAGCGGGTAGGGGACGCTGCCCACTGTAGCCGTCGTGGTGGCCGTGGCGGTTCGGTGGTCATCACGAGCTCGTTGGCGACCGTGCTCGCCCACGAGAACACCGCGCACTATGCGGCGGCCAAGGCGGGCCTGGTCAGCCTGATGAAGGTGATGGCGAAAAAGCTTGCCCCGCAGAATATCCGCGTACGACGCGAAGTTCGTCACGGGCACAACCCAGTTGATCGCTGCCGGGGGAGCTCTCTGACCCGGGCTCATACGCCTGGACGAATCGGGCGCGTCCGGTCGATGGCGTGCCGCTTCGGTCGGGACCGGCAAGCTCTACGGTGCAAGGCATTCGGACTGCTTGCCGGTCTCCGGCCCGATATTCGGGGACCCGGTCACCGCCGAATAGCGATCGTTCGCTGTGCCGCAGCGCACCGAAAACCGATGCTGTTCAGCGGAAGTCCGTTCGGTGCGTGTGCGGCGTCCATCCCATCAGGAACAGGGTACCGACGCGGCGGCTGCCGGGGGTTCGCTGAAGAGCCTGCCGCCGCGGCGAATCGCATTCCGCCAGTGTGGCGTCCGTTCGTTCTTGTGAGGAACCGACCCACTGTTCTGGAGTACAGAACGGCCACTGGACATATGCTGGCAGCTGTTAATGATCGTTCTCCTCGGCGTGGCGCGTCTCAGACGGGCTGCGGGGAGGCGGATCGTCAAGCGCAATGTCGGGGTGGAGAGGGTTATTACATGAGTAGAAGGCGATTCGGCGTCGCACTCGTCTGTGCGGTTGGCGTTGTGGGTCTATCGGCTGTGCCTGCCGTA
>NZ_BDBQ01000060.1 GCF_001613065.1 Nocardia miyunensis NBRC 108239
CCCGCGACGAAGGCCACCTTGCCCGCGAGCGGCCCGCCCGGGCCCCGGCCGTCGCCGGGGCCTCGGGTGCCGGATTCGCCGACGCTCACTTCGGCGGGAAGCGCAGCGCGCCGTCGAGCCGGATGGTCTCCCCGTTGAGGTAGTCGTTCTCGATGATCGACTGCGCCAGCTGGGCGTATTCGGTGGAACGGCCCATGCGCTTGGGGAAGGGCACCTGCGGGCCCCAGTACTGCTCGAGCTGATCGGCCGCCTTGCCGTAGGCGGGCGTGTTGACCGTGCCCGGCGCGATGGTCACCACCCGGATGCCCAGCGGCGACAGGTCGCGCGCGGCCACCAGGGTCATACCCAGCACACCGCCCTTGGCCGCGGAATACGGCAACTGCCCGATCTGGCCCTCGTAGGCGGCGATCGAGGCAGTGTTCACGATCACACCGCGGCCGCCCTCCTCGAGCGGTTCGCTCTTTGCGATCGCCGCCGCGGACAGGCGCAGGATGTTGAACACCGCGGTCAGATAGAACTCGATGGTGGTGCGGAATCCGTCCAGCGCCAGCGGCGAGCCGTCCTTGCCGACCAGCCGTCCGCCGGCGGCCGGGCCGCCGTGGGTGTCGACCGAAATGCGAAGCGGTCCAAGCGATTCCGCTTCGGCGATGGCCGCCAGAACCGAATCCTCGTCGGTGGCGTCGGTGTGCACGTAACGGATGCCGAGCTCGGTGGCCAGCTCCTTGCCCTTGTCGTCGGCGACATCGGCCACGACGACTTTCGCTCCGGCTGCGTGTAACCGCCGGACGGTCGCCTCACCCAGGCCGCCGGTGCCGCCGACCACGATCGCCGAGCTTCCACTGATCTGCATGTCGTTACCCTCTCTTGAAATCACTACTCTCTGACTGAGAGAATAATGTTCTCATGAACATCAGCATGATCCTAGACATGGCCGTCTCGGCCGAGACCGAAGCCACAGAACCGGGGCCCCGGCCGGTGATCACGGTCGGGGACCGCTCCCTGGGCGCGCAGGAACTGCGTGCCTACGCCCGGCGACTCGCCGATCGGGTCCGGGACAAACCCGCGGTGCTCTACCTGGGCTCCAGCCACCTGGCCTACCCGATCGCCCTGTTCGGCGCGGCCCTGGCCGGGGTGCCGTTCGTCCCGCTCAACTATCGCCTCGGCGAGGAGCAGCTCGCGGCGCTGCTGGCCAAACATCCTGGCGCGCTGATCCTGCGCCAGGAGGATCTGGACGCACTCGCCGAAGGTGAGCCCCCGGCCGAGGAATCCGACGCCGAGGTGCCGTGGGACGAGAACGCCGTCGCGGCGATCATCTACACCAGCGGGACCACTTCCGAGCCGAAGGCGGCACTGCTGCGCCACCGGCACCTGATGGCCTACCTGTTCAACACGATGGAATTCGGCGGCGCCGAACCCGGTCACGCATCCCTGGTGTCGGTGCCGCCGTATCACATCGCGGGACTGACGAATCTGCTGTCCAATCTGTATTCCGGTCGCCGAGTGGTGTATCTGCCCGCCTTCGACGCCGGGCGGTGGCTGGACACGGTCCGCGACGAGAAGATCACCCACGCGATGCTGGTGCCCACCATGCTCGCCCGCATCGTCGCGGCCGTCGACGGCGACGACGCGGCCACGCCCGGACTGGCCAGCCTGGCCTACGGCGGTTCGCGCACACCGCGTCCCGTGCTCGAGCGTGCGCTGAAGGTGTTCCCCGACACCGGATTCGTCAACGCCTACGGACTCACCGAAACCGCCTCCTCGGTGGCGGTCCTGGGCCCGGAGGATCACCGCGAGGCATTCGCCTCGCAGGATCCGGCCGTGCGGGACCGGCTCGGCTCGGTCGGGCGCGCACTGCCCGGTATCGAGATCGAGATCCGAAGCGAGACAGGCGATCCCGTTCCGGCAGGGGAATCCGGCCTGGTGTTCGTGCGGGGCGAGCAGATCTCGGGGGAGTACGGCGGGCGCAGCGCCCTGGACGCCGAGGGCTGGTTCCCGACCCGCGATCTGGGCCGGCTGGACGCCGAGGGCTATCTGTTCATCGAGGGCCGCGCCGATGACACCATCATCCGCGGCGGGGAGAACATCGCGCCCGCCGAGATCGAGGACGTTCTGCTGGATCATCCGGGCATCCGCGAGGCCGCGGTGGTCGGCGTGCCCGATCCGGAATGGGGTCAGCGCCTGGTGGCCGTGCTGGTCGGCGAAGGCGACCCCGAGGAGATCAAGGGATGGGTGCGCTCGCGGCTGCGCTCGTCGAAGACCCCGGACACCATCGTGTTCCGGCCCGAACTGCCCAAGACAGAAACCGGAAAACTGGTGCGCCGCACCCTGGTCGCCGAATTGGAGAACACCCATGCCTGAAGCCGTCATCGTGTCCGCGCTGCGCGCCCCGATCGGGACCGCGCGCAAAGGCACCCTGCGCGATACCAACGCATTCGACCTCGCCAACCACGTGGTGTCCGCCGTCGCCGGTGAGGTCGAGGCGAGCCGGGTCGAGGACGTCATCCTCGGCGAGGGCCGCTACGGCGGCGGTGTGATCGCCCGGCACGCGGCGATCACCGCCGGGCTGACCCCGGCCTCGGGCCTGGCGCTGAACCGGCACTGCGCGGCCGGGATGTCGGCGGTGCAGACCGCCGCCGCGGGCATCCGGGCCGGGATGAACGATCTGGTCATCGCCGGCGGCGTGAACTCCGAATCCACTGCGCCGCGGGCACGTTGGAGGGTCGGCGAGGACGAGTGGGTCGACCCGTGGGTCGCGCCCTCGCATCCGGACCGGCCCGATGCCCCGGCCATGGACATGTCGATCACCGTCGGCTGGAACGCGGCGGTCAAGGCGGGGCTGACGCGGGCGGATATGGACGAATGGGCGCTGCGCTCGCACCGCAACGCGATCGCGGCGATCGATGAGGGACGGTTCAAGGAGGAGATCGTTCCGATCCAGACCCCGCACGGGCTGTTCGAGGTGGATGAGCATCCGCGCCGGGACACCAGCCTGGAGAAACTCGGCGGGCTGAAGGTGCTGCACCCGGAGATCGAGGGCTTCAGCATCACCGCGGGCAACGCCTCGGGGTCCAACGACGGCGCCGCCGCGCTCGCGGTGGCCAGCGACAGCCTCGGGCTGCCCGCCCTTGGCATCATCCGGTCCTGGGCGTCGGTCGGCGTGGATCCGGCCGTCACCGGTCTGTCCCCGATCGAGGCGATCACGAAAGCCGTTGCCAAGGCGCGTATTTCGTTGTCGGAGGTGAAGCTGTTCGAGATCAACGAGGCGTTCGCCTCGGTGCCGGTCGCGGCGATCCGCGCGCTGGACCTGGATCCGGACACGGTGAACTTCAGTGGCAGCGGCTGCTCGCTGGGGCATCCGGTGGCCGCCTCGGGCGCTCGGATGATCGTCACGCTGGTGCACGAATTGCGCCGCCGCGGTGGCGGATTCGGCATCGCCGCGATGTGCGCGGGCGGCGGTATGGGTTCGGCGACGGTGATCGAGGTACCCGCGCCGTGAGGGCGCGGCGGTAGCGTATGCAGACGGTTGCCGAGTTGATCGATGCGGCCCGCACGGGATCGGTGCGGGCCGCGGGGCGGCTGCTGAGTCTGGTCGAAAGCGACCGGCGGGCAGAGGTTCTCGCGCATCTGGGGGAGTGCGCGCCGGTGCGGGTGGTGGGGGTGACCGGTCCGCCCGGCGCCGGCAAGTCGACCACGATCGCCGCGCTGGTCGCGACCTATCGCGAGCGCGGGTTGCGGGTCGCGGTGCTCGCCGTGGATCCCTCCTCGCCGTACAGCGGCGGCGCGCTGCTGGGGGATCGGATTCGCATGGCGCAGCACATCGACGATCCGGGTGTGCTGATCCGTTCGGTGGCGACCCGAGGGCATCTGGGCGGGCTGGCCGCGGCGGTGCCCGCGGCCATCGCGCTGCTGGGCGCGCTGGGGTACGGGCTGATCCTGCTGGAGACGGTCGGGGTCGGGCAGTCCGAGATCGAGATCGCCGCGGTCGCCGATCCGACCCTGGTGATCCTGAATCCCGGTGCGGGAGACGCGGTTCAGGCCGCCAAGGCCGGGCTGCTCGAGGTCGCGGACATCCTCGTGGTGAACAAGGCCGACCGCGACGGCGCGAAGCAGACCGTGCGCGATCTGCGTCAGGAGGTCTCGGTGCCGATCCTCACCGCGGTCGCGGCGCGGAACACCGGCATCGCGGAGCTGGCCGAGGCGATCGACGCCCATCATCGCGCGGATACCGGCGAACGTCGCAGTGCCCGCGCGCGGGCACAGATCCTGTCGCTAGCGCAGAGCCGGTTGCGCGGTGATGCGGCACTGGATCGGCTTGCGGCCGAGGTCGCGGCTGGTACGTGCGATGTGTATTCCGCTGCGGATCGCCTGCTCGCTCCCCGAGACCGTCCGGATGTTCACACCAACGGAAATGACGTATACATTAAATGAGAACTATATTTCCATCCGTGCGGTCGAACAGGTGATCCACAGGCCCGCGGCGCGGATGAACGACAGACGGAGGACGGCACATGGCCAAGGCGCTCGCGCCCGAAGCATCCAACTGGCCCGCGGACAATCCACAGCTCATCGGCGCCCAGTGCGGTGCGTGCAGTGCGGTGACGTGGCCCAAGCAGGGTCGCTGCCCGCGATGCAGCGGACCGGACATGTCCGAGGTGCCGCTGCCCACCCGCGGCACGCTGATCGCTTGGACGACACAGGGATTCGTCCCGAAACTGCCCTATGCGGGCAAGGAGACCGCCGACACCTTCGAGCCGTTCGGCGTCGGCCTGGTGCAACTGGGTGATCTGGTTCGTGTGGAATCCCGGCTGACCACGGCGGATCCGGACGCATTGAAGCCCGGTATGGAGCTCGAACTGACCTTCGTCCCGCTCTACGTCGACGAGAGCGGCGAAGAGGTCGTGACCATCGCATTCCAACCGGCCTGAAGGAGCCTGACATGAACGACGTTGCCATCATCGGCGTCGGCCTGCACCCGTTCGGCCGGTTCGCCAAGTCGGCCATCGAAATGGGGGCCGACGCGATCCAGCTCGCACTCACCGACGCGGGCGCCGAATGGAAGGACATCCAATTCGGCTTCGGCGGAAGTTACGAGGTGAGCAATCCGGACGCGGTCACCCGCCTGGTCGGGCTGACCGGTATTCCGTTCACCAATGTGTTCAATGCCTGTGCCACAGCGGCGAGTTCGATCGAGCAGACCGCCGAGGCGATCCGGTCGGGACGCTACGACATCGGCATCGCGGTCGGCATGGACAAACATCCGCGCGGCGCCTTCACCGATGATCCGGCCAAGCTCGGACTGCCGGGCTGGTACGCGGAGAACGGGCAGTTCGTCACCACCCAGTTCTTCGGTATCAAGGCCAATCGGTACATCCAGGATCACGGCATCTCGCAGCGCACCCTGGCCAAGATCGCCGCGAAGAACTTCCGCAACGGCGCGTTGAATCCGAATGCCTTCCGGCGCAAGCCGATCCCGGAGGACGAGATTCTGAACTCGACGATGCTGAACTACCCGCTCACCCAGTACATGTTCTGCGCGCCCGACGAGGGCGCGGCCGCGGTGATCATGTGCCGTGGTGATCTGGCGCAGAAGTACACCTCGAACCCGGTCTACTTGCGCTCCACCGCGATTCGTACGCGACGTTACGGCGCGTACGAGGTGCACAGCACCTGGGCGGCCGTCGATGAGGACGTCGCGCCGACGGTCTACGCCTCCCGGGCGGCCTTCGAAGCCGCCGGCATCGGTCCCGAGGACGTGGACGTCGTCCAGTTGCAGGACACCGACGCAGGTGCGGAGCTGATCCATATGGCGGAGAACGGATTCTGCGCCGACGGCGATCAGGAGAAGCTCCTGGCCGAGGGGGCGACGGAGATCGGTGGCCGTCTGCCGATCAACACCGACGGCGGTCTCATCGCCAACGGCGAACCGATCGGAGCCTCCGGCATCCGCCAGGTCTACGAACTGGTCCAGCAACTGCGCGGCACAGCGGGCGACCGCCAGGTCCCCGGCAACCCCCGCGTCGGCTACGCCCAGGTCTACGGCGCTCCCGGCACGGCCGCCGCCACGGTCCTGAGCCTGTAGTCTCGTTCGAACCGCCCGAGTGGGGAGCGACACGTCGCTCCCCACTCGGGCGTCTTTCCCGGAAACGGTTCTGTCCCAGCGGGACGCCCCTAGCGCTGCTCGAGCCGGGCAGTCAAACCTTCGAGGAGTAAGGCTGTGCCGCCGCGGAATTCGTCGTCGGGGGACATGGTGCTCGCTTGGGCGGCGGTTTCGGCGAGCAGGGGGAATTCTTCGGCGGGGGCCTGGGCCAGGCGGGCGGTTCCGGGGCCGATGAGCGAGGCGTAGTGCGCGTTCTGGAGGTAGCCGAGCAGGAAGCCGACGATCGTGCGCTGGGCGATGACTCGCTCGGAACCGGTGAATCCGGCCTCGGTCAGCACGGTGAGCATGGCCTCGATCCAGCGCAGGCTCGCGGGTGCGGACTGGCGGTGACGCAGGGTCAGGGGGATCGCGGCCGGATGTGCCGAGGCGGCCGCGCGGAGGCGGTCGAGCAGGGTTTCGACGCGCTCGCGCCAGTCCGCGTCCGGCGGCAGCGAGACGTCGACGGGGTCCAGAATGCGGTTGGCGACAAGGATTTCGAGCTCGTCGCGGTCCGAGACGTAGCGATACAGCGCCATCGTCGCCATCCGCAGCTCCTGGGCCACCGCCCGCATGGTCAGCGCGGGCAGACCGGCACGATCGATCACCGCCAGGGCGGCGGTGGCGAGATCGTCGGTCGTCAGTGAGCGGGGACGGGGCACGGATTGACAGCGTACGGGATACGCGCATACTGGACGTAGGCGTATCACGTACGCCTACGAAGGGAGTTGCCATGCCGCTGTCGTCATCGGTGCCCGCCCGGACACTGACAACCATTGCCGGGACCGAGGTTTCCGTCCCCGATCCGGACCGCTTGGTCCATCTGCAGTTCCGCCGGTTCGCCGGATGTCCGGTGTGCAGTCTGCATCTGCGCTCGATCGTGCTGCGCCGCGACGAGATCGCCGCCGCCGGGATACACGAGGTGGTGGTATTCCATTCCGGTGCAGCGGAATTGCGCGAACAGACCGCCGGGATTCCGCTCGATCTGATCGCCGATCGCTCGCGCGCTGTATCGCGAGTTCGGGGTCGAGTCCGGCTATCGAGCCCTGCTCGATCCTCGCGGCTGGCCCGCGATCGCGCGCGGCGTCGTTCGCGAGCTGCGGGCGATACGTCGCCACGAGAAGCCGCCGCCACCGTCACATCCCGAAGGCGGCCGAATCGGCCTGCCAGCCGATTTCCTGATCGCACCCGATGGCGCAGTGCTCGCGGCGAAGCGCGGAGTGCACATCGACGATCAGTGGTCGGTGGACGAACTTCTGGCCCATGCCGGCCGTGCGACACGAGCAGGACGGTGACGCCGCGGTTGCCGCCTCCTGGAATCCGCTGCGGTACATGGTCGTTCGGAGGGGCGGTGGCCTATTCGAGTAGCGTGTCGCGCAAGCGCTCGAGGTCGGCGGGGCCGAAATTCAAACCGTCGGTGAGGAATCGGTCGAACGTCTCGTAGGTGGACTCGACGGCGGTGAAGGCCGAGTCGATGTAGGAGGGGTCCTGGTAGAGGAGTTCGCGCATGGCGGCGGGGTCCTCGACCTCACCGGATTCGGCGGCTCGGGTGAGCCATGCCTGGTAGGAGGGCCAGACGTAGTTGTTGGTGGCGAGGTAGTCGGCCATGACCTCATCGCGTGGGACGCCGAGGGCGGTCAGCACGATCGCGGCCATCCAGCCGGTGCGGTCCTTACCCGCGCTGCAATGGAACATCAGTGGGTCCCGATTCGGATCGGCGATCAGGTGCAGGGTGCGGGAGAAGGCGGCACGATAGTCCGGCTCGGTGACGAACTGCCGATTGATCGAGCGCATGATCTCCGCGGCCCGGCCGCCGCCGAGATCCGGTTTGGCATCGGCCGCGTCGACGGCGACCGCGCCCAGCGTCGCGCCGATGTTCCCGCCGGCGATCGGCAGTTCGAACCGTTCGACGCCGGGTGGCAGGCGATCCGGGCCCGCCCCGGTGATCTCCCGCTGACTGCGGAAATCGATCACGGTGCGCAGGCCGAGCCCGGCCAGGACGTCCACGTCGCCGTCGGTGAGTTTGTGCAGCGCGTCGGCGCGGAACAGTCGTCCGGCGGCCAGCGTCCGGCCCTCGGCGGTGACGAATCCGCCGAGATCCCGGACGTTGACCGCGCCCTGCAGTTCGATCAGGCTCATACCGTCACGTTAGCCGGGTCGGGTCGCCCGCGCCGACCGACTTCCGTTCAGCGGCCGGTCCCGCGAAAACCCGGTCACCCGTGCGGGGCTCGTGTCCGTGACCAGTCGGTTCATGATGCCGGTCGGGGTCCGGTGGAAGCGATCAGAGCGGCCACGGCATCCGCTGCCAAGGTGGGGCCGTCGGTGAGTTCGACGATGACGCGGTTCAGGGCCGGGCTGTGCAGCGCCGCATCGATGAACGCGGCCACGCCGTCCCGGTGGACGTCGCCGTATTCGATCGCGAGACCGGCTGTGACGCAACCATTTCCGGGTTCGTCGCGCAGGGTTCCCGGGCGCACGATGAGCCAGTCCAGATCGGTGTGGGTGAGGTACACGTCGGCGGTCTTCTTCACCCGCATGTAGTGCTCGAAGCCCTCGCTGAGCGTCCTGCCGCGCCCGGCGTCGGGAAAAACCGAGACCAGGACGAATCGCGATACCCCGGCGCGGCGGGCGGCCTCGGCGGCCTTCTCCAGTCCGGTGCCGTCGATCGCGGTGGTCTGGTCCTGGCCGGTGCCGTGCGCGCCCGCGGAGAACACCACCGCATCGTGCCCGCGGAACTTCTCGGCGAGTTCGTCGACGCCGTCGGCGATCAGATCGCCGGTGAGCGGGGTCGCGCCCGTCGCGGCGATCACGTCGGCCTGTTCGGGACGGCGATGCATACCGGTCACCTGGTCGCCGCGCGCGTGCAGCAGTGCGGCCAGGGGCCGCCCTACACCCCCGGCGGCGCCGATCTGGAACACCTTCATCGCTATGCCCTCCTCGTCCGAATGGTGCGCGAGTACCGCCGATTCGATCTTCAGGCTAGTCGCCGCGCACCCGCGGCCGGACACCCCGGCCAGCGCACAGCGGCGATGTCCGCACTTGCGCTCGTACCCGCCGGTGCTGCGGTCGCTCGCGGCAGTGACTCGCAACCGGAGACGGAAATGATTGTCCGCCTGCCACATTCGCCGCTGCTCGTCCCACCGGGCGACGCCACGGCCGGTACGCCGACGGTCGGGTCGATCCGAGCAGCCGGCCCGGGGCGGTGCGCGGATATCGGCAGCGCACCCGGCGACCGGATCCGAACGATTACCGGACAACCCGCACACCCGATCGGCCGAATGGCCGTATCGGCTCACGATACGGCCGGTAGGCTCGGGGCGAGTCCTGCTCGAGAGGAATAGACATGGATACTCGCACCGTCGCACGGCAGTGCAGCCTCTGCGAGGCGCACTGCGGGATCCTGGTCACCGTCGAGGGCGACCGCGTTTCCCGGATCGAGGGCAATCCGGACGACGTCCTGTCCCACGGGTATATCTGCCCCAAGGCGACGGCCATGGGCGGGCTGCATCATGATCCGGACCGCCTGCGCACGCCGGTGCGGCGGGTCGGCGATCGATTCGAGCCGATCGGCTGGGACGAGGCGTTCGCCGAGATCGGTCGGCGGCTGCGCTCGATCCGCCGCGCGCACGGGGCGAGCGCGATCGGGATGTATCTGGGAAACCCTGCGGCACACAGTACTTCGGGGCTGTACGGGATTCTGCTGCGGATCGCGCTGATGACGCGGAACTTCTATTCCGCGTCATCGATCGACCAGTTCCCCCAGGAGTTCGCGGCCTGGCGGATGTTCGGCTCCAATGTGCTCATGCCGGTCGCCGATATCGACCGCACCGATCGGGTGGTGATCCTGGGCGCGAATCCGGCGGTGTCCAACGGATCGGTCACCACCATGCCCAACGCCCGGCAGCGCATCAAGGATGTGCGGCAGCGCGGCGGGAAGGTGGTGGTGATAGATCCGCGACGCACCGAGACGGCGCGGCTGGCCGATGAGCACGTGGCGGTGGTTCCGGGCGGGGACGTGTACCTGCTGCTGGGCATGCTGCACGTGCTGATCGCGGAGAACCTCTGTGACACCGACGCCGTGCGCGCGCGGTGTACCGGCTGGGACGAACTGAGCACCCTTGCGGCGCACTGTGATCCGGACACTGTCGCATCGCGTGCGGGCGTCGACGCGGACATGATCCGCCGGCTGGCCCGCGAGCACGCCGCCGCGCCTTCCGCGCTGATCTACGCGCGAATCGGGGTGTGCCAGCAGGTGACCGGCACGCTCACGCACTGGCTGGTGAACACGATCAACGCGGTGACCGGGAATCTGGACCGGCCCGGCGGGCAGATGTTCGCGACCCCACCCGCAGATGCGGCTCCGTACGCGAAATGCCTGCGGGTGAAGCACGGCGCGTGGACCGATCGCTCGGGCCGGTACAAGTCGTTCCGCACCGAACTGCCGGTCGCGGCGCTGGCCGAGGAGATCCTCACCGAGGGCGACGGGCAGATCCGGGCGATGATCACCTACGCCGGGAATCCGGTGCTGTCCACGCCACAGCGCGGAATGCTGGGTGAGGCGCTGGATTCGCTGGATTTCTATGTGGCCGTTGACATGTACGTCACCGAGACCACCCGGCACGCGGACATCATCCTGCCGCCGGTCTCGCCGCTCGAGCGATCCGATGTGAATCTGCTGTTCCCGGTGTTCAGTGTGCGCAACAACCTGCGGTACGACGCCGCGGTCTTCGAACCTCCGGCCGGGGGCATGGAGGACTGGGAGATCATGGCGCGGATGATCACCGAGGTGCTGCCGCTACCCGCGCGACGGTTCACCGCGCCGGTCGTGGACCGAATGTTCGCCCGGCTCAACCCGATTCGCCTCGCCGCGGCCGCGATCGCCGTGGGCCCGTACGGCGTGCTGCGGCGGGGACGCAAGGGACTCACGGTCGCCAAGGTGCGCGCGATGCCCGGCGGGGCGGACCTGGGACCGTTGCGTCCGCGCCTGGAATCGATCATCGCCACGCGGGATCGGCGGGTGCACCTCGCCCCGCCGGATTTCCTCACCGCGGCTCGCGCCCTGCTGGAAGGCGATCGGGACGCCGCGGCGGACGGTTACGATCTGCGCCTGATCGGACGACGTCACCTGCGCAGCAACAACTCCTGGCTGCACAACGTCCCGGCGATGGTGAAGGGCCGTGACCGTTGCACCGCGCTGATGCATCCCGTCGACGCCGCCGAACGCGGGCTCACCCATGGCGAACAGGTGGCCGTCACCTCACGCACCGGCTCGATCGTGGTGACGCTCGAGGTCAGCGACGAGATCCGCCGGGGAGCGGTCGCGGTTCCGCACGGTTGGGGTCACCGCGAACCCGGTGTCGGCTGGCGGCTGGCGGCGTCGCTGCCGGGATCGAATGTGAATCTGCTGCACGATCCGGCACTCGTCGATCCGATCTCCGGCACCGCGGCGGTGAACAACACCTGGGTCAGTATCACCAGCGCACCCGCCGGGCAGAATGAAACGTTCACCGTCGCCGAGGACGTCCCGACCCCGACCGCTTGAAGATTCCGCACGAGTCGATCGGTTCCGACGTCGAGAGCGAGAGCACGCCGACGGCGAGAAGCGGCGTGCTGGGCCCGCAGTCGGCGATGGCTATTTCATCAGCGCCGCAACAGCTTTAGCGGCGCTCTGGGCCGCGCTCTCAAACGGAACAGGTGCTCGTATCCGGTGGCCACGACGTGCTGGCCGTTGTCGGGCAGGTCGTCGACCTCGGGAACGCACAGCGCCTGGGTGCGCCCGCCGAGCCGGGCTCGTCGCTCGAGCAGTGTCACCCGATGTCCGGCCTCGGCGAGCCACACCGTGGAGGCCGGCCCGGCCAGCCCGCCGCCCACGACCACGTTTGATGTTTCACTGCTGCGACCGGGTATGTCGGCGATGACCAATCTCGCTGGTGCGGGATGATGAATCCGCGCAGACGGCGCATCGCGATCCCCGCCCGGCGCCTCGGCACGTCCGAGGACACGCTGATGGCGGAGATCGGGATCGTGGCCGGTAGCCTGAGCGACCATGGCACGGGATGAACGTGGTGTGACCGCACAGAGTGAGGACTTCGCCGCCTGGTACAACGAGGTGGTCTTCAAGGCAGGTCTCGTGGATCGAGGCCCGGCGAAGGGCACCATGGTCATCCGACCGTATGGCTACCGGTTGTGGGAGCAGCTACAGGGCGAGCTGGACCGGCGGATCAAGGACACCGGTCACGAGAATGCCTATTTCCCCCTGTTGATTCCGCAGAGTTACCTCAGTCGCGAGGCCGAACATGTCGAGGGGTTCTCCCCGGAGCTGGCGATCGTCACGCACGCGGGCGGCAAGGAACTCGAGGAGCCACTGGTGGTGCGGCCGACCTCGGAGACCATCATCGGCGAGATGATGGCCAAGTGGATCGGCTCGCACCGGGATCTGCCGCTGCTGCTGAACCAGTGGTCCAATGTGGTGCGGTGGGAGATGCGGCCGCGAATGTTCCTGCGCACCACCGAATTCCTGTGGCAGGAGGGCCACACCGCGCATCTGGATCGCGAGGACGCGCTGCGTGAGACCATGCTCGCACTCGACATCTATCACGAGGTCGCCCGGGATCTGGCCGCGATGCCGGTGGTGCCCGGGGAGAAGACGCCGGGGGAGCGGTTCGCCGGTGCGGTCGCGACATACACCATCGAGGGAATGATGCGCGACGGCCGCGCCCTGCAGGCCGGAACGTCGCATTACATGGGCACGAACTTCGCCACCGCGTTCGGCATCCGCTACACCGGCGAACAGGGGCGAGAAGAGCTCTGCCACACCACATCCTGGGGGATGAGCACCCGCATGGTCGGCGGCATCGTGATGACGCACGGCGACGACAAGGGGTTGGTGTTCCCGCCGCGTCTCGCGCCGTACCAGGTGGTGATCGTCCCGATCAGCCGGGGCGGGGACGCCGAGGTCGGCGAGGCCGCCGAACGGCTGGCCGGTGCGCTGCGCGAGGCGGGCGTGCGCGTCCACGTCGACGCCCGCCCGCAGCTCACCCCGGGATTCAAGTACAACGAGTGGGAGATGCGCGGTGTGCCGATCCGCCTCGAACTCGGCCCGCGCGATCTGGCGAACGGCACCGCGATGATGGTGAAACGTCTTGGCGGAGAAGGGAAACAGCCGGTTCCCCTGGATGTCCTGCCTCGGGAGCTGCCTGCGATCCTCGAGGAATTCCAGTCCTATCTGCTGGCCCGCGCCACCGCATTCCGCGACGAGCACACCCGAATGGTCGACGCCTGGGAGGAATTCACCGACGCGGTCTCCACCGGCTGGGCGGTGGCGCTGCACTGCGGCACTCGTGACTGCGAGGAGCAGATCAAATCCGTCACCGCCGCCACCCCGCGCTGCATCCCGGCCGACGGCGAACCCGCGACCGGCAACTGCGTGCGTTGCGATGCGCCGTCGGCGTACGGGAAACGGGTCATCTTCGGCCGGGCATACTGATTCGTGCCCGGCCCCGCGTATCGGGGCCGGGCAGCTGTCCGCGAAGAAGAAGGTCCTGATCTGCGAGACAATATGCAGGGCAAGCGATCTGTGCTGCCTCGGCGAAATGGATCGCCGGTTGGTCGCATCCGAGGTGGATGACGGTTCATGCCGAAAGCCGGATGAATTCATCCACGTCGGTCGGTTCACGAGGCGGCGCAGCGGATTCCGCGATTCGGACCACATCGGCGAGACCGGATCGCCGATGATCGTCACCGATCGGCAGGTGCGGCTCGATCGATCGCGGAGCGCGGTGTGCTCGGTCGTACGTGTCGATGCGGGACCTGTGCGGCGTCGGGCGAGGCGGGGAGTGCAGCGGTGAGCGCGGAAGGATCGATCAGCCCGGCGCCTATGCGGCCGCCGTTACCGGCGCGTGCGCCGTGCGCACCATGTGGTGCATGACCCGCGTGGCGGACAGTCCACAATCGGGATTCAGCTGCGCGGCAAGCGAATTCAGGCCGACCTTTCCTAGCCGATCGAGGCGGTCGCGGAGGTGGCGATCATCTCGCGCAACCAGTGGTGGGCCGGGTCGGTGTCGACGCGGGCGTGCCAGGACAGCACGGCGCGGATCAAGGGGAGAGGGAAGGGGAGCGGGTGGACGGACAGGCCGGGGTGTGCGGCGCGGCGGGCGAACGAGGCCGGGGCGACCGTGGCGAGGTCGCCGGCGGCGACCGCGCGCAGCGCGACGTCGATCGTGGGGACGGAAAGCACTACGCGCCTGGATAATTGATGTTTCTCCAGAATGTCGTCGATCGGGTCGCGCAATCGGCCGCGCCGGGACACCACGACGTGATCGATCGCCGCGAATTCCGCGAGGGTGGCGGGTGTGCCGGTGTCGCTACGGATCAGGGCGAGGTGGTCGGTGGCGACGACTCGGGCGCGCAGATCCGGTTCGTCGGGTTCGTCGGCGGTGAGGCGCGCGTCGATTCGGCCCTCCCGCAATTCGTCCGAGGTGCCGCCGGATTCGCCGAGGATCCGTATCCGGACGCCGGGTGCGTCCCGGCGGATGCGGGTGAGCAGGTCCGCGGCCATCGCATTGGCCAGCACGTCGTTGCACTGGACGGTGAACGTGCGCTGGACCGTCGCGGCATCGAAATCCGTTGGCGGGGTGAGGATCGCGTGCGCCTGCTCGACGAGAGTGCGCAACTCGTCGCGGATCTGCTCGGCATAGGGCGTCGGGAGCATGGACCGGCCAGAGCGGACCAGGATCGGATCGCCGGTCACGCGACGCAGCCGGGCGAGCGTGCGGCTCATGGCGGGTTGGGACAGATGCATGCGATCCGCCGCCGCGCCGACGCTCCGCTCGGCCAGTAGGACGTCCAGCGCGGTGAGCAGGTTCAGATCAACATGCATGCCACGCATGGTAAGTATAAGAAGCATGCATTTGCAATCATGTCTGCCCGGTCGTTGAATCGAGTTCGATACCAGCGGATATCGGCAAGGGGACAGATCATGCGAGTGGTTGTGGCGGGCGGCGGACTGGTCGGGCTGACGGCGGCGGCCGCGCTCGGACGGCTGGGTCACGAGGTGACCGTCGTGGAGCAGGCATCGGAGATTCGCGCCGCAGGTGCGGGAATCGGGCTGTGGGAGAACGCACTTCGCGAATTCGATCGAATCGGTATCGGCGCGGCCGTGCGGTCGGTGGGGCACGAGATCGACGCCTGGTTCTTCGATGCGGCCGGTCGTGCGGTGCGAGCCGCGGGATACGGCGATTACGAGCACCGGTTCCTGCTGGTGCCGCGGCCGGAACTGAACGTCCTGCTGGCCGATGCGATCGGGCGGCAGCGCATTCTGCTGGGCGATCGGGTCACCGGATTCACCGATACCGGCGAGGGAGTGCGCGTGCTGCTCGAATCCGGGCGGAGCATGGCGGCGGATCTGCTCGTGGGTGCGGACGGTGTGCACTCCAAGGTGCGGGCCGCACTCGTGCCCGACAGTGCCGCGCGGCCGCATCCGGGCCACTACGCTTGGCGCGCAGTGGTTCCCGCGGGCCACGAACGTCCGGAGGGAACGGTTCTGACGGTCGGTCGCGACCGCACGCGCGGCGGGTACTCCCGGCTGTTGGGAGATCGAACCATGTGGATGGTCAACCAGTTCGAGGTCGGCGAGCTGCACGGTACCCCGCGGGAACGAGCGTTGGCGCGGGCGCACAACCTCGCCGAGGACGGCTGGCACGACGAACTGCTGCGGATGATCGAGGCCACGCCCGAGGAGGCGATCCTGGAGAATCCGATCCTGCTCGTCCCGGAGCTGTCGCACTGGACCGCCGCGCACGTGGTGCTGATCGGCGATGCGGCGCACGGGCTTTCGCCGCACATCTCCGCCGGAGGCACGCTCGGCGTGGAGGACGTGGGTGTGCTGTGCGCCTGTTTGTCCGCCGACGGGGATCTCGCGAGCGCGCTGAGCGAATACGAGCACCGCCGCAGCGAACGGTTCGCGCAGGTTCGCGCATTCTCGACCGAGGTCGAATTCGCCGCCGACGCCGGGGAATTCGCGCAGCGGTACGCGGCGTTCAGCCACTGGATGCTGACCACCGCCCCGGGACGCGAGAATCCAGACCGTACGGTTCGTCCGGTGGCCGCCGAATTCCCGACGGGCGCAAGTGGTTCGCGGAAGTGAGGCGTTGCCGCCCGGGGCGACGATCGGTTGCCGAGTCCCGGGCCACGTGTTATCCGAATTAGCCGTCGGAATGCTCACCGCGGCCGGGAATCGCTTGTGCGGGTGCGCGGTACGGTAGCCTGGTGGATGTTCTCGATGACGCGGCGATCGAATCTCGGCTGCGTGCGGCGTCTTCCGACTGCTGGGGCGACCTATGGTCGGCGACGGATAAACTGCTGGCCTCCGAAGGCCCGCATTCGGAGTGGATCTTCAACTCCGGGCAGCTGCCGTACATCCGCTACAGCGACGAGGTGAACGTCTTATTGGCCGCGCTGGACGGCGCGGGCGTGGTCGTCGAATTCCCCTGGCGGCAGTGGGACGGCCTGAGCCGGTACGAGGCCGGGCAGGGTCTGGCGGAAGCGCCTGTCGCGGAATCGATTCGGGTGCTGAGCGTGATGATCAACTCGGAACGGTTCGTCACCGGCATCATCGCCCATCTGCTCGAGGACGGCACACTGGCCGTGGCCCTGGAACGCCTGCGGACCTGGCACGGCGAGCAGCCCGCCGGGGCGCCCGCGCGCAGCGGCCGTGCCGATGAGCGGCGTCGGCGGCGGTGGCGGCTGCTGCGGCGTTCGTGAGCGCGGGGTGTGCCCGGCGTTGCCGGGCACGCCTGTCAGGACTCGTCGCCGGGCCTGCCCGCTTCCGGATCGAGTACCGGCAGATCGCCGGATTGTGCTGCGGTAAGGATGGATTCACGCATCGAGGTGCAATACCGTAGCGTCGCTCGGGACAACTCCGCCGCGGCATGCCGCTCCACGCACGCGGCCGTCGCGTCGGCGTTCCACTGGACGCTGGTCTGCGCCCAGGTGCTCTTTCGGGCCAATACCTGTGCCCCGCACTGCCCGCACCGCACCGGCAACATCGGTGCGGTGCGCAGTCGCTCGTCGGCTGGTCCGGTCACGAAGCCGCCTCGGCCTGCCGCGCGATGTTCTCCCGGACCTGCTGCTGCCAGGCCTCGACCGGGCGGGTGGTGTCGAGTTCGAATTCGAAGCGGTCCACCATCTCCGGGGTCACCTCGTCCACGTCCACGTAGAACTGCTGATACCAGCGGCGCAGCTGATAGACCGGTCCGTCCTCCTCGCACAGCAGCGGATTGTCGATGCGCGCCTTGCGTTTCCAGATCGCGACGTCCTGTTCGAATCCGGCCTTCACCGAATCGCCCAGCGCGATCGCGGTGGCCATCGCCACGTCCGTGGGCAGTGTCTCGGACTTCTTCACGATGATGCCGTATTGCAGCACAAAGGAATTCGCGTCGATCGGGTAGTGGCAGTTGAGCAGAACCGTCTGATAGTCCTCGCCCTCGAAGTGGTAGACCAGATCGTCGATCATGAACGAGGGCCCGTAGTACGCGGCGACCGACGTGGTGCCCAGCGGCTTGGGTTTGCCCTCGGGTGAGGGCAGATCGTCACGCGCCCCGCCGTTGAAGTACTGCGTCGCGACATGCCCCTCGAAGACGTTCCGGAAGTAGGTCGGCAGCGAGCCGTGGATGTAGAAGAAGTGCGCCATGTCCACGATGTTGTCGATGATCTCGCGGCAGTTGGTGTTCACGACGGTGGTGTACCAGTGCCATTCGGTCCATTCGTCGCTGCCCGCGCCCTCGATCCGCGGAATGGTGATGTCGGCCGGTGGCTTCCTGCCCTCCGGATCGTTCCAGACGAACAGCAGACCGTCCTGTTCGAGCGTGGTCCAGGCGCGCGTGCGGGCCAACGGCGGCACCCGGCGGGCGTAGGGAATCTGCTTGCAGCGGCCGTCGCCGCCCCAGCGCCAGTCGTGGAACGGGCAGGCGATCTCGTTGCCCTTGACCTCACCGTCGGACAGATCCCCGCCCATATGGCGACAGTAGGCGTCCAGCACGTTGAGCGTGCCGTCCGCGCCGCGGAAGACCACGAGCCGGGTGCCGAACGCCTGGATGGAGTGCGGTTGGCCGTCGGCGTAGTCCCGGATCAGGCCCAGGCAGTGCCAGCCGCGGGCGAATCTGGCGGGTGCCGCCTCGGCCTGGATCTGGCGGACCTCGTCGTGCACGGTTGTCATGGCAACCTCCTGGAGTGCGTGCGTGCGTGCGTGCGGAAGAAGTGGGCTGGTACGGCCCCGCGATCCGGGCCGATCCGCATGACCTCGGTTATAACACCGCCAACTGCCTTGCCCGCCAGTGAGTTTCACTGACCGGACGGTGTGTGCCACCGTCGTGATCCGGGCGGTGCAGGCACCGTCATGCGCCGGGCGAGAGGACTTGTGAGCGTTGCCATTTCGACAACCGCCGGTTGTTCCCATGGGTGCGGAGCCCGCGGTGCCCTCGCTAAAATGCACAACCAGCCAGCGTATGGGAGGTGTGGTGACGGATCTCGATCTGGCGGCGGTGCGGGCGTTCGTGACCGTGGTGGACGAGGGACAGTTCGGTCATGCGGCGCGGGTTCTGGGCATCACGCAGCAGGGTGTGTCCAAGCGCGTCGCGAAGCTGGAAGCTCAGCTGGGGGTGAGCCTGTTCGATCGGCTGGCCTCGGGCAGCGCGGTGACGGCCGCGGGCGCGAAGGTGCTGCCGCACGCCCGCGCGCTGCTCGCGGTGGCGCAGGACACCGTGCTCGCCGCGCGAGCGCAGGTGCGGCCGCTGCGGGTCGCCGTCCAGGGAGAACGGCACGTCGCCTCGGTGTCGATGCGGTACTACCTGGACCGCAATCCCGAGGCGGACGTCGAGATCGTCCTGTCCACCGCGTTCCGGTCCGGCCGCGACGCGCTGCTGAACGGCCGCGTCGACGCGACGTTCGCGCGTCCGCACGGGGGACCGCGCGCGTTGCCGCCCGGCATCGGATCCGTCCCGGCCCATCTGGAACCGCTGCACCTGCTGGTCGGCCGCAATCATCCGCTGGCCGCGCAGTCGGCGGTCACGCCATCGCAGATCGCGCCGTATCCGGTCTGGGTTCCGGGAGCCTCGGTGCCGTCCGAATGGGCCGACTACTACCGGGAGTGGAGCGAATTCAGCGGCATCGAGATCCTCACCGGCCGCGTGCCCGGCGGCTCGCCCGAACGCGAGGACGATCGCGAGAAGGGGCGCGGGCCGTTCGGGCTCGAGGCCGTCCTGGATCGTCTCGCCGCCTCGGACACGCTGGCGAGCTTCGCCGGGGACGGCTACCGCTTCCCCTGGCATCCGCACATCCGCCGCCTGCCGATCTTCGAGCCCACTCCCGCGTATCCACACGCGCTGCTGTGGGCGAGCGCCGCGGCGCATCCTGGTCTGTCGCCGCTGATCGCGCACGTCCGGGAGAACTACAACGGCGATATCGGCGCGGACTGCTGGATTCCCGAATCGGACCGACCACTGTTCCTGTCCTCGCACTCCGAGCCCGTCGCCGCTTCGACGCCGCCTCGCGCGAGGTGACGGCCCTCTTATCGAGACACATGTCCGGACATGATTGACAGCACACCGCGCGCATGCCACCGTGGCGGGGCCCGGGTCGGGGCACGACGACGATCCGGGTGATTTCGGATGGGAGTGAGTGATGGGGTTCCTCGAACCGGACCTGCCGGTGATCGATGTGGCGGAGTGGAGTAAAGGCACGCGCGGCGAGCGGATCCGGCCGATGGCGCGGCACTGGGCGGAGGTGGGGTTCGGGACGCCGGTCGTGCTGCATCTGGCCTATGTCGGCAAGATCCTGCTCTACATCCTGTTCGGCTGGCTGATCGTGTTGTCCACCAAAGGGATCGACGGATTCCTCGATGTCGGCCGATGGTGGTCGGAACCGATCGTGTTCCAGAAGGTCGTGCTCTACACGATGCTGTTCGAGGTGATCGGCCTCGGCTGCGGATTCGGGCCGCTGAACAACCGCTACTTCCCGCCGATGGGTTCCATCCTGTACTGGTTGCGGCCCCGGACCATCCGGCTGCCCCCGTGGCCGCGGCGGATACCGCTGACCGCCGGAACCGGCCGCACGCCGGTGGATATCGTGCTGTACGCGGCCTTGCTGGTGGTCACGGTCGTGGCGCTGTTCTCCGACGGCACCGGCCCGATGCCCGCGCTGCGCACCACGGTCGGGTTGCTGCCGGTCTGGGAGATCGTGCTGATCCTGGTCCTGCTGGCGGTGCTCGGCCTGCGCGACAAGGCGATCTTCCTGGCCGCGCGCGGCGAGGTCTACGGCTCGCTGACACTGGCCTTCCTGTTCGGCTCGGATGCGCTCGTCGCGGCGAAGCTCGTGTTCATGGTGATCTGGATGGGTGCGGCGGTCTCGAAACTGAACCTGCACTTCCCGTTCGTCATCTCCACGATGATGTCCAACAATCCGCTGATCCGGCACCGATCGCTCAAGCGGATGTTCTTCGAGAAGTTCCCGGACGATCTGCGGCCGGGACGGGCCTCGCGGATCGTCGCCCACAGCGCCACGGCGGTCGAACTGTGCGTTCCGCTGGTGCTGTTCTTCACCCACGGCGGCGTGCCGACCGCGATCGCGGCCACCGTCATGGTGCTCTTCCACCTGGGGATCCTGACCGCGATTCCGATGGGAGTGCCGCTGGAATGGAACGTCTTCATGATCTTCGGCGTGTTCTCGCTGTTCGTGGCGCACGCCGATCGCGGACTCGGCAGCGTGGTGCATCCCGTGCCGGTGGCGGTGTTCTTCCTGGTGATCGCGGGCATCGTCGTCGCGGGGAATCTGTTTCCGCGCTACATATCCTTCCTGCCGGGCATGCGGTACTACGCGGGAAACTGGGACACCACCCTGTGGTGCGTGAAGCCCTCGGCCTCGGCCAAGATCGGGGCGAATATCGTCGCGATCGCCAGCATGCCCCAGGCGCAGCTGGAACGGTTCTACGGCAAGGACCGCGCGCAGATCCCGCTGTATCTCGGATATGCCTTCCGCGCCATGAACACTCACGGCCGGGCGCTGTTCACCCTCGCGCATCGGGCGATGGCCGACGGCAACGAGGACGACTACACGATCACCGACGGCGAGCGCATCTGCAGCACCGCGATCGGCTGGAATTTCGGTGACGGCCACATGCACAGCGAACAGCTCATCGCCGCGTTGCAGGAACGCTGCGGATTCGACCCCGGCGAGGTGCGCGTCGTACTGCTCGACGGCCAGCCCATCCACCGGCAGACCCAGCAGTACCGTCTCGTCGACGCCGCCACGGGCGAATTCGAGCGCGGTTACGTCCGGGTCGCCGATATGGTGACCCGCCAGCCTTGGGCCGATGATGTGCCGGTGCATGTGGCCGAGTGACATCGGTGTGAGCGGCGATGCGCCGAAGATGTTGCGGCACAGGCACTCGCGGCAATGGGCGACGCGCGCGAGCGGATGCTCGGCGAGCAAGATCACGATTGGATAGCGGATAGCCCTTCCCAGAGAAAGTAATTTCCAAATCCTTTGCCGATTCTTTACGATTGTCACGACCCGCTTCTGCGGGGGTCTTCGAGCGGCCGCTACGTGACACCGGTGTCCGGGTCGCCTCCAGCTCCGCCCTGCTTTTTCGATGCCAGTACATGTTCGGCCGATGAACCGATCCGGTTGCCCCGGTTCGGCGAAGGAGAAATATGTCCACCGACACCGATACGGCCCGACGGATATCGTTCCCAGGCCTGTCCGAAGTGTTCCGCCATGATCTGCCCGCCTCGATCGTGGTGTTCCTAGTCGCCTTACCGCTCTCGATCGGCGTCGCCGTCGCGACGGGCGCCCCGGTGGCCGCCGGGTTATTAGCGGCCGTGATCGGCGGCCTGGTCGCGGGATTATGCGGCGGATCGACGCTGCAGGTCAGCGGCCCGACGGCCAGCCTGACCGTGGTCGTGGCCGAGAGTATCCACCAATTCGGTTGGGCAGTAAACTGTTTCATCACCGCCGGTGCCGGTGTGTTACAGATTCTGTTCGGGCTCAGTCGAATCGGGCGCGGTGCGCTGGCGATCGCACCGGTCGTGGTGCACGGCATGCTCGCCGGAATCGGCATCGTCATCACGTTGCAGCAGGTGCACGTGCTGCTGGGCGGTCAGTCGCTGAGTTCGTCGTGGGACAGCATCGTGCAACTGCCGCATCAGCTGCTCTCGGTACACGGCGGCGACGCACTGGTCGGCGTCCTGGTGATCGCCATCCTGCTGGGGTGGCGGTATCTTCCGGGCGCGATCCGGCGGGTGCCCGCGCCGCTGGCGGCAGTGGTCGCCGCGACCGTGGTGGCGCGGTTCGTGCCGACCAGCATCGCGCGAATCTCGTTGCGCGGCCCGCTGTTCGAGGACATCTCCCTGCCCGCGCTGCCGTCCGGCAGCTGGGGCGCGGTGGCGCTGACGATGATCACTATCGCACTGATCGCGAGCGTCGAGACGCTGCTATCGGCGGTCGCGGTGACCAGGCTGCGGCCGGGCACGCGCTGCGATCTGGACCGGGAACTCCTCGGCCAGGGCGTGGCGAACATGACCTCGGGACTGGTCGGCGGGCTTCCCGTCGCGGCGGTGATCGTACGCAGCATCACCAATGTCAATGCGGGCGCGCGGACCCGGGCCTCGACGATGCTCAGCGGCCTGTGGGTACTGATCTTCGCGGTGGCGTTCGTCGATGTGGTGCAACAGATTCCGAAGGCCGCGCTGGCCGGGCTGTTGATCGTCATCGGCATGGGTCTGGTGAAACTGGCCCACATCCGGCTCGCCCGGCGCAGCGGCGATCTGGTCGTCTACGCGGTGACCGTGCTCGTCGTGGTGTTCTGGAATCTGTTGCTGGGCATGCTGATCGGGCTCGCGCTGGCCTTCGCGCTGCTGCTGTGGCGGGTGGTGCGGGTGGTCGTCAAGGCCGAACCGGCCGTCGGAACCGATCGCTGGCTGATCACCATCGACGGCACCTGCACGTTTCTCGCGGTGCCGCGCTTGACAAGTGAGCTCGCGCGGGTGCCCGCGGGCGCGCCGGTCACCGTGGAGATGAGCGTCGACTTCCTCGACCACGCTGCCTCCGATTCGCTGCACGAATGGGCGAAGGATCACGAAAACACCGGCGGAACAGTGGAATTCGTGGAAATCGGTGCGGCCCGCATCGCCGATCTGGCCTCCGGGCCGCCCGCTCGCAGGCATGCCCGCGGGCTGCTGAGCCAGACGCTGGGCCCGTGGCAGCGCACCCCGCTGGTCGATCCGATCGCCGCGGGTATCACCGCCTACCACCGCGGCCACGCGCACGTCATGCGGCCGCACCTGGGCGCGCTGCGCGATGTGCAGAATCCGGATTCGCTGTTCGTGACGTGCTCGGATTCCCGGCTGGTCCCGAATGTGTTCACCAGCAGCGGGCCCGGCGACCTGTTCACCGTCCGCAACATCGGCAACCTGATCCCCGACGGTGGACGCGACAGTTCGGTCGAGGCCGCGATCGTCTACGCGCTGGACAAACTGCACGTCCGGTCGGTGGTGGTGTGCGGGCATTCGGGCTGCGGTGCGATGGACGCGCTGTATCACGAGAGCGTTACCGGGTCCGGGCTCGACGACTGGCTGGCCCACGGCCGTGGCTCGCTGGAACGGTTCCGGCTCGGGCATCCGGTGGCGACTGCCGCCGCGGCCGCGGGCTTCGGCGAGATCGATCAGCTGGGCATGGTGAACGTCGCGGTGCAGCTGGAAACCCTTGCGCGGCATGCGCGGGTGTCCCGCGCGGTCGCCGAGCGGGGTGTGGTGCTGTCGGGGCTGTTCTTCGATATCCCCACCGCCCGCGTCATCGAGGTGACCGCCGAGGGGATCGCCGAATTCGCCGATCCCGCAACGCAAATCGAACTCGATGCGCGGGAGCCGGTCACGGCGCCGGTCTGACGGGGACATCCCGGCCGTGGGCGACGGCCGGGATCGGCGGGGCGGGCAGCGCCCGGGGTTGACACCCGGGCGCTGCCGGGAGTGATCGCAAGTTAACCCAATGGAATTATTTTTCTCAGACTTTACTAAGGCTTTAATCATAGTCTGATCTTGCTTCCGGGCGATCTGTCGACAACGGCGTTCTCAGTGCGCACTGGGAGGCCTGGAGAACTCGCCCCGTGAAGGAGAACGATGTCCGCCACCGTCGAAGCACCGTTACGATCCTCCGCGCCGCCCGGTCCGTTACGGTCCGAGCGCCTGCGTGCCCTGATTCGCCACGACCTGCCCGCTTCGATCGTGGTATTCCTTGTCGCCCTGCCGCTTTCGCTCGGCATCGCCGTGGCCTCGGGGGCTCCGATCGCCGCCGGGCTGATCGCCGCGGTGGTCGGCGGCATCGTGGTCGGCGTACTGGGTGGAGCGCCGTTGCAGGTCAGCGGCCCGGCGGCCGGGCTGACCGTGGTCGTGGCCGAGAGCATCACCCAATTCGGTTGGAAGACAACCTGTTTGATCACCGTTGCCGCGGGGCTGTTGCAGATCGTCTTCGGGCTGAGCCGCGTCGCACGCGCCGCGCTGGCCATCGCGCCCGTCGTCGTGCACGCGATGCTGGCCGGAATCGGCGTCACCATCGCCCTGCAACAGGTGCATGTGCTGCTCGGCGGGTCCTCGCACAGCTCGGCCGCGGAGAACATCCGCGAACTGCCCGGCCAGCTGCTGGATCTGCAGGGCGACGACTTCGCGATCGGCCTGGTCGTCATCGCGATCATGCTCGCCTGGCGCTGGGCGCCCGAACGTCTCCGGATGATTCCGGGCCCACTGGTCGCGGTCGTCGTGGGCACGCTGCTGTCGCTGGTGCTCCCGGGCGATCCCGCGCGCCTGGCCATCGACGGATCGCTGTTCGACGCCATCGGCCTGCCGAATCTGCCGCACGGCGACTGGGCCACCGTGGCGATGATGGTGCTGACGATCGCGCTGATCGCCAGCGTCGAGAGCCTGCTCTCGGCGGTGGCCGTGGACAAGATGCATACCGGCTCGCGGACCGACTTCGATCGTGAGTTGATCGGGCAGGGATCGGCGAATGTCGTCTCGGGCCTGCTGGGTGGTCTGCCGGTCACCGGCGTGATCGTGCGCAGCGCGACGAATGTGCGGGCCGGGGCTCGCACCCGGGCCTCGGCGATCATGCACGGCGTATGGCTGCTGGTGTTCTCGGTGGCGCTGGTCGGCCTGGTCGAGCAGATTCCCAAGTCGGCGCTGGCCGGTTTGCTCATCGTGGTGGGCGTCCAGCTGGTCAAGATCGGCCATATCCGGCTCGCCCGGCGCACCGGCGACCTGGCCGTCTACACGGTCACGATACTGGCGGTCGTCTTCACGAACCTGCTCGAGGGCGTGCTGATCGGACTCGCGCTGGCCTTCGCGCTGCTGCTGTGGCGGGTGGTCCGTGTGAGCGTGCATGCCGCCCCGATCGGCGAGACCGGCCGATGGCTGGTCGGCGTCGACGGGACCTGCACATTCCTGGCCCTGCCCAAACTGTCCTCGACGCTGGCGAAGGTGCCCGCGGGGACGGAGGTCATCGTCGAGCTGAGTGTGGACTTCCTGGACCACGCCGCCTGCGAGGCCCTGCAGGACTGGGCTCGCCAGCACGAAAGCAACGGCGGCACGGTCGAATTCGCGGAGATGGGCACCGCGCGGATGGCCCTGGTGCTGGACGGCCCACCGCGCCGGGGCAAGGCCCGCGGACCGCTGGAGGAGGTGCTCGCACCCTGGCGCGACCGCGGTGCGCACGCGATCACCGCCGGTGTGGCGGCCTACCACCGCGCCCACGCCCATGTGGTGCGACCGCACCTCGACGAGTTGCGCGACGGGCAGGATCCCGACTCGCTGTTCCTGACCTGCGCCGATTCCCGAATCGTGCCGAACGTGATCACGCACAGCGGTCCGGGTGACCTGTTCACCATCCGCAATGTCGGGAATCTGGTCCCCGCCGACGGCGCCGATGTCTCCACCGAGGCCGCATTGGAATTCGCGGTGGGCAAACTCGGCGTGCGCAGCGTGGTGGTGTGCGGACACTCCGGCTGCGGGGCGATGCAGGCCCTGCTGGACGGCGGCGCACTGCCACCCGGCAGCGGCCTGAGCGGCTGGCTCGCCCACGCCCACCCGAGTCTGGATCGCTACCGTGCCGGACATCCGGTCGCCGTCGCGGCTGCCGCCGCCGGATACGACGAGGCGGCCCAGCTGAGCATGGTGAACGTCGCGGTGCAGCTGGAAACCCTCGCCGCCCATCCGCTCGTGCGCAGTGCCGTCCGCGACCGCGGTCTGGTGGTGTCGGGCATGTACTTCGACATCGCGACCGCCCGCGTCCTATCGGTCACGACCACAGCAATCGCGCAGATCACCGATATCGACCGCGTCGCGCTCGCCGGACAGGACTGAGCCCGGACGGCGAGTCGGGCTGTGCCACAGGTGAATTGGAGGCGCGCATGGGTCACTGTGCTCGTCTTCGGCGCCCGCCGGCGACGATCGCCCCGACGCTCGCGCAGATCATCTGCGCGAGCGTCGGGGCGTCGTGCGCACCCCACGGTTCGTACCCCGGATTCGAGCCTCGAGCGGCACCCCGGGGCCCGCCCTGGACGCGAAGCGCTGCTGGATCCGAACAGTGCCCGGGTAGGGAGCAACCCTGGGGTCAGGGCAACGCCCGGGTCTCTAGGGGCACTTGGCAACGCTCGGGTCCCCAGTGGCACTGGACCTGAACGACGCCGGAGTCTCGAGCGGTACCGGGCGCTGTCCCAAGCCATCGGCTAGTTCGCCGCGGCAGTCGATTGTCGTGAATATCCGGCTGACCGGCTTGCTCGCACCTGTTCCGGCAGCGCCATGCCGCGGACCGAGTCCGTGGCTCGGCCGAATAGCCTCCCGTCGGTTGCTCGGGCCGTGCGGAGCCTGCCGCGAGTGCCGATCGAGGTGGCATCCGTGCTCGCGTCGGACCCGGAGACTGGCACGGCGAGTTCCGGTCCGAGGGGGGCATTCCTGCGCCGCGCGGGTCGAGCGTGGCTGCGGGAGAACGCGTGTCGCGGGGCCTAGGCTTGTCGCGGTCCTGCGGAGCAGTGCCGCGAGCGGCGTCGGCCGTATGCGGCGAGCAGTCGGATCGACAGTCCCGGGTCCGGCCGGATTTCTCATCGACCCGGGCGCTCGGGCGTGCCAGGGTGGTAGGTGAACTATTCGGTGGATGGAGTCGAACGGACATGGTTGCGGTTTCGGCGGGGACTGTGGTGCCCGGCGTCGTGCTGACTCGCCCGGAATGGCTGGCGGAGCGGATCTCCGATATGGGGATCTCGTGGGGTACCGGCGATGCGCGGGTGTCCGGCACGCTGTGGTGGTGCATGGCCGCGTCCTCGCTGATAGATCCGGTCGTCGCCGCGTACGCGGCCGGGCGGCCCGCGCCGGACACGGCTCTGGAACATCTGCTGTGCGAGATCCGCCCGGACGGCGGAGTGGAGCGGGTGTTCCCGACCGCGACGCCCGCCGATCCGACAGCGAGCAGCACGGTACCTTCCGGCGACCGGACGACCAGCGCCCCCGGCGAGCAGACGACTGGCGATGCCGGTGAGCGGACGACCGGCGACCGAGGTGAGTGGACGACTGGCGATGCCGGTGAGCAGACGACCAGCGACCCGGGTGGGCTCGTCGCCGCACGCGATCCGGACCGGGCAGGCGTCGCGACCGCGTCACAGAGCAACGGCATGGATGAATCCAAGAGTTGTTGCGCTGCAACCGGTTCCGAGGATTCCGCGAGCGCGGGAAGCAACCTGCGGGAGGCGTTGGCGCGGATCATCCCGGTGGTCGCCGAGGTGTCCGGTGCGGGCGTGGCCTCGCTGTGGGCGATCGTGGCCGACGCGATCGGCAATCGGGCCATCGACGCGGGCGATGCCGAGGCGGGCGCCCGGCTGGCCCGGCAGGTCGCGGGCAGACTGCCGGTGCCGCGATTCACCGATGTCGGCGGGCGCGCATTCGTCCGGCGAATCTCCTGCTGCCTGGTGTTCGAGGTACCCAACTGCCAGATGTGCACCAGTTGCCCGAAGCGTCCCGCCGCCGAGCGGCACGAACTGCTGAGCGCACTCGCCGCCCGGGGCTGAGGCCGGGGCCCCACGCGATCCGGGTCTTCAGCCGGTCCATCGGCACGTGCACGGCGGGCTCCCGATAGCATGGTCGCGCCGGGCCGCATCCGCGTACCGGCTGGACCCAGGTCCACTCGCGGGAATTTCCCGCACCCGACATTATGCGGGCAAACGCCCGCGAATACGACGCCAAGGAGAGCGCAGCCGTGACCATCTCAGCCCGCATAACCCCAGCCGCCCTCGTTCGGGTGCCGGCCGGGACGACGGCGGGCGCCGCGGTGCGTGAGGCGGGTCTGCCGACGAAGGGCCCCGACACCGTCGTGGTCGTGCGCGACCCGGAGGGCAACCTCAAGGATCTGTCCTGGACCCCGGACGAGGACGTCGAGGTCGAGCCCGTCGCCGCCGATACCGAGGACGGCCGCAGTGTCATCCGGCATTCCGCCGCCCACGTGCTTGCCCAGGCCGTGCAGCAGGAGTTCCCGGAGGCCAAGCTCGGCATCGGCCCGCCGATCAAGGACGGCTTCTACTACGACTTCCAGGTCGATCGCCCCTTCACTCCCGAGGATCTGGCCAAGCTGGAATCGCGGATGAAGAAGATCGTCAAAGGCGCGCAGCGGTTTTCGCGGCGCGTGGTGGAGGTCGAGGACGCCCGCGTCGAACTCGCGGCCGAGCCGTTCAAGCTGGAACTGATCAGCGACAAGTCCGGTATCGACGATCCGGAGGTCATGGAGGTCGGCGGCAAGGAGCTGACCATCTACGACAACCTCGATCCGCGCACCGGGGAGAAGGTGTGGGGAGATCTGTGCCGGGGGCCGCACATCCCGACCACGAAGTTCATTCCGGCGTTCAAGCTGACCCGGTCCTCGGCCGCGTACTGGCGGGGTGATCAGTCCCGCGAGGACCTGCAGCGGGTCTACGGCACCGCCTGGGAGTCGCAGGAGGCGCTGGACGCGCACCTGACGATGCTCGAAGAGGCCGAACGACGCGATCACCGCAAACTGGGCCTGGAGCTGGATCTGTTCTCCTTCCCCGACGAACTGGGATCGGGTCTGCCGGTGTTCCACCCGAAGGGCGGCATCATCCGCAAGGAGATGGAGGACTACTCCCGTCAGCGCCACGTCGAGGGCGGCTACGAGTTCGTCACCACACCGCACCTGACCAAGGCGCATCTGTTCGAGACCTCCAAGCATCTCGAGTGGTACGCAGACGGCATGTTCCCGCCCATGCACCTGGACGCGGAATACAACGAGGACGGCAGCGTCCGCAAGCCCGGCCAGGACTACTACGTCAAGCCGATGAACTGCCCGATGCACAACCTGATCTACCGTTCGCGTGGTCGGTCGTATCGGGAGCTGCCACTGCGGTTGTTCGAATTCGGATCGGTCTACCGGTACGAGAAGTCCGGTGTGGTCCACGGACTGACCCGCGCCCGCGGTTTCGCTCAGGACGATTCGCACATTTACTGCACTCAGGAGCAGGTGCAGGAGGAATTGACCACGATCCTGCGGTTCGTGCTCGATCTGCTCAAGGACTACGGCCTCGACGACTTTTACCTGGAACTGTCGACCAAGGACCCGGACAAGTACGTGGGTTCGGACGACGTGTGGGAAGAGGCCACAGAAACACTCCGTCAGGTGGCCGAGTCCTCCGGGCTGGATCTGGTGCCGGACCCCGGTGGCGCCGCGTTCTATGGTCCGAAGATCTCGGTGCAGGCGAAGGATGCGCTCGGGCGTACCTGGCAGCTGTCGACCATTCAGCTCGACTTCTTCGAACCGGAGCTGTTCGAGCTCGAGTACACCGCGTCGGACGGCACCAAGAAGCGGCCGGTGATGATCCACCGCGCGCTGTTCGGTTCCATCGAACGATTCTTCGGCGTGCTGACCGAGCACTACGCGGGCGCGTTCCCGGGATGGCTTTCACCGGTTCAGGTGGTGGGTATCCCGGTCGCGGAGACCTTCGTGCCGCATCTGGAAAAGGTTGTCGCACAACTGCGTTCGAGTGGCATACGGGCTCAGTTGGACCGGGGTGACGATCGTATGCAGAAGAAGATCTTCAACCACACCGCCCAGAAGGTGCCGTTCATGCTGCTGGCCGGGGCACGCGACGTGGAAGCCGACGCGGTGAGCTTCCGCTTCCGGGACGGAACCCAGGTCAACGGCGTCCCGGTCGCCGACGCTGTGGCCACCATCGTGGACTGGATCGAACGCCGGGAGAACGACTCGCCCACCGCGGACGGATTCCAGATCCGGACCGGTGGGGCGTGATCGGACCGACCATGGATTCGGAACAGATCATGGATACCGGCGCGGGCGACCCGGACCGGCTGCAACGGCTGTGGACGCCCTATCGGATGTCCTACATCACCGGTGCGGTCGGGGATCGTGAGGCGCGCGAGACGCAGCAGGAGGGTGACCGGCCGGGACACCCGTTCATCGAGATCCCCAAGATGTCCGATGAGGACGGCCTGGTCATCGCCCGCGGCGAATGGGTTTACGCGGTGTTGAACCTGTACCCCTACAATCCCGGGCACATGATGGTCGTGCCATATCGGCGCGTGGCCGATCTCGAGGCGCTCACCCTCGAGGAGAGCACCGAGCTGATGGCCTTCACACAGCAGGCGATCCGGGTGATGAAGAAGGTGTCCCGGCCCGAGGGCTTCAACGTCGGGCTGAATCTCGGCGGTGTCGCGGGCGGTTCGCTCGCGGACCACCTGCACCAGCACATCGTGCCTCGCTGGGGTGGAGACGCCAATTTCATCACCGTCGTTGGCGGGGTGAAGGTCATGCCGCAGCTGTTGCGCGAGACCCGGGCCCTGCTGGCGGGCGCATGGAAGGAAGACTCGTAGCGTGCTGAGCTTCTTCGGTCGTGAGACATTCGCCAAAGCGACTGCGCCGCTGGGCAAAGCGCTGGTGAGTACCGGGCTCACGCCCGATGCCATGACGTTGATCGGCACCGCGGCATCGATCATCGCCGCGGTGACGCTCTTTCCGCTGGATCATCTGTTCTGGGGGACGATGGTGATCTGGCTGTTCGTCATGTTCGACATGCTGGACGGGGCGATGGCCCGCGCTCGCGGCGGCGGCACGAAATACGGTGCGGTTCTGGACGCCTCCTGCGACCGGGTGGCCGACGGGGCGATCTTCGGCGCGCTGGCCTGGTGGTCGGTGTACAACCAGCACAGCAAACATCTGTTCGCCGCGACCCTCGTGGTACTGGTGACCTCGCAGGTGATCTCGTATGTGAAAGCGCGGGCCGAGGCCAGCGGGCTGACCGCCGACGGCGGCCTCATCGAGCGTCCGGACCGGCTGGTCATCGTGCTGGTCGGGGCCGGATTCACCGGTATCGGGCAGTATTTCGGCGTCGGCTGGCTGGTGTACGCGGTGTACGTCGCGATGTACATTCTGGCGGTGCTGAGCGTGGTCACGGTGTTCCAGCGGGTGCTGGCGGTGCGCAGTTCCGCGGGCGCGCGCGATGTGCTCACGCCCAAGGGTGCCGGTGAACCGCAGCAGGGCGGGGCCGAGCCCGGCCCGGCGACGTAGGGGGACCGCATGACGGATTTGAAGTCTGCACTCACCGACAAGGCGTATGCGGCCGGCTGGCGGCTGGTCCGGGCCCTTCCCGAGGGTACGGCGCGCAGGTGGTTCGACCGCGGCGGCAATTGGGCGGGCAAGCGCGCGAACCGCGCCGCGCACCGCACCGGCACCCCGGATCAGTTGCGCCGCAACCTGGCCCGGGTGCTCGATGTGGCTCCGGCCGCGGTCCCCGACGAGCTGATCTGCGCGAGCCAGCGCTCGTACGCCCGGTACTGGCGCGAGGCGTTCCGGTTGCCGAGTATGGATCATGCGGCCGTGGGCTCATTGCATGTCGAGCAGGTGGAGAACCTGCACGCGGCGCTGGCCCGCGGCCGCGGCGTGGTGCTCGCGCTCCCGCATTCGGGTAACTGGGATATGGCCGGGGTGTGGCTGGTGCAGAACAACGGCACCTTGGCCACGGTGGCCGAGCGCCTCGAACCGGAGTCCCTGTTCGAGCGCTTCGTGGCGTACCGAGAGAGCCTGGGATTCGAGGTGTTCCCACTCACCGGAGGTGAGCAGCCACCGTTCGCGCAGCTCGCGGATCGCCTGCGGCACAATGGTGTAGTGTGCCTGATGGGTGAGCGTGACCTGACCGGCAAGGGGGTTCCGGTGAGCTTTTTCGGCGAACGCACCTGGCTGCCCGCGGGCGCTGCCAAGCTCGCCATCGAGACGGGGGCCGCGCTGATACCGGTGCACTGCTGGTTCACCACCGACGAGTCCGGCCGTGAGTCGTGGGGTATGAAAACCGAGGCGGCACTGGACGTCTCGGGCGGCGTCGCAGCCACGACACAGGCGCTGGCGGATCGGTTCGCGGCCAATATCGCCGAGCATCCCGCCGACTGGCATATGCTGCAGCCGCTGTGGGAGGCCGACCTGTCCGAGGCCCGCTTGGCTCGCATCGCCGCCGCGCAGGCCGGACGCACAGCGGATCCGGTGCGGCACAGGGAGGATCGCGCGGCGCAGGACGCGCTGCCCAGTGACGGTGGCTCATGAGGATCGGCATGATCTGCCCGTACTCCTTCGACGTACCGGGCGGGGTGCAGTCCCATGTCGCGGAGTTGGCGGAGGTGCTGATCGAACGCGGGCACCGGGTCAGCGTGCTCGCCCCGGCCTCGGAGGACACTCCGCTGCCGGATTTCGTGGTCTCGGCGGGTAAGGCGGTGGCAATCCCGTACAACGGCTCGGTGGCGCGGCTGTCCTTCGGGCCGACCGCCTACGGCCGGTTGCGGCGCTGGATCGCCGAGGGCGACTTCGACGTACTGCACGTCCACGAGCCCAATGCGCCGAGTCTGTCGATGCTTGCGCTGAAGGTCGCCGAGGGCCCGATCGTGGCGACGTTCCACACCTCGACCACGAAATCCCTTGTGCTGAGCACATTTCAGGGCGTGCTGCGGCCATACCACGAGAAGATCAGCGGCCGGATCGCGGTGTCGGAGCTGGCCCGCCGCTGGCAGGTGGAGGCGCTGGGCGGGGACGCGGTGGAGATCCCCAACGGCGTGGACGTGCCCGCGTTCGCGCACGCGCCGCTGCTGGGCGGTTATCCCCGCGCGGGCGGGACCGTGCTGTTCCTGGGCCGCTACGACGAACCGCGCAAGGGCATGGCGGTGCTGCTGGGCGCGCTGCCCGCGCTGGTGCGGCGGCATCCGGATGTGCAGATCCTGATCGTCGGGCGCGGCGACGAGGAGCGGTTGCGGCGCGAGGCCGGCGAACACGCCTCGCATCTGCGGTTCCTCGGTCAGGTCTCCGACGAGGACAAGGCCTCGGCGATGCGCAGTGCGGAGGTATATTGCGCGCCCAATCTCGGCGGGGAGAGTTTCGGGATCGTGCTGGTGGAGGCCATGGCCGCCGGAACCGCCGTCGTGGCAAGCGAATTGGACGCCTTCCGGCGGGTGCTGCGCGACGGCGTCGCGGGAAGGCTGGTTCCGGTGGGTGATTCGGCGGCGCTGGCGGAGGCGCTGAACGAGTTGCTCGGGGACGAGATCCGGCGGCAGGAATTGGTACGCGCGGCGAATCAGGTCGTGGGGGAATATGATTGGCCGGTCGTGGCCGAACAGATTCTGCGGGTGTACGAGACGGTCACGGTCGGTGACACCCGAGTCAGGACCGCCGGATGATCACCTTCTCCGCCACCACGATTCTCGTTCTCGCGCTGATCGCGGCGTTGATCGTCGCCGCGGGCGTGTGGGCGTACTCCACGGCCAATCGGCTGGACCGGCTGCACGTGCGCAGTGATCAGGCGCGCGACGCGCTCGAGGCGGCGCTGTCGCGGCGCGCGGTGGTGGCCCGTACCGTGGCGATCTCGATGGCCGGTCCCGCGGCCGATCCCGCTGTGGCCGAGCGGTCGAAACGCCTTGTCGCCCTGGCGGATCGGGCCGAACGCTCGGATTGGCACACCCGCGAGACCGCGGAGAATCAGCTCGCTGTGGCACTGTCGGCGCTGGACATCACCCAGTTGCGTCCGCAGCTGGTGGCCGAACTGGCCGATGCCGAGGCGCGGGTGCTGATCGCGCGACGCTTCCACAACGACGCGGTGCGCGACACCCTGGCCTTGCGCACCCGACGCCCGGTGCGGCTGCTGCATCTGGGCGGTACCGCGCCGCTGCCGACGTATTTCGAGATCGCCGAGCGCGTGACGCCCGCGGCCACCACCGGCCTGGAGGTGGACACCGTGCGCACCTCCGCGCGGGTGATCCTGCTGGACGAACAGGATCGGGTGCTGCTGCTGCGCGGCCACGACCCGAAGACGCCGGACATGCCGTTCTGGTTCACCGTCGGCGGCGGCATCGAGCCGGGAGAGACCCTGCGCACCGCCGCGGTGCGCGAAGTGTGGGAGGAGACCGGATTCGCGCTGGACTCCTCGCTGCTGCGCGGCCCGCTGTGGCGGCGGGTGGCGGTGTTCCCGTTCGATGGTCGGCTGATCCGCTCCGAGGAATTGTTCTTCGTCGCCCGCGCAAAGAATTTCGCGCCGTCGGCCGCCGATCCGACGGCCTGGGAACGGCACTGCGTGACCGCCGACAAGTGGTGCACGCCAGAGGATATCGCCGATCTGGACCGCCAGGGTGAGACGGTGTACCCCTTCCACCTCGATCAACTGCTGCCCGAGGCGGTCACCGCGTCCTCCGCGATGACCGATCCCGAGGTGCGCTCCATTCGCTAGGCGTTCGGAAGCCGATATTCGCCCGGATGTCGCGGTCCGGGTCGGCAACTGCTCACGGAATGTTAACCAGCCGTGGGGATATGCATTATGTTCGCGCTCACGTGCACAGGACAGTGTGACTGTCGGATTTGTGTCGTTAGCGAGAGTTGTCGGTGGACATGGTGATTGACCACGAGATTGCGCCGGGCCGTCGATTGGGCGAGGTGTTGCCCGACGAGCACGGCCGGTTCGGGCTCTACGGCGGACGGTACGTTCCCGAGGGCCTGATGGCCGCCCTGCTGGACCTGGAACGAACCTATCTGGTGGCCAGGAACGATCCGGGTTTCATCGCCGAACTCGACGAGTTGCTGCGCGATCGAGTGGGCAGACCCACTCTGCTGCACCGGGTTCCGCGGTTCGCCGGGGAGTTGCGGGTGCCCGGGATACGGGTCTACCTCAAGCGCGAGGACATGACGCACACCGGCGCGCACAAGATCAACAATGCGATCGGGCAGGTGTTGCTGGCCCGGCGGATGGGTAAACGCCGGATCATTGCCGAGACCGGAGCCGGGCAGCACGGCGTCGCGGTGGCGACGGTGTGCGCGATGCTCGGCCTGAGCTGTGTGATCCACATGGGCGCGGACGACATGGTGCGGCAGGAGTCGAACGTCGTGCGTATGCGGCTGCTCGGCGCCGAGGTTCGCGAGGTGCGCGCCGGCGGCCGGGGACTCAAGGAGGCGGTCAGCGAATCGGTGCGCGACTGGGTGGCGAATCTGGACACCAGTCACTACGTCTTCGGCACGGCTGCCGGGCCCGCGCCCTATCCGTGGATCGTGCGCGAATTCCAGACGGTGATCGGCCGGGAATCTCGCGCGCAGATCCTGGAATCCGAAGGGCGGCTACCGGATTCGGTGCTGGCGTGCGTCGGCGGTGGGAGCAATGCGATCGGCATGTTCCATCCGTTCGTGGACGATCCGGAAGTTCGGCTGATCGGAGTGGAGGCGGCCGGACGCGGCGGGAACGAGCACGCGGCGACGCTGAGCTTCGGGCGTCCCGGCGAGGTCGACGGCTCGTACAGCTATCTACTACAGGACGAGGACGGGCAGATCAGCCGCACCCACAGCATTGCCGCGGGCCTGGACTATCCCGGTGTCGGCCCCGAGCTGAGCCACCTCAAGGACACCGGCCGGGCCGTCTTCGGCACGGCCACCGACGCGCAGGCCCTGCGCGGCATGCGCACGCTGAGCCGTACCGAGGGGATCCTGCCCGCCCTGGAATCCGCGCACGCTCTCGGCTATCTGCTGGACGCGGCCGAACGCGGTGAGCTGCAACCGGATTCGGTGGTCCTGGTGTGCCTGTCCGGCCGTGGCGACAAGGATCTGCACATCGCCGCGGACGGGCTGAACACGCTCGAATCGGAGCTCAGAACGTGAACTTGTTGCCGTAGGCGGTGGTCTGCACGTTGCCGTGTGCCGTGGCGACCGTGGTCGTGACGAACGGAACCGCCTCTACCGGGGAGGCGCACTGGGAGACGTTGAGGGAGGCGTTGGAGAAGGTGAGGTGGTAGGGAAACCGGGTGGTGTTGTCCAGGGTGGCGGTGGTGGTGGTCGCCGTGGTGACCTGGCCAGGTTGGATCGTGGCCTGCAGGATCTCCTGCAGGCCGAGCGTGCCGCCGAAATTGGGTGCGATGCCCACGGTGGCGGAGTTGCTGTTGGTGGGTGTGGTGGTAGTGGGTGTGGTCGTGGTGGGTTCGGTGGTGGGTGGCGGTGTGGTCGTGGGTGGCGTGGTGGTGCTGGCCGCTGCGCTGGTGCTGGCGGGTGTGCTGGTGCTGGCGGGTGTGCTGGAGGTGGGTGGTGCGGCGATGGTGGGCGGCGTGGTGGCCGCTGGTGTTGCGGAGGTGGGTGGTGCGGCGGTGGTAGGTGGCGTGGCGGCGGCTGGTGTTGCGGCGATGGTGGGTGGCGTGGCGGCGGCTGGTGTTGCGGAGGTGGGTGGTGCGGCGGTGGTAGGTGGCGTGGCGGCGGCTGGTGTTGCGGCGGTGGGTGGTGCGGCGGTGATGGGTGCGGTGGCGGCGGCTGGTGTGGCGGAGGTAGGCGGTGTGCTGCGGGTGGGTGATGCGGCGGAGGTGGTAGTGGATGGTGCGCCGGCGGTGGTCGACGCTGCCGGGGGCTGTGATGTGCCGGTGTTGGGCAGGTTGCGCGCGACTTTCGCGGCTCCCACGGCGCTCACGGAGGACGGGGTGGTGATTGTGAGGTTCGGAGAGACGCCGCCGTTGAGGCCCTGGACCGGCTCGAAGCCGACGCTGACGCCTCCGGCCGTGCTGACGCCGCACCCGAGCAGGAATCCCGCGATCGCGGTGCCGGAGGTGATCGGAGCGCCGGTGGCCGCGACCGAGTACGTGCCGCTCACCTGGGCGGCGTGTGAGAACGTCATGAGGTAGGTCGGGGTTCGATTACCCGGCGGCGCCGTCCCGATGCGATCGACCGAGGCATGCAGGTGTACACCCGATCCGTCCACATCGGCACTGGTGGTCTGCGCGTTTCCGGGCCAAGCCGACACGGCCCACAGGTCGATCGCCAGCACACTTGCTGCGGCGAGGGCGAAGGAGCGTCGCATAGCGGATCCTGTTCTCGAAACGGACGTGCTGAGCTGCGGACTTCCGGAGAGCGAGGCGTGCTGCTATCAGCGCAGATCATAGGTGACTGGGGCGGGAAAACCCTGGTGGCGAGGCGGGCGCGCCCGACCGGATATGTCCGGACGCCGACGGTGAGGGCTCGGTGATCGGAGGTGAAGCACTGTGAGATGTCTCATCATCCGATAGGGTCGGTGCGCGGTTTGCCGTTGGTACACACGGTGAATCGGATGTGTGGAGGTGAATACCGTGACCATGTCGTATCTGCTGCACGACTTCCTGTTGCCGTACATCGGCGAGGAGGCCGCGACCTACTGGGCGACGCTGCTGGTGATCGATCCGGCGGGGTGATCGCATAGCGGCGCAGTAGCCGCATTCGCCGTCCGGCTCGGGGTGGCAGTCCAGTGGTCTCCGACTGGCTATGAAGTGGCCTGATCGGGCCGCCTAGAATCGTGTCGTTCGATCATGAACGATCCGTTTTCGCCCATCACACAGGAGTTAGCCGTGACGACGCCCCACACCGCCCCGACGACCGGTACCGCCCGCGTGAAGCGCGGTATGGCCGAGATGCTCAAGGGCGGGGTGATCATGGACGTGGTCACGCCCGATCAGGCGAAGATCGCCGAGGACGCCGGCGCGGTCGCCGTGATGGCCCTCGAGCGGGTTCCCGCCGACATCCGCGCCCAGGGCGGTGTGTCCCGGATGAGCGACCCGGACATGATCGACGGCATCATCAACGCCGTGTCCATTCCGGTGATGGCCAAGGCCCGGATCGGTCACTTCGTGGAGGCGCAGATCCTGCAGAGCCTCGGGGTGGACTACATCGACGAGTCCGAGGTGCTGACCCCCGCGGACTACTCGAATCACATCGACAAGTGGAACTTCACCGTCCCGTTCGTCTGCGGCGCGACCAACCTCGGCGAGGCGTTGCGGCGAATCACCGAGGGGGCGGCCATGATTCGCTCCAAGGGCGAGGCCGGGACAGGCGATGTGTCCAACGCCACCACGCACATGCGCAAGATCCGCGGCGAGCTGCGGCGGCTGAGCTCCCTGCCCGAGGACGAGCTGTTCGTGGCCGCGAAGGAACTGCAGGCTCCCTACGAGCTGGTTCGCGAGGTCGCCGAGACCGGCAAGCTGCCGGTGGTGCTGTTCACCGCGGGCGGTATCGCCACTCCCGCGGACGCCGCGATGATGATGCAGCTCGGCGCGGAGGGCGTGTTCGTCGGCTCGGGCATCTTCAAGTCGGGTGATCCGGCGCAGCGCGCGGCGGCCATCGTCAAGGCCACGACCTTCCACGACGATCCCGATGTGCTGGCTAAGATCTCCCGTGGTCTGGGCGAGGCCATGGTCGGCATCAACGTCGAGGAGATCCCCGAGCCGCACCGCCTCGCCGAGCGTGGTTGGTGAGCATCATCTGATCCGCTTTTTCGCGAGCCCCGGCCCCGCGTGGGTCGGGGCTCGTTGTCGTCGTATGGCCTGTTCACCGCCCATCGATGCGACCCGGTTGTCAAACGGAACAATGATCCGTATTGTTACCGGAGCGAGGTTCCGTTTTATCGCGCGACGCCGAAAGGACTGATGAACGATGCCGCATACACCCCGCCCGAGCTTCGGGATCATGACCGCACCCCAGCAGGTGGATTACCGGGACGTTCAGCGAGTGTGGCAGGAGGCGGACGGTATCGAGCAGATCGAGCACGCCTGGCTGTTCGATCACTTCATGCCGATCGCCGGCGATCCGGACGGTCCGATCCTCGAGGGCTGGACGCTGCTGTCCGCACTGGCCGCGCAGACCTCCCGGCTGCGTCTGGGACTACTGGTGACCAGCAACCGATTCCGGCCCCCGGCCGTGCTGGCCAAGATCGCCACGACGGTGGACATCGTCTCGGGCGGACGCCTGGACTTCGGCATCGGAGTCGGCTCGCGGCCCGACATCCCCACGGCCAGACGCGAATACGACGGCCACGGCCTGCCATATCACGACACCGCGCACGCCGTCGGCAGTTTCGCGGAGGCGTGCACGGTGATCCGGCGGCTGTGGACCGAGAACGAGCCCTTCGATTTCGACGGCGAGTACGTCAAGCTGACCGGGGCGTTGGACAATCCCAAGCCCGTGCAGCGCCCGCATCCGCCGATCATGATCGGCGGCCGTGCGGCGGCTACCCTGCGGGTGGCCGCCGAGCACGCCGATCTGTGGAACATCCCCGGCGGCGATATCGACGACGCTGTCCAGCGCAGTGCCCTGCTGGATCGCTACTGCGCCGAGATCGGCAGGGATCCGGCCGCGATCACCCGCTCGATCTTCCTGCCCGTGTCCTATGCGCAGCCCGAGCTCACGCGCGCCGCGGTCGATGAGGCGGTCGAGGCGGGCTTCGGGCACATCGTCCTGGGGCTCGCGGATCCCTATCCGGCCGGAGTCGCGCGCTGGGTCGCCGAGGAGATCATCGGCGCGCGGGCAGAGGCCGTCGCACCGGCGGGTGCGTGAACGGTCTCCGGGCGGAGAACCTTTGCGCTGGAGATCTTTTCAGCTTGGGCGTGGGTCTCGAGCGTGTAGTGCCGGACGATCGCGGTGATCCCACGCGACCAGGATGTCCGGCTCCTGACGCGCGTCGCGGCGGTGCCGCAGCAGCGCGGCGACGATGAACGGTTCGACATCGGCGCGGCGCAGCGCGCCTTCGGACAGACGGAGCTCGACGCTCAGATCGAACGTCAGTCCGCGATCGAGCAACATCGGCCCGGCGACGAGCAGAATCGTGTCCGGAGTCGCGGAAATCGTCGCGGCGCGGGCGGATCGGTCGATGCTCTCGTTCCAGAGGGCGGGCAGCCAGCGGCCGTGCTCGCGCAATGCCTGCAACACTTCGCGATTCAGGCCCGCATAGTCGAACCAGGCTGTGCGGTAGGACATCTCGTCGCGGCCGAACTCCAGGCGCAACGACGCCGGGCGGACATAGTCGTGCAGTGACACCGTCGCGCAGGCCCGCCCGCGGGTGCGGATGCGTTCGGCGATGGTTTCGGCGAAACCGAGCGGATCGGCCGCATCGGCCCCATCCACGGCGACGATCGCGCGTCCCGGCAGCATGAGGGCGCGATCGCGCACGGTCTCGACCAGCGCGTCGACGGTGACAGGGGAGAAGCTCGGCACCGGACCATCATGCCGGGCGGCGGGTTTCGCGGAGAGTCGGCCGTCGCGGCCGGTTCGCCATCGCTTAGCCTGAGCACGGCGACTTCCGGAAGGACGGTTCATGGCGACGATCGAAGAGGCGCTCGAGCTCGAGCGGCTCGAGCGGGACATCTTCCGTGGTGCATCGCTCAAGACCCAACTGGTCCGCACCTTCGGCGGACAGGTTGCCGGACAGGCGCTGGTTTCCGCGGTGCGCACCGTGGAACCCGAATTCCAAGTGCATTCACTGCACGGGTACTTCCTGCGCCCCGGCAAGCCGACCCAGCCGACCGTTTACGAGGTGGAGCGGATCCGGGACGGCCGCTCGTTCTGCACGCGCCGGGTGACCGGGATCCAGGACGGTCAGGCGATCTTCACCATGTCGGCCTCGTTCCACGTCGGCGACGAGGGGCCCGAGCATCAGGACGTGATGCCGCTGGTGCCGCCGCCGGACGATCTGCCCGACGCGCAGACCTCGATGAATCCGGAGCGCCTGTGGGCCATGCGGGAATGGGAGCACTGGGACATCCGGCCCATCCCGGGCGAAGAGGTCGTCCAGCGCGACGGGCTGATCTCCCAGCAGCAGGTGTGGTTCCGCTATCGGCACCCGCTGCCGGACGATCCGCTGTTGCACGTCTGCACGCTCGCCTACATGAGCGATATGACTCTGCTCGGCTCCTCCAAGGTCAACCATCCGGACGAGCCCACCCAGAACGCCTCGCTCGATCACGCCATGTGGTTCCTGCGGCCGTTCCGGGCGGACGACTGGCTGCTCTACGACCAGAACTCGCCGTCGGCGGGGTTCGGCCGCGCCCTCACCGGCGGGCGGATCTTCACCCAGCAGGGCGAACTGGTCGCGGCGGTCGTCCAGGAGGGGCTCAGCCGCACGCTCCGCGTCGTCTGAGCCGTTTCCGCTGGCGGAGCGGTCAGGCCGGTTGGACGCGCAGGTGGCACACGACCGTATCGGGCAGGCGGCGTAGCTGACGTTCCAATTCGTCGCTGCGATGGCTGGGCAGCACCCGCCCCCACCCGGCGGGCGGGTCCACCTCGGCGATCAGCACGACCTTGCGACGTCCGTCGAAATTCTCCCGGACGTAGCGCGCCACCGGAGCGCCGACGGTGCAGTCACCGGCGTCGATGATCTCCAGGTGCACCTCCGGATGCCAGGCCTCCCACGCCTTGGTGAACACGGTGGTGTTCTCCCCGGGCAGGCAGACGTGCACGGCCACGATGTCGTGGCCGAGCGACAGCGCCGCGGACAGCGCCTCGCGGCTCAGTTCCGAGACCTCCGAGACCGGCACCACGATGACCGTGCCGGTGGCCCGCGGCGGCGCGGGCAGGCATCCGGTCCCGCGACAGCCGTCGATCCGGTTGTACTGCTTGCGAATTCGCTCCATCACCAGGACCAGCAGCGGTAGCACCAGCACGATGAGCCAGGCCCCGGAGCTGAATTTCATCGCGGTGGTGACGACCGCGGCGACGAAGGTCAGCGCCGCGCCGAAACCGTTGAGCGCCAACCGCCATCGCCAGCCGCGCACGTGATCGCCCAGCCAGTGCCGGACCATGCCGGCCTGCGCGATGGTGAATCCGACGAAGACGCCGATCGCGAACAGCGGCACCAGGGCGTTCATGTCGCCGTCCGCCGCGACCAGCAGCACCGCGGACGTAATGCCCAGGGCCAGAACGCCGAAACGGTAGACCTGACGCGGGGTCGCCACCGCGAACCGGTGCGGCAGGCAGTTGTCGTCGGCGAGGATCTTGGTCAGCGTGGGCAGACCGCCGTAGGAGGTGTTGGCGGCCAGCGCGAGCAGTGTCACGGTCGCGAATTGCACTATGTAGTAGGCGATTCCGTGTCCCAGCGCGGCCGCGGTGAGCTGGGAGAGCACCGTGGTCCCGTCCACCGGGTGGATGGAGAATTTGCCGATCAACGTGGCCAGACCGAGCAGCATCACACCCAGCAGGACGCCGAGGGCGACCTCGGCCCGCTGCGCATTGCGCACGCGCGGCCGCTCGAAACCGGGCACCGCGTTCGCGATCGCCTCCACACCCGTCAGTGCGGAGCAGCCGCTGGAGAACGCCTTGAGCAGCAATAGGATTCCGATTGTCCGGGCACTGGTGATCGTGGCCGAGGCGGTACTCACCGCGGCCGGTTCCGAACGCAACAGCCCGGCCGCGATCACCACCAGGATGCCGACCACGAACACCGCGGTCGGCGCCATGAACGCGCGGGCGCTCTCGCGGATGCCCGCCAGGTTCAACGCCGTGATGCCCAGCAGAACCGCGAGGCAGATCCACACGGTGTACGGCAGCAGCGCCGGAATCGCCGAGGTGAGTGCCGCGACGCCCGCGGCGATCGAGACCGCGACGTTGAGTACGTAGTCCACGATCAGCGAGGCCGCGGCCACGAGGCCGGTGCGATGACCCAGATGCGCGCGGGCCACGGCATACGCGCCGCCGCCGTTGGGGAAGGCCGCGATCACCTGCCGGTAGGAGGCGATCAGCACGGTCAGCAGCACCACGATGGCGATCGTCACCGGCAGGGTCATCCCCAGTCCCGCGCTGCCGGCCGCGGCCAGCACCAGCACGATGGATTCGGGGCCGTACGCCACCGAGGCCATCGCGTCCAGGGACAACCCCGCCAGGCCGGTCGCCACGGTCAGACCGCGCCGGGGCGACGAGGTGTCCACCGGCTCGCCGGACGCGGGCGCGGTATCGGGCAGTACGTCAGTCACTTGCGCGAGTGTTCCCCCACGGGCATCGTTTGTAACAGGGCACTTGCGAAGTTTTGACGGGCAGGTGACCAGTACCACATCCGCGCCCGGCCGCGCCGGATCCTCGTCCGCCTGCTCGTATGCTCGTGTGGTGAAACCGATCATCGGAGTGCTGGCGTTGCAGGGTGACGTGCGCGAGCATTTCCACGCCCTCGCCGCCTGCGGCGCCGAACCGGTGCACGTTCGCCGCGAATCCGAGCTGGCCGCCGTCGACGGCCTGGTGCTCCCGGGTGGCGAATCCACCGCGATCAGCAAGTTGCTCGAGGTGTTCGGGCTGCTCGAACCGTTGCGGCAGCGGTTGCGCGAGGGGCTGCCCGCGTACGGCTCCTGTGCGGGAATGATCCTGCTCGCCGACGAGGTTCTGGACACCCGGCCCGACGCGCAGTCGCTGTCCGGGATCGATATGACCGTGCGGCGCAACGCTTTCGGCCGTCAGGTCGATTCGTTCGAGACCGATCTGGACTTCGATGGTATCGAGGGCGCTCCGGTGCGCGCGGTGTTCATCCGCGCACCGTGGGTCGAGCGTGTCGGTGACGGGGTGCGGATCCTGGCGACGGTACCGTCGGGGCCTGCGGCCGGGCGGATTGTGGCGGTACGTCAGGGCAGTGTGCTGGCCACCTCGTTCCATCCGGAGGTGACCGGCGATCTGCGGGTGCACGCCATGTTCGTGGACATCGTGCGCGAGCGGACGGCCGCCCGGCTGGCCTGAGCCGCCGGTCCGGGCGCTGCGAACGTTCCCCTCGGGGCGCGAGTGGGCGTCCGGTATGACCTGAGACACCGCGCAGTAGACTGGCACAGTTATCTGCGCGAATGTTTAGCACACCGACGTGAAGGAAGTAGGGGAATGAGCGGCCACTCCAAATGGGCCACCACCAAGCACAAGAAGGCCGTGATCGATGCGAAGCGCGGCAAGATGTTCGCCAAGCTGATCAAGAACATCGAGGTCGCGGCGCGTACGGGTGGTGGGGACCCTGGAGGAAACCCGACTCTGTACGACGCCATCCAGAAGGCGAAGAAGTCCTCGGTCCCGAACGACAACATCGAGCGCGCCCGCAAGCGCGGCAGCGGTGAAGAGGCCGGCGGTGCGGACTGGCAGAACATCACGTACGAGGGTTACGGCCCGAACGGCGTCGCCGTGCTGATCGAATGCCTCACCGACAACCGCAACCGCGCCGCCGGTGAGGTGCGCGTGGCCATGACCCGCAACGGTGGCAATATGGCCGACCCCGGTTCGGTGGCATACCTGTTCCACCGCAAGGGCGTGGTCACGCTGGAGAAGAACGGCCTGAGCGAGGACGACGTCCTGATGGCCGTGCTGGATGCCGGCGCGGAAGAGGTCAACGATCTGGGCGATTCGTTCGAGGTGATCAGCGAGCCCAATGATCTGGTCGCGGTGCGTACCGCGCTGCAGGCCGCCGATATCGAATACGACTCGGCCGAATCCGGTTTCCAGCCTTCGGTTTCGGTCGCGGTCGACGCCGAGGCGGCCCGGAAGGTGTTCAAACTCGTCGATGCTCTCGAGGACAGCGACGATGTGCAGAACGTCTACACGAATGTGGACATCAGCGACGAGGTGCTGGCCGAACTCGACGCGTAGTTCCGTCTCGCGCGAAGGCCGCCCGCAGCGAATGCTGTAGGCGGCCTTCGTTTTTCGATCACGAGGCCAGGTTGGCGCGGATGCGCTGCTGCAGGAACGTCTCGAGCGGGCCCGTGACGACCAGGAGCAGCAGCGCCCACAGACCGATCTCGGGCCGGGCCACCGCGATGATCAGTGCGACAAATGCCGCGGCCACCTGGAGCCAACGCAGCACGAGTTCGGCCGGTGTGGCGCGATGCGGATCCGAGAGCAGATTCGCCCGATGCAGCAGCAGTTCTTCGAGCCGCAGCATCACCATCGTGAACACGATGTCGCCCAGGTAGATTCCGAGCGCCAGCCGATCCCGGTGGGTGAATTCGTCCAGTACCGTCGCCAGCGGCAATGCCACGATCCCGAGCAGCCAAAGCATATTGGCCCGCATCAGCAGCGGTGTGTACCCGGTCGCCCGCTCGAACAGGCGGTGGTGGTCACGCCAGAACACCCCGATCACCGCGAAGGTCACCGCGGCCGCGATCAGCGTATAGATGTTGTCGGACAAGAACTTCGACGTCGTGCTGTGCTCGACCTCGCGAGCACTGTCGACCAGCGGCAACACGATCAGCGTGATGGCGATCGCCACCACGGCGTCACTGAAGAAGATCACCCGTTCGAGCCCCCGCTCGGTCCGGGGTTGGGCAGTGGTCGCTGTATCGGTGCTGTACTCGCTCACCGTACGAGCGTACCGAGTCCCGCCGCGCTGGGCGCGGCGGTCGTCGCGGGCAGCATCCGGGCGAGAGCCTGCGGCACAGGGGAATCCGCTGCGGTTCTGAGGTCAACCGGCCCCGGCGTGGCTTCGTCGGTATTGGTGCCTCGGCAGGCGGTGCCCTAACGGGGGATGTCGCCGGGGGTGCGCTGTTGGTGGCCGTCAGCCTGCTGTATTGGGTGACGGCTGCTACTCGGCCGAGTGGATGGGGTGGGGGTGCGGGTTGCTGGCGAAGACTTTTCGGAAGATGTCGTCGGCGTGGCTGCCGGGTCCGGGGGAGCCGGGGATGAGGTGGAAGGTGCGGGTGCCGTCGGGGAGGCGTTCGGCGCGCAGGAACAGGTCGGTGGGGCGTGCGGATGCGGCACGGCGGCAAGCGAATTCGGTGAGGTGGGTGACGAAGATGATGGAGACGCCGGTGTCCAAGAGGGCGTTCAGGAGTGGCTCGGTTATCTGTTCGGCGTCACGAGCGCCGGTCGAGGCGAAGGATTCGTTGCACAGCAGCAGCGAATCGGGGGTCATCCGGTCGAGCAGGCCGCTCATCCGGACAAGCTCCTCGACCAGTTTCCCGTGCGACATCGTGCGGTCCTCGTCGGCCGCGAAATGCGTGAAGATTCCGCCGTGTAGGTCGGTTTCGAAACTTTCGGCGGCGACGAACATCCCGGCGTGCGCCATCAACTGGGCCGCGCCGACCGCGCGCAGGAAGGTGGACTTGCCGCCGTTGTTGGCCCCGGTGACGATGATGAGCGAGCGACCGGTGGCGTCGAGATCGTTGCCGACGACCGGTCGCCCGCCCGCCAGGCACAACCCGATATCGCGTAATCCGGTGCAGCGCAGACGCGGTGCGCCCGCCGGATGTACGGTCGGCAGGCAGACCGGTACGCGAGCGCGGATCAGCCTGCGGTGCAGGGTGACGCAGCCCAGGTAGAACGCCAGCTGAGTGCGCAGCTGCCCGAAGAAGCCCTGCACCTGATCGGTGGCATCGCTCACCACGTCGGCGATGATCCGCAGCGCCGGATTCTGCAGCTGGACAATGGGATTGGATTCGCTCTCCGGATCGTCGATGGCCTCGAAGGCTCGCCCGGCGCGGCGCTCGAGGCCGAATCGGCGTCGGCGGATCGGTGCGTGCAGGCGGATCCCGGCTACCTTGTTGCCGGGGCCCAGGCCAGCGCTGAAATGCAGCCCGTTCTCGAAATCCATTGCGGCGAGTTGCTGTTCGACCGATACGAGATACCGCTCGTCTAGTTCCGCGGCGACCGTCGCGGCCAGATCGGTGAATCCGGCGGATTCGAACGACCGCGCGTGGTGTGCGCACGCCGCGCGCAGCTCGCGCAGACAGCCGAGCAGTTCTCGCAGCGGTTCCAGGGCGAGCAGCAGCTTGCCGTTCGGGCGATGCCTCGGCCCGACCTTCCATCGCTTGACTCGAGTTGCCTCCGTGGCGATCCGGTAGAGCTCCCGCACCGCCGAGGGGTGGGCCTGGCAATCGACGAGCACGGCGTGACGGTAGCGGATCACGTCGGGATCGGCGACGCCTACCGGCAGGATCGCCCGCACCGCCTCGGCGATGGCCGGATCCTCGCCGTATTCGTCGTCGTGGGACATGGCCGTGCAGAGTGCGTCCAGGCCCAGATCGTCGAGGGTGCGTTGTTCGGTGGTGACGGTGCGGACCGTGGCGCCCGGCGGTTGCAGCAGAGCGAGTCTCATCGGCGGATCCTCTCGGTCACCCGGTCGTAGGTCAGCCCGTGGTGACCGGCGAGTTCGAGGGCATGGAGCTGTCCGTCGGGTGGTCTGCGTTCGATGCGGAATGTGCGCCGGGCGGTGTCGTCATCGGATTCGGTGAGCGCGACCATACTCACCACCGCGGGCGAGGTGCGGGACAATTCCTCGAAGAAGGTGACCCACAGCGCGAGCGCACCGCGGTCGATGATCCGCCGGAGGATATCGCCGCCGATCCGCACCGCATCGGATGTGCTTGTGGAGCTGAAACTTTCGTTCATCACGATCACGCTGTCGGCGGTGACGCGGTCGAGTGTGTCACGCATCCGGGTGAGTTCGCCGAGCAGCCGGCCGTCCGGATCGCCGGGATCCTCGGCATGTTCGAAGTGGGTGAACAGCGCGTCCGGCAGCGGCAGACGCGCCTCGCGAGCCGGGATCGGGCAGCCGAGGGCGGCGAAATAGATCAGCTGCCCGAACATTCGGGCGAAGGTGGTCTTCCCACCCTGATTCGGACCGGTCACCATCAGCACGCGTTCCGGGCCGGACAGCTGGAAGTCATTGCACACCAGGGAGTTTTCGCGTCGAGGCCGGGTGGCGAGCGCGAGATCGAAGGCGCCGTGGGCGTAGATCTCCTCGCCGGGCGCGGCCGTTTCGGGCAGGCGCAGCGGATGCCCCTGGGCGGCGAGATTGCGACCGAATGCGAGATAGACCAGATAGAACTGGATTTCGCGATCGAACCGCAGCACCACCGGATCGAGGAAATCCGGATGGTCGGAACAGAATCGCTCGAGCCGCGCGAACGGACCGGGATGCAACTGGGCGACCTCCCGCAGGATCTGCTCCTCGGTCTGGTTCATATCCGACCACTGCGCCTGCGGCCGGGTCGCGGCCGGCGCGGCAGATCCGAAGCGCGCGAACAGGTTCGCGAGCGCGGCGCTGTAATCCGCCGCGCCCTCGTCGAATCCGACCTCGATGGTGCGCCCGACGATCCGGAGACTGTAGCGAACCGTGTCCAGTTCCCGCCGGACCTCCCTTACGGCGTCGGACAGCGCGGTGATTCGCGGGCCGTGCAGGTGCGCGGTCAGCAGTTCGCGCCACTCGCGCAACCCGCGGGAGTGGACGGGCAGGCCGGACAACTCCTCGGACAGCCGGGTGAGGACCAGCAGATAGTTCTCGGCGGCGTCGAGATGCCATCGCCGCCGCTGATGCGGCTGTTCCAGGCGCGCGGTCTGCGCCAGGGCCTGCCGGATCGCCCGCATGCCGGCCGCGAATTCGTGGAAGGCCGCGCGCAGTGGCAGATCGTCGAGATCGGCGAACACCTCGCGCCGATAGGTCACGGTATCCGGATCGCGAATCGGCTGCAGAAACAGCGGTCCGAGGTCGTATCCGGTATCTGCGCGCAGCACGGCGGCGAGCACCTGATCGATATTGAGATCGGTGCGCGCCGTGCGATCCACCTCGGTCGCGACCGCGGCCGGATGCGGCCGGACGATGCTGAAATCCTGCACCTCGCCTCCCCACATGCGATACCGGTGAGCCGGGCGGACCGCGCGCTCGCCTTCGTCATCGAAGGCTAGAAGTATTACTTACCGGGCGTCAAGTAATGAAATGTATTCGGATGAAGGTTCGTTCGAGTGGTCGTGTGATCGGATCGGGTTTACCCTGCGCGAGTGGATCGGGATTGGCGCGAAGGCGAGTACCTCGACTATCTGTGGGGTGAGCGTCATCGTTTCGCCTGGGTGATGCGGCGGTACGGGGGCCTGGCGCAGGTGGAGGCGGAATCCAGCGCCCTGCGGCGGTATCCGTACGAGCAGGCCGACGCACCGCATCGCGGGCTCATCTTCCACGACGAGGCATGGCATTGGGCGATGCTGGGGATTCACGGTGAGCGGTACGCACACGAACACCCGGAACTGGCGCAGCCGCCCGCGGAGTATCGCGAACTCGATTGACCGACAACGAAAAAGCCCCGGGGCGCGCCGTGCGGCGCACCCCGGGACATGAGTTCTCCGGACTCAGCTGCTGGCCGGTACCGGCAGACCGACCCGCGCGGTCACCCAGGCCAGCGACGAGGTGAACGCGGCCGAGGCGAACTGCCAGGTGTGCCCGCCCCGGGTGGTGTGGATGGTGCAGTCGATGCCGACCTTCTTGCCTGTGGCGCACAGCTTTTCGGCCGCGCCGACCTCACTTGAGCCGCCGAACGCGTCCTGACCGCCCTTGCCGATCTGATCCTCGCTCACCTTCGGCATCTTGAAGCCCTTCGGCGGGCCGCTGTGCCCGTCGTGCTTCGGATCGGTCAGATCGTCGAACAGGCCCGCGACGCCGGTGTAGGGGCCGTGCTTCTCCATCACCGTGACCGGGTCGAACTTGGCCCACGCCGCGGCATCGCCGCCGTAAAGGCGTTTGATGGTCTGCTCCTTGGTGCCCGAATCAGGTCCGGCGTCACCGGCGATGTCGACGAAGGTGTGGAACAGCTCGGGATGCATCACCGTCAGATCCACCGCGCAGGTGCCGCCCATCGACCAGCCGATCACCGCCCAGTCCGCCGGATCGGAGGACGCGTTGAACTTGGATTCCACGTACGGGATGACGTCCTTGGTCAGATGGTCGGCGGCGTTACCGCGCGGCCCGTTGACGCACTCGGTGTCGTTGTTGAAGCTGCCGCTCGAGTCGACGAAGACCATGATCGGCGCCTGGCCGTTGTTCGCCGCGGTGAACTTGTCGATCTCCGGCATGATCTCCCCGCTGCGCATCCAGTCGCCCGGGGTGTTGAACTCGCCGCCGATCATCATGATCACGGGCAGGTTCGGCGGGGTCTTCCCGGAGAACCAGGCCGGGGGCAGATAGACGTATTCGGTGCGGTGCTTGAAGCCGCTGGCGTTGTCCGGGATGTCCACCGGGACCACGACGCCGGTCTTGGGATCGGTGCCGCGCATACCTGCCAGCGCGTCGATGCTGGTCTGGTGCGGCAGCGGTCCCGCGGTGAGCGCGCTCCAGGCCGATTGCACGGTGGGGTAGTAGCCGACCCACTGATTGAGCACCACGCCGGTGCTGGCGATCGCGAAGGGCAGCGCGAGAATGGCCGCCACCCGCTGCCACAAGCGCGCGCCCGGCCAGCCGATCACCACGATGACCAGCGCCGCGACCATCGCGCCGACGCAGATCCACAGCAGAACGGGTGCGGGATCCGAGGCGAGTCCCTGATCGTTGGTGAACGCCCAAGCGCCCAGCGCAGCGGCGACGCCGAGCACCACCGCGATCGGGATCCGGATGAGCCACCAGCGGCGGGTCAGCCGGACGATCGCGATGAGCAGCAGCACGATCGCGATGATCTCGATGGTCAGCGGCAGCCATCCGTGCAGCAGCGAGAGCCCGTTGTGGAAGTTCATCTCATAGGGATTGAGCTTCGCCGACGGCATCGTCGGTGCTGGGGGTGGTGCTACTCCGGCCGGCGACGGTGTCGGTGTGGGCGTGGTCGGGACGTCCATCTGCACAGGAAACACGGCCGTAATTCTCTGCTGTCCACCTCGAGGTTTGCTGTGAGGGGGCTACGAGTGGAGTGAAGGGAACGGACGGCCTCTCCGCTTCGTAGGCGAATCGCGGCGGAAGTCTCCCTGCTCGCGGCCATGATCATACCGCCGGGTACCGTTTTGGCGCGGTCGTGCGGCGAAGCGGTACCCGGGGGGACGGTACAGCGGATGCGGTCAGTCGGCGATGCGGTCGCCGGTTTCGGGGTGGAACAGGTGGACAGCGGCCGGATCGGTGATGTGCAGGGCGATCGATTCGGCCAGGCGGGCGGGGGCGCGCTGGGGTGAGCGGGCCACGAAGGTGACGGGAGTGCCCTCGAGTCCGGAGATCGGATCGCCGGGGATACGGGCGTAGACGTACGATTCGCTGCCCAGCTCCTCGACCAGTTCGACGGTGGCGGTGAACCCCGTCTGGTCGCGACGCAGTTCGAGGTGTTCGGGGCGGATGCCGAGGGTGACCGAGTCCAGCCCCGCCTCGGCGAGCCGGGTCATGCGCTCGCGCGGCAGTTCCACCGTGGTTCCGGCGATGTCCACGCCGTCCTCGGCCAGCGGCACGGTGCACAGATTCATCGAGGGGGAGCCGATGAATCCGGCGACGAACGCATTGGCCGGGTGGTCGTAGAGCGTGGCGGGAGTGCTGAACTGCTGCAATTGGCCATCGCGCAGTACCGCGACCCGATCGCCCATCGTCATGGCTTCCACCTGATCGTGGGTGACGTAGACGGTGGTGGTGCCCAGGCGACGTTGCAGCGCCGCGATCTGGGTGCGGGTCTGCACGCGCAGTTTGGCGTCCAGGTTGCTCAGCGGCTCGTCCATGCAGAACACCCGCGGCTCGCGCACGATGGCGCGGCCCATCGCGACGCGCTGCCGCTGACCGCCGGACAGTTTGGCGGGTTTGCGATCCAGATACGGTGTGAGACCGAGCAATTCGGCGGCCTCGGCGACGCGGCGCTTACGCTCGGCCAGCGGGACCTTCATCATCTTGAGCGCGAAACCCATGTTCTCGCCGACGGTCTTGTTCGGGTACAGCGCGTAGTTCTGGAACACCATGGCGATATCGCGGTCCTTGGACGGGACGCCGACCATGTCCTCGCCGTCGATGCGGATGGTGCCGCCGTCGATGTCCTCGAGTCCGGCGAGCATGCGCAGCGCCGTGGACTTGCCCGAGCCCGAAGGCCCGACCAGGACGATGAATTCGCCGTCCGCGATGTCCAGGTCGAGCGAGTCGACCGCGAGCGTCTCGGCGCCCGAATACACGCACGAGGCCTTGTCGTATTGAATGGTGGCCATTGTCGTTTACCTCACTCGAGCTCTTATTTGATGGCGCCGAAGGACAGGCCGCGCACCAGCTTGTTCTGCGCGAACCAACCGGCCAGGACGACGGGCAGGGCGGCCAGGGTCGCCGCGGCGGACAGCCGGGCCCAGTACAGGCCCTCGCCGGTGATGAAGCCGACCAGGAACACCGGCATGGTCTGGGCCTGCACGGCGGTCAGGTTGACCGCGAAGAAGAATTCGTTCCAGGAGAAGATCACGCAGATCAGCGCCGTGGCTGCGATGCCGGGGGAGACCAGCGGCAGGATCACCTCGCGCATCGCGGTCCACAGGCTCGCGCCGTCCATACTGGCCGCCTCGAGCAGTTCGCCCGGGACCTCCAGGAAGAACGAGCGCATCATCCAGACCGCGATCGGCAGATTCATCGCGGTGTAGAGGATGACCAGCGTCCAGATATTGTCCAACATGCCGATATCGCCGACGATCACGTACAGCGGGATGATCGCGGCCACGATGGGGAGCATCTTGGTGCCGATGAAGAACATCAGCGCGTCGCGGGTGCGGGTGATCGGGCGCAGCGAGAGCGCGAACGCCGCCGGAATGCCCAGCACCAGAACCAGAATCGCGGAGACGATGGTCGCGAAGGCCGAATTGAGCAGGGGCGTGCCCACACCGCTGGAGAACACCGCGGAGAACTGATCCAACGTGGGCACGAAGAACAGCTTCGGGGTGTTGGTGTAGGCGTCGGCCTCCTGCTTGAACGCCGTGAGCACCATCCAGAGAACCGGGAAGAACATCCCGATGCCGACGACCCAGGCCAGGATGCCCCAGCCGATACCGGCCCGGTTGCGGCGACGGCGCACCGGAACCTGTTGCGCCGCAGGTGATGTGGTCGCGGGAGCGGTCGTCGTGGTCATGCCGCCTCCTCCTTGCCGGTGAACGAGGTGAACAGCAATCGCAGCGCGAACGTCGCGACGACCGTCGTGCCGATGACGGTGACTACGCCCATGGCCGCGGCCTGGCCGATGTCGAAGCCGAGGAAGGCGCGCTGATAGATGTAGAACGGCAGGTTGGAGCTGGCGATGCCGGGCCCGCCCTGGGTCATCATGTACACCGAGTCGAACGTGTTGACCAGGTAGATCGCGCCGAGCACGGTACCCAGTTCGATGAAGCGGCGCAGATGCGGCAGGGTGAGTTCGCGGAACACCTGGAACGAATTCGCCCCGTCCACTCGGGCGGCCTCGGTGACGTCGCGCGGCATGGACTGCAGGCCCGCGAGGATCAGCAGCATCATGAACGGCGTCCACTGCCAGACCATGTCGGCCATGACCGCGGGCAGCGGGAATTTGCTCACCCAGTCGGTCTGGCCCGCCCCGAACGGTTTGAGCACGAAGTTGATCAGCCCGAACACCGGATCGAGCATCGTGGTCTTCCAGATCAGCGCCGCGGCGACCGGCGTGACGAGGAACGGCGTGATCAGCAGGGTGCGGACCACACCGCGCCCGAGGAAGGTGCGATCCAGCAGCAGCGCCAGCAGCAGTCCGAGGACCACCGAGACGATTACGGTGCCGACGATCAGGATGATGGTATTGAGCGTGACCGACCAGAACTGGTTGTCCCGGAACACATCCGCGTAGTTGCCCAGCCCGACGAAATGCCGCGAACCGGGCCGGACCAGGTTCCAGGACTGCGTCGAGTAGTACAGGGTGAACACGAACGGGATCTGGGTGACCACGATCATGAAGATCAGCGCGGGCAGCAGCGGACCGCGTTTGCGCCAGCCCTCGGCGCGGGAGACGCTCTGTGCGCGTCGGACGATCTCCGACGGTGGGGTGGCCGCAGGGGCCGTGGTGGTTACGGACATGGCTACTGATTCCCTCGATACGACCTGCCGACGGTCTCGGCATACTCCTGGGACTGTTGGAGTGCGGTCTGCACGCTCTCCCGCCCGGCGATCGCCGCGCTGATCTGCTGGCTCACCCGGGTGCCCAGATCCTGGAACTCCGGAATGGCCAGGAACTGGATGCCGGTGTACGGAACCGGTTGCACCGTGGGATGTTCCGGATCCACGGTCGACATTGCCTGCAGGGTGACCTGGCCGTATGCCTTGGCGGCCTCGGCGTACTCCGGGATCTGGTAGGTGGAGTTGCGGCTACCGGGCGGCACATGCGACCAGCCGAGCTTCTCGCCGACGTGCTTGATGTACTCCTTGCTGGTCATCCAGGAGATGAATTTCCATGCGGCGTCCGGATTCTTGCTGGTCTTGGGGATGCCCAGCGACCAGGTGTACAGCCAGCCGGAGTTCGGCTTCTGCGCGACCGGGGCCAGGACGTAGCCGACCTTGCCGACCACCTTGCTCGCCGAGGGGTCCTCGAGGACGCCCACCGCGGAGGTGGCGTCGTACCACATGGCCGTGTCGCCCTGGGACAGCTGCGTGGCGCATTCACTGAAACCGCTTGTCGCTGCACCGGGTTCGCCGTATTTGCGGACCAGGTCGACGTAGAAGTTCACCGCCTTCTCCACTTGCGGGCTGGTGAGCTGGGCATGCCAGTTCTCGTCGAACCAGCGCCCGCCGAAGGTGTTGATCACGGTGTCCAGCGGGGCCAGGGTCTCACCCCAGCCCGGAACGCCGCGCAGGCAGATCCCCGAATGCCCGTGCGCGGGATCGTCCAGTTTCGCGGCGAACTGGGCGACCTGATCCCAGGTGGGCTGATCGGGCATGCTCAGGCCGGCCTGCTGGAACAGATCCTTGCGGTACATCAGGAACGAGGACTCGCCGTAGAACGGCACCGAGTACATATCGCCCTTGTAGGACAGCGACTTGCGCAGCGAGGAGATGAAGTCGGGCGCGTCGTAACCGGGAGTTTTCGCCTGGTAGGGGGCCAGGTTGGTCAGCCAGCCGTCCGCGGCCCACTGCGGGGTCTCGTAGTTGCTGACCATCACCACGTCGAATTCGCCGCCATTGGTGGCGACCGAGGAGGTGATCTTGGCGCGCGCCTCGTTCTCCGACAGCGAGACGAACTTGAGTTTTATGCCGGGATTGGCGCGTTCGAATTCGCCGGAGAGCTTGATCGCGTCCTGCATCTGCGAATTGGAGACCATCGCGATGGTGACCGTGCGGCCGCCGCCGGAGGTGAACGATCCCGCGCCCGCACAGCCGCTCAGCGCCAGCACCGCTGTGAGTGCCAGTGCCGCTAGACCTTTCGCGCGTCGCCTGGTGCGGCCGGGGCCGTTCTTGTTCATGGGCGTTCTCATGGGCGTGCGCCCTCCTTCTTTTCCAGCAGCCACCGCGCGCACTCGATGTCGGTGACCAGGATCGTGGCCAGTCCGCCGCGCAACGCGCCCAGGACGGCCTGGTGTTTGGGCTCGCCACCGGAGATCAGCACCGTGCACCCGCAGGCGCGGATCGCGTCGAGACCGACCGAGACCGTGCGCGCGGCAAGGGATCCGGGGACGTCGGTGCCGTCGGCGCGGAAGAACCGGCCGCCGATCTCGCCGACCGCGCCGAGGCCGCGCAACTCGTCGAGCAGGGTGGTGTCCAGATAGCTGCCCTCGAACAGGGTGGTCGCGGTGGAGACCGTGCCGACGCCGAACATCATCACCTCGGCCTCGCGGCCCAGCCCGATGGCGCGGCCCAGGACCGAATCCTGTTCCAGCGCGGTGACGGTCGCGGCGTCGGCGTACAGCGGCGCGTGCAGCCGGACCGGGTTGGCCCGCAGCTGGGTGGCGCAGCGGCCGAGGGTGAATTCGACGCCGGTCTGGTAGTCCGACGAGGTGAGCGAGCCGTCGAGCTGGACGACGGTGGCGCAGCGCGCCGAATGCGGTCCGAGTTCGGTGGCCACCGCGATGGTCTCCGGACCCCAGGTGAATCCGAGGGTGGCCTGCGGGCGCAGCCGACGCCCGAGTACCGCGACCGCGGCGCGGGCCAGCGGGGCCAGGCTGGCGGGGGAGTCGTCGGGCGCTTCGCCGAGTACGACCGCCTCGGTCAATCCGAAGGCCGCCTCGAGCTCGCGCTCCAGATCGGTGTGCACCTGCGCGCGCAGCTCGTCGGGGACCACGATCTCGATCCGGACCAGGCCCTGTGCGCGGGCGCGGGCGATCAGCCGTCCCGCGGTCGGACGCGAAACGCCCAGTACGGCAGCGATTTCGGCCTGGGTCGCGCCCTCGAAGTGGTAGAGCCGCGCGGCACGCAACGCCATCCGGACGTCCTCCGGATTGCTGGGCCGGGGTTCGGGGGCCACGGTGCTCCTCGTCCTTCATCAACTTCGATGATCATCTGCTCACGGGGTGATCTATTGCTCGGAACACGGTACCATCGGGCATGTGACGCACACAACACTTTCGCCATCGACCTATGACCGCGGCGGCTTGACGGCCGGAATCGTGCACTTCGGAGTCGGCGGATTCCATCGTGCGCACCAGGCGATGTATATCGACCGGCTACTCGCGCAGGGTGGATCGAAGGAGTGGGCCATCTGCGGCGTCGGCATCCTGCCCGGTGATCGCCGCATGCGCGATGTGCTCACCGCGCAGGACGGCCAGTACACCCTCTCCGTCGTGGGCCCCGACGGCGCCTGGGACACCCGGGTGATCGGCTCGATCGTCGACTATCTCTACGCCCCCGACGATCCGGAGGCGGTGCTGGCGAAACTGGCCGATCCGTCGACCCGCATCGTCTCGCTCACGATCACCGAGGGCGGTTACGGCATCGACGCGACGACTGGCGAGTTCGACGCCGCCGAGCCGTCCGTGGCGGCGGATCTGGCGCCGGATGCGGTGCCGCGCACGGTATTCGGTTTCGTGGTCGAGGCGCTCGCGCGGCGGCGGGCGGCGGGCCTGGCGCCGTTCACGGTCATGTCTTGCGACAACATCCAGGGCAACGGCCATGTCGCGCAGCGGGTGTTCGGCACGTTCGCGCGACTGCGCGATCCGGACTTGGGCGACTGGATCGATCGGGAGGTGAGCTTCCCGAATTCGATGGTCGACCGGATCACCCCGGTGACGCCGCCGGAAGCGGAGCGCGAGGTGTTGCGCCGCACCGGAATCGCCGACCGGTGGCCGGTGATCACCGAGCCGTTCACGCAGTGGGTGCTCGAGGATTCGTTCACCATGGGCCGACCGGCCTACGAACAGGTCGGGGTGCAGGTGGTCGAGGACGTCACCCCCTACGAGCTGATGAAGCTGCGCCTGCTGAACGCCAGCCATCAGGGGATCGCCTACTTCGGGCACCTGTGCGGCTACCGGATGGTCGACGAGGCCGCGCGGGACCCGCTGTTCGACCGATTCCTCATGCGGTACATGGATTTCGAGGCCACCCCGACGTTGCGCCCGGTGCCGGGCGTGGATCTGGACCGGTACAAGCGCACCCTGATCGAACGTTTCGGGAATCCGGCGATCGGGGACACCATCGCTCGGCTGTGCGCCGAATCCTCGGATCGGATTCCGAAGTGGGTGCTGCCGGTCATCAGGGAGCGGCTGGCCGCGGGCGGTGAGATCGACTGTGCCGCAGCCATCGTGGCGAGCTGGGCCCGCTATGCCGAGGGAGTCGACGAGCAGGGGCAGCCGATCGAGGTGGTCGACCGGTTGCGGGACCGGCTGACGCCGCTGGCGCGGCGGCAGCGCACCGACCCGACCGCATTTCTGTGTGACCGTTCGGTATTCGGCGATCTCATCGACGAGCCGCGGTTCGTGCGTCCCTATCTGGCCGCTCTGGAATCCCTGCATGCCAAGGGAGCGCGGGCAACCCTGGGCGACCTCGCCGGGCAGGGGTGAACCGCCGAATGTCGTGTGGCCGAATCGGTGGGTCGGTGCTCGGTCGACGAGGCCGGAGGGCTATTTTTAGAGAGCTATGAAAACTGCCGCCACCACAATTTCAGGAGCCTGGCGCGCGGGCGACGACACGGCAGTGTCGTTCCGTGACGCCGCCGTAGCGTGGGCGCTGGCCGCCCATGGGGTCCTAGCCGAAACCGCCACCGGCTATGGACAATTCGTGACCGTCGAAGAGCTGGCCGAGCGAGTGCAGGAAATGTCGGGCGTGCATACCGACGCGCCGACTCGCACCTGGATGGACGCCATCCTGCGCAAGGTCGCGCGCCGCTGCCACAGCGCGGGAGAACCCCCGCTGACCGCATTGTGCGTGCGAGCCAACCATACTGTCGGCGATAGCTACAAATATGTTCTCGAACTCGCCGGACTGCCGAAGCCGGAGGATCTGGAACTGCATGCGGCGTACGCGCGATGGCAGTGCTACCAGACCTACGGCGCCGACGTCCCGGCCGACGGCGGTGTGCCGTCGCTGACGCCGAAGGTCGCGGCGCGGCGCGGCGCGGTCAAGACGCGCCCGGTCGAGCCGGAGCCCGAGCCCGTCGCGGGCCCGGCGGTGTGCCCGGAGTGCTTCATTCAGCTGCCTGCCACCGGAATCTGCCAGTACTGCTGAGACTTTCGCGGCTCGCACCGACGGCCGGTGCGAGCCGCGTCCTGTCCGGCGTCGCGGCGGATCAGTGAAATGCCTTGAGCCCCACCACTCCCGCGACGATCAGCAGCAGACATACGATGCGGCCCACAGCGGCGGATTCACCCAGCCACAGCATCCCGGCCAGGGCGGTGCCGACCGCTCCGATGCCGACCCAGGCCGCGTATCCGGTGCCCACCGGAATCGTGCGCAGCGCATATCCGAGCCCGGCCATGCTCAGTATCAGTGCGACCAGGAAGGCCGCACTGGGCCACAGTTTGCTGAACCCCTCGGACCGCTCGAGCGCGATCGCCCACGCCGTCTCCATGAACCCCGAGACGATCAACAATATCCAGGCCATGCAGGTACCGTAGGCGACCGTCCGGTTCGGTATCGCTCCGGCCGGATGTGCGGCGGAGCACAATGCAGTCATGGCCGATCTCGTACTGGTCCAGGGCGACATCACCGAACAGACGGTGGACGCGGTGGTGAACGCGGCCAATTCGTCGCTGCTGGGTGGCGGCGGAGTGGACGGGGCGATCCACCGCAAGGGCGGTCCGGCCATCCTCGCCGAATGCCGTGACCTGCGCGCATCCCGCTACGACAAGGGTCTGCCGACCGGCGCCGCGGTGGCCACCACGGCCGGGAACCTTCCAGCGCGTTGGGTCATTCACACGGTGGGCCCGGTGTGGTCGGCCCACGACGACCGCTCGGAGCTCCTGGCCTCGTGCTACCGCGAGTCGCTCGCGGTGGCCGACGAGCTCGGTGCGGAAACGGTGGCCTTCCCCGCGATATCCACCGGCGTCTACGGCTGGCCGATGGATGACGGCGCCCGGATAGCGGTCGAGACCGTGCGTGCGGCGGATACCCGCGTGCAGCGGATCAGTTTCGTGCTGTTCGGCCGCGACGGGTACGCGGCATTCGAGAAAGCGCTGTTCTGAGCGTTTTCACGATCGGTAGCGGGCACTGGACGATCGGTTGTCGTGACATACGAAAAGCCGCATCCACCCGCGTGGTGAATGCGGCTTTTCGTATCGGTTCTGCTACCGGCCGCGACGGGTCTTGAGCAGCTCCAGACGCTCCTGGAGCAGCTCCTCGAGCTCCTCCTTGGAACGACGCTCGAGCAGCATGTCCCAGTGCGTGCGCGGGGGCTTGACCTTCTTGGGCTCCTGGGTGGTGCCCTCGATCAGGATGCCTTCCTGACCATTGCGGCACAGCCAGGTGGGCGGGATCTCGGCGTCATCGGCGAAGGGCACATCGAACTCCTCGCCGTTGTCGGTCCGGTACCGCGCCACTCGCCGAGGGGCCAGGTCGTGGTCCCGGTCGGTCTCGTAGCTCACCGCTCCGAGTCGGCTGCCTCGGAGTACGCGATCTGCCATGGTGTGCGGTCCTCTCTTAGCCTGTCGGCAACGTTCTACTCGGATATAACGCGCCATGCCCAGGTTCAGTTCCCGGCGACGGTCAACCCCTGCATATTACGGGTAACCGCTGGTAGGTAAAAATAACCGTCCCAACCGGGGGAAAACGGTGTGCCCCGCGTGGCGACCGGAGATCCGCCCGTTAGGGTGTCGGGTCATGTCGCGCCGTGTCCTGTCGTCCTGTTCCTGGTGTGGACGGCAGATCGCTGAATCCGAAGTCGGGCGTCGCCGCCGATATTGTCGGCAGTCGTGTCGCCAACGAGCCTACGAACATCGAAAAGGCTTGGAGGGCACCGGAATTCCCGAGGACTCGGTGGTGCTGAGCGCACAGGAGGCGGCCGATCTGGCCGATCGCTGGTTCGCCGCGCGCTGTGCGGCGGAGGATGTCGCGACCGCGGTCACCGAGGGCGCGGATCACGGTGAGCTGCTGGAGCTGACCAGTACCCTGGTCAGCCTGGCGAAGGAGGCCGAGCGACTGCGCTGAGCGGTCTCAGCCCGCTCGATGCGCAACCGGCAGCGCGGGCGCGGGATCCTGCGGCGTCGTGGGAATCGCCGCGGTCCGTCGCGCGGTGAGTGTGACAGTCGTCATGGCAGCGCCGGTGGCCACGACCAGGGCGGTGAACGTCAGCAGGGTCGTCGAGTCGGGGTGGATCAGCGGCTGCGCCCGCAGCGCCTGCCACAGCAGCAGGGCGACCAGGGCGGCGTAGCCGAGTGCCAGGGTTCCGATCAGCCGCGCACGCACCCGTTCGGTCAGCCACGGATAGCGATGCGCGAGCCGGGCCAGGACCAGTGCGGAAACGATCAGCACCTGGATTCCGTGCAGCCCGGCGAAGTGCGGTATGCGCAGATCCCCGCCGATCGTGCTCCAGTGGATGAGCGGCATGCCACCGACTCCGTCCCGAGCCTGCGCGGGGGAGTGCAGCACGGTGTGCCCGGCACCGAGCTCCACCGGATGTCCCACGGCGTCGTGCACGATCTGCTCGCCGGTGAATCCCATCAGATAACCCAGCGCCATACCGAACACCGCGATCGCCAGGCCGGTGTGCACCGCCCGGGCGATCGGCCGATCGGCGATCCGTTGCCACGAAAGGATCAGCGCGATAACGAGATTCGCCGCGAACAGGCCTGGAACGCCCGAGGCGAACACGATCTGCCCGATCGAGTTGACCGGATCGGATTCGGTGTTGAAGTGGCTGAACGTGCCGCGCGCGGCCTGCAGCACGATGAAACCGACGTCCACGAAGGCCGTCACGGCGAACAGGCTCCCGAACCACCGGGTGACGCGGGATCCCCTGTGCGGGAACGACAGCAGCCACGCGAGGGTGAGCGTGTAGAGGGCGAAGGCCAGCCCGAACTTCATCGGTTTGAGCCAGACCGATTCGCTCAGGATCGTGCGATGGTCGACTGCCATGGCGCACAGGCTGAACACGACGAGCCCGGCCATCGAGCACGATGTCGCGAGCAGCGGCCGGTGCAGGCGCCGGGCGGGGGAGGCGGCAACAGCGGAGGTGGTCATATGGCGACGCTATGGCCGCGTCCCCGCGCGGCACGTCCCCCGACGGTGCTGTCCGAACGTAATACCGTGGTGCTAGGGGTGTTTCAGGGTCGCGTCCGTCCCGGTGTCAGGAGCGAACGAACAGGGTCGGTCAGCCGACACGACGATAGCGGGCGGACCGCCCGTTGAGACCCGAGCCCGACCATGAGCGACTGCGCAACTGCTTGTCGATCGCGTCGATCACCTCGGGCACCGTGATCTCCAGCAGTCCGGGATCGGGGGTGTCGCCGTCGTGATCACCGGTGTGCCCGGCCCACAGCACCACGTGACGGCCGAGCAGATGCGGTGGTGGACCGCTCTGATCGGGCGAGGTGGGACCGAACAGCAGAACGGTGCGGGTGCCGAACGCGGTCGCCAGATGCGCGACGCCGGTGTCGCCGCACACCACGAGTTCGGCCTCGGCGACGGTGGCGGACAACTCGATGAGATTCTGCTGCCCGGCCAGGACATGATGCTGTGGCAGTCCGGCCCGTGCGGCGATGCCGAGCGCGGTCTCGCGTTCGAATTCGTCGCCGGTGAGCACCACTTCGCGGTCCTGGACGAGCAGATGCCGGATCACCGCGGCGAAACGTTCCGCCGGCCAGCGCCGGGCCTCGGCGCCCGCGCCCATGTGGATGACCACGCAGTCGCGATAATTCGTGGCGGCGACCGGCGGGACCAGACCGAGATTGCGGCGGTCGGCGCTGATACCGGCTGATTCGAGCAGGTAGCACCAGCGATCGACATCGTGCATATCGGGCTGCCACCGCGGGCCGTCCAGGTCCGGGAATGCCGGATTGCGGTAGGTGAGGATCCGGGCGGGGTTGGTCTTGGCCAGTTCCACGATGCCTTCCGCCCCCGGGCCTTGCAGATTGACCGCGAGTGCCGGTGGCTCGCCGTCCCAGCGCAGACTCTCCGGATCCGCGGTGGGCACCATCTCGTCGACCGAGGTGATCAGATCGACGATCGGCTTGAGCCGATGCGGTGCCGCCAGCGCGATGTGGTCGTGCGGCCGTGCCCGCCGCAGCGCGCGGAGAGCTGGGACCGCGGTGAGTAGATCACCTAGTCCACGTGCGCGCAGCACGAGTACAACCGCCACCCTCTTCTCCTAGCCATCAACCTGTCATTCGCCTCCCTCCGCCTCCGCGCGCGAACTCGGCAGCGCATGGGGCGAAGAGAGCCACTTGGCGATGGTTACCCGGGGTGAAAGACCGCGAAACGCGTATTCGATGCGATATCCGTCCCACCGGGTCGGACCGGGATCTGCCTGGTCATGCGACTGCGAGCCGATCGGGAGAGTGTCCCCCGGGACGTCTGGGCACACTCCCCGTCGCGGCCTCGCGGACACCGTTCGGGCGGTCGTCCGGAGGCGTTCGGATAGCCCGGATTGCCGATGACAACGGCATGAATCCCGGCAGTGCGGACGCCATGGCAGGCGTGGCCGGTGGGAGTGGGACGGACGGCCCGTGCGCAGGGGCCCAGACCATGCGAACGGGCCGGGCTGAGCACGATGACGCGTTGGCTCAGCGGGTGGGCGCGGCGCTCGGCGACGGTGTCTCCGACAGCGCGGTCCGCGACATGTGCCGGTGGTGCGATGTCGTGTCCGCGTCAGTGTGCGTATCGGCTTCCGTGTAACGGTGGAACCAATGCAGGTGGTCCTGCCAGAACGAGTGATCGGCCGTGACCCCGTGCGGATGGTGGGGATTCTCGTCACCGCCGAACGCGGTTCCGGCGGTGAATCCGATGCCGCTGATCAGCAGGGCCACCACCACCGCCGCCGCGATGCGCAACGCAAGCGAGGTCCGCCAACGAGTGCCGAACCGGGCCAGGCGGGTGGGTTGTGGTGACGGTTCGGCGATCACGGGATCGGGGTGCGTCTGCGGCGGTGGCGGAGTCGTCGATCCGGATTCGGACGCGTGCTCGGCCGGGGCGGTGATGCCCCGCTCCGCCGATGGGGTGCCCGGTGTCGGACCGGTCGGTTCGGAGCCTGCTGCACGGGGAGGTGTGTGCTCCCCGTCGCTCTCCTCGTATGTCATCTCTTGTGCCTCGGTGGTCTGTGCCTCGATGAACAGGACATTCGGTCGGTTGGGCGGCTGTCGACTGATTCGCAGGCTACGGCCCGGACATGGCATCGATCTGCGTGTCGGATGTGGATCTGCTGTGTGTCGCGAATGCGGCCCCAAGATTTCTACTACCGGACGTCGTTGACGGCATTGACCATGAACTACGCTCTCGTTCCATGACATTCGTCTTCAATTTGGTGCTCGTGACCCACCTGCTGGGTCTGGCGGCCATCATCGGCGGCTACGCGGCCTCGCCGACGCGGGTATCCGAGGTTCTGGTGTGGGGCGCGCGGGCGCAGATCATCACCGGACTGGTGCTGTTCGGCATGGCGGATTCGATCCATTCGCTGGACAAGCACGTGATCATGGCGAAGATGATCGTCAAGCTGGTGATCGCGGTCGCGGTGGCGGCGTTCGCCGAGATCGCGCGAGCCGATGCCAAGCGCGACAAGTTGATCGGCTGGATGCCGCACGCCGCGGGCTGGCTGGCGATCGTGAACGTCTGCGTCGCGGTGCTCTGGAACTGAGTGCCGTCCGGCACACCGCGCGAGGCTGCCCGGTCTGCGACTGTGCACGGTGTGCCGGAACGGGGTGTTCCTCAGCCCTCCATCAGTGACTGTCCGATGTACCCGCCCGGGTCGGTGATTCCGGGCGGGACGACGAACACCGCGGACCCGACGGGGGTGGTCCAGGTGTTGAGGGCGTCGAATTCCGCGAGCCGCCGCTGCACCGGGAGATACTGCGTCTCGATATCGGCCTGGTACGCGGCGAACAACAGCCCAGAATTCGATACCGCGCCGGGTGCGGGGGATTCGTCGTAGTTGTAGCCGCGGCGCAGGAACCGATCGGTGGCACCGGTGTGGTGTGCCCGAGCGATATGCGACGACGGCGGGATCACCGGTATGCCGAATTTGTCGACAGCGGCGAAATCCGGATCGTCCGTCTCCCGGGTTCCGGTCAGGGGAGCGCCGGTGGCGACCCGGCGGCCCACCGACAACTCCCGCCCGCCGGTGTCCAGATCGTCCCAGGTGTCCAGGTTCATCGCGATGCGCCGCAGTACCAGCGAGGTCCCGCCCGCGAGCCACGGCTGTCCGCGGCCGTCGTGCCAGATCAGGCGATCGAAGTCGGCCGTGCCCGCGGCGGGATTCACGGTCCCGTCGACCTGGCCGAACAGATTGCGCATGCTCTGCCCGGGCCCGGCATCGCGAAATCCGCGCTGCACCCACCGCACCGTCACCAGTGAGGTGACGGTGCGGCTCAGTGCCCGCACCGCGTGCGCGACCGTCGTCGCCTCGTCCGCGCAGATCTGCAGCAGCAGATCACCGTCGCAGTACGCGGGATCGAGACGATCGATCGTGAAAGCGGGCAACGGCCGCAGCCACGATGGCCGCGCCGCCTCGACCCCGGCGGCGGTGAACAGCCGCGGTCCGAAACCGATCGTCACCGTCAGCCGCGCGGGCCGCGCGGTGAGTTCGGGTTCGGAATCGGCCAGGCCGGGTTCGCCCTGGGTGAGCCGGGCCGCGTCACCGCTCCAGATCTGCAGCAGCCCGATGATGTCCGCGCGGGTGACACCGGGTTTCAGATCGAATCCGAGGTAGGTCACGTGCCGTTGCGGCGTCGTCGCGACGCCGCCCTGATGACGTCCGTGGAACGGCTCGGTCGCCGCGGCGGGATCGGGATCCCGCCGCGAACGGGCGAAATGCTCCGTCCCCCAGGCTATTCCGGCGGCACCGGCCGCGACCGTGCCGCCGCCGAGCAGTCGTCGCCGGGTCAGGCCCGGCTCAGCCACCGTGCGCGGGGGTGGTGGTGGGCGCGTAGTTCTCCTGGTTCCCGGAGAAATCGCGAGCCTGCGCGGTGAACGTGGTGCTCGAACCGTCGGCGAATTTCACTGTGATCGGCGTCCGCGATCCCGTGCGCAGCGGCGTCTTCAGATCCATGAACATCAGATGGTCGCCGCCCGGGGTGAGCGATACGGTGCCGTGCGCGGGCACGACCAGCCCACCGGCCATGGCCCGCATCATCGTGGTCCCACCGGTATCCACGGTTTCGTGGATCTCCATCCGCGTCGACGCGGGACTGGTTGCGTCGACCACGCGGATCTCCCTGTCGGTGGAATTGCTGAAATCGGCGAAGGCCGAGGACATTCCGGAATCGGCGGCCTTGATCCACTGATTACTGATCCGGATCGAGGCCGCGTCGTTGCTGGATTCGGATGTCCCGGAGGAACATCCGGTCAGCAGGATCGGCACCGCCAACGTCGCGGCGGCCATGGCCGGGTAGGTACGGGCGAGGGTGAACATGCGAAGGCTCCGTTTCATGGTGATGGTCGAGAGCCACCGTCCTGAGGCCGCGCGGGAGGCGATCGACGACGCGCGTGCGGCTGGAGTCCCGGCCGCACGGTCAGGGGCCTGCACGGCGTCGTGGGACCTGCGGCCGAGTCGAGACGCGTATCGGCGTGCGTCGCGGCGCGTTCGAACCTTCGCTGAGGTGCATTCGGTCGCGGCGCGGAGAAGGAATCCGCTTGCGGCCGTGCGTCATCGGTGTCGAGCAAGCAGCCCTGTCACAGCGGGCATCGACGATCGCGCTTTTGCGAGCGTCCCGCGAGCGGATACCGATTCAGGCGACGGCGAGATCCGTCGGACGGTGGAAAGTATCGATGAACGAATACCTCGGCGGCCCTCGCCGCCCGATACCCGAGCTGATCAGCAACCGCCGCAACGTGATCGGCGGGACAGCAGGCGTGACGAGCGAATGCGACCGCGGCGCGGCGACCGTCGCGATGAGCGCGACGAGGACACGCAGCACGCTCGCGTACACCCGTCGCAACGCCGCCTCCGCACCGCGGATCAGCAGTGCGCCAACAGGAATGGCGAGTGCGTGCGCGGCCAGCATGGGCGGCGTGAGCAGGTGTGCGTGGCAGTGCTCCGGCGAAATCGCCAGCGCCACATGCCCGATCGCCTGTCCCACCGCGAGCATGGGCAGCAGCCGGGCCAGCCCCGGCCGCATCCCGGCCGTCACGGTTCCGGTGAGCGCGCAGACCGCGACGAGCAGGACGACCGACGCCGAGGTCAGCGATACCGGTCCACCGCCCAGCGCGTGCGCGCCGATGCTCACCGCGCCCGAAGCCGCACCGACACACGCACCGCGCAGACGCGCGGTGGGGTCGGCGGGTGATCGCACCGGGTCATCGTAACGACCCCGAGACCGAGCGGATCGTCAGGACTCCGCGGAGGTCTGCGGTTCGATCGGCGGCAGCGCCGCCAGACGATCGAGGATCAGGTCCGCCACGCCCGCCATGCCCGCGGCGGTGGGATGGAACGGCGCGCCCGGATAGTGCCGTCCCGGCAGCGGAATGTAGCCGCCGGAGGTCCACGCGCCGGCGCTTCCGGGCGGATGGTCCAGGCTGGGTGTGCGCGCATCGATCAGTTCGGCCCCGGCCCGGGCGGCGGCCGAGGCCGTATGCGCGGCAAGGGATTCGGCGAACTGATGATAGTTGCGATCGACCGGGCGGTCCTCGTCGGAGACGGGGCCGAGCAGGGACAGATAGTTCACCACCAGAACCCGGGCCCGCGGTGCGCGCTGGGAGATGGTGTTCAGCACCCCGGTCAGACTCTGTTCGATCGTATGCAGCCGGTGGTTGACGGCGGTTTCGTCGCCGAAGCGCGCGATCGGGGGGATGAGCCGTAACGGCAAGGGTAATCGGTGCGCGACGCGGTACTGGGTGAGTCCGACATCGTTACCGCCGACGGTCAGCGTGACCAGGTCGGTACCGGCATCGACCGCGCGTATCTGCGGCGGCTGGCCGTACTGCTGCTCGCGCAGGATGTGTTCACAGGTGGCGCCGCTGCTGGTGACGTCGGTGAGCTGCAACCGGGCGGCTTCGGCGACCAGATGCGCGTAGTTGTTGCGCGAGCGCCCCGCCAAGCGGGGCGCCCCGGGCTCGCGGGGAGCGATCGCGGGCCCGGAGGCGAACGAACTGCCCAGTGCCACATACTTTTTGCCGTGCCATCGAGTCGACTCCGGATCCGTGCCGGGTCGGCCGTGGTGGAGAATGCCGCTCACCTCCCTGGACGTGCCCCCCTTCGGGAGGCATCTTGACGCAGTGCGCGGCGCGTTTCAAGCCCACAGGAGACCTGTCCGCTCGGCCGCTACGTCACAGTGTTTCCAGCGCGGCCTGAGTCAAATCATCCGGAAATACGAACCGGCGCAGGGACCAGTACCGGAATGCCATGGCCAGCAACACGCCGAGGATCTGCCCGGTGATGAAATTCGACACCGCCTGCGTCGCCGGGCTGACATGCGGCACGTGGATATCGAACACGTACAGCGCGATCGCCTGCGGAATCAGGGTGACGACCACCGCCAGTGCGCTCACGCCGAAGAACAGCGCCGCCTCGTGCGCGCGCTGGCGCCCGCCGCGGGTGCTGAACGACCATTCCCGATTGAGAATGTAGGACGCGATGGTCGCGATGAGCACGCCGATCGCCCGCGCGGTGAGCGGTTTGTCCTGCAGCACGGTCAGTTTCAGCGTGTAGACGATTCCGGTATCGATGAACCAGGTGATCGCACCCACCACGGCGAACTTCATCAGCTCCTGATGCTGGTGAAGGCGGGCGAGGTAGCGATCCGGCACTCGATCCAGTGCGGTCTGCATCAACGACACGTCGTCACAATAGCCGGACCGTCGCCTTACGGCACGTGTTGCCGCGTCCAGGTGTCGCGTGGGCCGCCGCCGTGTCCGGCGGCGGCCGGATCGTTCAGGCCCCGACGTAGGCTGCCAGATGTTCGCCGGTGAGGGTGGACCGGGCCGCGACCAGATCCGCGGGCGTGCCCTCGAAGACGACGGTGCCGCCGTCGTGTCCCGCACCCGGTCCCAGGTCGACGATCCAGTCCGCATGGGCCATGACCGCCTGGTGGTGTTCGACGACGATGACCGATTTCCCGGCCTCGACCAGCCGATCCAGCAGCGCGAGCAGTTGTTCCACATCGGCTAGGTGCAGCCCGGTGGTCGGCTCGTCCAGGACGTAGATTCCGCCCTTGTCGCCCATGTGGGTGGCCAGCTTGAGCCGTTGACGTTCACCACCGGACAACGTGGTCAACGGCTGTCCCAGGCGCAGATACCCGAGCCCGACATCGGCGAGGTGGCGCAGAATCCTCTGGGCCGCGGGAAGACGCGCCTCGCCCTCGCCGAAGAATTCCTCGGCCTGCGCGACGGACATCGCGAGCACCTCGCTGATATCGCGTCCGCCGAGGTGATAGTCCAGGACCGCGGCCTGATACCGCTTGCCCTCGCACTCCTCGCAGGTGGTCGCGACGCCGGCCATCATCGCCAGATCGGTGTAGATGACGCCCGCGCCGTTGCAGGCCGGGCACGCGCCTTCCGAATTCGCACTGAACAGAGCCGGTTTCACCCCGTTGGCCTTGGCGAATGCCTTGCGGATCGGTTCGAGCAGCCCGGTGTAGGTCGCGGGATTACTGCGTCGCGAGCCGCGGATCGCGCCCTGGTCGACCGAGACGACGCCCGCGTCCGCCGGAATCGACCCGTGCACCAGCGAACTCTTACCGGATCCCGCGACCCCGGTGATCACGACGAGCACACCGAGCGGGATGTCGACGTCCACCTTGCGCAGGTTGTTCGCCGTCGCACCGCGAATCTCGAGGGCCCCGGTGGGTTCGCGCACGGACTTCTTGACCGCCGCGCGGTCGTCCAGGTGGCGGCCGGTGATGGTGTCGCTGGCGCGCAACTCCTCGAGGGTGCCCTGGAAGCAGATCGTGCCGCCGTCGGAGCCCGCGCCGGGGCCGAGATCGACGATGTGATCGGCGATCGCGATGGCCTCGGGTTTGTGCTCGACCACGAGCACGGTATTGCCCTTGTCCCGCAATCGCAGCAGCAGCGAGTTCATGCGCTCGATATCGTGCGGGTGCAGGCCGATGGTGGGCTCGTCGAACACGTAGGTGATATCGGTGAGCGAGGAACCCAGATGCCGAATCATCTTGGTGCGCTGCGCTTCTCCGCCCGACAGCGTGCCCGACGGCCGGTTCAGGCTCAGATATCCCAGGCCGATCTCCACGAAGGAGTCCAGGGTCTCGCGCAACGACTCCAGCAGTGGGCCGACCGACGGTTCGTCCAGGCCGCGCACCCATTCAGCGAGGTCGCTGATCTGCATCGCGCACGCGTCGGCGATGCTGATTCCGTCGATCTTCGACGATCGCGCGGTCTCGCTGAGCCGGGTGCCGTCGCATTCGGGACAGATCGTGAAGGTGACCGCTCGCTCGACGAAGGCGCGCACATGCGGTTGCAGCGTGTCGACATCCTTGGACAACATCGACTTCTGAATCTTCGGGATCAGTCCCTCATAGGTCAGGTTGATCCCCTCGACCTTGATCTTGGTCGGTTCCTTGTAGAGCAGATCGTTCAATTCACGCTTGGTGTACTTCTCGAGCGGCTTGTCCGGGTCGAAGAATCCGGAGCCGATGAAGATTCGGCCGAACCAGCCGTCCATGCTGTAGCCCGGGATGGTGAACGGGCCCTCGCGCAGGGATTTGGTGTCGTCGTACAGCTGGGCCAGATCGATGTCGTTGACCGAGCCGCGGCCCTCGCATCGCGGGCACATCCCGCCGGTGATACTGAAACTGCGCCGCTCCTTCACCGTCCGGCCGGAGCGTTCCACGGTGACCGCGCCCGCACCGCTGATCGAGGCGACATTGAACGAAAAGGCTTGGGGCGAGCCGATATGCGGTGTGCCCAGACGGCTGAACAGGATCCGCAGCATGGCGTCGGCGTCGGTGGCCGTGCCGACCGTCGAGCGCGGATTCGAACCCATGCGCTGCTGATCGACGCTGATCGCGGTCGTCAATCCCTCGAGCACGTCGACCTCGGGCCTGGCCAGCGTCGGCATGAATCCCTGGACGAAGGCGCTGTAGGTCTCGTTGATCAGGCGCTGCGATTCCGCCGCGATCGTGCCGAAGACCAGCGAACTCTTCCCCGAACCGGAGACGCCGGTGAACACCGTGAGCCTGCGCTTGGGCAGCTCGACGCTGACGTCCCGCAGATTGTTCACGCGCGCGCCGAGCACGCGGATCGTCTCGTGGCTGTCGGCGACGGGCGATGCGGGCGGCTGCTCTCGGCGCGCGGGCGTCCTCATGGCCTCGGTCATCGTTTCTCCATCTGTCTGCACGGCCGTTCTCACGGCCCGGAATCAAATGTGGGGTGGTGCGGAACGGATCAGCGCAGTTCCTGGATTCGGACCATATTTCCGGCGGGGTCGCGAAAGGCGCAGTCGCGCACGCCGTACGGCTGTTCGGTCGGTTCCTGGACGACCTCCGCGCCGGTGGCCTTCACGCGATCGAAACTGCCGTCGAGATCCTTGGTTGCCATCAGGATGCTGCCGTAGGTGCCCTTGGACATCATCTCGGTGATGGTGCGACGCTCGTCGTCGGTGATACCCGGGCTGGCCTGCGGCGGGTACAGCACGACATTGATGCCCGGCTGATCGGCCGGGCCGACGGTCAGCCAGCGCATCCCGTTGTAGCCGACGTCGTTGCGGAGTTCGAAGCCGAGCGCGTCACGGTAGAAGGCAAGGGCCGCGTCGGGATCGTTCTGGGGCAGGAAACTCGAGTGAATGGTGATATCCATGGCGATCAGGCTAATTGCGGGTCGGTTACCGAAGCTTCTCGATTCCTGATCGGTCTGGTCACCTGTTTCGCTACACACGAGGGCATGCCCGCGGTGGCGTCGGCCTGTTCGCGGCGGTAGACGCTGGGTGAAACGCCGACCAGTTCGCTGAACCGGGTGCTGAACGTGCCCAGTGACGAGCAGCCGACGGCGAAGCAGACCTCGGTGACGCTCAGATCACCCCGGCGCAGCAATGCCATCGCGCGCTCGATTCGCCTGGTCATCAGGTACGAGTACGGCGACTCCCCGTAGGCGAGCCGGAACTGGCGGCTCAGATGCCCGGCCGATATGTGCGCGTCGCGGGCGAGCGCCTCGACGTCCAGCGGCTGGGCGTACTCCCGATCGATCCGGTCGCGCACCCGCCGCAGCCGGGCGAGGTCCTGCAGGCGCTGCTCCTCGGTCGGGCTGCTGGTCATATGCCAGATCGTACGTGCCGGCCTCGGGATGCGGGAGCCGCTGATGCCATCGGCGGGAGGACTCGGTTAGCGTCGGCGGCATGGAACTGCGACGAATCCACCACGCCGCGATCATCGCCTCGGACTACGGCGTGTCGAAGACCTTCTATACGCAGGTGCTGGGTTTGCGGGTGGTCGCGGAGAACTATCGGGCCGAGCGGGATTCCCACAAGCTGGATCTGGCGCTACCGGACGGATCGCAGATCGAGTTGTTCTCCTTCCCGGATCCGCCCGCCCGGCCCTCGCGTCCGGAGGCGTGCGGGCTGCGTCATCTGGCCTTCGCCGTTCCCGATGTGGCCGCGGCGGTCCGGGAGTTGCGGGGGAGGGGAGTGGTCACCGAGGAGATTCGGGTGGACGAATACACCGGAAAGCGCTTCGTATTCTTCGCCGATCCCGACGGTCTGCCGCTCGAGCTGTACCAGGAGTGAGCGCCGGGGGAGCGGGTGCCGATGAGATGCGTTGTGCACCTGAGGGTTCTGATGTGGCCGACCGGGAAAGTGTTGGGCGGCACAGGCTTTGCGTGTACCCAACCCGATGGAACATTCCACCTGCAACATTTGACAATGAAGATATGCGAATTGGAACATGTCAGACCAGCGGGTCCGTACATGGGCACGTGCTTTCGGGTGGAAAGCGCTGGATGCATCAATCACCAATTGCCTGGATGAGAGAGGATCGGCGCTGGTAGCGGTCGGGCGGGGGAGTGGGCGGGCACTGCCATACGATGTTGCGATGACCACAGTGTTGTTGAGAACCTCAGCAGGGGACATCGCCCTGGAACTCGATGAGACCAAGGCTCCCAAGACGGTCACGAACTTTGTGGACTACGTCAAGGCGGGCCATTACGACGGCACGATCTTTCACCGGGTGATCCCCGGATTCATGGTCCAAGGCGGCGGACTGACCGCGGATATGAGTCAGAAGCCCGCACCGAACAAGGTGGAGAACGAAGCCGACAACGGGTTGCGCAACGACAAGTACACCGTCGCGATGGCGCGCACCTCGGACCCGCATTCGGCCAGCGCGCAGTTCTTCATCAACACCTCGGGCAACGACTTCCTGAACTACCCCGGCCAGGACGGCTTCGGCTATACCGTCTTCGGCAAGGTGACCGACGGAGAGAATGTGGTCGACGAGATCGAGGGCGTGGCCACCACGTCCAAGGCCGGACATCGCGACGTCCCGGTCGAGCCGATCACCATCGTCTCCGCCGAGGTGGTCTAGACCCGTCGAACGCATCCCGGGGCCGCGGCAGGTAGCCCCGGGATCGCTCACGTCTCGGCCACGTGCGTCTGGCGCGTCACCACGGGCGGCAGAACCGACCAGGGGAAGTTGATCCACCGGTCGGTGCGCCGCCACACGTATTCACACGAGACCTCCGACCGCGGCTTCTGATAGATGACCGCGCAGCGCACTTCGGCCACCTTGTCGGCGCAGAAATCGCGCACGAGCCGCAGGGTTGCTCCGGTATCGGCGACGTCATCGGCCACCAGCACCCGCGCCCCGGCGAGATCGACCGCCGAGGGCACCGGCGGCAACATAACCGGCATATCCAGCCGCTGATCGACTCCGGTATAGAACTCCACGTTCATGACGTGCAGATTCTTCACGTCCAGCGCATATCCGAGCGCCCCAGCGACGAACAGCCCGCCCCGCGCGATGGACAGGATCAGATCCGGTTCGAACCCGTCCCCGGCGACCATCTCGGCGAGCTCGCGGCTCGCGGTGCCGAACAGTTGCCAGTCGAGTTCCTCGCGATCGCTCACGTGAGGAGACTAGCCCAGCTCGGCGGTCGGCCCGACAGGTATGTGTACGCCGATCGCGTGCGTCGGTGACCGATTCCGGTGTGTGCCGCCGACCCGATCATGAAAGATCGCCGGCGGAACTGAATGGGACGCTTAGCGGCTGACGGGTGCGTCCAGTCCCGGCAGTTGTGAGCAGTCCTGCGGTCGTACGAGTCGAACGGGACTGTGGGCCGATGACAGTGATCGGGCGGCCGAACCGGCTCGGGTGGATGCGGCCGCAGACGTGCGGGCCTCGAGTTGAGGCCGGGTGAGCACTCGTCAGACCAGTCGATGGCCGCCATCGACGTGTAGGACGGTTCCGGTCATGAATCGGTTGTGCAGGACGGCGAGGAAGGCGTCGGCGATGTCGTCGGGGTGGCCGATGCGGCCCCCGGGCAGTCGTGCGGCCATGGCCGCGAGCCGTTCGTCCTTGGTGTCGGCGGCGAAGCCGTTCCAGATGGGTGTGTCCACCCAGCCCGGGGATACGGCGTTGACGCGGATCGGCGCCAGTTCGAGGGCGAGCGCGCGGACGAGTCCTTCGAGTGCGGCGTTCGCGGTGGCCACGACGGTGCCGCCGACAGCCGGTCGGTAGGCGGCGATTCCCGAAGTGACAGTGAGGGTTTCGGAGAGCAGGGGCACGGCATACTTGGCGACGAGCCATGGGCCGAGCACCTTGGCGTCGACAACGGCCCGGGCATCGGCGAGCGGCAACTGTGTCAGCGGCCCGTACCCGGCGGACATATCGGCGGCAGTGACGACGACGTGATCCAGCCGCCCGGTGTGCTCGATCAACCACGGGCCGAAAAGATCTCGCACCGAGTCCTCGCGAGTGATATCCGCCTGGGCGGTACGCAAACGGTCGCAGGCCAATTCGGCGGACACTGCGTCCAGTCGATCCCGGGACCGCCCGGCGATGGTGACTGCCTGCCCCTCGGCAAGCAGCCTGCGAGCCAACGCCAGCCCCATACCGGAGCTGCCACCGACCACGAGCGTGTGCGAAATATCGTCCATGACAACGACTTTGCATCCCATGGCGTCGTCGGGGGAGACCGTGCGGGGCCTGGTCCCGACAGGGCCACCCCTCCACCCCGATCCTGCGAGTACCGCCTCTGGTCGCCCCGCCGCAGTGGCTATCGCTCGCGCGAACCGGTCCTGGTGGGATCACCTCGGGACCTCGTCCGGCGGCCACATTGACCCTGACGATAGAACGGGCGGACAACGGCCGCCGAGTGTGCACTTATACGTGGAAACCATTGTGGCGCAATGATGTTCTAACCATATGAAACTTGGCGTCGGGAAAACCGTTCGCAGGAAACTCCGAATGAGGCGGCTCGGCCCCGCCGCGGATCTGTCCACGGCACTCGGGACGGTGTCGGAGAGCAATCGCGTCATCGCCGCAACCGATACGAAGTCGGATCAGCGGGATGGACGGCAGCGCGCCCGGCGTGTGGCGGCGGCCTCGACGTGGTGTGGATCGGGTCCGGCTTTCCGCTGCCGTTCAGAGTGTTTCGATGTGTTGGGTACCGGACTCGTCGGAGGGTGCCGGTCGGCGATTCGGGGGTTGTTGCGCGAACGGGCTGGGCTTGTGTGGCTGTGTGAGACTGCCGTGGTGACGGAAATCGATGAAGCTGCTCGTGCGAATCTGCTGCGGCGGGGGTTCCTGCTCGAATACGCAACGCTCGCATGGAATGTCGTCGGCATAGTGGTGATAGCTATTGCTGCGGCTGCGGCGAGGTCGGTTGCGTTGGCGGGGTTCGGGTTGGATTCGCTGATCGAGATCGGTGCTTCGGCCGTGGTGATCTGGGAGCTGTCCGGCACCGGGGAGTCGCGTCAACGGTTCGCGCTGCGTTCGATCGGAGTGGGGTTCGCCGCGCTCGCCGTATATTTGCTGGTCCAGTCGACCGTGGTCTTGGCCACCGGATTTCATCCCGAGCATTCGCCGCTGGGTATCGCTTGGACCGCGGTCACGGCGGTGGTGATGTTCGGATTGGCGACGGGAAAGGCGAGAACCGGTGCCGCTCTGGGTAATCCGGTGTTGGCGACAGAGGGGAAAGTCACCCTGATCGACGGACTGCTTGCCGTCGCGGTGCTGATCGGATTGGCACTCAACGCTGTGGCGGGTTGGTGGTGGGCCGATCCGGTCGCGGGTTACGTTCTGGTGTTCTATGCGGCGCGAGAGGTGAAAGGGGTTTTCCTCGGGGAGCCTGTCGAGAGATGAGTGAGAGCCGGGCTGATGATGCGGCGGATGCGGGGAGTGCTGGAGATCCCGCGGACTGGTCCCGGTGGGGCCACCCCGAGGACTCGCGGAACGGGCAGACTGGTGGGGTGAGTGGACGGCGGGTGTTGGGGGATTTTCTGCGGGCACGGCGGGGGCGGTTGGGGCCTGAGCAGGTGGGGTTGTCGGTGGGGGTGGGGCGGCGGCAGACTCCGGGGTTGCGGCGGGAGGAGGTTGCGACGCTCGCGGGTTTGAGTGTGGATTACTACACGCGGCTGGAGCAGGGGCGGGATACGAATCCGAGTCTGGCGGTGCTGGATGCGCTTGCCGGGGCGTTGCGGCTCGACGGGGACGAGCGGATGCATCTGTACGACCTGGCTCGGGCGGTGGCGGTGCGGCGGGTGGCTCCCGAAGTGGTGCGGCAGGTGCCGCGGGCGGGGTTGCTGCTGTTGCTCGAGTCGGTGCGGCCGACGCCGGGGTTGATTCTGGATCAGCCGAGCAATGTGCTCGCGACGAATCCGGAGGCGTTGCGGTTGCTCGAGGGGTTGTCGGATTTCGCTGTGGCGGAACGGAATCTGGTGCGGTACGTGTTCACCCATCCCGCGGCGCGGCGGGTGTTCGAGGACTGGGACGCGATGACGCGCGATTGTGTGGCGCATCTGCGCACGGTGCAGGGGCGTGAACCGGATTCGGCGGCGATCCATGCGGTTGTGGACGGATTATGTTCCGAGAGTGCGGAATTCGCGGACCTGTGGGCACACTACGATGTGCGTACCAAGCGCGGTGCGACGCGGGTGTTCCGGCATCGTGAGGTGGGGCGGTTCGCGTTGACCTCGGAGATCGTCACCGCCCCCGACGGGCAGCGTTTCGTGGTGTTCCAGGCCGCGCCGGGCAGCCCGGACCACGATGCGATGACGCTGCTAGGGATGATGGACGATGGTGTACCACAGCAGCGCGCAGGTGCCGAGGACGAAAAGTGGTGACAGGATCCAGGTTTCGACCTTGTTGCCGGTGCGTTCGATGATCGGGATGGTGGTGCGGAGCTTGAAGGGCCAGAACAGGCGGCAGCCCCGGTCGGTGAGGCAGTCTCCGGCGAGGTGGGCCAGGGAGCCCAGGCCGACGGCGAACGGGAGCCAGGTCGGTTTGTCCGAGATCCACTGGTCCATGGCGAAGGTGCCGGCCGCGGCCAGGATGACGATCGTGCCGTAGGAGCGGAATCCCTCGCCGGGCGGGCACAGATTCAGCGCGCGGACCGCGAGGGCGAGCAGGAAGAACACCAGGGAGAGGGTGAACCAGCGGTGCAGCCAGTGCTCACCGGCCCAGGTTCCGGCGGTGACGGCGATGACGAAGGCGAACGAGTGGGTGGCGTGGCGGTGCCCGCCGGATACTTCGGAGATCACTTTGCAGGCCACATGCGAGACCGGTCCGAGCACATGGGAAATGGTGCCGCTGGGATGATCGGCGTCGGGCAGCAGTGCCGCGCCCGCGGTGAGGAAGGTGCCCATCACCAGATCGACGGTGCCGATATGTCCGGCGGTGACCGCCGGGAAGGTCAGAATCGAAAGCGGCAGCGCGGCAGCGGCTCCGGCCCACGCGAGAGCGCCGCTGGTCGCATGTGAATGTCCTAGCACCGCCTCGAGAGTAGCCGATCTTGATCTTCGGCTGCGAACGACCATGGGCGAGCGCGGTTTCGAGGCCGTGTGCCCCCGAATCGGCACCGGCCCAGGGCAGGTCAGGCGCGCTGATGCGGATGCGGGTCCACGATCCGGTGTAACGCGTTGAGGTTCGCGTCCAGGGCGTAGAACGTGCGCAGCGCGATGGCGAATGCGAAAAGCCCACCGACGCGCAGTCCTACGATCGGCCCGATGACGGATTGCTGCTGATCGGGATCGAGGAAGACCAGTCCGGCGGGCACGCCGATCAGCGGCACCGAGGCCGCGATACCGAGATAGATGCGGCTGCGTCGCACCAGCCGGTGCAGTCGCTCGGTCTCCGCGGGGCAGATGTGCCCGGCGGCCACGAGTCCCGGGTAGTACCAGCGCAATACGAAGAAGGTGACCGGAAAGTACGTGTACACCACCGCAACCGCGGCCGCGACGGCGTGCGAGGCGATCAGGTCGGTGAGCAGTCCGGGCGGCAGCGATCCGAGGCCGTGCAGTCTGATCAGGAATACCGCACCGGCCGCGAGCCACCCGATGACGGCCACCACCGCGATCCGGTCGCCACAGGAGAGGGTGTCCGCGCGGGCCTTGGCGAGGGTGGCCTCGTCGAACCGGCGGCCGTGGCGTAACCCATCGGGCACCAGGAACACCTGGCGACGCCAATACAGCAGTCCCGCGATGCCCAGCGGATAGGCGATGACGGCGACATCAGTCCCAGCCGGGTCATGGTGCCGGCGGCTGCGGGACCGAGTTGTCCTTCGACCAGGCGAATGTTGTGCGCCCCCATGTACAGCCCGGCCAGCAACTGCCCGAAGATGCTGGACAGGGTGACCACCGGCATCGGCCGCATGCGCAGCCGGGCACGCAGGCTGTTCGTCGGCGGGTCGACCAGGTCGCGGGCCGTACGGTCCTGGCTGAGTTCGAGTTGATCGGCCAGCTCCGCGCCGGTGGCGTAGCGGTCGGCGGGGTCGGGCGCCAGGCAGGTCAGCAGTGTGTGCCGCAGCATCGCGGGAGTGTCCGGCGGCAGCTGATCCTGGTACTTCGGATCGATCCCGACATTGCGGCGGTCGATCATCGCCTGCAGGGATTGCCCGGACTCCCCGCAACCGAGTTCGTCGTCGAAAGGGATTGTGCCGGTGAGCAATTCCCACAGCACGACGCCGAGGGCATACAGGTCGCTGCGGGTGTCCAGGTCCGCGTCCGAGGCGGTCAGGCCGGGATGGATCGCGGCGAGCTGTTCGGGGGACATGTGGCTGCGCGCGGTGATCTCCTCGTAGATCACGGGCCCGGCCCCGAGGATATTCGATCCCTCGCGTCGCTTATCGGTGGTCGGGTGAGACCGTTACCGGGGAGTAGGGATTTCCGGCCACTGGTCTGGCCTTACTGAACAATAGTGAGATACGCTCCGGGACAAGACGTTCGACGAGAGAAGGGGACGAACTGTGTCCACAGCCGCCGCGGTGAAACTGCAGATCCAAACGATCGGAGCGGGATTCATGTTCTCCCGCGAGGCCAAGGCGTTCGGCGCTTCGACGGGGGTGACGACGTTCCTCGGGCCCTACACGCGCGGGCGCGGCGGTGTGCTCGGCGACGTCGACGCGGACGTGGTGACCTCCGCGTTCGGCTTCTTCCCTGCCGAGACCGTCCGCTCGGCGTGGGACTCGCTGGATATGCCCGCGGAGAAGGCGGCGATCGCCTATCTGGGGGTGTGCCAGGATTTCGGGCGGCGCAAACTGGGCGGATTCGACGGCGCCGGACGGCTGGCCGAGTTGCTGGCCCCGGTGGTCGCGGCCGCCGATCCGGCCGGTGCGGCGCTGTTCGCGGGCTGGCGGGCGCTGCCGTGGGCCGCGGACGATCCCGCGCGGGCGATGCAGCTTATCCACGTGATGCGCGAATTGCGCGGCGGGCTGCATCTGCTGGCCGTGCGGGCCGCTGGGCTGACTCCGCAGCAGGCGGTGCTGATCGGCGGATCGCCGCGCAACAGCGGCGCGGACCAGGCGCGCGCGTTCGGGTGGCCCGAGCCGTACCAGGAGATCACCCCCGAACTGCGGCAGCGGTGGGATGCGGCCGAGGCGACGACCGACGAGCTGATCGGCCCGGCCTTCGCGGTTCTGGACGAGAAGCAGGGCGCGGAACTGGCCGAATTGCTCACGACCGCACAGGGTTTGGTTTACAGCCGCTGAATCGGGTTGTGGGCGGGATGCTTCCGTGACGGCCGCGGTACCGCCGATCTGTGGGATAGTGCCGGAGGACGATCGCTCGCGACGAGCGATCACCCTCCGGCACAGGTGAATCCGGTCCGATCAGCGCAGCGCCGGGATGACCTCGCGTTCGAACAGCTCGATGCCGGAAGTGTCGTACGCGGCCTCGGGGAAATTGAGGATCGCGTAGCCCAGGCCCAGATCGCGCAGGGCACTGAGCTGCTCGGTGATCTGATCGGGTGTGCCGTGCGTGATGGCCTTGTCGATCCAGGCGTCGGCCGCCTGCTGACCGATGACCGGCACCAGGCGCGCGCGCAGTGCGGTGAGGCGGTCCTCGATCTCGGCCTCGGTCGCGCCGGTCACCACGGTGGTGTTGGCGCTGCGCACGATCGCGTCGAAATCGGTGCCCACATCGGCGCAATGGCCGCGCAGCAGTTCGGATTTGCGGGCGAAATCCTCGCCGCTGAAGTTGGTGTACTGCGCGTACTTCGCGGCGATCTTCAACGTCACCTTCTCGCCGCCGCCGGCGATCCAGAGCGGAATCCCGCCCTCCTGCAACGGAAGCGGCTGCACGATCGCACCGTCGACCTGATAGTGCTTGCCGTCGAGGGTGGCCTCGCCTTTGCTCCACGCCTGCCGGAAGATCTGCACGCCCTCGTCCAGGCGGGCCAGGCGCTCACCGGCGGTGGGGAAGCCGTATCCGTATGCGCGCCATTCCTGTTCGTACCAGCCCGCGCCGATACCCATCTCGACCCGGCCACCGGAGATGATGTCCACGGTGGCCGCGACCTTGGCCAGATAGGCCGGATTGCGGTAGCTCATCGCGGTACACATCTGACCGAGCCGGATGCGCTCGGTGCTCGCCGCGAACGCGGACATCAGCGTCCACGCCTCGTGGGTCGCCTCGGTGGTCGGCACCGGCACGGTATGGAAGTGGTCGAACACCCACAGCGACTCCCAGTCGTCGTTGGCGTCGGCCCGGCGGGCCAGATCACGCATCACCGTCCACTGTGCCGCGGGTTCGATACCGACCAGATCGAGCCGCCAGCCCTGGGGGATGAAGATGCCGAAGCGCACGGTCTACTCCTTCGCGTCCGTGGGGTCCGGGATGGACCCCGGCCGCGGCGGGTCGCGCCGCGGCACCGCAGTCCACTGTCGTGGGTCGGTGCCCGGTCGGCAACTTCTCGCCCGCAGGTCCGATCAGTCGTCGCTCGGTGCGGCCCGCGGCCAGGAGCGCCCGCTGCTGGGCAGGGCGGCCGGATCGGTGCTCAGCACACGGGGTTTCGCTGGCGAGGGGGTGGCGAGTGCGGCCTCCGCCTCGGCGGTGCCGCGCTCGTCCAGCTCGGCGACGCCGACCAGCACGATCAGCATCATGGTCACCAGGGTGACGGTCATGATCAACGGGGTGAGCAGCTGCACCGGGTCCACGCCGCTGCCGCCCATCGCCATGTCGTGAGCGGTGGGCTTGTCCGCGGACATCGAGGCCATGCCGGTGTAGTGCATGCCGCACACCGCCAGACCCATGATCATCGCCGCGCCGAACGTGGCCGCCAGGCCCTGGACGTGCAGCATGAACCACAGCGCCGCGGTCGCCGCGACGACGGCGATGACCACCGACAGCGCCACGACCGAGAGGCTGTAGTGCATCGCGACGTCCGACTGCATCGCGAACATGCCCATGTAGTGCATACCCGCCACGCCCAGTCCGGTGACGGCCCCGCCGATCGGCAGCGCGAGCACCTCACGCCGCCAGCGCACCACCAGCGACAGTCCGACCCACACCACCACGATGGCGACGACCGCGCTGAGCAGCGTCAGTGGCAAGTTGTATCGGATGTTCGCGCCGTGAATGGAAAAGCCCAGCATGGCGGTGAAATGCATGACCCAGATCCCGGCGCCGCCGAGTGAGATCGCCGCGGCCACCAGCCAGCCGCCGGGACGTTTCGATTCCCGCGCGTGGAAGGCGCACCGCAGTCCGAGCACCGAGCCGATGACGGACATGATGTACGCCAAGACCGGGGTCACCCAGCCGTAGCTGAAGTAGTCGAGTTCTAGCACGTGGCACTTCCAAATTTCCTTGAACGAGAGATCGCAGGGACCCTAGTTCAACTTGTCGAGTATGGGAAGCTCGATGTTTACCCGAGGAGATACGCCGGTGTGACCATCGGGCGGACGTTGTAGACGAAGTTCTGCCGAGACTCGTGATAGCTCTCGTCGGGCGCGAAGAAGTTTCGGTGCATCTGGGTCAGCTCCTCTTCCCGGTACGCGGCAAGGGGTTTGGCGGCTTCATCGGCCGCGCGGCGCTGCTTCTTGGCCAGCAGACGCTCGGCCAGCTCAGGTGCCGCGGCCAGGGCGGCGGCCTCCTGCCGCGCCCAGGTCCAGAACTCGCCCGCGCTGCCCGGGATCGCGTAGTCGGCCAGGCCCAGGGACACCGCCTCGCGCGCGCCGACCGGCAGGGGAGTGCCGGTGAGCCGGGCGGCCTCGGCCGCGCCGACGCGCCGCGGCAGCGAGTAGGTCCAGTACTCCGAGCCGTATAGCCCCATCAACCGGTAGTGCGGGTTGAGCACGACCGATTCGCGGCACCAGATCTCGTCGGCGGCCAGGGCGAGCATCACCCCGCCCGCGGCGGCGTTGCCGGTGAGCGCGGAGATGACGAGTTTGTCGGTCGTGGTCAGGATGGCCTCGACCAGATCGTCCATGGCGGTGATGTTGCGCCAGGATTCCTGCGCCGGATCGGCGGCGGCCTCGATGACGTTGAGGTGAATGCCGTTGGAGAAGAAGTCCCGGGCCGGGCCGAGCACCAGCACGTCCACCGGGCGGCGGCTGGCCTGGCGGTAGGCGTCGAGCAGGCGGCGGCACTGCCGGGTGTCCATCGCGCCGCCGGCGAAGGCGAATTCGAGGTAGCCGACGCCGGCGTCCTCGCGGTAACGCAGTTCGGACCAGGTGTCGCGTTCGGCGGCCTCGGCCGGGGTGATCGGAGCCTCGGGGACGTCGGTGAGTTCGGCGGCCAGCACGTCGGCGGCGGGGCGTTTGAAGGTGGCCGGGCCGCCGGGGACGCGGCGCGGGCGCAGCTGCGGAAGCCAGATCGCGCCGTCGACGGTCGCGCGGCAGATCGCCCCGTCGCGGGTGGCGACGATCGCGCCGGGCACGCCGCGCAGCCGGTCCTCGTTGTGGCCGCCGTGGATGAAGTACTCGCGGCCGAACAGCACGTCGACCACTCCGGGCTGGGAGTCGGCGGCGCGTAGTTTGCGCAGGATCGCCGCGGTGCTCTCGGTGGACCAGTCGATCCGGCGGAACTGCTGGGAGTGGTAGGGGCGCAACTGTCCGCGCACGTCGGGACGCGTGTAGTCCAGCGGTTCGGGCTCGTAGTCCCCGGCGAAACGTTCCACGGCCAGCAGTACCGCGCGCACGGCGGCGTCGGCGGCCTCGTTGCGGTACAGCTCGCTCTTGCCGCAGTCCGCGACGGGGAACGGGACGCTCGCCCAGATCGGGCCAGCGTCCATTTCTTCGACTGCCTGCAGGACGGTGACGCCCCATTCGTCGGCGCCCTCGGAGATCGCCCAGTCCAGCGAGGACGGGCCGCGGTCGCCCATCGGGCCGGGGTGCACGATCAGCACCGGGTACCGGGTCCACACGTCCTTCGGGATCGCGGTGGTGAGCATCGGGGCCAGGATCAGGTCGGGGCGAAAGGAGTCCACGCGCGCTCGCAGCAGATCGTCGCCGAGGGCCAGTTCGACCCCGATGTGATGCCTGTCCCGCAACTCGGTGTGAACGCGCTGGGTAAGACTGTTGAATGCGCTGGCGACCAGCAGGATGCGCACGGTGCTCCTCCATCGGGGATGTTTCGGGAACCGCACCACGAGCGGGTGGTGGTTCAGTCCGAAACTAGCCAAGTGAGGGCCCGGATGCATCTTTGCGAATGCCATGCGGCATCCGATACGACTGTAGGCCCCCGGGTTGAGTTGTGTTGGCCGACAAGCCATCCGAGCGCGCGTCGGGTCACATTCCGGACCGTGGCTATCATGAGGCTATCGGTGTGGGCTGAGCGGGGTGGTTCGAATCGCATAGTGGAGCGCCGCCGAGGCGAGTGGTCTGGAGGAGCGGTCGAGAGACTGGCATCCTGCCAGCAAGCGCATTTCAGTGGTGGTGCGCCGGGGGCCGCATCCGGTGTCCAGAGGTGTGGACGTTCGCGGGCGAGCGGTCCGGCAGACAGAGACGCTACGCGATCGCGAACCGTCGTGAACAGGGACTTTGGTCCCCGAATCCGTTGAGCGTCAACGTAATCGAGCCAATATGACGCTGCGGGCAGTAGATACTACGCTCGCGATCGCAGCTTCGGAAGACATTCCGCACAGATCGGTGAGTGTGAAGAATGACTCGGCGCTCATCACCACGGCGAGGTCCTGGCGCATTTGCGTCAACGTCTCAGGAGTGAGATCCGCCAGGGGTTCCAGGGCGGCCTCGATGAGCCCGAGACGGTAGGCGGGACGCAGGATTTCGGTCGGGCGGACGATGGCCGCGGCCATCGTCGCGCGCACCGCCGGTGCGTGGGTGAGCACGTGCCGCAGCAGATATTCCGTCGCGTGGGCGACCCGCTCGGCCGGATCGGTGACGTGCTCGACCGGGGCCATGATCTGCGTTGCGCCCGGCCATGATTCGTGCATCGCCTCGCGCAGCAGGGTGGCCAGATCGGGGAAGTAGCGGTAGGCGGTGGCCTCGGAAACCCGTGCGGTCCGGGCGACTTCGGGCATGGTCACCTCGCCGCCCGCGTCGATGAGGGTGCGCGCCGAGTCCAGGATCGCGCGTCGGGTGCGCTCCTTCTGATTCGCGCGTCCGCCGCGTGTCGCGGTCGATGTGGATTCGGCCTGTCGGGCCACCTCGCTCACCTCCGTAGTCGGTTGATATCGAGAGCATACTCTCTTCGTGAGAGTGGACTTGCATAACGCGATGGGTGCGTCTACTTTGATGAGAGTCCACTCTCACGAACGAGGAGTCATCATGGCCGCGTATGACATTCGGGTTCCCGGCATCGGTCCGGTGCCCGTCACAGTGACCGAAACCGGTTCGGGCCCGGTTCATCTGCTGCTGCACGGCGGGGCGGGACCGCAGTCGGTGCAGGAGTTCGCCGAGCGCTACGCCCGAGTGCGGTCGGTGCGGGTGCTGACACCGGTGCACCCCGGCTTCGGTGGTACGCCCCGGCCCGAGGCGGTATCCACGATCGCCGACCTGGCCACGGTGTACATCGCGCTGCTCGACGAACTCGGGCTCGACGAGGTGACCGTGATCGGCAATTCGATCGGCGGCTGGATCGCCGCGGAGATGGCATCGCAGGGCAGCGACCGGATCGCCGCGGCGGTTCTGGTCTGCGCGGTCGGCCTCGAGGTGCCCGGGGTGACGCCCATGGACTTCTTCGGTCTGCGACTCGACGAGATCGCCGACTACAGCTACCACCGGCCCGACGCCTTCCGGATGGATCCGTCCACCTTCAGCCCGCAGCAGCTCGAGGCGATGGCCGGGAACCGTGTCGCGCTGCAGGTCTACGGCGGTGAGCGGATGGCCGACCCGGCGCTGACCGAGCGGCTGTCCGGGGTGAAGATCCCGGTGCTGGTGCTTAGCGGCCAGAGCGACCGGATCGCCCCGCCGGAGATCGGGCGGGCCTACGCCGCCGCCATTCCCGGCGCGCGATACGAGCTGCTACCCGAGACCGGGCATCTGCCGCAGCTGGAAACGCCCGATCAGCTGGTGACGGCCCTCGCGGCCTTCGCCGCCGGAAAGTAGGTACGAGTCGTGACAGAGGTACTGATCACCGGACAGGACAACGCCGAGATCGCACTGACCGGCCCGGTCGTGCTGCGTATCCTCGAGGACGGCAGTGCGACCGACCACCGGCTCGGCGTCGCCGAGATCGAGGTCGCCCCGCACACCCAGGGGCCGCCGCAGCATCGGCACGCCCGCCACGACGAGGGGTTCTACGTCGTCTCGGGCACAGTGCGTTTCACCGTGGGCGCCACCGACCACGACGTCCCCGCGCGCACCCTGGTCATGGTCCCGCCCGGCGCGCCGCACACCTTCGCCAACCCCTTCGACGAACCCGCTGTCATGCTGAACACCTTCACCCCCGACCTGTACGTGCAGTACTTCCGCGACCTGCGCGCCATGATCGAAGCGGGCGAGCCCATGACCCAGGAGAACGTCGTCGAGGTGATGGCACGTTACGCGACCACACCGGCCGAGGACCACCGGCACTGAGTCCGGATTCGCTGCTACCGCCGCAACGTATCCGGCCGTGACACCGGACGATCGGCGGCCCGCCCCGGCGACCCCGGTGTACCGCAGGACATTTCGACCCCACCGCTTCGTGATTTCGAGACACCCGCGCTCAGGCGCGTAAGCCGTTGCGTATCAACTGATTCCGATCGGACACCGGGATTGCGGGCGCGCGCTACGGATTCACGTTCTGCGGGAGATGAGTCCTCGTGCCGCGAAGGCGCGACCAGCGCAGGGCACTTCGGCTGGGCGGCGCTGCCGCGAGCATCGCCCCCAGTGGCGGGACGTGCCGCGGTGGCGACGATTCCGGCCGGTCGGCCGCGAGCCCGCGTCGGCGGCGTACCGGTAGATCGTGCCGACCGGCCGCGACTGATGCCGATCGAGCTCACCGAGGCCGAGTCGCCGGAGCGGTTGTCCGAGCCGACGCTTGGGCTTGCCTCGCGCCAATGCCGGTGTCCTTCCCCGCAAATGGCCGCTACTGCGGTGTTATCCGCAAACCCCTGCGGCAGGTCTTGCGCCCGTGCTTGCGAGACACAATGGCTCGACGCAATTCATCTGCGGCCGAACGGAAACCGGTTCGGCATCGGCGGGAAGGCCGGGGCGATCTGTGGACCGGAGCTGCCGGTCGGGGTGAGATAAGGCTGCGGAGGCGTCGTCGTCGCGAAACATCTCGCTGTCGTGCGGGTTCCGGCCGATCCGCTCGAATTGCGCTGTGTACCAGGCGGAATCACGGGCGCGGGCCGTCCGATAGTCGTCGCCATGGCTGAGGGCGTGAGCCGGGATGTGATGTGAGTGGCCGAAACTCGCCGGGCGGGATCGCCGGTCCTGTCGTACCGGGCCGATAGCGGTGTCCGGGCCGGGGAGTCCTCGTCGCCCTTACCGGACCGAGCAGGGGGTGTGGATGAGCGGTGCGGGGATGGGGGGCATGGGCGATGATGGAGGCGTGGGCTGGAATCCGAGGCAGTGGGACGCTGCTCGGATATTTCGGGTTCGGGGGGAGACGGGACGTCCGGGACGGGCCGAGGCGCGTGCTCGGCGGGCGCTCGGGTTCGCGGCGGGGGTGGGGGCGGTGCTGTGGCTGGTGAGCCATATGCATGTGATCATTCAGCAGGATCGGATGGTGCAGGCGTGGTGGACGCCGACAGTGGTGGCGGGGCTGCTGATCACCGGGACAGGGCTGGTCGTGGCGTCGCTGACGGTGGGCGGCCCGGCCGTCGGCAGGTTTGCGGCCTGGCTGGCGACGGTTATGCTGGCCGCGCTGATGACCTTGCCGATCGCCGGGCACTACAACTGTTTCGGCCCGTCCGGTACCTGGATCCCGCCGTTGGTGGCGGCCACAGCGGTGGCCGGCGTGCTGGCATGGCCCCGGTGCTGGCCGGTGTATCTGCTGGTCTCGGGCGTGATCGCCGCCGTGATCGACGCATACGTCTCCGGCGGCACCGGAATTCACGTCATCGCCGAAGATCTCGTGCGGACCTGGGGTGTGCAGGGCTTCCTGACCTGGACCGCGGCGCGGCTGCTGGCCGCGGCGATCGAACTGGACACCGTGACCGCGATCGTCGTGCGGCAGGCGACCGTGGCCGCGGGCGCGGAGGCCACCGACCGTGAACGCACCCGATTCGCCGGACTGATCCACGACAACGTCCTGGCCACCCTGCTCGACGCCGCCCGCGGCGGCACCGCCGAACGGCTGCGGCGCTCGGCCCGGCGCACCCTGCGCCAGCTCGACACCAGCCCGCACGAATATCGCGTCGAGGACACCGGCGAGGTGCGCGAGGCGATCGAGGCGCTGCGCGCGGAGGCCGCCGAGCACGGCCTGCCCGTCACGGTCGACCTCGCGAACCGGGCCCGCGACCTGCGCATACCGAACGAGGTGACGACCTCGCTGGCCGGTGCGCTGGGCGAGGCGGTGCGCAACAGCTTGCGACACGCCGCGCCCGACGGACGCGCGGTCACCCGGACGGTGCGAATCGCGGTGGACGAGGGCGGGGTCGTCGTGCAGATCGTCGACGACGGGGCCGGATTCGAGGTCGATCGGATCGGCGTGGAGCGGCTGGGTGTGCGGCAGAGCATCCTGTGGCGGATGCGATGCCTGCGCGGCGGCGACGCGCAGGTCGACTCGGCACCCGGCCGGGGAACCACGGTCACGCTGCGCTGGACTCACACCGACCCGCGGGAACCGCGGCCTCCGGCGCTGATCGGCGTGCGGGGTCTGCCGGGCATCGTGATGATGGCGCTGCTGTGCTGGGCGGTGGGCATGCTGCTGCTGGGATATGTGCGCGGCGGCGATCCGGTCGTGGCCTGCACCGGGTTCGGATTGGTCGCCGCGGCGGGCGCGGTGGTGCTGATACCTCGGGACGACCCGCTGCCGCGCGCGGCGACCTGGTCGGTGGTCGCGGTGGGTCCGCTGGCCGCGTCCATCGTCAACCTCGGTCCGCGCGCGGCGCACCACGCGGTGTGGGTGATCGTCGCCTACTCGTATGTGCTTGCGCTGCTGGCGATTCGGGGCCGGGTCGCGGCGACGTGCGTGGCCTTGCTCGCGGCCGGGGCCGCCTACTACGTCGCGGGCGGATCGCCGGGGGCCGCACTGAACGGCACCGCCGTGGCGGGCGCGACCGTCCTGGCGGCGGTCGCGTTCACCCTGTACATGCGGCCGCTGCTGCGCTCGTATCACGGGGCCCGCGCCGATATCGCCCGGCATGCCGGAGCCGAGGCCCGCGCGGCGGCGCAGAGCCGGGAACGCCGCAGTCAGATGGCCTATCTGTCGCGCACCGCGCGCCCGATGCTCGAATTCCTCGCCGCGGGCCGTCCGCTCAGTCCGCAACAGGTGCGCGAATGCCGGTTGCTCGAGGCCGAACTGCGCGATCGGCTGCGCGCGCCGGGTCTGGCCGATCCGGCCCTGGTGCGCGCCGCCCGCGCGGCCCGGACCAGGGGCGTGCGACTGACCCTGCTCGACGACGCCGGACCCGGCCCGGAGGACGGCGAATTGCGTGCGGCGATCGTGGAAACCGCTGTGGCGTACCTGGATTCGGTGATGGGGGGCCGCGTCACGGTCCGCGTGCTGCCGCCGGGACGCGGCTGCGCGGCCACGATCGTCATCGTCGAGCCCGACACCTACCGTCGCGTGGAGATCGACGCCGGGGGAGTGCCCTCGGCGACCACCGAACCGGCCACCGCGGGCTGAGCGGATCGCGCGGCCTCACTTGCGGGCGTAACTGCGGAACTGGAAACTGTCCTTGCCGTTGGACGAGCGGGTGATCCCGGTGGTGAAGGCCAGCACGAACTCCCGCGGGATCTCGGGTGCGTAGGCATCGCCGGACGCCTTGGCGTCGACCTCGGTCACCACGATGACTGTCGCGAATTCGATTGCCGCGGAGAATATTTCGGCTCCGCCGAGCACCCAGACCTCGTCCGGGTCGGTCAGCGCCAGGGCCTCGGATACCGAATCCGCGCTCTCGGCTCCCGGTGCGAACCACTCGGGATTGCGGGTGATGACCACGGTGCGGCGATCGGGCGCGACGCGCGCCTGTTCGGGCAGTGCGTCCCAGGTGCGGCGGCCCATGATGATGGTGCGGCCGCCGGTGACGTCCTGGAAGTGCTGCACGTCCTCGGGGATCTGCCACGGGATGCCGCCCTTCGCGCCGATGACGCGGTCGGGGGTTTGGGACCAGATCAGCCCGATCGTGCGCTTGCTGTGCTCGGTCACGTGCGGTCACCACCTTCGCTCTACGAATAGTTTACCTTTGCTAACTATCTCGTCGGCTGTTCGGCTGATCACCCCGGTGTTGCGCGACCTTCAGGTGGTTATGCGCTCACCACCACTTCAGGATCGGCCGCATCGCCCGGCCCAGCGCGGGCGCCAGGGATCGCGAGTAGTTCGCGGTCAGGTGATGTTCGTCGTGATAGATGAGGATATTGCCTGCCGAGACCGGGCAGACGTCCGCCGCGCAGACCGCATCGGTCATATCGAGCGGAAAGATGTTCGGGAACCGCGAGGCGGGTTCGGCTTCGGGGTTCACCGGATTCAGGGCGTAGTCGCGTGGCAGGCCGCAACTCGTGCTGTCACCGCCCTCGGCCAGGCAGTCCGAGGCGCGATAACGCACCCCGTCGCGCCGTAGCCACGGCGTGTCGCGGATAGCCACCACGTTCAGCCCGCGATCGGCAAGTTGGGACCACACGTCCAGATAGTCCTGCGGGGTCTCGTCGCCGGGCCCGTCGAGGGGGCGGGTGCCAGTGGTGAACACCCAGTCCGGCCGTTCCTGCCCGAGCCGGTCGATCACCTGGCGGGACCAGTCGCGACAGTCCGGAATCGCCTCGCCCTTGTAGGAGATGGCATCCGAGACGGTCAGCGGGCAACCCATCTTCAACATCACCCGCACCCGGAAACCGTGCTGCTGACCCAGGATCTGCAGGGCCGGAATCCAATGTTCGGCATGGGAACTGCCGACGACCGCGAGCGTGCGCTGGGCGTTGCGGTCGCCGTAGTCGCAGGTGACCACGTCGGTCGTCGTCCAGTCCGCGATACAGCCGTCGGTGGTCGGATAGGGCAGGTCCGCGGGCGCTTCCAGGACCGTGGGCCGCATCCGCGCGTGCGGGACCGGTGCGCCCGCGGCCAGCGCCTCCGCGCCGGGATACTGGACCGGGTCCAGCGACGCCGGCGGCCGGGGCCCGTTCGTGCCCATCGCCACGTGCCAGGACGCGCTCGCCCCGATTCCCACGACACCGATCACCGCGACCAGTGCGCCGATGGGCCGCCGCAAGCGCATCAGGACCGGGGCGAGGGAGATCGTCCGGGGGCGTTCGGCGCGCTGGCTCTGCTCGGCCGCGAGCGCGCGGGCCGAACGCATCCGCAACGGCTCCTCCACCAGATGCCGGGTCGCGTACGCGAGCACCAGCGACACCCCGATCACGCCCAGGCCGCCCACCGGCCCGGCCATGGGCCTGCCGCGTTCGGAGAGATAGAAGATCAGGAACGGCCAGTGCCACAGATACAGCGAGTAGGCCATACCGCCCAGTTCCACGGCCGGTCGCGTGGCCAGCCAGCGCAGCAGCAGCGGCCGGGCGGCGGGTTCGAGATTGTTACCCGCGAGGATCAGCGCCGCGGCCGCGCCGACCGGGATCAGCGCCGCGGGGCCGGGGAACACGGCCGCACCGAAGACCAGTTCCCCGCAGATCGCCACGATGATCAGCCCGGCGACCGCCACCGCGGCGCGCGCGATGCGGGGCATGGTCAGCCACGGCGCGGCGATCGCCAGCAGCCCACCGGCCAGCAACTCCCAGGCCCGGGCGAACGAATCGTAGTAGTTCCAGCTCTGGTGGGCGCTCTCGCCGACCATCGCGTACAGGAACGAGATGACTGTGAGCGTGCCCAGCAACACCAGCAGCGCCGGGCGCAGCTGCCCGGGACGTCCCAGCTTGCGCAGCGACCAGGCCACCACCGCGAGCAACAGTGTGATCGCGAGATAGAACTGCCCCTGCACCGACATCGACCACAGGTGCTGCAACGGGCTCACCGACGGATCGGCCGCCAGATAATCCGACGACGCGAGCGCCAGATGCCAATTCTGGTAGTAGAACGCCGAGGCCAGCGTCTGATCGGCCAGATCGGCCCACTGGGTGACCGGGCGCAACGTCACCGCCGCGACCACCACGGCCGCGAGCACCACCACCAGGGCGGGGAGCAGGCGGCGCAGCGTGCGTCGCACGGTGAACAGCACCCGCACCGCACCGCCGGATTCGATCTGCCGCAGCAGCAGACCGGTGAAGAAGAACCCCGACAGGACCAGGAAGATGTCCACGCCGCCGGACACCCGCCCGAACCAGACGTGGAAGAGCACCACCAGAACGATGGCCACACCCCGCAGACCGTCCAGATCCAGGCGATACGCGCTCGCGGCCGAGGGGCGGACGGCGGGTGCGCTCTGCTGTGGGCCGGATTGCACCGGCTGCTGCGTCCTGCCCATCACCGCGCGCGGAACCGTTGTGCCGGTGCACAATTCGCATCGGGCGACGGGCTGGGCAGCGAAACGCAATGCGTCAACGAGGAAACCGGCACATGAATTCTCATATCATGTCCGCGAATTGGGGTCCAATCAGGGACATTCCGAACGCAGAACGCCGACGCGGCCGTCGGATGCGGCCGCGCCGGCGGGTTCGGCCCGGTCAGCTGTTGGCGTTACCGGCCTGCCAGGTCTGCCACGGGACCTCCCAGTCGCCGTAGGTGTCCCACACCGGCAGGGTGGGCCCGCCGGAGTTGGTGATCTCCACTACGTCGCCGATGCCGAAGTGGTCGTAGAACCACTGGGCGTTGGCGGGCGCGAGGTTCACACAGCCGTGCGAGACGTTGCTGCTGCCCTGCTGCCCGACCGACCACGGCGCGGAATGCACGAACTCGCCGTCGTTGGATATGCGTTCGTCGAGCAGGACGGTCTCGTTGTAGTAGCCGGGCTGTCCGGCGCAGGTGCCATAGGTGCACGAATCCATCACGATCGAGGGCTGCTTCGCGGAGATGACGTGCGGGCCCTCGTGCGAGGGGAAACCGGGCGAGCCCAGACTCATCGGCATCTGGTTGACCTGTTTGCCGTTGTCGAAGATGGTGAGCTGGTCGGTGCTGCCGTCGGCCTTGGCGACCCAGGCGTCGTGCACGGTGTAGTCGGCGCTGTTGTTCTCCGCGCCCAGCACGCCGTTGCCGAGATCGAGCCCGACCACATCGGCCTCGATGTGGATCTTGGTGCCCGGCAGCCAGTAGTTCGGGCCGCGATAGTGCACGTCCTTGTCGTCGACCCAGTACCACGCACCGGGCTGCGGCGGGCTGACGGTGATGTGCAGATGCTTCTGCACCTCGGCCTTGTTGGTCACCGGTTTGGTGAACTGGAACACCATCGGCTGGCCGACGCCGATGCCGGTGGCGGCGACCACGTCGGGTGCGGGCACGACGTTCGCGTACGCGGTGCTGACGCTGTCCGCGGAGATCGTGTTCACGGTGAAGTTCTGCTTGGTGTGCGCACCGGCGGAGTTCACCGCGTCGGCGGTGATGGCGTAGGCGCTGGAGAAGGCCAGCGAATCGGTGTTGGTCCAGGTCTTCCCGTCGGGGGACAGGGTGCCGGCGAGGGGCTTGCCGTCCGGGGTGGTGGCGGTGACGGCGGTCAGGTGCCCGCCGGTCGCCGAGACGGTGATCGGGACGCTCGGATTGATCGGTTTCGCGGTGTCCGGAACGTCGATCGCCGCGGCCGGGACCGCGGGCGTGGTGTTCTCCTGGGCACCGCTACCGCCGCCGTGACCGGTGGCGGATCGGCCGAGGAAGACCGCGCCGACGGCGATCACGACGATCGCCACGGCCGCGGCGGCCAGCAGCCAGGTCGCGCGTCCGGGGCCCGGCACCGAGCTGCCGGGCGCCGCCGCGCCGACCTTGGCAGGCGGTGCGACGGGCGTGACCGACGGCAGTGCTGTGGTCGGCGCATCGGCGCCGGGTGCGCTGGGCGGCGTGGCGGCCGGGATCGCGGTCGTGGCGGCTTCGTCGGCGCTGGGAATCGCGGCTGTGGCCACCTCCGCGTCGGTGGCCGCGCGGTCGGCGCTATCGGATGCTTTGTTCGTATCGTCTTGTGCGGCAACATCTTTCGATGCGGCACCGCCGGTTGTGGCGGCGTTCTCGGATGCGGCCGGTGGTTTTTCGGGGTGGCGGTCCTGGCCGGACTGTGGGTTGGCGTCGGTCGGTTCGCCGGAGCTCGAATCGGTCACGATGTTCTGTTCGTCCTCACCGATCCCCGTGTTAGCGGCGGCCGGTTTGTCGGTGGTGGTCGGTTCCTGGGCGGGGTGCGACCCGCTGCTGTGTTCGGGATCGCCGGTCTGGCTCATCGTGCCCCCGCCCGGGCCAGTATTCCACGTCCACCTCCACGCTCCCGCGCCGCCCGCACGCCCCCGGTGGACGATGGGGCGCGATCGTTACGACATTCCTCCATGAAGTCGATCTTGCCGCAGGATCGCGAAAACCATGCTCCCTCACAGTAATCGCACAGCGAAGCGAGACCTTCGCCGATGCGCGCACACCGGCCGCCCGATCGCGCGGGCGGCCCGGTGTGACTCACTGTTCGGGCGCCAGAACCTCTCCGGAATCGGCCGCCCGCACCAGAATCGCCTCGACCGGACAGGATTCCGCGGCATCGAGAACGCTCTCGTCGGGATCGGCCAATTCGGCGACCGGACTGGAATATCCGTCCACGAGTGTGAAATGCGCCGCGGCCGTGCCGGTGCACATACCCGAGCCGATACAGGCGTCACGGTCGACCGAGATGCGCCATTGCTGTTCGCTCATCCGCCCGCCTACCAGCTCACCGGCAGCGCGATCGGCCCGCGCACCAGCAGGCCCGTCTTCCACTGGACCTGCTCGAGCGGGACGGCCAGCCGCAGCCCCGGGAACCGGCGCAGCAGGGTGCCGATCGCCACCTGCAGTTCGACCCGGGCCAGTTGAGCGCCCAGGCAGTGGTGCACGCCGTACCCGAACGCGATGTGCGGATTGTGCTTTCGAGTCAGGTCGAGTTCGGCCGGGTTGTGGAAGATGTTCTCGTCGCGATTGGCGGATGGCATCTGCGCGAAGACGGACTCACCGGCGCGCACGGTGACCCCGCACAGCTCGAGATCCTCGGTGGCCACCCGCGCGGACCCGCCCCCGGCGCCGAGTTGCACGAAACGCAGCAGTTCCTCGATCGCGTCGGGCACCAGATCCGGATCCGCGCGCAGCGCATCCCACTGTCCGGGTGTGGTGAGCAGCAGGTAGGTGAAGTTGGCGATCTGGTTGGCGGTGGTCTCGTGACCGGCGACGAGCAGGGTGATGCCGAGTTGGACCAGTTCGTCCTCGGTGAGCCGGTCGTCGTTGTCGCGGGCGGCGACCAGCGCGCCGAGTACGTCATCGCCCGTGTCCGGCGCGGCGCGGCGTTCGGCGACCACCTCGGCCAGATACTTCTCGAGTTCGGTTCGGGCCGCGGTGATCTGGTCGGGGGTGTAGGCCGTGGTGGACAGGATGGCATCGGAGAAGTCGCGGAACCGGTGCTGGTCCTGCGGAGGTACGCCGAGCATCTCGCAGATCACCGTAACCGGCAGTGGCAGTGCGAGATTCGCCACCAGATCCGCGGGCGAGCCGATCCGCTCCAGGTCGTCCAGGCAGTGATCGACGATCTGCTGAGCGCGCGGGCGCAGCAGATCGACCCGGCGGCTGGTGAATGCCTTGGCGACCAGTTTGCGCAGGCGGCTGTGCTCGGGCGGATCCATGGTCAGCAGCGAGGGGCGGGCGGGTTGCGGGACCGTGCGGGGGATGTCTTCGCGATCCACGGTGACCGCGCGGCTGAATCGCGGGTCGGCCAGCACGAATTTGACGTCCTCGTAACGGGTTACGAGCCAGCCGTCGCCGCCGTAGGGAAGATGCACGCGGCTGATCGGTTCGGTGTGCCGCAACTTCTCGTAGAGCGGATCTATCTCGAGCCGGACCGGAACTCCGAAGGGGAAGTCGCGTACCGGTGAGTCGACGCTCATATCTGAACTCCCTTCCCGCACGCCGCAACTGGCGTGTAAGCGATGTAAGCGAGTGCTTACAAAAATAGGGTAAGGTGGTCCACGGAACGCGTCAACTTCTGAATCGCGTTACTGCGGTGGGAAATTCACATCAATGCGCTCGAGCAGCACCCGCGCGGCACGCAGCACATGAGCGGCAACCGCGTCCGGATCGGCTCCGGCCAGCGGATCTCGCTGATGCACCGTGCGCAACAGGCCGATGCCCAGCAACCACGCGAGCAGCAGATCCGCGCGCAACTCGGCGTCGGGTGCGTCGGTGAGGGTGGACAGCGCGCGCACGTATTCCTCGTCCAACTGCGCGCGAATCGCCGCGGTGCCCTCGTCGTGCCCGCTCGACCGAAGCGCGGCCTGCAGCCAATAACCCTGTGCGGTAGCTTCGTCCGGTCGCAGCATGCGCCCGAGCATGCGGGCCAGCAGCCCGTCGTCGGGGCCCTCGGCCAGGCGGCGGCCACGGTCGGTGATCGAGGCCCGGAACAACTCGTCCTTGGTGCCGAAGTAGCGGAACAGCAGCGCCTGGTTCACCCCGGCGCGCGCGGCGATATCGCGCACCGTGGCACGCTCGAATCCGCGCTCGGCGAACAACTCCTGCGCGGCGGTCAGCAGCGCAGCGCGCGTGGCGGCCGCATCGCGCCGGCGTCCGGCCGGTGCGCTCTCCTCGGACATCCATCCTCCCGGTGATCGTCCCAGCAGAGTACGGGCAGCCTCGCGGGTGGAAGGTGACGCCCGCTCGCTCAGGGCACGGCCGAGTGGACGACCTCGCGAGTGCTCTCGCGTTCGGCCGCCGGATCGGCGGGAGGCCGGCGACGCTTGCGGGGGATCAGCCGCGGAGACCACCAGGAGAAATCGCCGAACAGCCGCATCGTCGCCGGGACCAGCAGCATGCGCAGCATGGTCGCGTCGATGAACAGGGCCGTGACCATGCCGTACGCGATGTACTGCATCATCACCAGATCCGAGAGCGCGAACGCGCCGGTGACCACCAGCAGGATCAGGGCCGCGGCGGTGATGATCCGGCCGGTGTGCGCGATGCCCGAGCGGACCGCGTCGATGGTGGACGCGCCCGCCCGGCGCGCCTCGACGATGCGGGCGACCAGGAATATCTGGTAGTCGGTGGACAGGCCGTAGATCACCGAGACGATCAGCACCAGAACCAGCGCCATGATCGGCTGCGCGGTGAAATTCATTGTGCGAGAGCCGTGTCCGTCGACGAATATCCAGGTCAGCACGCCCAGCGTGGATCCGAGGCCGAGCAGGTTGAGTACCGCGGCCTGCAACGGCAGCACGATCGAGCCGAAGGCGGCGAACATCAGGGCGGTGGTCAGGATGAAGACCAGGGCGATCATCCACGGCAGCCGGTGCAGCAGCGCGTCGACGCTGTCGCGTTGCTCGGCGGGCGTACCGCCCACCAGAACCGTTGTGCCCCTGGGCAATGGCATCGAGCGCAGATAGTCGATGGCGGGATCGGGGCGGTGCGGATCCAGCAGCACGGTGTCGGTGGTGAAGATGCCGGGATTCGAGGGCCCCTGCACCGCGGCCGGGAAAGGTGCGGCCAGACCCGGTGCGCGAGCGGCGGTTTCGAGTACGCCGGGCACGTCCCGGGTGTCGTTGGTGATCACGATCAGGGAGATCGGTCCGGTCTGACGCAGCGGGAAGATCCGGTCGAAATGCTCCTGGGCGAGGCGGGTCTCATTGTCCGGCGGCAGGAATCGCTCACTGATGCCGCCGAAGGCGATATCGCGCACCGGCGCGATCAGCAGCACGAGGATGGCGACGATCGGAATCCCCACGGCCAGCGGCCGTCTCATCACCCATCCGGCCAGCCGCCCCCAGCGGTTGTCCGGATCCTCCGCGGTGCCGCGGGTGCGCTGGAACCGGCGGAACCCGAACAGATCGATGCCTCTGCCCAGCACCGCGAGCATGGCGGGCAGCAGGGTCACCGCGGTGAGCGCGGCCAGCGTGACGGTGATCATCGCGCCGTAGGCGAACGAGCGCAGGAACCCTTGCGGGAAAAGCAGAATCGCCGCCGACGCGGCCACCACGATGGTCGCCGAGGACACCACCGTGCGTCCGGCGCTGGCCACCGTGCGCCGCACCGCCGGCGGAACCTCGTGCCCGTCGGCGAGTTCCTCGCGGAATCGGCTCACGATGAACAGGCCGTAGTCGATCGCCAGTCCCAGCCCGATCATCGAAACCACCGGGGAGACGAAGGAATTCACGTCGGTGACGGTGGTGATCGCCCGGATCACCCCCCACGCGCCGATCACCGTGAGCCCACCCGCGATCAGCGGCAGGGCGGCCGCGACGACGCCGCCGAAGACGAAGAACAGCAGCACCGCGACCGCGGGGATGGCGAACAGTTCCATGCGCGTCTGATCGTGCGCCATGGTGTCGTTGAGTGCCCCGGCCACCGGCTGCCCGCCCGCGACCAGCATATCGATGCCCGGAATGTCGAACGCTCCGGCGACGTGCCGGTAGTTGCGCATCATCTCGGTGTTGTCCGCACCGCGAATGGCGATGGAGGCGAAGGCATATCGGCGATCCTCGGAGCCGAAGACATCCGGCAGCGACACCCCGGTATCGGTGCGCCAGTAGGTCCCGTTGACCTTGGCGATCTGATCCGGAAAGCGTTGCGGCAGGCTGTTCAGGCTGTTCACGACGGTCCGCGAGAACGCCGGATCGTCGATCGTGCGTCCGGGCGGCGCGTGGTAGAGCAGGAGCACATCGGCAATGTGGTTGCGCCCGAACGCCTCGTCCTTCAGGCGTGCCTCGTGGATGGACTGCGAACCGGGGTCGTCCCAGCCGTCGGCGCTGAGCCGGTCGTGCAGATCCATCCCGTAGACGCCCAGTGCCAGCAATCCGGCCAGCAGTACCACGATCACCGTGAACCGCCGCCGAACGACCATGTCCGCCCAGCGCGTGAAATCGGCGAACAAAGGCCGTCCTCTCTGCCGCATCGAATTCCGGAAAGTGCGTGGCGGCTCGGCACGCACGCCGAGCGCCGAGGGGAGCCTATCGGTGCGGGTGCGAATTCATCGCGGGCAGCGAAATGTATTCCGAAACGACACAATGACACGCCCTCGGTATTGTGAGCGATACCGAGCGCCGCATTGTGGCCGAATCCGTTCGCGTGATACGCCTTTCGCCGGATCGCCATGCCGCTCACCAGCGACGCCTGGGCGAAGTCACAGTCCCGGGCGAGCCGTCTCCGAGGACGGCACAAAATGTGCTCGCGAGACTGTTCGTCTCATTGTCCGTCGATACACTGAGCCGGGCCTGTCAACTGTGCGGGGTGCTGAATTACACGGATCGCCGAATCGGACGGCGATGACATATCCCGAGCTCGGGAGGAAAACTGCGTGTCTGATATTGCAATTGTCGGTATCGGCTGTCGATTCGCGGGCGGCATCGATTCGCCCGACACGTTCTGGGATTTCGTGGTCGACAAACGGGACGGAGTCGTGGAGATTCCGGCCGACCGCTGGGACTATCGACGATACTACGATCCCGAACCGCGCACGCCCGGTCGCGCCTACACCAAGCGCGGCGCGTTCATGACCATCGATCCCTGGGAATTCGATCCGGACTTCTTCGGCATCTCCCCGCGCGAGGCGACGGTGCTCGATCCGCAGCAGCGGCTGCTGCTCGAGGTCACCTGGGAGGCCCTGGACGACGCGGGTGTGGCCGGGCGCGCGACCGGTGCGCCGGTCGGGGTGTACGTCGGCGGATTCGTGGTGGACCAGTCGGTCATCGGCGTGGTCGGCCCGGCGCTGTTCCACACCGATATGCACACTCCGGCCAGCGCCTCCTACACGATGCTGTCCAATCGAATCGCGTACGCGCTCAACCTGACCGGGCCCGCGCTGACGGTGGACACCGCCTGCTCCTCCTCGCTGGTGGCCTTCCACCTGGCCTGCCAGGCGCTGGAGAACGGCGACTGCGAGGTGGCCCTGGCCGGTGGCGTCAACGTCATGTTGCAGCCCGAGACGTTCGTGCTGATGTGCAAGGGTGGATTCCTGGCCACGGACGGCCGCTGCAAATCCTTCGACGCCTCCGCCGACGGGTACGGCCGTGGCGAGGGCGCGGGCATGGTGGTGCTCAAGCGGCTCGAGGACGCGGTCCGCGACGGCGACCGGATCTATTCGGTGGTCAAGGCCACGGGTGCGAACCAGGACGGGCGCACCACCGCGATCACCGTGCCCAGCGCCGAATCCCAGGAGTCGCTGGCGCGCCAGGTGTGCGCGCGCGCGGGTCTGCGCCCGGACGAGATCACCTACGTCGAGGCGCACGGCACCGGAACCCTGGTCGGTGATCCGGTCGAATTGCGCGCGCTGGGAAGGGTTTTCGGCGCACCCGCCGGACGGACCGGCACGCTCGGCGTCGGTTCGGTGAAATCGACCATCGGGCATACCGAGGCCGCGGCCGGTGTGGCGAGTGTGATCAAGGCGGCGCTGGCCATCGCGCACCGCACGATTCCGCCGCAGGGCTGGCTGGACAAGCCCAATCCGGACATCCCGTTCGAGGAACTGGGCCTGAGCGTCCAGCGCGAGCCCGAGCGGCTCGCGCCCGGCGGCGCGCCGATGACCATCGCGGTCAACGGATTCGGCTACGGCGGCACCAACGCGCACGCGATCCTGCAGGAATACCGCGAGCCGAGCGTGCCCGCGGCCCACGAGCACAACCACTTCGGCATCCTGCCGATCTCCGCGCGCGGCACCGCGGCCGCCCGCGCGCAGGCGGGCCGATTCGCGGATCTGCTTGCCGCGGGCGCGGATCCGGACCATCTTGCCGAGGCGGCCTGGACCCGGCTGGCCCATCATCCGTACCGCACCGGCGTCCTGGTCGACGGCGACACCACCGAGCTGATCTGCCAGCTGCGCGGGTTCGCCGGGGGCGAGGGCCGCGACGCGGCGCGCACGATCCTCTCGCGGGTGGCAGAGCCGGTCTTCGTGTTCTCCGGAATGGGCCCGCAGCATTGGCGGATGGGCCGCGAACTGCTGTCTGCCGGTGAGGTTTTCGCTGAGACCGCACAGCGCGTCGACGAGGAGTTCCGGGTGCTGTCGGGCTGGTCGATCATCGAGGAGTTGCAGCGGCCGGAGGAGGAGTCGCGGGTCACCCGGACCGAGGTGGCCCAGCCCGCGAACTTCCTGATCCAGGTGGCGCTGGTGCGCGAACTCGCCGAATACGGCATCACGCCCGCCGCGGTGGTCGGCCACAGCGTCGGCGAGGTGTCCGCGGCGTACGTCACCGGGGCGCTGACTCTGCCCGAGTCCGTCCGGGTGGCGTATCACCGCGCCCGGTTGCAGGCGACCACGGCCGGGACCGGCGGCATGCTCGCGGTCGGCCTGAATCCCGATCAGGCCCGCGAACTGGTCGGCGACGACGCCCGGGTGGACATCGCGGCGATCAACAGCGCCGGCTCGCTGACCCTGTCCGGCGATGCGGACCGGCTGGACGAGATCGCCGAGAAGCTCACCGAGGAAGGCGTTTTCGCGCGCCGCCTGCGGGTGGAGGTGCCGTATCACAGTCAGCTGATGGATCCGATCCTGGACGAGCTGCGCACCGAGCTGGCCGAGCTGAAGCCGCGGCCGCCGATCGTGCCGCTGTACTCCACCGTCACCGGCGCACGGGTCACCGAGGGCGACTGGGACGCGGAGTACTGGTGCGCCAACGTGCGTCAACCGGTGCTGTTCCGCGACGCGATCACCGCCCTGATCGCCGCGGACAGCCGGGTGTTCCTCGAGGTCGGCCCGCATCCGGTGCTCTCGGGCAACATCCGCGAGACGCTGCTGGGCGCGGACGTCAACGGCACCACCGTGCCGACACTCGATCGCACGCAAGCGGATTCGGAGAGCATCCGGCGCACCCTGATCGGCCTGTATGCCGCCGGGGTGCTCGCGGTGGACACGCTGTTCCCGCCCGAGCGCCCGGCCACACCGCATCTGCCGCTGCCGCGCTACCCGTGGCAGCGCACCCGATTGCATTCGGCGCTACCGCTTTTCGAGCAGGCGCGCCTGGGCACCCCCGACGGATACACCATGCTGGGCGATCCGGATCTGGAGGGTCGCCCGGACTGGCTGCTGCAGGTCGGTGGCGAATTGCTGCCGTGGCTGGCCGATCACGTCGTCAACGGGGTGAAGATCATGCCTGGCGCGGCCTATCTGGACGCCGCGCTCAGTGCCGCGGCCAGCAGACTCGGCGTCAAACGCGTTGGGCTGGAACAGGTCCGGTTCGTCGCGCCGCTGATCATGGGCGCACCGGACGTGCCGCTGGTGGCGTTGAGCGTGGAGGAGGCCAGCGGGCGGTTCCTGATCCGCTCGCGCGGTGCGACCGGACAGGCGTGGACCGTGCACGCGCACGGCCGGCTGCTGACCGGCAGCCATGAGCAGACCTTCGTCCGGGTGCCGAGTATCGAGGTCGGGGTCGACATCGATCCCGAGATGTTCTATTCCGGGCTGGACGCCGCGGGTTTGCAGTACGGCCCGTCCTTCCGGCGCGTGGTGGACGTGCGGGTCGGCGAGGACGTCGCGGTGGCGACCGTGGACGGCAGTATCGCCGAGGGCTCGGGGCATCTGGCCCATCCCGCCGTGGTGGACGCGGCCATGCAGAGCGCGGCACTGCTGTTCGCCGACGAGCGGATCAACGAGGGCACCATGGTTCCGGTCGGGGTGAACGCGGTGCGGCTGCTCGCCCCGCTGCCCGAGCGGATCACCGTCGTGGCCCGCCGCGATCCGAAGGCGCGCCTGCGCGCCGACGTGGATCTGCTGGATGCCGACCAGAATCTGGTGATGCGCCTGACCGGCCTGCAGATCGGCGCGCTGTGTCCCGGAGACGACCCGCTGCACCGGATGGTCGAGTTCTACTACGCCGACACCATGGAACAGCGCGATCCGATCGACCCGGCCGCACTGGCCGACGCCGGATCCGCCACCACCGTGCTCATCGCGCTCGGAAAGAGCGCTCGCGCAACCGAACTCGCCGAGTCGATCCCGGGATCGCGGCTGTATCAGGTGGATTCGCCGGGCCCCGAACTCGAGCCGGAACTGACCGAACTCCTACAGGCCGGACGGGACGAGGGCACGCAGCGACTGCACGTGGTCCTGGTCGCCGGACCCGAACAGCAGGACGATCTCGCGGATCTGTGGACCCTCAAGCGAATCGCCGTGGCAGTACACGAATTCGCGAATCCCGAGTCCGCGGACGGCGCACCGCAGTCGGTCTTCGGCGACGGCGCGTGCCACGTCACCCTGGTGACCGAGCACGCCTTCGCCCTGTCCGGCAGCCCGATCGCACCGGAGTCCGGCCACGCCGCGCTCGCCGGTGCGCGGCGGGTGCTGCTCAACGAGCAGACCGCGCTGCGCTGGCGGCTGATCGATACCGAACCCGACACCCCGATCTCCGACCTGATCGCGGAACTGGCTGTGCCCGGGGCATTCTCGCTCGACAACTCCGACGAGGTGCTTCTTCGCGAGGGCGTGCGCTGGGTTCCGGTGGTGACCAAACCGCTGCCCGAGCGGATCGAGGACCTGGACACCGATCGCCCGCTCACCGACCCGGAGGCGAACTTCGCGCTGGAGTTGCCCCGCACCCGCGTGCTGTCCGCGCTGGCCTGGCGCGAATGTCCGCGTCCGGCACCGGGACCTGATCAGGTCGAGGTCCGCATGCGGGTCATCGGCCTGAACTACAAGGATCCGCTCAAGGTCATCGGACTACTCGGCGAACGCGAGCTCGCGCCGACGTATTTCGGCACCGTGCCGGGTATGGAGGGCGTCGGGGAGATCACCCGGCTGGGCGAGGGCGTCACCGATCTGGCGGTCGGTGATCTGGTCGCGATCGCGGCGAAGGGCATGATGCGGCGTTTCGCGATCGCGGATCGCTCGCTGACCATCCCGCTGCCCGCCGACACCGATCCCGGATACTGCACCAGCACAATCGCTTTCGGCACCGCCGAATACGCGTTGCACGATCTGGCGCGGCTCGAGCCGGGGGAGACGGTGCTGATCCACGGCGCGGCCGGTGGCGTCGGCACCGCCGCCATCCAGGTCGCCAAGGCGCGCGGGGCGCGCATCATCGGCACCGCCGGCACCGACGAGCGCCGCGCGCACATCCTGACCCTGGGCGCGGACTACGCGGTGAACTCGCGTTCGCTGAACTTCGTCGACGACGTGCTCGAGATCACCGGCGGCGTCGGCGCGGACGTGGTGCTCAGCAGCGCGCCCGGGGAGATCCTGCGGCAGAACTTCAACGCCGTGGCCGAGTTCGGCCGCATCGTGGAGGTCGGCAAGGCCGACATCTACACCGGTGGGCTGCTCGAGATGAGCAACTTCGACAAGAACGTGGCCTACTTCTCGATGGATCTGGACCGGCTGGTCGCGGTGCGACCCGAGCGCCTCACCGCCCTGCTTCAGCGCGTGTATGAGCGGGTGCTGGAAGGGGTGTATCAGCCGCTGGAATACACCATGTTCGATACGCGCGAGGTGGCCAAGGCGTTCGAGGAGACCATCCGCTCGACCCGCACCACCCGGATCGCGCTGCGCATGGACGATCCGGAGCCGCCCGTGCGGCCGTATCTGCCCGAACTCGAAATCGACGGCGACGCAACCTATCTGGTCACCGGCGGCTTCGGCGGATTCGGCATGGCCACCGGCCGCTGGCTGGTCATGCGCGGTGCGCGGCGGCTGGTGCTGGCCGGACGCAGCGGCGCGACGACCGAGGAGGCGCGACGGCAACTCGAGGCCTGGCGCACGGTCGGGGTCGAGGTGCTCGAGTGCAAGCTCGACGTCACCGACGCCGAGGCCGTGGCGGCGATGGTGGCCCGCGCGCACACCGCGGAGCATCCGCTGCGCGGTGTGTTCCACGCGGCGGGCGCGGTCGCCGACAACCGGATCGCGCTGATGGAACACGATCAGCTCGACCGGGTGTACCGGCCCAAGGTGCACGGCGCGCGGGTGGTGCACCAGGCGATCGCGGACGCCGGTATCGAACTGGACATGTTCGTGCTGTGCTCCTCGGGTGGCTCGATGTACGGGATCTACGGCCAGTACAACTACTGCGCGGCCAATGTCGCGGTGGAGTCGCTGGCCGAGCAGTGGTCCCGCGCGGGCGAGCGGGCGCTGTGCGTGGGCTGGGGGCACCTGTCCGGTGCGACCGGCGGTATGGCCGCGGACGAGACGGCGATGAAATATCTGGATCTGGTCGGATTCGGCGCCATCGATATGGCCGATGCCACTGCCTACCTGGAACAGACCCTGCGCCTGGGCGCGACGCGGGCGGCCATCATCCCGACCGACTGGGCGAAACTCACCGGCACCTTCCCGCAGCTGACCCGGACCGGGCGCACCATCGCCCTGGCCCAGGCATCGGCCAAGGACACCTCGGAGCTGGCCCGGCTGCGTGCGGAACTGGCCGAGATGGAAGAGGTCGAGCGCGGCCCGTTCATCGCCCGCAAGATGGCCGGGGAACTCGCGGTGGTGATGGGTGTTCCGGTGGAATCGATCGATATGACCGTCCCGGTGCCCGAGCTGGGCCTGGATTCGCTGATGGCGGTGGAACTGGGCGCGCGGGTGACCAAGACGCTCGGCATCGATCTGATGTCCCTGCAGATGGGCCGATCATTCAGCCTGGAACAGGCCGGACCCAAGGTGGCCGAGTTGATTCTCGCCTCGGCGACGACGACATCGGAAGCCGAAGCGCCGCAACCGGTTCTGGCCGGTGTGACATCGGACCAGCCGGCGGCCGACGGTGCGGCCAACGGCCGCGCACCTGTGGATTCACCGCTGGTGCCGGCGAATTCCGAGGCCGGGGCGTGAACGTCCGGCCGCGGTGAACGAACCCATCGACACAGCGTGCCGCGCACGGCCCGACCGAGCATCCGCGAGGTGGGCCGTGCGTCGGCGCGCACAGGGAAGTGAGGACACGTCGTGGTCGGTTTCGGTCTGATCGATGAGTGGCAACCCGCGCCCGGCCGCCTCATCAGCTGGGTGGCCTCGCCGCAGGCGCTCGAGCGGGCCGCGCGGGCGCCGGAGCATCCCGTCCCGCCCTCACATCAGCAGGAGGAGTATCTGCGCCTGGCGGATCGGCACAGCGGGGCGGATTTCCGGTATTCGGGACTGTGCGTGGTGACCGCCGAGATCCCCGCCGGGGACCTCGATCGCGAGGCGATGACCAATGCTGTCAACGCCTTCCTGCAACGCCACGACAGTTTCCATACCTGGTTCGCCATCGACCCCGGCGGGACGGTCCGGCGGCATCTGGTGCCCGCCGAGGCGATCGAATTCGTCCCGGCCGACCACGGCGAGATCTACGACTCGGAAACGATCCGCGAACACGTGGAGAAGACCACCCCGGGGCCGTTCAACTGGGACTGCTTCACCTTCGGCGCGATCGAACGCGCCGAATCCACCACCGTGTACCTGGCCGCGGACCATCTGCACACGGACGGATTCGGCCAGTACATCGCCGGTTTCGAACTTGCCATGTTGTACGTCGCGCAGGTCTGGCAGAACTCGGGCAAGCTCACCGAACCGGCCAGCTATCTGGACTACTGCGCCCGCGAGCGCGCCTACACCGAACAGCTCACCGTGAATTCGCCCGGTGTGCGGCGCTGGGGGCAGCTGCTGCGCGGCAACGACGGCCGATTGCCTTGCTTCCCATTGGATCTGGGCAAGAGCCTGGACGGCTACAACCGCAGCGCGCACCGCACCGTCACCCTCCTGGACGCGGCCGCGGCCGAACGGTTCGACCGCGTGTGCGGCGAGCAAGGAGCCGAATTCGCCGGTGGCATCTTCGCCGCGGCGGCGCTGGCCGAACGCGAATTGACCGGCAGTGACTACTATTTCGGCATGACGCCGATCAGCACGCGCGTCTCGGCGGCCGAGCGCTCGTCGGTGGGCTGGTACGTCAACCTGGTGCCGGTGGCCTTCCCGATCGGCCCGAAAACCCCGTTCGCCCGCATGGTCCCGATGGCCCAGCGCGCCTACGACGACGGACTGCTGCTCGCGCCCACGGCACTGCACCGGGTGCTGCGTCTGCTGCAATCGGATTCGGAGATCAAGGCCGGGCCCGGCTCGGGACATCCGATGATCTCCTACGTGGACACCCGTGAGCTGTCCGGCAGCGAGTACTTCGGC